>JANJXC010000071.1 GCA_024709225.1 Gammaproteobacteria bacterium | reverse complement strand
CTCACCGCCAAGCCGCCCCGCCGCTCCGGGCCACCGCCGCGGCGTTTTTTTTTCCGTGTTCCGTGTTCCGTTTTCCGTTTTCCGTTTTCCGTTTTCCGTTTTCCGTTTTCCGTTGTCCGTTTTCCGTTTTCCGTTTTCCGTTTTCCGTTTTCCGTTTTCCGTTTTACGTTTTACGTTTTACGTTTTACGTTTTACGTTTTACGTTTTACGTTTTACGTTTTCCGTGCTCCGTGCTCCGTGTGAGGTATTAGGTTTGAGTCGGAAAACTGAAAACTGAAAACTGAAAACTGAAAACGTAATATGATACTGTATATCCATACATATACAGTATCACCATGCTCTGGCTTGCCATCCACCTGCCCCACCTCGCCCTGGAGCTGTTCGGCCCCAGCACGCCGCCCTTCGTGGTGAGCGCCGGCCCGGACAACCGCCCCTGCGTCCATGCCCGTAACCGCGCCGCCGCCGCGGCCGGCATCCAGCGCGGCATGACCTTGAGCGCCGCCCGCTCCTTGTGCGCCACGCTCGCCGTGCGACCGCGCAATGCCGCTGCCGAACAGGCCGCGCTGGAACAGCTCGCCGCCTGGGCCGGGCAATACACCTCGCAGGTCAGCCTGCAACTGCCCACGGCAACGCAGCCCCACCACGGCCTGCTGCTGGAGATCGGCGGCAGCCTCCAGCTGTTCGGCGGTCTCGCCGCCTTGCAGGAGCAGATCGGCGCCGGCCTGCACGCGCTCGGCTACCACCCCCGGCTCGGCATCGCCCCCACACCGCTCGGCGCCTGGCTGCTGGCCCGTGCCGGCGACACGCAGCCGGCCGGCGATCGCGCCGAACTTACCCGCCGCCTGCATCCGCTGCCCATCGCCCTGCTGGAGATCAGGGAGCAAACCCGCCAGACCCTGCGCGACCTCGGCCTCGCCACCCTCGGCGACTGCCTGCGCCTGCCGCGCGCCGGCCTGGCCCGCCGCCTGACGCCGGACCTGCTCATCTATCTGGACCGCGCCTTCGGCCTGCTGCCCGATCCGCGCAGCCACTACACGCCCCCGGCCGCGTTCAATGCGCGTATCGCGCTGCCGGCGGAGGTGGAAAACAGCGCGGCCCTGCTGTTTCCCATCCGCCGCCTGCTGCTGGAACTCGTCGGACTGCTGCGCGCCCGAAGCGCCGGCGTGCAGGAGCTGCTGCTGCAGCTCGAACACCATCAGCACGCCGCCAGCCGCATCAACCTCGGCCTGCTGCAGCCCTCGCGCGATGCCGCCCACCTGCTTGCCCTGCTGCGCGAACGCCTGGAGCGCCTCGAGCTGCCGGCCGCCGTGGAGGCCGTCAGCGTGCAGGCCGCCCGCTTTCCCGCCCTCGACCAGGACCACCGGGAACTGTTCGCCGAACGCAGCGACGGCGGCAACGACTGGGGCGCACTGATCGAGCGGCTGCGCGCCCGCCTCGGCCACGAGGCCGTGTGCGGCCTGCGCCTGCACGCCGATCACCGCCCGGAGCATGGCTGGCGCGAGACCGCGCCCATGCCGCCCCAGGCGTTGCAGACCACCGCCCCGGCCAGCCTGCCGCCGCGTCCGCTCTGGCTGTGCGCCACACCCGCGGCACTGGCAACGCCGCCGGCGCAACCTCTGCTGCGCGGACCGGAGCGGATCGAAAGCGGCTGGTGGGATGGCCGCGATGCGGCGCGTGACTACTTCATCGCCACGACGCCACAAGGACCGCGGCTGTGGATCTACCGCGACAGGATTACCGGGGAGTGGCTGACGCAGGGGCTGTTTGGTTGAGCCTGCCGCAGAACAGGCGCTCAATCACGCCAGCGCCGTGTGCCTAAATGGCTGTTACGCAATGCTGGCCAGCCTATGCGCATTTCGTCGGGCGGACTCCAAATAAGTGACCCGAATGCGTAACCAGGCATAGGGCGCCGTACTGCGGCGGGCACGGCCCGCCCTATGACGCACCGCAGATGAAGTGGACTCTAGTTTGGAACACTTATTTGGTCCGACAGCCTTTGCACCGGTTGAGCGCCGCTGTCGGGCCGAAGCCCGCCCCACCATAAACGGGCACTATTGCGGAACGGTTATTCAGCGACCATGCACCTTGGCATAGGCGGCCAGCAGGCGCTGGTGCATGGCGCAGCCCTGCAGCGTCAGCCCCGGCGCGTGCAGGCCGAAGAAGCGCTCCTCGCCGGCCAGCAGCGCCTGCGCCAGGCGCAGCGTGTCGCTGCCGTACAGCTGCTCCAGCGCCGCGGCATAACCGTCCGTATCGCCCAGATTGAGCAGGTCCTCGACGCAGCGATAGACGCGGCGCCGCTCCTCGCTGCCCTGGCCGAAGTGGCGCGCCCAGTCGCAGCCCTCGCGGATCACGTCCTCGTCGCCCAGCGCCAGCCCGAGCAGCAGCTTCACCTCGCCGATACGCAGCTGCGCCCACGGCGTGCCGGCATCGGCGGCGAGGCCGATGAGAGGCGCCACCGGCCGCAGTTCGTCGAGGCCGAGGTCGTCGATGGTGGCGAGCAGCTCGGCGCAGGCATCGTCGTCCAGCTCCGGCAGGTGCAGCAGCGCGGCGCGCACCTCGTTGCCGACACTGTTGTTCTCCCACTCCAGCTCCTCCACCGGATAGATCTCCGACATGCCCGGCACCAGGATGCGGCAGGCATACACGCCGAGGTGGGTGAAGTCGGCAATATAGACCTCGTGGCCCGCCTCATGGACGCGCTACACCAGCCAGTCGTACTCCTGCGCCGTGTCGCCGCTGAAATTCCAGTCGCAGAAGACGAAGTCCGCCCCCGCGCCGAGAAAGCCCCAGCCGACGAGGCCACTGGAGTCGACGAAATGCGCCTCCAGGTTCTGCGGACTGGCCACCTCGTCGAGGTCGTGGGACGGCGGCGGGAAACCGGCCAGCGCATCGAGGGCGCGGCCCTGCAACAGTTCAGTCAAGGCACGCTCCAGCGCCACCTCGCAACGCGGATGGGCGCCGAAGCTGGCGTAGCAGCCCTGATCGTGCGGATTGAGCAGGGTCACGCACATCACCGGATACTTGCCGCCCAGCGAGGCATCCTTGACCAGGATGCCGAAACCCGCCGCGCGCAGCCCGGCGATGCCGGCGGCGATGCGCGGATAGCGGGCGATCACCTCCGCCGGCACATCGGGCAGACACAAGCCCTCGGCGAGGATGCGGAACTTCACATGACGCTCGAAGATCTCCGACAGCCCCTGAGTGCGCGCCTCGGTCGGCGTATTGCCCGCCGACATGCCGTTGCTGACGTAGAGATTGCTGATGATGTTGACCGGGAACCACACCGTGGCGCCGTCGCGCTGGCGCTGATAGGGAATGGCGCAGATGCCGCGCGCGGTATTACCGCTGTTGAAGTCCACCAGGCTGCGCAGCTCCAGCGTCCCCTCCGGGTCGTAGAAGGCGCGCAGCTCCGGCGTCAACAGATCATCCGGCCACGCCCCGCCCTTTTGCAGCGCAAACCAGCGCTCCTGCGGATAGTGGGCGAAGGCCGCGTTGGCGTTGGTCTCGCCCAGGTAGTAATGGTTCCAGAAGTAATTGGTGCCGAGACGCTCGAAGAATTCCCCCAGCGCGCTGGCCAGCGCCGCCATCTTGCTCGCCCCCTTGCCGTTGGTGAACAGCAGCGGGCAATCCACCTCGCGCACATGCACCGACCAGATACCCTCCACCGGATTGAGCCAGGAACGCTCCTCCAGGGCAAAGCCGAGCGCGGCAAGGCGCGCCTGCATGGCGTTGATGGAGGCTTCCAGCGAGGCGTCCTTGCCGGCGATGAAGTGTTCGTTGCTCATGGGCTATCCGGGGTGTGAAAGGGGCAGGACAGGGATTATACGCACATCACCGCGAGCGGGCTGCCGCCTCAGACCCCCTGTGCCTGCAGAAATTTCGCGGCCTGCCGCGTCAGGGCATGCATGGATTCCAGCGCATCGGCACCGTAAGGCGAGAGCAGATATGCCGGTACCGCCGAATTGATGAGCAGCGTCAGCCAGAACACGCGCCGGAAGAATGCCTTGCTCGACTTGTGCCGCAACCACTGCTGCGCACACCACGCCCCCGGCCAACCACCCAGCAGCGCCAGCAGATGCAGCGTCTTCTCCGGCGTGCGCCGGTCCTGCCGGCGTGCCGCGGCCTTGTCGCGGGCGTAGACGAGGAAGGTCACCAGACTGAG
>JANJXC010000042.1 GCA_024709225.1 Gammaproteobacteria bacterium | reverse complement strand
GCCGCCACGTCGCAGGCCAGCCCGGCGAGGCCGAGGGGTTTGGCGCGCAGCAGCATGTGGGACAGGCGCGGGTGCAGCGGCAGCGCCGCCATCTCGCGGCCCAGGGCGGTGATGCGGCCCTCGCCGTCCAGCGCCTCCAGTTCGGTGAGCAGCGCGTGGGCCTGACTCAGGGCACCGGCGGGCGGGGCATCGAGCCAGCGCAGGGCGGCGGCATCGCGCACGCCCCACTGCGCCAGGTCCAGGGCCAGCGGGGCCAGGTCGGCGCTGGCGATCTCCGGCACGGCAAAGGGGATCAGGCCGCGCTGGGTCCCCTCGCCCCACAGCCGGTAGCACACGCCGGGGCCGAGGCGGCCGGCGCGGCCGGCGCGCTGGTCGGCGCTGGCGCGGGAGACGCGCACCAGTTCCAGGCGGGTCAGGCCGCTGCGCGGGTCGAAGCGGGGCACCCGCGCCCAGCCGCTGTCCACCACCACGCGCACACCCTCGATGGTGAGCGAGGTCTCGGCGATGTTGGTGGCGAGGACCACCTTCCGCCTTCCCGCCGGGTCGGGGAGGATGGCGCGCTGCTGCTCGGGCAGCGGCAGGTCGCCGTAGAGCGGGTGCAGCTGTGCCGGCATGTCGGCCAGCAGCTCCGCCACGCGGCGGATCTCGCCGGAGCCGGGCAGGAATACCAGCACGTCCCCCTCCGTCTCGCCCAGGGCGCGGCGCACGGCGGCGGCGGCGATGTCCGCCGGGCGGCCGTCCGGCTCCTGGTTGAGGTAACGGACGTCCACCGGCCAGGCGCGGCCCTCGCTGGTGAGGATCGGCGCGTCGAGCAGTTTGGCGATGGCGGCGCCATCCAGGGTGGCGGACATGACCAGCAGGGCGAGGTCGTCGCGCAGCGCCTCGCCGGCGTCCAGGCACAGGGCCAGGGCGAGGTCGCTGTGCAGGTGGCGCTCGTGGAATTCGTCGAAGATGACCAGGCCGACGCCGGAGAGCTCGGGTTCGGTCTGCAGGCGCCGGGTGAGGATGCCCTCGGTCACCACCTCAATGCGGGTACGGGCGGAGACCTTGTGCTCGAAGCGCACCCGGTAGCCCACCGTCTCCCCCACCGCCTCGCCCAGCAGGGCGGCCATGCGCGCCGCCGCCGCACGCGCCGCCAGCCGGCGCGGCTCCAGCATCAGGATGGTCTTCCCGGCCAGCCAGGGTTCATCCAGCAGGGCCAGGGGAACGGCCGTGGTCTTGCCGGCGCCGGGCGGCGCCTGCAACACCAGCCGGCGGCCCGCGCCGAGCTGTTTTTTGATATCCGGCAGGATGGCGTGGATCGGTAACGGGTACATGGGAACTTTACAGTGAGCCTGTTTTCTCTACGGGTGATCGGGCGAGTTTTTTGTGCCAAGCTTGGCCTAACGAACTTCCCATGCAGTACAGCGTACCGTGAAAGGAGAGTCGTATGGAAAACACCTGGGTTCTGGTTGCCAACGGCAGTGAAGCACGCGTATTCAATCTGACCAAGCGCAGCGACGGGCTGAAACTGGTCAGCGAACACCTCCATCCCGCCAGCCGTATGAAGGGCGACCAACTGGCCTCGGATCGGCCCGGCACCTATATGGGCGACAGCAACAGCATGGGCAGCGCCAGCGGCTACGAAGAGGCCACCTCGCCCAAGGATTACGAGATCGACCGCTTCGCCCACGAGCTGGCCGGCATCCTCAACAGCGGCCGCACCGCCAACAGCTACGGCAAGCTGGCCGTCGTCGCCCCCTCCGCCTTCCGCGGCCTGCTCAACAAGCACATGAACGATCAGGTGAAGAAACTCGTTGCCCACCAGATCGACAAGGACTACACCAAGGTCAACGAACGCGAGCTGCTCGGCCAGCTCGAACCGCACCTGTTCCCGCTGGTCTCCTGACCGGCTGCAATCGAAGGGGGAGCCAACGGCTCCCCCTTTTTTTTGTAGGTTGGGCTGACGACAGGAAGCCCAACACATCAGCAAAAAAATGTTGGACTTCGTTTCTCAGCCCAACCTACCAACAGCTTCAGAACAACATCGTCGCCGTGGCGCTCGGCGCATCCGGCCCGTCGTTCACGGCAACGTCGATGCTCTCCGTCATCACCTCGGCCAGGAACCGGATCTGCTCCGGCGTGACGACATAGGGCGGCATCAGGTAGCTGACGTTGCCCAGTGGGCGCAGCATGGCGCCGCGCGACAGGGCGTGCTGATACAGGCGCACGCCGCGCCGCTCCTGCCACGGATACGGCGTGCGGCTGGCCTTGTCCTTCACCATCTCCACCGCCAGGATCATGCCCATCTGGCGCACCTCGGCCACGTGCGGATGGTCGCGCAGGTGTGCCGTGGCGCTGGCCATCTCGGCGGCGAGCGCCTTGTTGCGCTCGATGACGTCGTCTTCCGCGAAGATATCCAGCGTGGCCAGCGCCGCGCTGCAGGCCAGTGGGTTGCCGGTATAGGAATGCGAGTGCAGGAAGGCGGAGAGGCGCGCGTAATCGTCATAGAACGCCTGATACACCGTGTCATGTGTCATTACCACCGACATCGGCAGATAGCCGCCGGTAAGCCCCTTGGACAGGCACATGAAGTCCGGCGTGATGGCGGCCTGCTCGCAGGCGAACAGCGTGCCGGTGCGGCCGAAGCCGACGGCGATTTCGTCGGCGATGAGATGCACGCCGTGACGGTCGCAGGCCTCGCGCAGCAGCTTGAGATACACCGGGTCGTACATGCGCATGCCGCCGGCGCACTGCACCAGCGGTTCGACGATCACCGCGCACACCTCATGCGCGTGCTGCGCCAGTGCCTGTTCCATGTGGGCAAAGGCGCGGGTGGAGTAATCAGCGCAGCTCTCACCCGCCTCACGCTGATAGCAGTCCGGTGACGGCACGGTGATCGGGGTGAGCAGCAGCGGCTGATAGGTTTCCTTGAACAGCGACACGTCGCCCACCGACAGCGCGCCCAGGGTTTCGCCGTGATAGCTGCCGGCCAGATTGATGAAGCGTGTCTTGTTCGTCTTGCCCAGGTTGCGCCAGTAGTGGAAGCTCATCTTGAGCGCCACTTCGATGGCGGCGGAACCGTTGTCGGCATAGAAACAATGATTGAGTCCCGGCGGCGTCAGCTCGATCAGGCGCTCGGACAGGCGCACCACCGGCTCGTGGGTGAAACCGGCGAGGATCACATGTTCCAGCTGATCGAGCTGCGCCTTGACCACGTTGTTGATGCGCGGATTGGCGTGACCGAACAGATTCACCCACCAGGAACTGATGGCATCGAGATAGCGCCGTCCCTCGAAGTCCTCCAGCCATACCCCTTCGCCACGGCGAATGGGGATCAGCGGCAGCTGCTCGTGATCTTTCATCTGGGTGCAGGGATGCCACACCACCGACAGATCGCGTCTGGCCCAGTCGTGGTTGTTCATGTCAGCAGGTAGTGCAGCGCGATGCCGATGAAGATCGCCGCGCCGAGATAGTGGTTGTTGAGAAAGGCGCGGAAGCATTGCTGTGCCTCACGACCGCGGATCAGGTACTGCTCGTACACGGCAAAGCCGGCCGCCGCCAGCAGGCCGAGGTAGTACCACAGGCTCATGGCCAGGGTCAGGCCGGCGAGGATGAACAGCCCGAACATTATCACCTGCATCACGCCGATGATCAGGCGATCATGGTGCCCGAACAGGATGGCCGAGGACTTCACGCCGATCTTCAGGTCATCCGCGCGGTCCGCCATGGCGTACATGGTGTCGTAGATCAGCGACCACAGCACATTGGCGATGAACAGCAGCCAGGCCACCGGCGGCAGCGCATTGGCCTGCGCCGCAAAGGCCATGGGTATGGCCCAGCCGAAGGCCACACCCAGATAGGCCTGCGGCAGATAGGTGTAGCGCTTGGTGAACGGATAGCTGGCGGCGAGCAGCACGCCGATGACGGAGAGCTGGATGGTGAGCGGGTTCATCAGCAGCACCAGCCCAAAAGCGAGCAGCGACAGCACGGCAAACACCCACACCGCCTCGCGCGGGCGGATGGTGCCGGCGGCCAGAGGGCGCTGTTTGGTACGTGTGACGTGCAGGTCGATGTGGCGATCGGCGTAGTCGTTGATGGCACAGCCGGCGGAGCGCATCAGCACGGTGCCGAGCATGAACACCACGAACACCAGCAGGTCCGGCTTGCCCTCACCCGCCACCCACAGCGCCCACAGCATCGGCCACATCACCAGATAGATGCCGATGGGGCGATCGAGGCGGGTGAGGCGCACGTACTCGTGCAAACGCTGGATGATAAGCGACACGAAATTCTCCGCAGACGATATATTCAATGCTGTAGGAGTCCGCTGCAGCGGGCGAAAGGATTCCTACTGACGATGTTGCCGAGCGAACTCGGTCCTGCACCCGCCTTCCTTGCGCAGGAGCGAGCCGCATTCGCGACCACCCCGGCAACAACCGTGTGGGTTATCACGGATACGATCCGCTCCTATCGGAAGGCGCACAGTGTAGCGAGTTGGGCCGCAAAAATCAGGTGGATGAAACTTCGCAGCCGCTAGCGCATCATACCTTTAACAGCCGACAAGAGCCGCCAAGGAGTCCAATCCATGCCCGTACCGGTCACGCCCGAGCCCCGCCACTGGCACACTATTCCTGCCGCGGAGGCGCTCGCCTTGCTTGACAGCCGGGCCACAGGCCTCAGCGCCGCCGAGGTACAACGCCGGCTGGAAGAGTATGGCCACAACCACCTGCCGCAACCGCGCCGGCGCAGCGCCTTCATGCGCATTCTGATGCAATTCCACAATATCCTGATCTATGCCCTGATGCTGGCGGCAGTGGTCACCGCCCTGCTCGGCCACTGGGTGGACACCGCGGTAATCATCGGCGTGGTGGTAATCAACGCCCTCATCGGCTTCATCCAGGAGGGCAAGGCGGAAAAGGCGCTGGATGCCATCCGCTCGATGCTGTCGCAGAAGGCGGTGGTGCTGCGCGACGGCCATCGTCGGGAAGTCCCGGCGGAGGAACTGGTACCGGGCGACGTGGTGCTGCTGCAATCGGGCGACAAGGTTCCGGCGGACCTGCGCCTCATCAAGGTGCGCAACCTGCAGATCGAAGAGGCTGCCCTGACCGGCGAGTCGGTGCCAGTGGAAAAGGCCGCCGATCCGGTGGCTCAGGATGCCGAACTGGGCGACCGCAGTGCCATGGCCTATTCCAGTACCCTGGTCACCTACGGCCAGGGCACCGGCCTGGTGGTCGCCACCGGCGGCCGGACCGAGATCGGCCGCATCAGCGCCATGCTCACCGAGGTAGAGACGCTGACCACGCCGCTGCTGCGTCAGGTGGACCGCTTCGGTCGCCTGCTCAGCCTCTGGATCGCCGCCATCGCCGCCGCCACCTTCGCCGTCGGCGTGGTGGTGTACAGCCAGAGCGCCGAACAGGTATTTATGGCGGCGGTGGGCCTGGCGGTTGCCGCGATCCCTGAGGGCCTGCCCGCCATCATCACCATTACTCTCGCCATCGGCGTACAGCGCATGGCCGGGCGCAATGCCATCATCCGCCGCCTGCCGGCGGTGGAGACCCTGGGCTCGGTGTCGGTCATTTGCAGCGACAAGACCGGCACCCTCACCCGCAACGAAATGACCGTCCAGACCGTGGTGACGCAGCATCGCAGCTACCACGTCAGCGGCGTTGGCTACGATCCCCACGGCGGTTTCTCCCGCGGCAATGAAGAGGTGACACCCGAGCAGCGACCGACCCTGCTGGAGATCTGCCGCGCCGCCGTGCTCTGCAACGACGCCACCATCAGCGAAGAAAACGGTCATTACCGGCTTCAGGGCGACCCCACCGAGGGAGCACTCATCACCCTCGGTCTCAAGGCCTGCCTGGACCCGGCCACGGTACAGAAGGAATTCCCCCGTACAGATACCATCCCGTTCGAGTCCGAACACCGTTTCATGGCAACCCTGCATCACGACCACGCCGGCAACGGATTCATCCTGCTCAAGGGCGCACCGGAGCGGGTACTGGCGGCGTGCAATGCGCAGCGGCTGAATGGCGACGATCACCCCCTCGATGTCACCTACTGGCACGCGAGCATCGAAGAGTTGGCGGCGCAGGGACAGCGCGTCCTCGCCATCGCCACCAAGCCAACCGGCAATGACGGGCGCCGCGAACTGACCTTCGACGACGTGGAAGGTGGCCTGACCCTGCTCGGTCTGGTCGGCCTCATCGACCCGCCGCGCGACGAGGCGATCCGCGCTGTGGCCAAGTGCCGCGACGCCGGCATCCGCGTCAAGATGATCACCGGCGACCACGACGCCACTGCCCGAGCCATCGGCGCCCAAATGGGCATTGGTGACGGCGCTCGCGCCCTCACCGGCAAGGAGATCGAGCAGTTGGACGACGCAGCCCTGCGCCGTGCCGCCCTGGAAATCGACGTATTCGCCCGTGCCAGCCCCGAGCACAAACTACGCCTGGTGGAGGCCCTGCAGGCCGAGGGCAAGATCGTCGCCATGACCGGCGATGGCGTGAATGATGCGCCTGCGCTCAAGCGCGCCGATGTGGGCGTGGCCATGGGCGTCACCGGTACCGAGGCGGCCAAGGAGGCGGCGGAGATGGTCCTCACCGACGACAACTTCGCCTCCATCGCGCACGCTGTGGAGGAAGGCCGCACCGTCTACGACAACATCCGCAAGTCGATCATGTTCATCCTGCCCACCAACGGCGGCCAGGCCTTCACCATCGTCGCGGCCATTCTGCTCGGGCGGCATCTACCCATCTCGCCGCTGCAGATCCTGTGGGTCAACATGGTCACCGCCGTTACTCTGGCCCTGGCCCTGGCCTTCGAGCCGGCGGAGCCCAACGTGATGCGCCGTCCGCCGCGTCGCGCCAGTGAACCACTGCTCAGCGGTTTTCTCGCCTGGCGCATCCTGTTCGTCTCCGTCATCCTGGTGGCCGGAACCTTCGGCCTGTTCCTGTGGCACCGCGCCCACGGCACCTCGTTGGAGGAGGCGCGCACCATCGCGGTCAACACCCTGGTAATGTTCGAAGTGTTCTACGTTTTCAGTAGCCGCTACATCCTGGAGCCGTCCCTGAGCCGTGAGGCACTGTTCGGCAACCGCTACGTGCTCTATGCCGCCGGGCTGGTGCTGGGCCTGCAGGTGGTGTTCACCTACACCCCCCCCATGCAGCACCTGTTCGGCACCGTGCCCCTGGATGCGAAAACCTGGATGCAGATCGTCCTCGTCGCTGCCACCGTGTTCCCACTGGTGGAATTGGAGAAATGGTTGGTGCGGCGCCGGGTCGAACACCGAAGGACACGAGTGCCATAGGGCGGACACAGCGCAGCGGTGTCCGGCAGGTGTCGCCCGATACCGCCGTGTGTTTTCTCGCAGGCTTTGATGGGTTGCGCTGCATTCACCCGCTCTCTCCCGGCATCCCCTCACCGCGGCGGCCGGATGGCCCACACCACCAGCACCACCAGCGCGGCCAGCACCACCAACTCAATCAGCAGCATTCCGCCTCCCCATCACCCTTGACCGTGAGGCCACCCTGGCCTAAGTTAGAACGAACGTTCGGTTTCGATGACACCATGCCAGCCACCCCAAAAAAAACACCGCGCGGCGACGAGCTGCGCGCCCTGGTCCTGGACACCGCCCTGCGCCTGTTCAGCCAACACGGCTATTTCAACACCTCCATCCATGACATCCGCCGCGAGGCCGGCGTCTCCATCGGTGCCATCTACCACCACTTCGCCAATAAGGAGAGCCTAGCCAAGGCTCTCTACGACGACCTGCTGGCCCACCTGGAGATGGCTCTGGACGACATCCTGAACCGCCACGCCACCTGCCACAAGCGCTGTGACGCAATCATCGCCTTCATGTTCGACACGGCCGAACAGTCGCCGGAGATGATGCGCTTCATCCTCGATGCCAAGCACCGCGAATTCATGCCGACGGAAAAGCCGTTGTGCTCCTCACGCCCCTTCGTGCTGATGCGCCAGTGTATTGAGGGCGGCATCAGGTCCGGCGCGGTACGGCCGCTCGATCCATGGGTCGCCGCCACCGCCGCCTTCGGCGGCGCCATCCGCATGATCCAGCTGTACCTGGATGGTGTACTGGAACAGCAGCTGAAGCACTACCTGACCCAGACGCAGGAGTGTGCCTGGCGCGCCATCCGTATTTAACCCAAGAAACCACACCGGAAAATTTTCCCCACAAACAGAACGAACGTTCGTTTCAAAACAACACAGGAGATAGCTGATGAATTCGTTAAGGTATTGGTTGGTTTCCCTCGTCCTGGCCCTGTCCACCAACATGGCCCTGGCTGACAAGCCCAATGACGCCACCGCACTGCACGGCGTCAAGCACGGCAAGGTGGTATTCGATATCAACGCCTCCGACGCCAGACGGTTGAACCTGTATCTCGCGGTTATCCGCGAGACCCATGACGACCTCAAGCGCCAGGGCGTACGTCCGGACATCATCCTCGCCTTCCGCGGCCTGGCCGTCACCCTGGTTTCCAGCGACCGCGAGCGCTTCGAACTGACCGAATTCGAGCAGCTCGATCAGGTGGCGGAGCAGATCGCCGCCCTGCGCCGACTTGGCGTGCGCATGGAAGGCTGCTCCATCGCCACCCGCCTGTTCCAGGTCGACAACGCCACCCTGCTCGAAGGCATCTCCCCCGTCGGCAACACCTTCGTCTCCCTCACCGGATATCAGGCGCAGGGCTACGCGATGATCCCCATCTACTGAACGGACACCCCCGCAGAGGCCGCCAGTACACCACGTTGACTGACCACGCAGTTTGTGCGCATTTTTCGGGGCACATCGTTCTATACTCCCCTGCGTGCCTTCGCGCCTCTGCGGAGGTTTCTTGCCGATACAGGAGAACATCATGCCGGACCGACTGATGCTGCTGCCCGCCCGCGACTTCGAACGCATCCGCCTGATCCGCATCCCGGACGATTACAGCGAGCGCGACGCGGTGCGCCGCGTGACAGCCCTGATCGCCGAGGCGCAGGAGGAACTGAAGGAATGGCGCTGGGAAGAACTCGCCGCGACCCTGGAGGATCACGGCTTCAGCACGGTGGAATTCACACCGGGACCGGCGCTGGACTGAGCTCTCAGTAGAGGGAAAAATTCTGCTGCTCGGGATTCCAGCTCAAAATGACATGGGAAATGCCCTGGCGGCCCAGACGTCCGGCATACTCCGTGGCCTGCACGGCATCATCCAGAGCGATAAACGGCATCAGCGATTCGTCGGCCTCACGCAAGGCAACGCAGTAGCTTTTCTGCAGGAGATGGTGGCGGCACTTGCTGCAAAAACGCTCGCTCGCCTCACCGTAACGCGGCACCACACAGGAAGTGCAGTCCATGATGTGACCATCCATGATGTCAGCTCCACAAGGAACGGATTCCCAATCAAGGTAGCAAGCGGCGCAGGGCATGTATGTAGGAAAAATCTGATTTTTCTTCCTGTGCGTTACGTAAACTTTAGTATATAAATCAATAGCTTTACATTGTTACACAGGATCTGCCGGTGGGGTTGCAGCCAGGAAGAGGCTACAAAATAAAACTTATCGCCTCATCGCCACAAACAACAAAATGCTTATAATGACCATAATCTTTTGCTTGTGTAATCCAACACCTTCCGGAGCCTGACCCGACGTGGCCCTGCAGCTGATTGCCTATGCCGTGGCGCTGTCCCTGTTGTCGGGAGTCGTGGGGCTGGCCGCCAGCCGCTACCGGCAGCTACTGCGCTGGGCCTGCTTCCCCCTGCTTGGGCTGTCCGGTCTGGCCGCCGCCACCGGTGGTCTGCTGGCGCTGACCGGTGAACCCGCCGCCGCCCAGCTCCCCCTCGGCCTGCCCTGGCTGGCCTGGTCGGTGCGGGTCGATGCCCTCGCCGGCTTCATCCTGCTGCTCATCGGCGTGGTGGTATTCGCCGTTGCCGTCTTCGGTCCCGGCTACACCCGCGAGTTCCTGCACGGACGCCACTCCCTTGCCGCCCTCGGCGTGTTCACCGGTCTGTTCGTGGCCGGCATGCAGCTGGTGGTCATCGCCGACGACGCCTTTATGTTCATGGTGGCGTGGGAGCTGATGTCGCTGTCCAGCTACTTCCTCGTGGCCTTCCAGCACGAGAATGCCGCCAACCGCCGCGCCGCCTTCCTGTATCTGCTGATGGCCCACGTCGGTGGCCTCGCCATCCTGCTCGGCTACGGCGTGCTGGCCGCCTTCGGCGGCGGCTTCACCTTCGAGGCGATGCGCGCCGCGGAGCTGCCGCAGCTGTGGGCCGGCGTGGCCTTCGCCCTCGCCTTCTTCGGCTTCGGCATGAAAGCCGGCCTGGTGCCACTGCATGCCTGGCTGCCCGAGGCCCATCCGGTGGCGCCGTCGCACATCTCGGCGCTGATGTCCGGCGTGATGCTCAAGGTGGCGATCTACGGCTTCGTGCGCGTCACCTTCGATCTCATCGGCACGGTGCAGGTGGACTGGGGCGTCATCGTGCTGCTGGCAGGCAGCCTCTCCGCCCTGCTCGGCGTGCTCTACGCCATGCAGCAGACCGACATCAAGCGCCTGCTGGCCTACTCATCCATCGAGAACGTCGGCGTGATCTTCATGGCCCTGGGACTGGCCATTATCTTCCTCGCCTCCGGCCACCCGCTGCTCGGCAGCCTGGGCCTCATCGCCGCGCTGTATCACGCCCTCAACCACGCCCTGTTCAAGAGCCTGCTGTTCCTCGGCGCCGGTGCGGTGATCCAGCAGACCCACCAGCACAGCCTGGAACACATGGGCGGCCTGCTGAAGCGTCTGCCCTACACCGGTACCTTTTTCCTCATCGGCTGCCTCAGCATCGCCTCGCTGCCGCCGTTCAACGGCTTCGCCTCCGAGTGGCTGACCCTGCAGACCGCCCTGCAGGGCGTGGTGCTGGACAGTGGCGTGCTGCGCATCGTCATCCCGGTCACCGCCGCCATGCTGGCGCTCACCGCCGCCCTCGGCGCCATGCTGTTCGTGCGCCTGTACGGCATCGCCTTCCTCGGCCAGCCGCGCACGCGCCAGGCACGTCAGGCCCACCTGCCTTCCTTCGGCATGCGCGCCGCCCAAGGTCTGCTGGCGCTGTTGTGCCTGCTGCTCGGCGTACTGCCGGCCCTGAGCATCGACGTGATGGGCGCCATTCCCCAGGCCCTGGGCGGCCTGCCCGAGCCGGGCATCACCGGTCAGGGCTGGCTGTGGCTGACGCCGGTCTCGGCGGCGGCCGCCAGCTACAGCGCACCGCTGGTGCTGCTCGGTCTGGGACTCGCCTGGCTGCTGTTCTATCTGCTGCTGCACGGCCGCAACCACCAGCGCGTGCGCCGCATCCATCCCTGGGACTGCGGCTTCGGCCCGCTGAGTCCGCGCATGCAATACACCGCCACCGCCTTTGCCCAGCCGGTGCGACGCATCTTCCAGCCGGTGTGGCTGCTGGAGGAAAAGGTGGAACGCCTCAGCGACGACAAGAGCGGCCAGCTCACCAGCCTGCGTCATCAATTGCTGGTGACCGACCGCAGCTGGAAGGTCCTGTACGAACCTGCCGGCCGCTGGGTAATCAGTGCCGCACGCCGTATCGCCCTGCTGCAAAGCGGCAACGTGCGCACCTACCTGTCATACTCCTTCTTCACATTGATCTTCCTGCTATGGCTGATCTCCTGAACCTGCAAGGCTGGCTGCTGGCGTTGCTGCAAACGGCGCTGTTCGTCACCGCGGCACCGCTGCTGGTGGGCTGGCTGCGCCTGCTCAAGGCACGCCTGCAGAACCGCCGTGCCCCGGCACTGACCCAGCCCTACCGCGACCTCACCAAGCTGTTCCGCAAGGAGGCCATCGTTGCCGACACCGCTTCGCCGCTGTTCCGTGCCGCGCCCTATGTGGTGTTCTCCGCCACCGTGGTCACTGCCGCGGTGATTCCGCTGCTGGCCGTGCATCTGCCCACCGCCATCATCGCCGACGTCATTGTGCTGGTGGGTTTTCTCGGCCTGGCCCGTTTCTTTCTCGCCCTCGCCGGCATGGATGCGGGCACCGCCTTCGGCGGCATGGGCTCGTCGCGCGAGATGACCATCGCGTCGCTGGCCGAGCCGGCCATGTTGATGGCCGTGTTCACCCTCACCATGACGGCGCAGAGCACCAACCTCTCCCACGCCATCGACTTCCTGCTGGCGCAAGGCGTCGTGCTGCGCCCCTCGTTCATGTTCGCCCTGCTCGCCCTGCTGCTGGTGGCGGTGGCGGAGACCGGGCGCGTGCCGGTGGACAATCCCACCACCCACCTGGAACTGACCATGGTGCACGAGGCGATGATCCTCGAATACAGCGGCCGCCACCTCGCCCTGATGGAATGGGCGGCGCAGCTCAAGCTGATGATCTACGGCGTGCTCATCGCCAACATCTTCTTACCCTGGGGCATCGCCGTGGAAAACACCCCCACCGCCCTGCTAGTCGGCCTCGGCGCCATCGCCGGCAAGCTGATGCTGCTGTGCGTGGTGCTGGCGGTGTCGGAAACCGTGCTCGCCAAGATGCGCCTGTTCCGCGTGCCGGGCTATCTCAACCTCGCCTTCCTGTTCGCCCTGCTCGGCATGCTGAGCCATGTGATCCTGGAGGTGGGGGCATGAACTTCGCCCAGTTCACCCTGCAGGAACAGGGCGTGGTGATCCTCGCCGCCCTGGTGCTATTCGCCTCCTTCGCCTTGCTGGCGCAGACACGCATCATCGCCTGCATCCACGCCTTCGCCTGGCAAGGTGCGCTGGTCGCTGCTGCCACCGCGATGGTAGCCCTGGTCGCCAATCAACATCATCTGTATGTGTCGGCGCTGATCACCCTGGCACTCAAGGCCGTGCTGATTCCATGGGTCCTGCACCGTATCGTGGTGAAGCTGGAGATCACGCGCGAGGTGGAAACCGTGGTCAATCCCGCGCTGGTGCTGCTCGCTGCCGCCGCGCTGGTGGCCTTCAGCTATTACGTCGCGCTGCCGGTGGAGAAACTCTCCACCCTGGCCACGCGCAACACCATCGCCATCAGCATGGCCGTGGTGCTGCTCGGCATGCTGATCATGGTGACGCGACGTCAGGCCATCACCCAGGTGGTGGGTTTCATGTCGATGGAAAACGGTCTGTTTTTCGCCGCGGTGGTGTCCACCCACGGCATGCCGATGGTGGTGGAACTGGGCGTGGCCTTCGACCTGCTGGTGGCGACGGTGATCTTCGGCGTGTTCTTCTTCCAGATCCGCCAGAGCATCGACTCGCTGGACGTGGACCGCTTGAGCCGCCTGGCGGAGACCTCTGAACTGGACGAACCGCAGGAAGAGCGCGAATGAACGCCCTGCTCGCTACCTTGCTCATCCCCCTGCTCGGCACGCTGCTGATGGCGGCGGTGCCGCGCTGCCGCATCGCCGGCTGGATCAATGTGGCCTTCGCCGCCGCCACTACGCTGGCCTCGGTGGTGCTCGCACTCGAGGTGTTGCGTGACGGGCCGCTGCTGTCGAACGGCAAGTTCTTCTACGTCGATGCCTTCAATGTCTACCTGCTGGTGCTCACCGCCTTCGTCGCCACCACCACCGCCATCTTCTCCCGTCCCTACATGGACCACGAGCTGGCACTGGGCCGTGTCAACAGCCGCCGCATGCGCCTGTACCACGCCATGTATCAGGGCTTTCTGTTCACCATGCTGCTGGCGCTGTCCACCAACAATCTGGGCATCCTGTGGGTGGCGCTGGAAGGCGCTACCCTGGCCACCGTGCTGCTGGTGTCGCTGTACCGCACACCGGAATCGGTGGAGGCGGCGTGGAAGTATTTCATCCTCTGCGGCGTCGGTATCGCGCAGGCACTGTTCGGCACGGTACTGCTGTATTTTTCCGCCGCCTCGGTGCTGACCGTACCGGAGGACGGCCTGCTGTGGACCACGCTGCACGGCATCGCCGGCCAGCTCGACCCCACGGTGATGAGCATCGCCTTCGTGTTCCTGCTGGTGGGCTACGGCACCAAGGTCGGCCTGGTGCCGCTGCACAACTGGCTGCCCGATGCGCACTCCGAAGGCCCAACACCCATGTCGGCGGTGCTCTCCGGCCTGCTGCTCAACGTGGCGCTGTACGCGGTGGTACGCACCAAGATGCTGGTGGATGGTGCACTGCACGGCGTGTCCAACACGCCGCAACTGGCCGGTTACCTGATGATGGCCTTCGGCCTGCTCTCCTTCCTGGTGGCCGGGCTGTTCCTGCACCGTCAGCGTGACATCAAGCGCATGTTCAGCTATTCCTCCATCGAGCACATGGGGCTGATGACCTTCGCCTTCGGCCTGGGTGGTCCGCTCGCCACCTTTGCCGCCCTGCTGCACATGACCATGCACTCGCTGGTCAAGTCCGCCATCTTCGTCACCGTCGGCCATGCCACGCACATCGCCGGTAGCCAGGCCATCGACAAGATCCGCGGCCTGATCCGCACCCAGCCCACCGTCGGTTGGGGCCTGCTGCTCGGTACTGCCGCCATCGCCGGCTTCCCGCCCTTCGGCCTGTTCGTCAGCGAATTTCTGCTGCTCATCGCCACCATGCAAAGCTGGCCGTGGCTCACCGTGGCCCTGCTGTCGGGCCTTGCCATCGCCTTCGCCGGCCTGTTCCGCCACATTCATCCGATGGTCTATGGCAACCAGCCCGACGGCCAGCAACCGGTGAAGGCCAACATGCTGCCGGTGTACCTGCACCTGCTGCTGGCGCTGTGGTTCGGCCTTGCCATCCCCGCCGTGCTGGCGCAGTGGTTCGATCAGGCCACGCAGCTCATCGCCGGCCAGGGGGTGTTATGAGTGCTTACATAGTAGGAGCGGATCGCATCCGCGATACAGCGTCGGGCGGAGGCACGCCGGTCGCGAATACGACTCGCTCCTACAGGTGTAAACCATGAGCCACTTCGACTGGTTGTCCGAACTCCTCGCCCGCTATCAGGACGAACACATCCTGGTGCGGCGCGGCGCGGCCACGGCGCTGGCGCCGGCGCACCTGCTGGAAATCGATCCGGAAGACTGGGGCCGCGCCGCACAGGTGGCGGCCGGCTATGCCTGCCGCTGGGCCGGGGTGTGGGCCGAGCAGCGCGATGCGGAACTGATGGTTACGGCAGCGCTGGCACGCGATGGCGATCACCTGCTGCTGCGCACCCAGGTACCACTGAGCACGCCGCTGCTGCCCTCGCACACCCAGTACTACCCCGGCGCCGATCGCATGGAGCGCCACGTGCAGAACATGCACGGCCTGGTGTTCAGCGACCATCCCGATCCGCGCCGCTGGAGCCGCCACAACCGCTGGGCCGCCGACAGCTATCCGCTGCGCAAGGAGTTCGCCGTCGGCAGCGCACCGCTGCCCGCCGCGCCGGAACAGGATTATCCGTTCATACAGACCCAGGGCGCCGGTGCCTATGAAATTCCGGTGGGGCCGGTACACGCCGGCATCATCGAGCCGGGGCACTTCCGCTTTCAGGCGGTGGGCGAGACGGTGCTCAACCTGGAGCAGCGCCTCGGCTACGTGCACAAGGGCATCGAGAAGATCGCCGAAGGGCGCGACGCGCAGGGGCTCGCACGCCTCGCCGGCCGCGTGTCCGGCGACAGCACGGTGCACTACGCCTGGTCTGCCTGCATGGCGATGGAGCGCGCGGCGCACCTCGCCGTGCCGCCACGCGCGCAGGCCCTGCGTGCCGTGCTGGCCGAACGCGAGCGCATACACAATCATCTCGGCGACATCGGCGCCATCTGCAACGACGTCGCCTTCACCTTCGCCTGGCAGCAGTTCGCCCGCCTGCGCGAACTGTGGCTGCGTGACAATGCCGCCTGTTTTGGCCATCGCATGCTGATGGACTGCATCGTTCCCGGCGGCCTCGCCACCGATCCGTCCGCTGCGCAGATTGCGCAGCTGCGTGCCGCCATCGACCCGCTGCGCCGTGAACTGGCCGCGCTGTACCCGATCCTCGACGACCACCCCTCGCTGGAGGACCGTCTCGCCACCACCGGCGTGCTGAGCGCCGAACAGGCCCAACGCCTCGGCTGCCTAGGCTACGTGGGCAAGGCCAGCGGCCAGGACCACGACCTGCGCCGCGACCATCCCTACGCCCCGTATGACCGCCTGCACGTCAGCTCACCGCTATTCACCACCGGTGACGTGGCGGCGCGCATGCAGGTGCGCATGCAGGAGATCCTCGACTCGCTGGAACTGCTGGTGGTGCTGCTCGATACCCTGCCCGACGGCGCGGTGCAGGTACCGTGGCAGGCGCCTGCCGCCGGCAGCGAGGGCATCGGCCTAGTGGAAGGCTGGCGCGGCGAGATCCTGAGCTACGTGCGTTTCGGCAGCGACGGCCGCATCGCCCGCTACTTCCCGCGCGACCCGAGCTGGTTCAACTGGCCGGCACTGGAACTGCTCATTCACGGCAACATCGTCCCCGACTTCCCCGTCTGCAACAAATCGGTGAATGGTTCCTACTCGGGGCACGACCTGTGATGTATGGGAACACACAATTGCCGCAGAGGCGCGGAGCCGCAGAGTTGGTTGTTCGAACACTCACGCTGCGTTACCCGAGCATCTGTATTCCAATCTCCGCATCTCTGCGCCTCTGCGACAGTTTTTTTTACCCCCGGTAATCGCCGATGCTAAGAATCCTCAACAAGATCCGTCAGACCGGGCTCATCACCGAAGACCTGCCGCGCGAGCCGGTGCTGGAACAGGTGGGTGCACAGTTGCGCGCGGGTATCGCCCGGCAGTTTCAGGGCAGCCTCGCCATCCGCCAGGTGGATGCCGGTTCCTGCAACGCCTGCGAGCTGGAGATCCACGCCCTCAACAACGGCTACTACGACATTGAACGTTTCGGCGTCCACTTCGTCGCCTCGCCGCGCCACGCCGATGTGCTGCTGGTCACCGGGCCGGTGTCGGTGCACATGGAAACCGCCCTGCTGCGCACCTGGGAGGCCACGCCGGCCCCCAAGCTGGTGATCGCCGCCGGCGACTGTGCCGCCTGCGGCGGCGAGTTCGGCTGTTCCTATGCCAGCCGCGGTGCCGTGAGCAATGTCATCCCGGTGGATGCCGTCATTCCCGGCTGTCCGCCCACACCGCTGGCCCTGATGCAGGGGATCCTGCAGGCCCTGCAGACTTCGTAGCGGAAAGGCCCCGCGCCCTCACCGCGCCGCCGTGCGGATCGCCACTCCCGCATGGGGCGTGGTGGCACTGAACACGCAGTTTTTTGACGAACGCAAAAAATCTTTGCTGACGGGGTGTTAGGCAGGATTCCGCGGTTCGGTGCCAACTGTCTATCCCAAAATAGCCGCCGCCTATCCCTGCACCTGCAACAGCCCTTGTTCTAGTCTTGGCCCGACCGCAGCAAAACAGCGAGGGCTACGCCATGATTCCTGTATTGATGACCCCACTGCCAAGTGCACTACTGGAAGATGCATCGGAAGAAACCCTGCGCAACGACATCCTTTACTACAAGGCCATGCTCGCCGAGGCGACGCGCAAGACAGGATCGCTGCGCCACCTCAGCCCGTCGGCATTGCGGCAGCGGCTGCAGGAATGCGAGCAGCGCCTGCGGCGATTGCGCGGCAGCCGTTAACGGCGAGAGCGGGAAGAACGCGCACACCATCGGATGGCGGTGCTTCTATGCACCAGCGGGGTGGAGCAGAGATGTATTTCTGGTTTGCCTCGGCTGGCAACACGGCAACACTTCCTTGTCTCAGAATCCGTGTGTCCTGCCGCTGAATCCAGGTTGCACCGGGGGCGCCCAGACCCCGGTGCATTCCGGCAACGGCACGCTTACATGTGGGCAATCATCGCATCACCGAACGCCGAGCAGGACAGCTCCTGGGCGCCGTCCATCAGACGGGCGAAGTCGTAGGTGACGGTCCTGGCGCTGATGGCGCCGGCCAGGCCCTTGACGATCAGGTCGGCGGCCTCGAACCAGCCCATGTGGCGCAGCATCATCTCGGCGGAGAGGATGATGGAACCGGGATTCACCTTGTCCTGGCCGGCATACTTGGGTGCCGTGCCGTGGGTGGCCTCGAACATCGCCACCGAGTCGGACAGATTGGCGCCCGGGGCGATGCCGATGCCGCCCACCTGGGCCGCCAGGGCGTCGGAGATGTAGTCGCCGTTGAGGTTCAGAGTGGCGATCACGCTGTACTCGGCCGGACGCAGCAGGATCTGCTGCAGGAAGGCGTCGGCGATGACGTCCTTGATGACAATGTCCTTGCCGGTGCGCGGGTTCTTCATCACCATCCACGGCCCGCCGTCCAGCAACTGGGCGCCGAACTCCTCCTGGGCCAGCTCGTAGCCCCAGCTCTTGAAGGCGCCCTCGGTGAATTTCATGATGTTGCCCTTGTGCACCAGGGTCACCGAGTCGCGCTCGTTGTCGATGGCGTACTGGATGGCCTTGCGCACCAGGCGCTTGGTGCCTTCGCTGGAGACCGGCTTGATGCCGATGCCGGAGGTGGCCGGGAAGCGGATCTTCTTCACCCCCATCTCCTTCTGCAGGAAATCGATGACCTTCTGCGCCTCGGGGGTGCCGGCGGCCCACTCGATGCCGGCGTAGATGTCCTCGGAGTTCTCACGGAAGATGACCATGTCGGTCTTCTCCGGCTCCTTCACCGGGCTCGGGCAGCCGGCGTAATAGCGCACCGGGCGCAGGCAGACGTACAGGTCCAGCTCCTGGCGCAGGGTGACGTTGAGGGAGCGGATGCCGCCGCCCACCGGGGTGGTCAGCGGGCCCTTGATGGACACCACGAAGTCACGCACCGCCTGCATGGTCTCCGCCGGCAGCCAGATGTTCTCGCCATAGACCGCGTTGGCCTTCTCGCCGGCATACACCTCCATCCAGGCCACGGAGCGCTGGCCGCCGTAGGCCTTGGCCACCGCCGCGTCCACCACCTTGCGCATCACCGGGGTGATGTCGACGCCGGTGCCATCGCCCTCGATGAAGGGGATGATCGGACGGGCCGGGACGTTGAGGGAAAAATCGGGGTTGACGGTGATTTTCGTGCCGTCGGCGGGCACCTGAATCTTGTCGTAGGCCATGACTGCTCCGTGGGATAGCGGGAAAAATGAGGCGGGATTCTACCACCCGGCGCCGGGCGGCGTAAGTTGTTGCGGGCTCAGGCGTCCGCCGGCGCGTCGACCAGACGCGGCTTGCCGGTGAGATAGCCCTGGGCGAAATCCACGCCGATCTCCCCCAACAGACGCAACACCTCGTCGTTATCCACATACTCGGCTACGGTGCGCTTGCCCATGGCATGGGCGATCTCGTTCATCGACTTCACCATGGCCAGCTGTACCGTATCCTTGGCGATATCGCGCACGAAGGAGCCGTCAATCTTGACGTAATCCACCGGCAGGTCCTTGAGGTAGGCGAAGGAACTGTAACCCACGCCAAAATCATCCAGCGCCGTGGCGCAACCCAGCGTGCGCAGGCTGGCCAGGAAATCCACTGCGGCGGAGAGATCGGCCATGGCAATGGTTTCCGTAATCTCGAAGGTCAGGCGCTCGGCATCGATCTGCTGCAACGCCAGCTCTGAGGTAATCAGGCGCAATACGTCCGCATCGCCGATGGCCATGGCCGAAAGATTGATCGACAGCCGGGCGGAGGGTTCAATCCTGCCGTCGACCAGCAGGCGTATGGCATTGCGCACCACCCAGCGATCAATCTCCAGAATCAGTCCGAAGCGCTCCGCCGAGGGCATGAAGCCGGAGGGCATGATCAGCTCGCCGTTCTCGCCCCGCATGCGCAACAGCAGCTCATAGCTGACGATGGAGCGGTGAGGGATGGTGACGATAGGCTGCAGCGCAAAGACGAACCCATCCTGCTCGATGGCCTGCTTGATGCTGCGTGCCCAGCCCATGTCGGCAAACATGGTGTCCATGTTGGCGCGATCATCCGCCTGGTAGATGTGCACGCAGTTGCGCCCGGCCCGCTTGGCCATATGGCAGGCGATGTCTGCCCGCGCCATCAGATCCTCACGCGAGGTCACGTCGCGCTCGAACATGGCCAGACCGATGGAACAGCCGATATCCACCACCCGGCCCTCATGACGGAAGTTGTAGTCGGCCATCAGCTGGCGATAGCTCTCCGCCGTGAATTGGGCATGTTCCAGATCGACATCGTAGAGCAGGACCGCGAATTCATCACCGCCCAACCGTGCGATCATGTCGCTCTTGCGACTGCGTTTGGTGATCAAGCCGGCCACCTCTATCAACACCCGGTCCCCGGCAAGATGCCCCAGGGTGTCATTGACGAACTTGAAGTTGTCCAAATCGATATAGAGCAGCGCACAGTTGAGCCCCTGCTGGCGCATGGAGCGCTGCATCACCCGCTCCAGCTCATCGGTGAAATACTGGCGATTGTACAAGCCGGTCAACGAATCATGCTCGGCCAGATGCCGCAGATGGTCGAGCATCGCCTTGCGTTCGCTGATATCGGAGACGATGGCGGTGAAATAACGGTGCCCATCCAGCATCATCTCGCCGACCTTGATGGACATTGGGAAGACCGTGCCATCCTTGCGCTGCGCATTGACGTTCATTTCGTTGCCGATGATGCGCTGTTCGCCGGTTTCGACATAACGGCGGATGTAATTGTCATGCTCATCGCGCATGGGATGCGGCATCAGCAGATTCACCTTCTGCCCGATCACCTCCTCGGCCGAATAGCGAAACAGCGTCTCGGCCGCGGCATTGAAGGTTTCGATGATACCCTGCTCATTGATGGTGATGATGCCGTCACTGGCATTGTCCAGGATGGAGGTCAGGCGCATTTCACGGCCATGCACCTGGTTCTGCATGTCACGGAAGGCGTGCAACAGCGATTCGGTCTCATGGGCCGAGGTTTTCAGCAAGGGCGTATAGGCCTCGCCCTTGCCCAGCGCCTGCAGGGCCATGATGACCTGATCGATGGGGCGGCGGATGGTCAGCTCATAGGTGAGATAGCCTACGATCAGCAAGACCACCAGGGCCCCGGTGACGCGCCACAAAAATGCCGTGAGGTCCTCCGCCAGACGCAGCGACACCATCACGCCCTTGGAGCCGAGCTCTCCCAGTCGCGCCTCGACCGCGCCAAAACCGCGCCGCACCTCCGTCAGCAGGGGCTGTATCGTGTTGCGCAAGTCAGCGACGTCGCCGCGCCAGGCCCCCGATTGATAGATTGAGACCACCTCGCCAAAGTGCTGCTCATAGGTGCTGACTATCCGTTCCATGCTGCCGAGCGAGTCCTGCAGCAAGGCCATCTGCGCCGCACGCGCCTGCCGCTGCAGGGCATCCAGGTGACGGCGAATCGCGATAATATAGTCGGCCCGCGCGTTGAGCTGCTGCTGCATGCCCGCCTCGGGCGAACCGAACACCCCGGAACGGTTGGCGATATACATGCGTCCGGTACTGATCTGCTGCGACCACAGATAACGCATGTCCTGCAGCCGGCGCTGCATGTCGCGGGGCATGGGGCCGACGTACTCGAGCTCGAGCTCGAGGTCCAGCATGGCCTCGTCCAGGGCGGTGACAAAGGCAATGTTCAGGGGGTAGAGCTTGTCGGTGATGATCGGCGAGGCGGGAAAACGCCGTTCCAGCGTACCGATGATTTCCAGCAGGTCCCGCACCTCGCGGTCGAGCAGGCCCAGGGTGATCAACAGGGTGTCGAAACTGCGCCGCACATCATCGTCTTGGGCCAGCACACTCGATTCACGCAACAGCGCGCGGCGCTGCCCGATTTCCTGCAACAGCAGTTCCACCCCCTCACGCGCCGTATCGTCCTGCAGCACGGCGTAGCGATACAGGCCGCCCTCCATGGAATAGACCCGGTTCTTCAGCTCGGCAAACCCGGCATTGAACGCCTGTTGGCGCGCCACGCCCTCCAGGGAGTGGTCCACCGCTGCACGCACACGTCCTTCGGTATGCAGCACCGCCCCCAGCAGCAGCACCGCCAAGACCAGCGACAGCGCGATAATACGCCGGCGTATGCTGCGCAACCCGTACGACATGGCCTTCTTCTTGTTAGGTATTGTGGGTGAAATGTAGTATTGGCAACCGCCCAACGGTACCATACGCCCAGCATTACACGCCACGCATCCCGACCGCCGCCCTTGCCGTGACCACCGTCGTCCTGTTCAACAAGCCTTACGGCGTCCTGCCGCAGTTCACCGACACGGAGGGCCGACCGACCCTGGCCGCCTATCTGCCGCAGCCCGACATTCACCCGGCAGGCCGGCTGGACCGCGACAGCGAGGGCCTGATGCTGCTCACCGACGACGGCGCGCTGCAGCACCGCATCAGCCATCCGCGCCACAAGCTGACCAAGACCTATTGGGTACAGGTCGAGGGGGTGCCGGATGAGACGGCGCTGGAGCGGCTGCGCCGTGGGATACAGCTCAATGACGGCCCCACCGCGCCGGCCCGGACCCGGCTGCTGGAGGAACCTGGGCTCTGGCCGCGTGACCCGCCGATCCGCTACCGCGCCGCGATCCCGACCCGCTGGATAGAACTGGAGATCAGCGAGGGGCGCAATCGCCAGGTGCGGCGCATGACCGCAGCGGTGGGCTACCCTACCCTGCGCCTGGTGCGCTGGGCCATCGGTCCCTGGACGCTGGCGGGACTGGCACCGGGCCAGTGGCGCGAACTGGCGCCGCACGAATACGCAACCCTGTTACAGGAAAGAAAAGATGGAAATCTGGAAACCCCACGTCACCGTGGCCAGCGTGCTGGAGCAGGACGGCAAGTTCCTCTTGGTGGAGGAAGAGGTCGACGGTTGCGTGGTGTATAACCAGCCCGCCGGTCACCTGGAGGAAGACGAAAGCCCGCTCACCGGCGCGGTACGCGAAACCCTGGAAGAAACCGCGTACACCTTCCTGCCCGAGGCCGTGCTGGGCGTCTACCGCTGGCGCAAGCCCGACAGCGACATCACCTACCTGCGCTTCGCCTTCACCGGCCGCATCACCGGCCATGAACCCGCGCGCCCGCTCGACACCGGCATCCTGCGCGCGGTGTGGTTCAGCCGCGACGAAGTCGCGGCACTGGGCAGCGCCCTGCGCAGCCCGCTGGTGCTGCGCTGCATCGACGACTACATCGCCGGCAAGCGCTATCCGCTGGCACTGCTGACCGAGATGTGATGGACGTGACCACATCTTCCCGTAGTGTGCGCACCGCGCACCAAGCCCCGCCCCACCGCCGCGCGGTGCGCAATGCGCACCCTACGGACTGGATAAACTGCCACAACCTGCCGCAGACGGCTGCATGCACTCAGTCGGTTGGAAATGTCTGGAGCATATTTCCCAGGCGCAGGGCCACAGAGAATACGTGGAACGGCTTTCTCTGTGCCCTCCGCGTCTCCGCGGCAATATTTTGTCGGTTATTTGACGTGCCGCCCCGCAGGGCGGAAACCGCGGCATGAGCCGCCCCTACGTCATCGTCGGCATGTCCGGCGGCGTCGACTCCTCCGTCGCCGCCCTGTTGCTGCTGCAACAGGGGTATCGCGTGGAGGGCCTGTTCATGAAGAACTGGGAGGAGGATGACGACCAGGAATACTGCGCCGCCGCCGTCGACCTGGCCGACGCGCGCGCGGTGTGCGACAGGCTGGGCATCCCGCTGCACACCATCAACTTCTCCGCCGAATACTGGGAGCGCGTGTTCAGCCACTTCCTGGCCGAATACAGCGCCGGGCGCACCCCCAACCCGGATATCCTGTGCAACAAGGAGATCAAGTTCCGCGCCTTTCTCGACCATGCGCTGGGACTCGGCGCCGATGCCATCGCCACCGGCCACTACGCCCGCGTGCGCAAGAGTGACCAGGGGGACTTTCAACTCCTGAAGGGGCTCGACCCGGACAAGGACCAGAGCTACTTCCTTTACACCCTGCAACAGGAGCAGCTCTCCCGCGCCCTGTTTCCGGTCGGTGAGCTGCGCAAGAGCGCGGTACGCCAGTTGGCGCAGGAGCACGACCTCATCACCCACGACAAGAAGGACAGCACCGGCATCTGCTTCATCGGCGAGCGGCGCTTCAAGGACTTCCTCGCCCGTTACCTGCCGGCCCGCCCCGGCGAGATGCGCACCCCGGCCGGCGAACTGCTGGGGCGCCATGACGGCCTGATGTACTACACCCTGGGCCAGCGCCAGGGCCTGGGGCTGGGCGGGCGCAAGGAGCATGGCGAGGCGCCATGGTACGTGGTCGGCAAGGATGTGGCGCACAACGTGCTGCTGGTGGACCAGGGCCACGACCATCCACGGCTGTTCAGCCGCGCCCTGGAGGCCGGCCAGCTGCACTGGGTGGCAGGCCGGCCGCCAGCGCTGCCCCATGCCTGTCTGGCAAAGGTGCGCTACCGTCAGGGCGATCAACCCTGTACCATCAGCGCCCTGAGTGCCGACAGTTGCCGGGTGGACTTCGCCCAGGCCCAGCGCGCCGTCACCCCGGGACAGTCCGTGGTGTTCTACGACGGCGACATCTGCCTCGGCGGCGGCATCATCGAACAGACCTCCCCCGCATTTCCGGCTTGAGTTATTGAGTTTATGAGCAAGACCATTACCGACCGTACCCTGGCGCTGGCCGGCCTGTTCCAGGCCGTGTCCCTGGTGGCGCAGACCGCCCGCCGCGGCATGGTGGAGCAGGCGCCCTTCGAGGCGGTGATCCGCAGCCTGTTCGTGGTTGATGCCGAGGCCACGGTCGACATCTACGGTGACCTGTCCGCCCTGCGCCACGGCCTGCAGGTGCTGCAGCGTCAGATGGGCAGCAGCGGCGAAGAGCGCGACCTGGAGCTGACCCGCTACGCCCTGTCCCTGCTCACCCTGGAGCGCAAGCTGGCGGCGCGCAAGGACCTGCTCGCCACCATCAGCGAGGGGCTGCAGAAGGCCGAACGGCAGCGGGAGCACTTCCACACCACCCATGACACCGTCATCGCCGCACTGGCCGATATCTATGTCAACACCGTCAGCACCCTGCAGCCACGTATCATGGTCACCGGCGAACACGGCCACCTGCAAAACCCGGACACCGCCAACCGCGTGCGCGCCCTGCTGCTGGCCGGCATGCGCGCCGCCGTGCTGTGGAACCAGAGCGGCGGCGGCCGGCTGCAACTGCTGTTCAAGCGCAAGGCCTTTCTCACCGAGGCGCAGCGCCTGCTGGCGCAGACGACCCATTGAACCCCAGTTGCAAGTGACAAGTTACAAGTGACAAGAAAACGTCTTGCCGTGTAATTTTTTTGCTTGCAACTTGTAACTTGGAACTTGCGACTTAAAAAATGAAACACGACGCCCTGCTCAAACACGCCTCCGCCCTGCTCGCCTCCATCATCAACGGCACCTCCGCTGCGGACAAGGCCATGGAGCGCTATTTCCGCGAACACCGCGAAATGGGCGTACGCGATCGCGGCGCGGTGGCGGAAAATGTCTATGCCTGCCTGCGCCGCCTCGCCCTGTTACGCCATGCGGCCGGCAGCGAGGCCCCGGCCTCCGCGCTGGTGGCGGTGCAATTGCTGACCGAGGGCTGGAGTGCGCGCGTACTGGAGCAGGCCGGTTATCCCGAACGCCCCGGTTTCGAGGCACGCACCCTGGCGGAGCGCGCACGCACCCTGAACGCGGCCGACCTGCCGCTGGAGGTGCGCACCAATCTGCCGACCTGGCTGGCGGAACGGCTGGTGGCCCAGCTGGGCGAAGAGGAAACCTTGCAACTGGCTGCAGCCCTGAACCAGCCGGCCACCCTGGACCTGCGCGTCAACACCCTCAAGGCCGACCGCGCCACGGTGCAGGCGAAGCTGGCCGCGGAAGGCCACGCCCTGGAACCCACTCCCTACTCACCGCTCGGCCTGCGCCGCGCCGATCGCGCGCCGTTGTTCAAGAGTCCCACCTTTCAGGGCGGCCTGTTCGAGGTGCAGGACGAGGGCAGCCAGTTGCTCGGCCTGCTGCTGGAACCGAAGCGGCGCGAGATGGTGGTGGACTACTGCGCCGGCGCCGGCGGCAAGACCCTGGAACTGGGCGCCTTGATGGCCAACAGCGGCACGCTGTACGCCTTCGACATCGTAGCCAAGCGGCTGGAAAAACTGAAGCCGCGCCTGGCCCGCGCCGGGCTGGACAACGTGCGGACGGTGGTGATCTCCCCCGAACGCGACGACCGCGTGCGCCGCCTCGCCGGCAAGGCCGACCGCGTGCTAGTGGACGCGCCGTGCAGCGGCAGCGGCACCGTGCGCCGCAATCCGGACATCAAGTGGCGCCCACTGGACCTCGACGCCATCACCGCCACCCAGCGCAGGATTCTGGACACTGCCGCCACCCTGGTACGCCCCGGCGGCCGCCTGGTCTACGCCACCTGCAGCCTGCTGCGGGAGGAAAACGAGGACGTGGTGCAGGCCTTCCTCGCCGCACACCCCGACTTCACCCTGGTCCCTGCCGGCGAGATCCTGGCGCGGCGCAACATCCCCCTCGCCGACATGGGCGACATGCTGCGTCTGTGGCCGCACCGCCACAACACCGACGGCTTCTTTGCGGCGGCGCTGGAACGCAAGGCATCCTAACCCCCTGCGGCACGGAGGCCGATTCCCGTCATCCGGCGGTCATGAGCCCCCGTTAGGCTGGGTGCCGTCGTACCCTCTTGCCCGCAAGATGTGAACTAGGTAACATCCTTACGCGCAACAGGCCTATCCGACATATGGCAATAAGCCTGGTTGCATACGGAGCCTTTCGGAATCATTCAAGGACGAAAACATGGACAAGAAACAAGTCGTTACACACCTGCGCGCCGCCAAATCCGCCCACATCAAATGGCGCTCCTACGCCCAGGCCATCGTCGCCGGACTGCCCATCAGTGAAGACCAGGTCCCGGTCATCCATACCGACTGCGCCTTCGGCAAGTGGTATTACGGCCCCGGCCAGAAGCTGTCGTCGCTACCGGGCTTCCAGGCCATCGAAACGCCGCACGAAGCCCTGCACGGCATCTACATGCAAATCTTCAAACTGCTGTTCGAGACCGAAGAGGTGGGCTTCTTCCGGAAGCTGATCGGCACCAGCAAAAAACGTGACGACCGCCGCGAGCAGCTCAACACCATGCTCAACAGCCTGATCGAGATGTCCAAGACCCTGCTCGCCGCCATCGAGCTGCTGGAGCAGGAGGTGTTGCGGATGAACGATGAGGAAGTGGCGGAGCTGATTTAAGCGCAAGCCCGGCCACCAGTCATCGTATGGCGGCCGGGCGCAAAACTTGAATCACTTCACATATCCACCATTTTCCCCGCCACCTCCCGGCGCCGCAGCGATGCCGCCTCAGCCATAAGATATTTCTTTATAAATCATGGCCTAGGGATGTGGTTCCGGCTCACGCCGGGGAGCATCATGCCAGCGACAGGGTGGATATTCTGTCTTTAAGCAAAAACATGCGCGCCGTGCCACGCCCTCCCGCCGCTGGCACGGTTGCCCGCCAAAACCTCCATCGGTATCATCCGCAATCCCGACGCCCACCCTTGGTTATGTATTTATTCAGAACGAATCATGGATAAGAAACAGGTTATCTCCCATTTGCGTGCCGCCAAGTCAGCCCACATCAAATGGCGCTCCTATGCCCAGGCCATCGCCGCCGGACTTCCGGTCAGCGAGGACCAGGTACCGGTCATTCACACCGACTGTGCCTTCGGCAAGTGGTACTACGGCACCGGCCAGAAACTGTCCGGCCTGCCCTCCTTCCAGGCCATCGAGACGCCGCACGAAACGCTGCACGCCATCTACATGCAGATGTTCAAGCTGATTTTCGATACCGAGGAAAGGGGGTTCTTCCAGAAGCTGATCGGCGCCTCGAAACGACGCGACGACCGCAAGGAGCAGCTCAATACCCTGCTCAACAGCCTGGTGGAAATGTCCAAGACCCTGCTCGCCGCCATCGAACTGCTGGAGCAGGAGGTCATGCAGATGGACGAGCACGACGTCGCCGCCCTGATCTGATCAACCGTCCCGGACTCATCAGCCTGCCGGCGGCATCTGATGGAGGCTCATCGGCGCTGCTGCGCAGGGCATTGCCGGCCGGCAATCTGTGCACACGGCCTCAACCCGCTAGCGACGCGTTAAAAAACCGCCGCCTCTGCCTGCGGCAACCACAGGTCACTTGCCGGCACTACCCTGAGCTGCCGAACGATGCATCGGTGGTATAGGGTGGCAACGGCAGGCCGGCGATGCGCGATGCCTGGGCCACCGGGCCGTGGGGAAACAGGGTGTACAGCCAGCGGCGCCCGCCGTGGTCATGAAAGGCCTGGTCCAGCGCCCCGGACAGCACACGACCGCTTTCCGCCCGCCCGTGGCGGCGGTAATGTTCGCGCACGAACCGCAGCACATCCCAGTGGGCCGCGGTAAGCGTGATGCCCTCTTCACGCGCCAGCCGTTCTGCCTCCGCCTCGTCCCAGGCCGGCAGGTCGAACATATGGCCCTCCGGGTCGCGGCGGACCGCCTCCTCAGCGTGTATGTATTTGCTGATGTCGACATGACCCATCTTGCTCACCTCCTTCAGGCACCACCAATATCCAACTAAAAGCTTAGGATATTTGAAGTATAGCCCGGCGGTCGGCCTACAGCAGGAAATAGGTGCAGGCAAACACGGCGGCAAATACCGCCACGACGTCGGCGGTCAGCGCCGCCAGCAGGGCGTGGCGGATGCGGCGGACCTGCACCGCACCGAAATACACCGCCAGCACATAGAAGGTGGTTTCCGTGGAGCCCTGCAGGGTGCTGACCAGATAGCCGGTGTAGCTGTCGGGACCGATGGCGGGGTCATTGATGATCGATGCCAGCACGCCGTAGGCCCCCGAGCCGGACAAGGGCCGCAGCAAGGCCATGGGCAACGCCTCGGCCGGCAGGCCGACGGCACCGGTCCAGGGGGCGAGCACGCTGACCGCCGCCTCCAGCGCGCCGCTGGCGCGCAGCATTGCCACCGCCACCAGGATCGCCACCAGATAGGGAATGATGCGGATCGCCACCTGGAATCCCTCCTTGGCCCCCTCCACGAACACCTCGTAGATGCGCACCCCGCGCAACAGGCCGAAGGTAAGGAAGCCCAGCATCAGGCCCGGGAGGATCCATGGCGCGATGACACGGCCATACAGCACGCTGAACGGAATCAGCGCCAGCAGGGTCCCCAATGCCAGCATCGACACCCACAGCGGATAGGCCTGCCCTGCCTCGGCCGGCAGCACCTCCGCTTCTGCCGGCAGTTCGATTGCCGTGGCCGCCGGCGCCGCCTCGAGCGGAAAGAACCGGCGATAGGCGAAGGCGGCGATGATCGCCGCCGCGGTGGCGCAGAAGGTGGCAAACAGCGTGGTGGGCAGAATCCCCGCCGGGTCGGCGGAACCGGCGGCCGCGCGCAGGGCGATGACGCCGGTGGGCAACAGGGTCACGCTGGAGGTGTTGATGGCAAGAAACAGCACCATCGCATCCGTCGCCGTGCCGGGCCGGGTGTTGAGCCGCTCCAGCTCCTGCATGGCGCGGATGCCGAAGGGCGTGGCGGCATTGCCCAGCCCCAGCGCATTGGCCGAAAGATTGAGGATCATCGCCCCCATGGCCGGATGCTCCGCCGGCACCGAGGGAAACAGCCGCACCATCAGCGGCCGGATCAGACGGGCAATGATGGTGAGCAGGCCGCCCGCCTCGGCCACCTTCATCAGGCCAAGAAACAGCGTCATCACGCCGACCAGACCCAGGGCCAGTTCCACCGAGCCTGTGGCCGATTCGACCATCGCCGTCGACAGCGCGTCCATCGGCGCGGTACCGGCGCCGCCCCAACTCAGCTGATGCCAGGCGGCGGTGGCGAAGGCGGAGGCAACAAGGAAGTAGAAGATGTAATTCATGTGTATGACATGGCCCCTGGCTCACCCGGCTATCTCGCGCGCGATAGACTCGCGGACATCATCGGGGCGCTAGCGATCGCTAAACGACGGCTTACCATCGGCTTCGCGTTTTCTGACGATGCGCGAATCGAGATTGCCGCCGACCGGACCGATGCTGAAACTCGCCCCTTGGTAACTCCCCTGGAACTGGCGCAACTCCTGCTTCAACTGGGCAACGACCGCGCGCTTGAACCTGTGGTAATCCTGATGCTGGATCGAATACGGGTGACTGGTGTTGAATCGGATGATCTCCGCACCATCCGCCCCGACAACGGTGCTCGGATAATAACTGTTCAGCAGCACATATTTCACCGAGCCGCGGCGTTGCTGCTGGATATTCCACTGCACGGCCTCGTAAGACGACAGCACCAGGGCCAGGGGCTCGCGGACGTCGCCGACCACAATTTCCACCGTCCCCTGCAAATGTTCCTGAAAACCTCGCTGCCGCGCATAGCTGCCTTCGTAGACACCTATGGCCTCCACCCGCAATCGCCCGGCCTCTGCGGCAGCGGCCGGTACACTCGCCCCGGTGGTGGGCGTCGGCAGCGGCGCCTGTGAGCTGTACACAACTTGCGGCACCAGTTCTTCCGTCAACTCGGGCCAGGGCATTTCGGACAGCTCCCTGTCCTGAACCAGGAGTATGCCATCCTCATAGGGGAATGCCGCCCGCATCGAGAGGTTTGGCAGCATGAGTTTGGCAGCCCGACTATCCCGTGGACGAAACAGGTACAGGAAGTTGTAACGCTCCTTTTTTGTGAAGCATGTAGCCAGATAGGTATCCTGCCACTGCCTGATCTGTCCGCAGGACGCATTGTCCAACTGCATCAACAATCGCTGTTCGAGCGCGGGCAGACTCCATTGCCGCAACCAACCGTCGGAGGTGGTTGCATACATGAACGCGCCATCCTCGGCGATGGCCAACCCAGTGGCGACAGTCTTCTTGTCGCTGCCGGGCAACATGGCGGACAGGAACTGCAATGGCCGGGTCGGGTTGGCGGTATCGAGGCGCCAAAGCTCCATCTCGGCATCGTGTTTGCTCACCACGATCAGGGAGTCCTGTTCGCCGACGTGGAGACGCGAGATCGTGGCGCTGCCCGCCAGCCTCTCGACATGACGGGCGTCGGTGAGCACGTTGATGAGCTGCAGTTGCCCACGTTCTGCGGTCAGCACGAAACGTCCGCCGTTCAACAGATGGAACGGGCCGGCCCCCTTCCGGATGGTCAGGTAGTGCGCCCCGCTACGGGCATCGAAAAACACCAAATCCTTGTGCTGCGGACTGCCGACGGCCAACAGTCGATCATTGGCACTGAATTGGAGCAGGGTCGAATAGGCGTCGAATGGCTTGGCGGAAAACAGCTGACGTTTGGTGACGAGATCGTACACCTCCACACTGCCGTCGACACCGCCATTGGCCAGCAATGTGCGGTCGTGGGACAGCCCTGCCCCAGCGCGGTTGAAGGCCCCCTCGGCACGGAACACCGTGGCCAGACGCGTCTCCGGCCGCGGGACGGTCTGACGCGGGACATCCAGCAGCAACAGGAATTTGTCGCGCAACAAACTCTGCAGTTTGTTGGCGTCGAGGGACGTGTAGCACTCGCCCAGGGCCGCATCATTGGCCGCACCGCTGCCGTAACGGGACGTGCAATAGGTGCTGCGGGTGGCCTTCCAGGCCGCGAATTCGGCATGGATGGCCGCGGTGCGCGTGCTGTCTGCCCCGGCCAGGGCAAGAATCTCTTCGTGCGCAGCACTCACCGCCGCGGCTACGGGTGGTCCGGCATCGGCGGACTGGCGTTCCTGCCATGGCCACTCGCCATCACAACCGGCCAGCAGCAATCCCCCCATGCCCAACAGCAACAACCGTGACCAGACCGCCATGGTGTATATCCTCCCTGAATTGCATTCCCCGCGTACCCACCGCCCCCGGCATGAGTGCCAGGGACGGTGATTGCACACCGGTCACAGCTCCTTGCACACATACTTGATGGCCGGGTCTTCCACACTGGTGCTGACCGAGAAGCCCAGGGCACGCACGAAGGACAGCATGTCGTGGTTGTTCCCCAGCACCTCCCCCTCCATCAGGCGCAGGCCGCGCAGGCGCGCGGTTTCGATCAGCGCATCCATCAGGCGGTGGGCGATGCCCTTGCGCTGCCAGGCATCGGAGACCACGACGGCGAACTCGCAGGTAGTGCGATCGGGATTGGTGACATAGCGCGATACGCCGATCTCCTCCTCGCCACCATCCTTCTCCACCACCGCGATGAAGGCCATCTCGCGGTCGTAATCGATTTGGGTGAAGCGGGCCAGCATCGACGGCGTCAGCTCGTCGATGGTCTGCATGAAGCGGAAGTACTTGGTCTGATCGGACAGCTTGCGCACGAACTCCTGTTCGATCTCTGCATCCTCCGGCCGGATTGGCCGGATCACCAGGTCGGTGCCGTCGGGCAGCTGCCAGCGGGTGACCAGCTGGTTCGGATAGGGATAGATCGCCATGTGGTCATAGCGCTCGTGGGTCGCGTTGTGATAATCGACCACCACGCGTGCATCCACCGCGATGGCGCCGCTGTCGTCAACGATCAGCGGGTTGATGTCCAGCTCCTTGACCCAGGGCAGCTCACAGGCGATCTCCGATACGCGCAGCAGCACATTCTCCAGCGCCAGCATGTCCGCCGCCGGCATGTGGCGGAAGGCGGCCAGCATCTTGGCCACTTTGGTGCGCTGGATCAGATCCTTGGCCAGGAAGCGATTGAGCGGCGGCAGCATCACCGCGCGGTCGCCCATCACCTCCACCGTGATGCCACCAGCGCCGAAGGTGATCACCGGGCCGAACACCGCGTCGGTGGAGATGCCCACCAGCAGCTCGCGGCCGTTGGGGCGTTGCAGCATCGGCTCGACGGTGATGCCATCGATGCGCGCCTCGGGCCGGTTGCGCCGCACGGCGGTGATGATGTCGTTATAGGCACTGCGCACGCCCTGGGCGGTGTTGATGCCGAGGCGCACGCCGCCGGAGTCCGATTTGTGGGTGATGTCGGGCGAGTTGATCTTCATGGCCACCGGCAGCCCCATGGAGGCGGCCTGCACCAGGGCCTCGTTGGGCGAACGCACCACCACCGCCCGCGCCGAGGGGATGTGGAAGCAGCCGAGGATCGCCTTGGATTCACTTTCCGACAGCACCTTGCGTCCCTCGCCCAGGGCGCCCTCGATGATCAGGCGCGCGCCCTCCACGTCGGGCGGCACGCTCTGCCAGATGGGACCCGGTGCCTGCAGCAGCAGCTGCTGGTTGCGGTAATACGCCGTCAGCGAGGCGAAGGCCTCCACTGCCGCCTCCGGGGTATGGAAGATGGGCAGTCCCGCCTGCACCAGCGTGGCGCGGCCTTCCGCCACCTGGGTCTGTCCCATCCAGGAACACAGCACCGGTTTTTTGTGCTGGCGGGCAATGGCCCCCACCGCGGCGGCCACCTCGTTGGGCGCCGTCATCGCCTGCGGCGTCAGGATCACCAGCAGACCATCCACGCCGGGATCGGCCAGGCAGGCATCGACCGCGGCGGAATAGCGTTCCGCCGTGGCATCACCGATGACATCCACCGGGTTGCCGTGGGACCAGGTGGCCGGCAGCGCCTCGTTGAGACGGGCCAGGGTGGCCTCCGTCAGTTCAGCCAAGGGAATGCCCAGGTCCGCCGCGCGGTCCGATGCCATCACGCCCGGCCCGCCGCCGTTGGTCAGGATGCACAGCCGCTCGCCCCTGGCGCGGAATCCCGCATCCAGCGTGCTGGCGTTGGAGAACAGGTGACCGATGCGCATGCCGCGCACCGCGCCGGCGCGGCGCAGCGCCGCATCGAACACATCATCGGCCCCGGCCAGGGCGCCGGTATGGGACATGGCGGCCTTGGAACCCGAGGTATGGCGGCCCACCTTGAGCGCCAGCACCGGCTTCACGCGCGAGGCGGCGCGCACGGCGCTCATGAAGGTGCGCGAATTGTGGATGCCCTCGATGTACAGCAGGATGCTGTCGGTCTTGGGGTCGTTGACCAGGTAGTCGAGCACGTCGCCGAAATCGAGGTCGGCGGAGATGCCGGTGGACACCACAGCGGAGAAGCCGATGCCGTTGGGCGCCGCCCAGTCGAGGATGGCGGTGCAGATGGCGCCGGACTGGGACACCAGGGCCACGTTGCCCGGCCTCGCGCCGCCCTTGTTGAAGGTGACGTCGAGGCCGATGTCGGGGCGCATGATGCCGAGACAGTTGGGGCCGATGAAGCGGATGCCGTAGCGGCGCGCATTCTCCAGCACCGCCTTCTCCAGCTTCATGCCCTGCGGCCCCACCTCGCGGAAACCGGCGGAGATGATCACCGCCGCCTTGACGCCGTGCTGGCCGCAGTCCTCGATGATGGCGGGAATGGTGTGGGCCGGAGTGGTGATGACGGCCAGGTCGATGGTCTTGCCCAGCGCCTCCAGCGAGGGATAGGCCTTCTGCCCCTGCACCACGTCACGCTTGGGATTGATGGGATAGACATCGCCCTTGAAACCGCTTTCCAGCATGTTCTTGAACACCAGCGCGCCCACCGCATCGGGGCGATCGCTGGCGCCGAAAATAACCACGGATTTGGGTTCGAAAAGCTTTTTCAGAAAATGTTGTCCCATGACGTTCCCCAGTTTTTCTATCATTCAGGCAAGCCTTCATTTAAGCACAGTTGATCACCACAAATCTGCCTCGCCCGGATCGAATTCCGTGGTAGCCAGATACCGATGCCGGTGATACCTTGAAACGTACCCCCACGTCCGGCCGACCCCATGCGCACTGCCTATATTTCCCACCGCGACTGTCTGTTACACGACATGGGTGGCTTCCATCCGGAAAGCCCCGAACGGCTGCACGCCATCGAGGATCGGCTGGTGGCCTCGCAGCTGATGCCGCTGTTGCGTCATTACGATGCGCCCCGCGCCGAACGCGCCCAGCTGTTGCGCGTGCATGACGCCGCCTATGTCGACGACCTGTTCACCCGCGCGCCGCCGCCCGGCCAGTCACCGGTCATGCTCGACCCCGACACCTGGCTCGCGCCGCACACCCTCGAGGCCGCACTGCACGCCGCCGGTGCCGCCGTACTCGGCGTCGACCTGGTGATGAGCGGGGAAATGGAAACCGCCTTCTGCGGCGTGCGCCCGCCCGGCCACCATGCGGAACGCCACCGCGCCATGGGCTTCTGCTTCTTCAACAACATCGCCGTCGCTGCCGCCCACGCACTGGAGCACCACGGTCTGCAACGGGTTGCCATCCTCGACTTCGATGCCCACCACGGCAACGGCACCGAAGACATCTTCAGGGACAACCCGCGCGTGCTGTTCTGCTCCAGCTTCCAGCACCCGTTCTATCCGGACACGCCGCTGGCCGAACGCCCCCACCTGATCCACAGCAAGCTGCGCAACGGCGCCTACAGCGAGGAGTTCCAGCAGGCGATCACCGAACAGTGGCTGCCCGCGGTCGACCGCTTCAAGCCGCAGCTGATCCTGGTCTCCGCCGGCTTCGATGCTCACTTCGAGGACGACATGTCCGGCCTCAACCTGCTCGACACCGACTACGCCTGGGTCACCGAGCGCATCATGGATCTCGCCGCCGTCCACTGCGCAAACCGCGTCGTCTCGACACTGGAGGGCGGCTACGTGATGAATGCCCTGGGCCGCAGCGCCGCTGCGCACATCAAGGTGCTGATGGGGGTGCATTGAGCATCGAGGCTCCGGCTGTCGCGAATACGATTCGCTCCTACATGGGCTGCACGGATCGCATCGGCGATACACCGCCGGGCGGAGCCACCGCTCCAGCGCGAATGCCATGCGCCCCGGCATGGGCCACGTACCGTAGGAGCGGATCGCATCCGCGACCGATGAGTTAATACCGCCGATCTGGGCTATGCTTGGCCGCAGGACCGGACACAACGGTCCGCACAACAACGGAGGATACGATGCACCGTATGGTCACCATCGACGGCAACGAGGCCGCCGCCACGATTGCCCACCTTACCAATGAAGTCATCGCCATCTACCCCATCACCCCCGCCTCGCCCATGGGCGAGCATGCCGACGAATGGTCGGCGCAGGGGCGCAAGAATCTGTGGGGCACGGTTCCCTCGGTGATCGAGATGCAGAGCGAGGGCGGTGCCGCCGGCGCCCTGCACGGCGCCCTGCAGGCCGGTGCGCTGTGCACCACCTTCACCGCCTCGCAGGGCCTGCTGCTGATGATCCCCAACATGTACAAGATCGCCGGCGAGCTGACGCCGATGGTCCTGCACGTGGCGGCGCGCTCGCTGGCGGCGCAGGCGCTGTCCATCTTCTGCGATCACTCCGACGTGATGGCCACGCGCGGCACCGGCTTTGCCATGCTGTGCGCCAACTCGGTGCAGGAGGCGATGGACATGGCGCTCATCGCCCAGGCGGCGACGCTGGAGGCCCGCGTGCCGATCCTGCATTTCTTCGACGGCTTCCGCACCTCGCACGAGGTCGCCAAGATCGAGGCCATCGACCGCAGCGTGGTACGCGCCATGATCAGCGACGAGCTGGTGCAGGCCCACCGCGCCCGCGCCCTCAATCCGGAACATCCGGTGCTGCGCGGCAGTTCGCAGAATCCGGATGTCTATTTCCAGGGCCGCGAAAGCGTCAACGGCTGGTATCAGCAGATGCCGGTCATCGTGCAGAACGTCATGAACCGCTTCGCCGCCCACACCGGCCGCCAGTACCACCTGTTCGATTACGTCGGCGCCGCGGATGCCGAGCGGGTCATCGTGCTGATGGGCTCCGGCGCCGAGGCGGCACATGAAACCGTTGACCACCTGCTGGCGCGCGGCGAGAAGGTCGGCCTGCTCAAGGTGCGGCTGTACCGTCCCTTCGACCCCACCGCCCTGCTCGCCGCCCTGCCCGCCAGCGTGCAGCGCATCGCCGTGCTGGATCGCACCAAGGAGCCGGGCGCCGATGGCGAACCGCTGTACAAGGACGTGCTCGCCGCGGTGGCGCAGTCCTACGCCAGCGGGCAGTCACGCTTTACCACCCTGCCGCGCATCGTCGGCGGTCGTTACGGCCTGTCCTCCAAGGAGTTCACGCTGGGCATGATCAAGGCGGTATTCGACGAACTGCAAAAGGAACTGCCGCGCAACGGCTTCACCATCGGCATCCGCGACGATGTCACCCGCACCAGCCTGGACTGGGACGCCGGCTTCCGCACCGATGCGGCACGCGCCGTGAACTGCGCGCTGTTCTACGGCCTCGGCTCCGACGGCACCGTCAGCGCCAACAAGAACACCATCAAGATCATCGGCGAGGCCACCGACCTGCACGCCCAGGGCTACTTCGTCTACGACTCGAAGAAGTCCGGCGCCATCACCGTCTCGCACCTGCGCTTCGGCAAGCAGCCGATCCGCTCCAGCTACCTCATCGGCGATGACGAGGCACAGTTCATCGGCTGCCACCAAACTGTGTTCCTCGAACGCTACGACATGCTGGACAAGGCGGCCCCCAACGCGGTGTTCCTGCTCAACACCAGCGCCGCGCCCAACGAGGCGTGGAACACGCTGCCGCGGCGCATGCAGCAGCAGATCATCGACAAGAACATCCGCTTCTACGTCATCGATGCCTATCAGGTGGCGCAGGATGCCGGCATGCAGCGGCGCATCAACACCATCATGCAGACCTGCCACTTCGCCATCTCCGGCCTGCTGCCGCGCGATGCCGCCATCGCCGCCATCAAGCAGGCGGTGGAAAAGACCTACGGCAAAAAGGGCGCCAAGATAGTCGAACTCAACTTCAAGGCCATCGACGCCGCCCTGGCCAACCTGCACGAGGTCACGATACCCGGCAAGGTCACCTCGCTGTTCGAGCGCCCGCCGGTGGTGGCCGCCAACGCACCGGAGTTCGTGCAGAAGGTGACCGCCGCCATGATGGCCGGGCGTGGCGACGACCTGCCGGTCTCCGCCATTTCCGCCGACGGCACCTGGCCCACCGCCACCACACGCTGGGAGAAGAGCAACATCGCGCTGGAGATCCCCGTATGGGATGAAAATCTCTGCATCGCCTGCGGCAAATGCCCCTTCGTGTGCCCGCACAGCGTGATCCGCAGCAAGCTGTTCGACCCGGCGCAGGCCGCCGGCGCGCCGCCGACCTTCAAGCACATGCCGCTCAAGGGCAAGGAATTTCCCGCGGGCGCGCACATCGTCTACCAGGTGGCGCCGGAGGATTGCACCGGCTGCGGCCTGTGCGTGGACATCTGTCCGGTGAAGGACAAGGAGCATCCCGGCCGCCGCGCCATCAACATGGCGCCGCAGCCGCCGCTGCGCGAGCAGGAGCGCGCCAACTGGGAGTTCTTCCTGAGCCTGCCCGAATTCGACCGCCGCGAGGTGCGGCCGTCGGTAATGAAGAGCGCCATGCTGCTGCAGCCGCTGTTTGAATTCTCCGGTGCCTGCTCCGGCTGCGGCGAAACGCCCTACCTGCGCCTCGCCTCGCAGCTGTTCGGCGATCGCATGCTGGTGGCCAACGCCACCGGCTGCTCCTCCATTTACGGCGGCAATCTCCCCACCACGCCCTGGGCGCAGGATGCCCAAGGCCGCGGCCCGGCTTGGAACAACTCGCTGTTCGAGGACAATGCCGAGTTCGGCCTGGGGATGCGCGTCGCCATCGACAAGCAGCGCGAGTATGCCGTCGAGCTGCTCAAGGCGCTGGCCGCGCACATCGGCGAGGAACTGGTGACGGCGCTGCTGAACGCGGCCCAGGACGACGAGGCGGGCATCCACGAGCAGCGCGAACGTGTCGCCGCCCTGCACCAGCGGCTGCAGCAGATCGACCGCCCCGATGCGCGGCAGCTGGCAGCCGTGGCCGACAGCCTGGTGAAGAAGAGCGTGTGGATCGTCGGCGGCGACGGCTGGGCCTACGACATCGGCTTCGGCGGCCTCGACCATGTGCTCGCCTCGGGCCGCGACGTCAATATTCTGGTGCTCGACACCGAGGTGTACTCCAACACCGGCGGCCAGACCTCCAAGGCCACGCCGCGCGGCGCCGTGGCCAAGTTCTCTGCGGGCGGCAAGCCGACGGCAAAGAAGGACCTGGCGATGATCGCCATGGCCTACGGCGATGTCTACGTGGCCCAGGTGGCCTACGGCGCCAAGGACGTGCAGACGCTGAAGGCCTTCATGGAGGCCGAGTCATGGCCCGGCGTCTCCATCATCATTGCCTACAGTCCCTGCACCGCGTGGGGCACCGACATGATCCAGAACCACGCCATGCAGGACCGCGCCGTGCGCAGCGGCCACTGGCCCTTGTTCCGCTATGACCCGCGCCGCGCCGCGCAGCAGGAAAACCCGCTGCAGCTGGATTCCAAGGAACCCTCCATCGCCTACCGCGAGTTCGTCAGCCAGGAGACGCGCTTCAACATGCTGTGGCGCAGCCATCCGGAAGCGGCGGAGCAGTTCCTCGGCCAGGCGCAGAAACACGCCCTCAGCAACTTCCAGCACTATCGCCAGCTGGCGGAGCTGAGCTATGCCAAACCGGATGACATCAAGACTGACAAGGCGAAGGAGTGATCATGGACCTGCGCACAAGCTATCTCGGCCTGGAACTGAAAAACCCGCTGGTGCCTTCGGCCTCGCCGCTGTCGCGCAGCCTCGATGCCGCCAGGCGGCTGGAGGATGCCGGCGCCGCCGCGCTGGTGATGTATTCGGTGTTCGAAGAGGAGATGCAGCACGACCACATGGTGATGGATGAATACCTCCACAACCAGAGCCTGGGCCACGCCGAGGCCACCAGCTTCCTGCCCCTGCATGGCGACATGCCGTCGAAGCAGGAGCGCTATCTGGAGCAGTTGCAGCGCCTGAAACAGAGCCTGGATATCCCCGTCGTCGCCAGCCTCAACGGCATCACGCCCGGCGGCTGGATCGACTATGGCACGGCACTGCAGCAGGCCGGCGCCGATGCGCTGGAGCTGAATGTGTATTACGTGGCAGGCGACACGGAGGTCAGCGGCGCCGAGGTGGAGCAACGCTACGTCGACCTGCTCACCGAACTGCGCCGGCACGTCAGCCTGCCCATCGCCATGAAGCTGTCGCCGCAATTCAGCTCGGTGGCCAACATGGTGCGCCGGCTGGAACAGGCCGGGGCCAATGGCGTCAGCCTGTTCAATCGCTTCTACCAGCCGGACATCGATATCGACAGCCTGCGCGTGGCGCCGCAGCTGCACCTGTCCACCTCCGCCGAGTCCCTGCTGGCCATGCGCTGGATAGCCATCCTGCACGGCCACGTCAAACTCACCCTGGCCGCCACCGGCGGCGTGCACACCCCTGCCGACGCCGTGAAGATGCTGCTTGCCGGCGCCGATGTGGTGCACCTGTGCAGCGCCCTGCTGCTGCACGGCCCGCAACGCCTGACGCAGATCCTGCGCGGCATGGAACAGTGGCTGGAGGAAAGTCCGTACGAGTCGGTGGAACAACTGAAGGGGGTGTTGAGCCAGCGGCATACCGGCAACGCCTCGGCCTACGCCCGCGCCAACTATCTGCAACTGCTGGACAGCTATCTGCCCGCCGCGGGTATTTGATTATGTACCTTGAGCCGGCCGCGGAGGCTGCAGCCTAAAACCTGCGCGCAAAGCGCAGCGTGACCCCGCTGCGCCCGCCGCTGCTGAACAGCACGCCGATGGTGCCGCCGCGGTCGTCGACCAACAGGTCCACGCCGCCCCAGACGGTTGTCTTGTCTTCCAGCCGCACGCTGCGGGTATAGGTCACCGTACCGCTGGCAATCTCGTCACCGCTCACGCTGGCATGATGCACGCCGGCGAGCAGGTCCACGGGACCGGCATGGACCACCACACCGGCGGATGCACCGGCCTCGTCCAGCTCAATTTCGGCACCCTGCCCGCCGCTCGTGCCGGAGACGGAAAGAAAGGTGTAATCGCCCTGCACCCAGGCATCCAGGTAGCGGCTGCGTAGCGGCCAGGCGCGCACGGCAATACCCATGTATTCACCAGGCAGGCTCATCCCCTGCGTCGCCGGATTTCCCGCCTGGGTCAGGCTGGCATGGCCGATGTCCAGGCTGGCATCCAGATACCGGTTATAAACACTGGTGATGCTCACGCCGAAGCGGCCGATGCGGGTATCCACATCCGTCCCGCCGCTGCGCAGGGTCATCTCGTCGCGCTGGAAATACAGCGCGGCAAACAGCTCCTCGGCTTGTGCCGGCAAGGTGAACGCAAACAGAAGCAGAACGGCATAGGGGTACAGGAAGGGCATGGCAGTGTCACCGGCAGTGAATGGTTTTATTGTGCCCCAAATCTGCCCCTGTCGCCCTTTTCCGATGCACAAAATCCCGTGCTATTTTTTTGCTTACCACCCGCGACAGAGATATCCCATGCCCACAGCGCTCATCACCGGCAGCAACCGCGGCCTCGGCCTGGAATGGGTACGCCAGCTGGCAGACGCCGGCTGGCAGGTCCACGCCACCTGCCGTCGGCCCGCTGACGCCGGCGACCTGCAGCAACTGGCGCTCAAGCACGCTGGTATCCGCGTGCACCGGCTCGATGTCACCCGCGAAGACGAGCTTACTGCCCTGACGCAAGAAATCCGCACCGCCGGCATCGACCTGTTGATCAACAACGCCGGTGTCTATTTCGAACGCTGGGACAAAGACCCGTTGGGCAGCATCGAATACGCTGCCTGGGAGGAGACCCTGCGCGTGAACACCCTGGGCGCCGTGCGTGTCACCGAAGCGCTGGTGGAACACGTGGCGCGCAGCGACCGCCGGCTGGTACTGGCGATCACCTCGCATATGGGCTCCATCGCCGAAATCGGCGGCGGCCGCAATTATGCCTATCGCTCCAGCAAGGCGGCACTCAACGCCGCCATGAAAGGCATTTCCCTCGAACTGAAGCCACGCGGCATCGGCGTGCTGCTGCTCCACCCCGGCTGGGTCAACACCCGCATGGGCGGCCCCGACGCCCCGCATCATCCCGAAGAAAGCGTGCGCGGCATGCGCCGCCTCGCCGAAGAGTTCCGCCTCGAACACAGCGGGCGCTTCTTCCGCTTCGATGGTTCGGAGATCCCGTGGTAAGCAATGCCCCTGTTCCATGGGTTTTTCTGAACGCTGTCCCTCTGCGAGGCCCGGACCCGTAGGAGCGGATCGTATCCGCGATAAAACGCTGGGACAGGCACAGACCCTCGCGAATACGATTCGCTCCTACCAGACACACCCCACGGATGGGTTCCTGGGCATAGCGGCGGGCGATGGATCGCACGAGGCCCGTACTGGTAGGAGCGGATCGTATCCGCGATAAAACGCCAGGGCAGGCACAGATCCTCGCGAATACGATTCGCTCCTACAAAACACGCCCAACGGATGAATTTCCTGCGTAGCGGCGGGCTACGAATTGCGCAAGGCCCGCACCTGTAGGAGCGGATCATATCCGCGATAAAACGCCGGGACAGGCACAGACCCCCGCGAATACGATTCGCTCCTACCAAACACACCACCCGGATGGGTGCGCGCAGCGAACCCCATCACCGCCCCTCTACCGCCCATCCCCAGCCCGCAGCATCCGCACCACCTGGTATACGGCCAGCGCCGCCAGCAGATGCTTGAGCGTATGTCCGCTCACCACCTGCCCAAAGGCGAAGATCGTGCGATCGAACAGTTCGGCGCCCAACGCAGCACCATAAAGCACCAATACCGCTTTCACACAGGAACCCCGCCGCAGCCCCAGCGGCATCGCCATCATCAGCAGCACCACCAGAAACGCCCAGCCCTGAAAGGCAAAATACGGCAATACGTTTTCAGCGCTCCAACCCGCGCTCAGGCGCCACCACAACACCGTCCCCACGCCCGTCGCCACCAGCGGCGCAAGCAGCCAGCGGCCGGCCATTGGATTCCAGCGTTCGGCGGCAATGGCCGCGACGAAGGCGGCGAAAGCCACACTCATCGGCAGACGGTCCCACACCAGCCGCGCATTGTCCGGCGCGAGGTGATAATAAGCAGAGCCCAGGCTGATCGCGGCCAGCGCCAGAAACAACAGCGCATAGGGTGCACGATAGAACGCGGCGCCAGGCGCGCCGCCCTCCGGATACCACAATGCACGCACTCCCAGCACGGCCACCAGAAAAAACGGCGCATTGGACACCACGTTGAGAAAGTTGGGCACACCGAGCCAGGCGCGGTCATCGGCGAAGCGGTGATAGTCTGGCGGTTGGGCAACGGCAGGCAGGAGAATAACCGTCGCCGCCACGGCAACGGTGAGCAGCGCCAGCAGGCCGCTAACGAGCTGCCGCTGCATGGTCAGCCGGATGCGTGGCGAGAAACGCATCCAGCCCCCGCACATACTCGGCGCCGCTCAAAAGAAACCCCCTGTTGTGATCACCGCGCAGCTGCAGGAACGTTTTGGGCGGCCGCGCCGCTTCATACAGCGCCAGGCCGTGGCGGTAGGGGATGATTTCATCGTCCGGACTGTGCACCACCAGCACCGGGCACTGCACCCCGGCCAGATATTCCCGGGTGTCGTAGCGCAACCGCGCCAGCCGCCGGGCCGGCAGCCACCAGTACAAATCTCCCGCCAGTTCCGGCACCGAGATGAAGGCCGACTCCAGAATCAGCGCGCCCGGCCGCTCCCGCGTCGCCAGCCAGGCGGCCAGCGCGGCGCCGAGGGAGCGGCCGAACAGCACGATGCGCTCCGGTGCCTCGCCACGCGCCGTAACGAGATGGTTCCAGGCCGCCAGCGCATCCTGCTGCGTCCCCTCCTCGCTGGGTGTACCCTCGCTGCGGCCATAACCGCGGTAATCGAAGATCAGGACGTTGAGTCCGAGGCGGTGAAAGATGCGCAGAGAATCCAGCCGGTGGGAGATGTTGCCGGCGTTGCCGTGGAAGAACAGCAGCGTCCCGCGCGCCTCCCCGGCTGGAACATACCAGCCGTGCAGCCCCACGCCATCCGCGGTTTCCAGGCGCACATCCTCGTAACCAAATCCGATGTCCCGCGGGCTGGCCACCAGCTCCCGCGACGGAATACCGGGCAGATACAGCAGACTGCCCTGCGCAAAATACAGGAACAGCACCAACGCGACATAGGCACCCACGGCGGTCAGAACGGCATGCCCCATGACCCTGTACCTCTGGAAACGGCACATAAGGGCAGCATAGCTGACTGCCGCAAGGGTGCATCAATCAAGCGGGGTGGCTATGGGAGGTTAGCGGGAACCAGGACACCTACAGCCAGGGGGCCTCTGCACAACGTGACTGGCTGCTATCGACCATGAAGCGGACGTTCGTAGTCGTAATTAAATCTGCCCCCTTTTGCCGAGGATAGCCCTGCCCCGCTGTCTGTAGGCAGATCCCTAAACAGCTGCGGGTTCGTCGGATTGGGGTTGCTTGTCACGTCCATGTGCTAGGCAGTCAGCTTGCCGCAGCGCAGTATTTCGACAGCAGTTGCGGTGCGGCGCTGTAGACGATGCCGCGGTCTTCGATCAGGTAGGCCTCCTGCTCCTCGCCCTGGACCCAGGCGGGGATGAGGAAGTTGGCGAGGTAGCCGTAGCTGTCCCAGTGGGAGGTGGAGGCATCGACGCCGGCGATCTCGGCGAGGCATTTGGCGACCTTTTCGCTGGTGGTCTGGTCGAGCTTGCGGTCGTGCTTGAGCCAGGCCTGGAACAGGTCCTTGCCGTATTGCACGACGACGGCGGGCTCGAAGCCTTCGACGCGGAGTTTGGTCAGGCGGGAGTTGTCGAGGCCGCTGAGCAGGGTCATGCCGTGTTCGCCGTGCGGGCGGATGAGGACGGCGTGGCCGGCCTGGTTCTGTTCGCGCAGCAGGTCGACAAGTCCCCAGAGCTGGGCGAGATAGAGGCCGTCGTGGGTCAGGATGGAGCCGCTCTTCTTGCGCGTGGCGACATCGAAACGGGCGATGTTCATGGCAACGATCTGCCGCTCGATGATGTCCTGCTGGTGGGTGATGCGCCCCATTGTTGCCCCCGACATGTTGTTGTTATGCAGTTCTGGTGGCGCCGCGCATCAACATCCCGTGTTGTCGGAGCGCCCTGCAGGACGCGGCGTGCTGCGGGCCATTAAGGCGAAAATCGGGCGTGCGATCAAGTCCCCTCTTCGCCTGAGCCGAATGCTCGGGACTTGTGCGCTGCTTCAGGCGGGGTCGCGAATACGATTCGCTCCGACAAACTTCCATGGGGCTCGCGGTGCCGCTCCAGTACGCGCAGCAGGGCGGCGGCCTTGTCCAGGCTTTCCTGATATTCCTCGGCGGCGGTGGAGTCGGTGACGATGCCGCCGCCGGCGGCGAAGCAGACCTGGCCTGCGCCGTGCACCAGGGTACGGATGGCGATGTTGCTGTCCATGTTGCCGTCGAAGCCGATGTAGCCGATGGCGCCGCAGTAGACGCCGCGGCGGTGCGGCTCCAGTTCCTCAATGATCTCCATGGCGCGGCGCTTGGGCGCGCCGGTGATGGAGCCGCCGGGGAAGCAGCCGCGCAGCAGGTCGATGGCGTCATGTTCCGGCGCCAGCGCGCCTTGCACGGTGCTGACCAGATGATGCACGGTGGCGAAGCTTTCCACCGCGAACAGGCGCGGCACCTGCACGCTGCCGGGGCTGCAGCTCTTGCCCAGGTCGTTGCGCAGCAGGTCGACGATCATCAGGTTCTCGGCGCGATCCTTGGGGCTGGCGCGCAGCGCCTCGGCCTGCGCCCGATCCGCCTGCGCATCGGCAAGACGCGGGCGCGTACCCTTGATGGGCTTGGTCTCCACCTGCCTGCCCTGCACGCGCAGGAAGCGTTCCGGCGAGGCGCTCAACACCTGGCCGAAGGGAAAATTGAGCCAGGCGGCAAAGGGCGCGGGATTTTCCCGTCGCAGGCTGGCATACAGGGCAAAGGCATCGCCCCGCGCCGGCGCGCAGAAGCGCTGCGCCAGATTGACCTGATAGCAGTCGCCCTCGCGCAGATAGTGCTGCACACGGGCAAAGGCCTGCGCATAACGCGCCTCGCTCAGGTCGCTGCGCGGCGCATCCGTCACCAGGAACTCACCCGGCGGCATCGACTGCGCGGTCAACGCCTGCCACTCGCGCAGTGCGTCGGCATCGCCGGCCAGCCAGCAACGGCGCTCCTGATGATCGACCACCACCGCCCAGGCATAGATACCCACCGCCATCTCGGGCCAGGCCAGATCATCGACGGCGGACCCGGGCAGGTCGCCGAGGCGGCGCGCCAGGTCATAGCCGAAGTAACCCAGCGCGCCGCCGCTGAACGGCGGCAGTCCGCCGGGGACCGGCTGGCGCGCCAGTTCCCGGCGCAGCAGCAGCAACGGGTCGTCGCCGCTGACCTGGCACGCCTTGCCGCGACAGATGCGGGTGTCAGCGCCGCGCGTGACCAGCGTAACCCGCGGCGCGGCGACGATGATGTCGTAGCGGTCGCGCCCGGCGCTGTCCAGCCACTGCGCCCAGGGTTGGGCCGCAAGCGGACGGAACAACGTCAGGACATCCGCGGGATAAGGCAGTGGAAAACAGGTCGATGGCATCGTGATGGCTGGCGGGTATGAAGAGTTAGCGGATGAGTATGTTAGAAGATTCTGATAACACTTTGAAAAACGCCACAAATACAGCGGGATACGCCGGTTGTGTCATGCCTCTGAAGAGGTATATGCCCGCATCACATGAATCTCTATAAAACCAATTTGATGTAAATCAAGGTAAGTCAGTCAGCTATTTAACTATAACTTCACCCGGCCATAGCAGTCTCGATGGCGTCCAGCGGTAACAACAACCGGCGGCCAAGGAGGAATCATAATGAGTGAAACCTTTACAAAAAGCATGGCCAGAAACATATATCTGGGGGGCAGTGTATTTTTCTTCCTCCTGTTTCTGGCCTTGTCTTTCGACACATTAGGGGCGCTGCCCAAGCGTGATAATCGTCAGAACATCACGCCGCAGGTGGCATTGGGCAAGAAAGTATGGGAGGAAAACAATTGTCTGGGTTGCCATACCCTGTTGGGTGAAGGCGCCTACTTCGCACCGGAACTGGGTAATGTCTACACCCGTTTCGGCGGCAGCAAGGAAGCCATCATGGGCTTCATCGCCAGCCGCCCGGTAGAAGGCATTCCGGGTCGGCGCAGCATGCCGCAGTTCAACCTTTCCAACGAAGAGTTGGAGGCCGTGGCTGAGTTCCTGAAGTACACCTCAGAGATCAATGCCGCCAATTGGCCGCCAAACGTCCAGGGTTAAGGGGGAGACGACGTCATGCAATATTCATCACAAGCTGTTGCCAAGCCCTATTTCATCGCCGCCATCGGTCTGTTCATAGGGCAGATACTGTTCGGCCTGATCATCGGCACGCAGTATGTCATCGGCGATTTCCTGTTCCCGGAGATCCCATTCAACGTCGCTCGCATGGTCCACACCAACCTGCTCATCGTCTGGTTGCTGTTCGGCTTCATGGGTGCGGCCTACTACCTGGTGCCTGAAGAGGCAGAGCGTGAGTTGTTCAGCCCCAAGCTGGCCATCGCCATGTTCTGGATCTTCCTGGTGGCCGGCGCACTGACCATCGTGGGATACCTGGCTGTACCGTATGCCACCCTGGCCGCTGCAACCGGCAATGATCTGCTGCCGACCATGGGACGCGAGTTCCTGGAACAGCCGACCATTACCAAGATCGGTATCGTAGTGGTGGCCCTGGCCTTCCTCTACAACATCGGCATGACCATCATCACCGGCCGCAAGACCGTGATCAACATCGTTCTGCTCACCGGTCTGACCGGTCTGGCGGTGTTCTTCCTGTTCTCCTTCTACAACCCGATCAACCTGGTACTGGACAAGATGTTCTGGTGGTGGGTTGTGCACCTGTGGGTGGAAGGCGTCTGGGAACTGATCATGGGCGCCATCCTTGCCTTCGTGCTGATTCGCCTCACCGGCGTTGACCGCGAAGTCATCGAGAAGTGGCTGTACGTGATTATCGCCATGGCGCTGATCACCGGCATCATCGGTACCGGCCATCACTACTACTGGATCGGCACCCCGGAATACTGGCAGTGGTGGGGTTCCATCTTCTCCGCCCTGGAGCCGATTCCGTTCTTCATGATGACCGTGTTTGCCTTCACCATGGTGAACCGCCGTCGCAAGGAGCATCCGAACAAGGCTGCCACCCTGTGGGCACTGGGCTGTGCGGTAATGGCGTTCCTCGGCGCTGGCGTGTGGGGCTTCCTGCACACCCTGGCTCCGGTGAACTTCTACACCCACGGTTCGCAGATCACCGCTGCTCACGGTCACATGGCGTTCTACGGCGCCTACGTGCTGATCGTGATCACCATGATCTCCTACGCCTGGCCGCATCTGCATCACAAGGCTCCGGCTGCCAATGGCCGTGCCCAGCTGTTTGAGATGTGGTCATTCTGGATCATGACGATCTCCATCGTGTTCATCACCCTGTTCCTGACCGGCGCCGGCATCCTGCAGGTCTACCTGCAGCGCGTCAGCGATACCCCGCTGCCGTTCATGGTGGTGCAAGACAAGATCGCCCTGTTCTACTGGCTGCGCCTGTGGACCGGTGTGATCTTCTTCGTGGGTCTGTGCCTGTACGTGTACAGCTTCTTCGCGAAGGACAACAAATCTCTGGCCTCCTCATAGTGGAGCTCTTGTGGGGGGCGCTTGCGCCCCCCTTTTTTTTTCTGCAGTCCCTCTTGGTGCCGGATGCACCGCCCTGTTTTCACGCCACGGCGCGACGGAATTCACCATGACCACTTCCCGGAAACATGATGCCGGCGGCCTGCCCGGTGATTTTGCCATCTGGATCTTCATCTTCGCCGAACTGCTGGTGTTCGGTGTGTTCTTTCTGGCCTATGCCTTTTCCCGCGCCAACAACGTCGAGTTGTTCAACGAATCCCAGCTGCACCTCAATCGTATTGCAGGTGCCGCCAACACCGTAGTGCTGCTCACCAGCAGCTATTTCGTGGTACGTGCCGTTGCCGCCATCCGCGCCGACAATGCCAGGCGCTGCGGCCACTGGCTGCTGTCCGCCATCGGCATGGGCAGCGTGTTTCTGGTAATCAAGATGTTCGAGTTCGGCGAGAAATTTTCTGCCGGCATTTCGCTCAGCACCAACACGTTTTTCATGTTTTATCTGTCGCTGACCTTCTTCCACTTCATGCATGTCATACTCGGCATCGTGATTCTCGCCGCCGTGCTGCTCAAGGCGCGCAGCGGCGGCTACAGCGCCGCCAACCATACCGGTGTCGAGACCGGCGCCTCCTACTGGCACATGGTCGATCTGGTGTGGTTGATCCTTTTCCCTCTGGTCTATGTTATTCATTGAGCCATGACTAAGACGCCACTCATCCGTCCCTGCACCCTCGTCTGGCTGATACTGCTCGCCCTCACCGGGCTGACCTGGTTCATCGGCGAGTCCGGCATCACCGGCATGGCCATCGTGGGCTTCGTGCTCGCCACCACGCTGTTCAAGAGCCAGATGGTGGTGGACTATTTCATGGGTCTGAAGCACGTGCGCGCCGCCTGGCGCGGCCTGCTGTTCGGCTATTTGCTGCTGGTATGTGGCATGATCGGCGTAGCCTATTACATCAGCCTCACCTGACAACTCACGGGAGATGACCCGCATGACAGCTTCTGCACTGCACCGTGACACCGCCGTTGCCGCGAACAGCGACACGCCGTTCTACCAGCCGCAGGGTGACGAGATTACGCTGTTCGAATACGCCTACAACAATCAGCTGCCGGTGCTGATCAAAGGCCCGACCGGCTGCGGCAAGACCCGCTTCATCTCCTATATGGCAGCCCGCCTGGGGCGTCCGGTCTACACCGTGTCCTGTCACGACGACCTCACCGCCGCCGATCTGGTCGGCCGCCACCTCATCGGTGACGGCGCCACCTACTGGCAGGACGGCCCGCTCACCCGGGCCGTGCGCGAAGGCGCCATCTGCTACCTGGATGAAGTGGTCGAGGCGCGCAAGGACACCACCGTGGTGCTGCACCCGCTGTCCGATGATCGGCGCATCCTGCCCATCGAACGTACCGGCGAGCTGTTGCAGGCCCCGAAAGAATTCATGCTGGTAGTGTCCTACAACCCCGGTTATCAGCACCTGCTCAAGGGCATGAAGCCGAGTACGCGGCAGCGTTTCGTCGCCCTGCGCTTCGACTACCCCGACGCGAAGACCGAGCAGGAGATCCTCATGGGTGAGACCGGCATCGACGCCAATCTGGCGGCGCGCCTGGTTAACCTCGCGCAATCGCTGCGCAAGCTGCAGGACCATGACCTCGAGGAAGGTGCCTCCACCCGCCTGCTGGTCTATACCGCCACCCTGATCAAGAATGGCTGCGACCCCTTGGCCGCCTGCCGCGCCGCCCTGGCCGAGCCGCTGAGCGATGATCTGGAGACGGTGCAGGCCCTGATGGAAGTGGCCGAGGCCAGCTTCGGGCGTTGAGGCGGCCCGCCCGCATCAGGCCCATGATGGGCAGGCTGCGGGTTTCCCTTCCCCCTGTCTGCAGGCGTCCGGGGCACCGGGCGACACAACCGTCGCCTGGTGAATCCGGCCCCCGCCATGCTGCGCCCCTGCAGCGATCGCACGCCGCCAAAACACCGCATACCTTGCGGGATTTCTTGCATAGCGCAAAATAACCTACAGAATTGATATAGATCAGCGCGCTCCCCCTTTGTCCGCCGTATCGTCGGTATCCAGCAGGCAGACCGATACGAGGAACAAGGTGCGCGATACGGTTGAACGCGAAGGCAGCACGAGCGCAGCGAGCTCAGCCCCCAATCCCTTGTATCGTGATACTCCGCGGAGGTGTCAGCATGAACGCACAGACCGATTCCGCTCCCGGCCAGGGCATTGCCGTTGCCGCCGAGGCGCTGTATCTCGCCAACCTGCTGCTGTTGCCCGGCGTCTGCTTTCTGGCGCTGCTGTGGCTGTATTTCCGCCACCGCACAGCCGGCCCCGCCCTCGCCCGCTGCCACCTGCGCCAGACCGTGGTGGCCAGCCTGTGGGCCGGCGTGATCCTGGTCATCGTCAATGCCCTGATCCTGCTGGGCGGCGGCTGGCAATCCGCCAATGTATGGATGTACGTGATCATCTATTTCACCGCCGGCCACAGCACACTCATCCTGCTCGGGATGGTAGGCCTGGCGAAGGCCATGGCAGGCAAATCCTGGCGTTATCCGCTCCTGGGAGTGCACTGTGACGGCTAGACTGCAAAACCTGCGCCTGTGGGCGCGCATCGCCTTCTTCGCCCTGTTCGTGCTGGCGCCGCCGCTCGATATCTTCCGCCTTGATCTCAAGCTCGGCCATTTCATCCTGTTCGGCCAGTACTGGACCCTGGGGCTGGATGACTTCCTGCGCGGCGAGGCCAGCACCGGCCAGGCCTTCGCCAACCTGTTGCTGCGCGGCTTCCTGCCCATCGCGCTGATCATCGGCACCGGCGTATGGGTGTCGTGGAAATACGGCCGCCTCTACTGCGGCTGGCTGTGCCCGCATTTCTCCGTCGTGGAAACCATCAACGCCCTGATGCGGCGCGCCTTCGGCCGTCCCACGCTATGGGACCCGCATGCCTTGCCGGAAGACCTGCCCGATGGCCGCCGTGTGGCGCCCAACCCGCTGTACTGGCTGGCGGTGGGTAGCGCCATCCTGGGCTTCGCCTTCTTGTGGGCCATCTCCCTGCTTACCTACATGTGGCCGCCGTTCGAGGTCTACGGCAACCTATGGCAGGGCGAACTGACCCGTTTCCAGTTCATCTTTCTCACCGCGGCCACCATCGTCTTCGTCATCGAGTTCCTGCTGGCGCGTCACCTGTTCTGCCGCTTCGGCTGCGCCATCGGCCTGTTCCAGAGCCTGGCCTGGATGGCCAACAAGCGCGCCATGGTGGTGGGCTTCGAACGCGAACGCGTCGAGTCCTGCGTCGACTGCAACGCCGCCTGCGACAACGCCTGTCCCATGCGCCTCAAGCCGCGCTCCACCAAGCGCCACATGTTCACCTGCACCCAATGCGCCCGCTGCCTGCAGGCCTGTGACCAGGTACAGAAAGACAACCCACAGGGAGCGCTGTTAAAGTGGGTGCAGAATACCGACGCCCTTGATGTCTCGGCGCGCGACTTCGGCCGGAAAGGCGAATGATGTCTGCTTTTCTCTTGTATCTTGCAACTTGTATCTGAATTGATATGGAAGAACTCGTCGGCAAACTCTGGCACAAGCTCATCTCCCGCGCGGCGGATCAGACGCACGCGGAAGCAGCCGTGACGCTGGAAGAGATGCGCACCGCGGTGGGGGTGATGTTCCGTGCCCTCGGCGGCGATGGCGGCCTGCGTGTGGAAACGGCCTCGGCCACCGAGCATGGCGCGCGGCGACGCTGGCTGCAGCGTATCGCCGGCAGCGGCGCCAGCGTCGAACTGGCCTGGCGCGACGGCGAAACCCTGCGCCTGCCCGCGCAAGTGGCCTTGTTTCCCGACCGCGGCCTGAATCGTGATCTCTATCTGTGGCTCGCGGCGCTGGCGGCCAGCGCCGCTGACGAAGAAACGCTGCCGCGCCCCTGGCTGGCGCGCAATCAGTTGCTTACCAGGCGGGTGCTGAAGCGCTACCCCGGTCTGCAGCCGCGCTACACACGCCTGTGCGCGGCGCAGCTGGCCTTGCGACCGCAGACCAGCGCACTGCAGGGTGACGAGGCGCTGCAGGAACAGGCGATCCAGCAGGCCTTGCGCGAGCCGGGCAGTGTCGTTGCGCTCCCTCCGGCGCGACATGCCCCGCAACCCGTCTACCTGTGGCTGCACCCCTCGCCGCCGCTGCAACAGGCGGTCGGCGGCAGCGACGACGACGACAGCGATGAAGGCGACGGCCAGACCCGCGACGATGAGACACGCAAACGCCATGGCGAGCGCGTGGATGCCACCGAGCGCGAGGCCGGGATGATCGCCCTGCGCATGGAAAACATCCTTACCTGGGGCGAATTCGTCAACGTCAACCGCGAGACCGAAGAAGACGAAGATGGCAGCAGCGTGGCCGCCGAGATGGAAACCCTGAGCATCACGCGCAACAAGCGCACCGTCGCCAGCCGCCTGCGCTTCGATCTCGATCTGCCCTCCAGCGAATACGACGATCACCAACTCGAGGGCGACATACTGTTGCCCGAGTGGGACTACCGCCGCCGTGCCCTGCGTCCCGCCTATTGCCACCTGCAACCCATGCTGGCGCGCGATGCCGTGGCGCTGGATCTGCCGCCACACCTGCGCCGCACCGCCCATCATCTGCGCCGCCAGTTCGAGGCCCTGACGCAGAACCGCACCTGGCTGCGCGGCCAACCCGACGGCAGCGAGATGGACCTCAGCGCCTGGCTCGATTTTGCCGTAGCGCGCCACAGCGGCCTGCCGCACCGCGAGCAGGGCCTGTACCGCGACTTCCGCAACAACCAGCGCGACCTTGCCTGCCTGCTGCTGGCCGATCTGTCGCTGTCCACCGATGCCGCTGTCAACAACGAACAGAAGGTCATCGACGTGATCCGCGACAGTCTGTTTCTGTTCGCCGAGGCGCTGTCCGCGGCCGGCGATCGCTTTGCGATGTACGGATTCTCGTCACGCAAGCGCGAGCACGTGCGCTTCCACACCCTCAAGGCCTTCGACGAGGGCTATGACGGCACCATCCGCGGCCGTATCCAGGCCATCCGCCCGGGCTACTACACGCGCATGGGCGCCGCGCTGCGGCAGGCCAGCCGCCTGCTGGAGAAGGAGCGCGCCGGCCGCCAGCTGCTGCTGTTGCTCACCGATGGCAAGCCCAATGATTTGGACCACTATGAAGGCCGCTACGGCATCGAAGACACGCGCCAAGCCTTGCACGAGGCACGCCAGGAGGGTTTCTATCCCTTCTGTGTCACCATCGACCACAAGGCCGGCGACTACCTGCCGCATCTGTTCGGTCCCGGCAACTATGTGGTGATCCGCCGCCCGGACGAGCTGCCGCGGCAGCTGCCCTTGCTCTATGCCCGCTTGACCGGGAATTGATCGCGTTGCCGGCGCCGCCGGCCGCGGCAGAGCGACACGATCGTGCGGCGCGTCCAGCGTGAAACAGTAATTAATCAAATTATGGCGCACTAATACAGCCTCATCTCTGCGAGGTGAAATGTCATTGCCGCCTGTGGCCGTTAATTGCTTTTTATTCTCTAACGGCTAGGGTTTGACCTATGTCAAAGCCCGCACCACCCCAGCCTGTTAAAAAATGACGACTGATTTAATTGGGAATCGTCATGGCAGGCACCTTCTGGCAAACCTTCAGCTCCGCGCCGCATCGCATGATGATGTTTGGTGGCGCCGTGCAGTTCATCGCAGTACTGCTGTACTGGAGCATCGAACTCACCGGGCGCTATACCGGACTGTGGCCCAGCCCCACCACCACCCTGCCGGGCATCTTCGCCCATGGCTTCCTGATGCAGTACACGCTGTTTCCGTTCTTCATCTTCGGTTTCCTGATGACGACCTATCCGCGCTGGATGAGCGGCACACCGATACCGCTGCAGCGTTATCAGACCACGTTCCTGCTGCTGGCCGGCGGCGTGCTGCTGTTCTACTGCGGCCTGTTCTTCTCCCGCCCCCTGACGCTCATCGGCGTGGCCCTGCTGCTTGCCGGCTACGCCGGCGGGTTGCACGCGCTGTGGCGCGTCTACCGCGAGGCACCGGCACACGACAAGTTTTATGAGACCTGTCTCAATGCCGCGCTGAGCGGCGGCGCAATTGGCGTGGCGGCCTATCTGGCCTGGCTCGTGGGCGACAATCCCTTCTGGCTGCAACTGTCCTTGCAGGCGGGGCTCTGGTGGTTTCTCCTGCCGATCGCCGTCACCGTCGGTCACCGCATGATCCCGTTCTTCAGCGTGACCGTGTTGCCCGGCTACCAGATGTACCAGCCCAGGGGCACGCTGGTGCCGATGCTGGTGTTGCTGGCGCTGCATGGCCTGCTGGAGTTGCTCGCGCTGCACCGCTGGCTGTGGCTGGTCGATCTTCCCCTGCTGATGCTCGCTGCATTGCACAGCTGGAAATGGCAGTTCCGCCGCACCTTCGCCGTGCGTCTGCTCGCGATCCTGCACGTGGCCTTCGCCTGGCTATCCATTGCCATGGCGCTGTATGCCATCAACAGCCTAGCACTGTTCTTCAACTTCGGACCATTCCTGGGCCGTGCGCCATTGCACGCGGTTGCCATCGGCTTCTTGCTGTCCATCACGCTGGCCATGGCCAGTCGCGTGACACTGGGACACTCCGGTCGCGAACTGAAGGCCGATACCACTACCTGGGTATTGTTCTGGGGTTTGTCCGGTGTCGCAATATTGCGAATTGTCGCCGAATTGCCCTTTGGCCCCCATTTCAACCTGCTGGCCGCGCTCGCCTGGCTGCTCATTGCCGTGCTCTGGTCAGCCAAGTACGCCGTCATCTACCTGCGTCCGCGGCTGGACGGAAGACCGGGCTAGCGTCATGACCGACCATCATGCCTCCAGCAAGGCCGCTACACCTCACCTCCTACACCCCGTAAGGAACACCACCATGCACACCAAAGAACGTGATACCTGCTGTCCCACGCCGCGCGCCTCGTCACGCCGCAAGAACAATGTCGTGGAATGTGAGTCATGCGGCCTCTACGGCATGTGCAAGGTTGCGGGGCTGGATGCACCGGTCCCCGACCTCATCGACGAAATCGTCGGCCGGCGCGAGCCGGTCGCAGTAGGTCAGAACGTCATCGCCGCGGGCGCCACTTTCGGCGAGATCTATGCCGTCAAGTCCGGCTCCTTCAAGACCTATGTCACGATGGCCAGCGGTGAACAGCAGATCATCGATTTCTATTTCCCCGGCGAACTGATCGGCCTGGAAGGACTCAGCGAAGGCAGCTATCCGCACACGGTGGAGGCCCTGGAGGCAAGCAGCGTCTGTCGCCTGGATTTTTCCAAGCTGAATGTGCTGGGTGAGCGCCTGGGTGAATTTCAGAAACAACTGATAAACGCCTTGAGCAAACGGGCGCGCCAGGACCAGTGGGTGCCGCTGTTGATGGGCGCGCAAAATGCCGAACAGCGTACCGCCACCTTCCTGCTCAGCCTGTCGGCACGCTTCGCCGAGCATGAGCTGCCCAGCGTGCGCTTCAAGCTGCCCATGTCGCGTCATGACATTGCCAACTACCTTGGCCTGGCCGTTGAAACCGTCAGCCGCATGTTCCAGCGCTTTCAGTCCATGGACCTGCTCGAGGTACACGGACGTCATGTGGAGTTGCGCGACATTGATGCAATTCGCGTTATCGCGGGCCTCAACAACATCAATGCAACGTGATGCAGAAACAAAAAATCACGCATTAATTGCGCAATGTCACATTTAATGCCTTATTGTTCTGTTACTCATAGCAAACGATTTAGACGGGATAAAATTTTTTACTGATCCAATTGATACACATCAAGGCTGTAGGTCTTTTAGCTGAGTAAAAAAGTCACAGAACAAACGAGGCTTTTTGTCACGGACTTTCCACAACCCGCAGGGGGCAACAACCATGTCAAGGAAATTGAAGCTAAGCAAGACCTACTCAGCTGTACTGTCCGCTTTGTTGGTGGGCGGCGCAGTGACGTTCAGCGGCGGTGCCGCTGCCGCCGCTGCTGCAGGCCCCACCCTCTCCGAGGCGGATTTCGAACGTGCCAAGCTGCTGTACTTCCAGCAGTGCGCAGGTTGCCATGGCGTGCTGCGCAAGGGTGCCACCGGCAAGAACCTCGAGCCGGCCAACACCAAGAAGCTCGGTCAGCAGCGTCTGGAACGCATCATCGCCTTCGGTACTGAGGGCGGCATGAACAACTTCGACGGCATCATGTCGAAGGAAGACATCAAGATGCTGGCCACCTACATCCAGATGGAGGCACCGGTTCCGCCCGAGATGTCGCTGGCGCAGATGAAGGCCCGCACCAAGGTCCACGTTCCGCTGAAGGACTACCCGACCAAGCCGCTGCACGGTCGCAACTGGGAAAACTTCTTCGTCGTCATCGAGCGTGACGTCGGCAAGGTGGCCGTTATCGACGGCGACAAGAAGGAAGTCATCACCCACATCCCCACCGGCTACGCCGTGCACGTGCTGAAGGCGCTGGAAGCCAACAAGGTGGTCAAGCCGGAGAACCCGAAGGACATCGGCCGCTTCTGGTACACCATGGGCCGTGACGGCAAGGTGACCAAGATCGACCTGTGGCAGACCCCCGACAAGATGCTGGTCGCCGAGACCCAGATCGCCTATGACGCCCGCGACATCGCCGTATCCGGTGATGGCAAGTACGTGGTCGGTGGCGGTTACTGGCCGCCGCACTTCGTCATCATGGATGCCAAGACCCTGGACCCGCTCAAGGTGGTGTCCTCCCGCGGTGTCAACGTTGATGGCGACTACGTCAACGAGTCGCGCGTCGCGGCTATCTACGATACGCCCAACGCCCCGACCTGGTTGGTCAACATGAAGGAGCTGGGCCAGACCTGGCAGGTGGACTACTCCGACATCGACAATCTGCGCATCGACAAGATCGACAACTCCAAGTTCCTGCACGATGGTTTCTTCGATCCGACCGGTCGCTACTTCCAGATCGCTGCCAATGCCTCCAACCAGATGGTGGTCATTGACAGCAAGACCCGCAAGCTGGAAGCGATCATCGATACCGACAAGCGTCCGCATCCGGGTCCCGGCGCCAACTGGAACGATCCCAAGTGCGGTCCGGTGGGCGGCACGCCGCACCTCGGCGTCGGCAAGCTGACCGTGTGGGGCAACGACCCGGCCAAGAACAAGGACAAGGCGTGGAAGATCTGCTACGAAACGCAGACCGATGGCCCGGGCCTGTTCGTGCGTACCCATCCGAAGAGCGACTACGTGTGGGTTGACCAGACCCTGCATCCGGAGCCGGAGATCCAGCAGTCCGTCAAGGTCATCGACAAGAAGACCGGCAAGGTCGCCAAGACCATCCGCCTGACCAACACGGAAGGCTACGTCGCGGTGCACTTCGAGTTCAACGCCGACGGCAGCGAAGTGTGGGCCTCGGTCTGGAACCGCAAGGACTCCAAGACCGACAACGGTGAAATCGTCGTGTTCGACGCCAAGACCCTGCAGGAGAAAAAGCGCATCAAGGGTCTCTTTGCGCCGACCGGCAAGTTCAACGTCCACAACCGCAGCCACCATGTGACTTAATGGTGTAGGCATAATACAAGGCGGGATGAGCGATCATCCCGCCTTTTTTCTGCCGTAAATCAGTGCCTACGTCCGGGGGAAATTCAGCATGGACAATTTAAAGCAAAAAACGCCCTTCTTTTCGCGCAAAGTGCTGTTCGGTGCAACCATCGGCGCGGCACTGTTTTTCATGGTAGTTGGCGTCATCTTCTGGGGCGGTTTCAACACCGCCATGGAAGCCACGAACAATATGGAATTCTGCATCTCCTGTCATGAGATGGAGCAGAACGTCTATCAGGAATACACCCATACGGTGCATTTCACCAACCGCAGCGGCGTACGCGCCACCTGCCCCGATTGCCACGTGCCGGATCCCTGGGTGCACAAGATGGTGCGCAAGATCCAGGCGAGCAACGAGGTCCTGCACAAGATCCTCGGCACCGTCGACACGCCGGAAAAATTTGACCAGCATCGCATGCGCCTGGCGCAGAACGTCTGGAAGGCGATGAAGAACACGGATTCACGCGAATGCCGCAACTGCCACGACTGGGACTCCATGAATCCGGAGAACCAGAAGCAGCGCTCGGCCAAACAGCACATCTTCGCCATGGAGCAGGGCCAGACCTGCATCGACTGCCACAAGGGCATCGCCCACAAGAAGGTCAATGATCAGCTGACCGATGAAGAGGTCGAGGCACTGGAGAAGCCCAATGCGGCCTACAAGCGTGAGCTGCCGCCGCAGTGGGTGGCCTACCGCGAAAAGATGAATGCCCCGGCCGCAGCACCTGCACCGGCACCGGTTGCCGCGGCGGCGCCCGCTGTGGAGTCTGCCCCGGCACCGGCCCAGACCGCTGCCGCGCCGGCCGCCAAGGCCCCGACCAAAGCCGCCTCCGGCGGCGGCATCAAGGTCGACTGGAGCAAGGCCTCCAGCCGTGACGTGATGCTGTTCTATCCGGGCCAGACCTCCATGGAGTGGGCCCTCACCGGCTCCAAGCACGGTGGTGCCCGCGTCTACAAAAAGGTCGGCGATCGCTGCGTTGCCTGCCACGAGGGCGAACAGGAGGCCATGGGCACCAAGATGGTCACTGGCGAAAAGGCCGAGACCACGCCGATCCCCGGCAAGCGTCCCGGCGTACCGGTACAGATTCAGGCCACCCATGACGGTGATCACCTGTACATGCGCTTCACCTGGCCGGATACCGCCCACGTGCCGGTACCCTTCGTCGATGGCGGCATGATGGACAAGGAAAATGCTGTCAAACTCGCCCTGATGATCGCCAACGATGATGTGCAGGAAGCGGCGCAGGCCGGCTGCTGGGGTACTTGCCACCACGATGCCAACGGCATGCCTGACGCGCCAGCCGGCAAGAATGTCACCAAATACATCGCCGAGAGCCGCACGGAGCTCTCCACCAGCGAACCGATGGGTGGTTGGGACAAGCGCAAGTCTGACGGCGATATTACCGCCGAGCTGAAGGCCGGCCACTTCATGGACCTGCTGCGCTACAAGGCCGGCAGCGGCAAGTCCGAGGACGGCTATCTGCTGGCTGATCGCGTGATGGAAGGTGGTCAGGGCGTCGAGTTTGTCGGCGAGAAGCAGGGTGGCAACTGGGTGGTGAGCATGAAGCGCAAGCTGAGTTCCTCTGCCGCCGGTGATCACAGCCTCGCGCTGGATCAGATGTACAACATCGGCTTTGCGATCCATGACGACCATACCAACGGCCGCTATCACCATGTATCGCTGGGCTACAAGCTGGGCTTCGACAACCCCGAGGCCGAGATCAACGCCACCAAGCAGTAATCAGGAAGTCGGCCTAAAATTGACTTCCATCAAGGTAGGGCATGGCTACAGCACGCATGCTGTAGCCATGCAGCAAAAACGCCGGGTTGGCTCACCGCCAACCCGGCTCCCCCCAGGGAAGGACGGCATAGTTGAGAGAGGTGGTTGTCATGCAGCGTCTGACATCCTGGAGCCTGAGCCTCATCCTGCTGTTTTCACTCGCCAATGCCTGCGCTGCCGACGAGGCGGTGGTCATCGAAATGTCGGCCTTCAAGTTCATTCCGGAAGACCTCACCATCAAGCGCGGCACCACGGTGCGCTGGGTCAACAAGGAAAAACGCCAGTTTCACAGCATCTGGTTTCGCGAGGCCGGCGAAGAGCCGGGCGAATACCTGTTTCCCGAAGACACCTACGAACGCAAGTTCGACACCGTCGGTGTGTTCCCCTATGTCTGCCAGCCGCACATGGACCACATGCGCGGCGTGATCCGCGTGGTGGAGTGAATATGCTGCAACGCTCCCTCCTTTCCCTTCTTGCTGTCGTGCTGCTACTCGGTGCTGCACCGTCCCAGGCCACGGCCGAGATCGAACCCGCGCGCCAGCGGGAGCTGTTGCATCTCCTGCGTCATGACTGCGGCTCCTGCCATGGCATGACGCTGAAGGGTGGTCTCGGCCCTACCCTGCTGCCCCAAGCGCTGGCCGGAAAACCGGCGGCCACACTGGAGGCTACCGTACTCTATGGCCGTGCCGGCACGCCGATGCCGCCCTGGCACGGACTGCTCACTGAAGAAGAAGTGGCCTGGCTGGTTGCCCTGCTGATGAAAGGAGTTCCCGATGCACCGTAGCCTGCTTCTCCTCTCGCTGCTGTCCCTGCTGCTCGGTGGCTGTGCTACCACGACGCTGCGCGGTACCGGCGACCTCGGTCTCATCATCGAGCGCGCCGACGGCAGCGTGCTCATCGTTGAGAGTACGCATCAACAGACGCTGGCGCGCATCGAGGGCCTGGGGGACCTGTCCCATGCCTCGGTGGTGTATTCGCGTGACGAACGCTACGCCTACGTATTCGGTCGCGACGGTGCCCTGACCAAGGTGGACATGCTGGGGCACAAAATCGTCGGGCGCGTGATGCAATCCGGCAACAGCATCGGCGGTGCCATCTCCCAGGACGGCCGCCTGGTAGCGGTGGCCAATTACGAGCCGGGCGGCGTCAAGGTGTTCGATGCCGACACACTGGAACTGCTGGCTGACATCCCCGCCGCCTACGGTGACGGCAAGTTCTCCAAGGTGGTCGGCCTGGAGGACACCACCGACAACCGCTTCGCCTTCAGCCTGTACGATGCCGGCGAGATCTGGGTGATGGATCTGCGCGATGCGCGCAATCCGGTGATAGAAAAATTCCGCAACATCGGCCGTCAACCCTATGACGCCTTGGTCAGCATGGACGGCCGCCACTACATCGCCGGCCTGTTCGGCGAGGATGGCCTGGCCCTACTCGACCTGTGGCGGCCCGAGCGCGGCGTACAGCGCATCCTCGACAACTACGGCCGCGGCGAACAGCCGCTGCCGGTGTACAAGATGCCGCACCTGGAGGGCTGGGCCCTGAGCGAGGAGCATGCCTATCTCCCGGCCATCGGCCGCCACGAGGTACTCATCGTCGATCGCCACAACTGGAAGGAGGCCGGCCGTGTCGCCGTGCATGGCCAGCCGGTATTCGCCATGGCCCGTCCCGACGGCCGCCAGCTGTGGGTGAACTTCGCCCATCCGCACAACGATACGGTGCAGGTGATCGACACCGTGACGCACCAGGTCATCGCCACGCTGAAACCCGGCAAGGCAGTGCTGCACATGGAATTCACGCCGCGCGGCGAGCATATCTGGCTGTCGGCACGCGACGACAACCGGGTGGATATCTATGACACCCGCACCCTGCAGCACCTCGGCAGCCTGCCGGTGCGCAATCCCAGCGGCATATTCTTCACCGCCCGCGCCCATCGCATCGGCCTGTAGGAGGCATCATGCACCGCACGCGCCACACCGAAACGCTGGAGCTGGGCACCCTGGAACGGCAGCTGCTCAATGATTTCCAGCATCACCTGCCGCTGACGCCGACCCCCTATGCGGATATCGCGGCCAAGCTCGGTACCAGCGAGGAAGCGGTACTGGCGGCACTGCACGAGTTGCAGGGGGCCGGTGCGGTGAGCCGTGTCGGCGCCGTGTTCCGCACCCATCGTGTCGGCGCCAGCACCCTGGCCGCCATGGCGGTGCCGCCGGAGCGACTGGAGGAAGTGGCGGCGCTGGTCAGCGGCTACGATGCGGTAAACCACAACTACGAGCGCGAGCACCGCATCAACCTGTGGTTCGTCGCTACCGCCGCAGATGAAAAACAGTTGACGCAGGTACTGGACGACATCGAACAGCGCAGCGGCATCGCCGTCATGGCCCTGCCGATGCTGGAAGACTTTCACATCGACCTGGGGTTCGAGCTGAAATGGACATGAACGTACTGCCGCGCATGCATCCCGACAACCTGACCGAGGCCGATCGCCGCCTGGTCGCCGCCATCCAGCATGGCCTGCCGCTGGTGTCGCATCCCTACGCCGAGCTGGGCGCGCAGTGTGGGCTGAGCGAGGGCGAGGTCATCAACCGCCTCGCTGCCCTGCTGGCCGATGGCACCATCAAGCGCCTCGGCGTGGTGGTGCGCCACCGTGAGCTGGGCTACCGCGCCAACGCCATGGTGGTGTGGGACATCGACGATGCCAAGGTCAGCGAACTGGGCCATTGCATCGGCCGCTTCGATTTCGTCACCCTGTGCTATCGCCGCCCGCGCCGCCTGCCGGCCTGGCCCTACAACCTGTTCTGCATGATCCACGGCCAGGATCGCGAGGCCGTACTGGAGCGGGTGCGCCAGATCGAGCAGCACTGTGGCCTGGCGAAGGTGCCCCACGAGGTGCTGTTCAGCCGCCGCCGCTTCAAGCAGCGCGGCGCTCTCTATGCACCGGTGCAGAGCGGGATGCCGCGGTAGTGGACGCCGTCGACCGCGCCATCATCAACGCCCTGCAGGAAGGGTTTCCTGTGTGCGAACGCCCGTATGCCGCAGCGGCGGAACAACTTGGCATCACGGAAGATGACCTGCTGCAGCGCCTCGCGGCACTGCGCGAACAGAAGACCATCACCCGCTTCGGCCCGCTGTTTCATGCCGAGCGTCTGGGCGGCGCCCTCAGCCTGGTGGCGATGCGCATCCCGGCCGAGGACTTCGACCGTGTCGCCGCCCTGGTCAACGCCCATGCGGAGGTGGCACACAACTACGAACGCGCTCATGCCTTCAACATGTGGTTCGTGCTGGCGACGGAAACCGAGGAGGAACTGCAGGCCACCTTGCGCGCCATCGAGGCCGAGACCGGTTATCCGGTCTACAACATGCCCAAGCTGGAAGAGTATTACCTCAACCTGAGGTTTGCCGTATGACCAGCGCCACCATCATCGCCTTGCCCGACGCCACCGATCGCGCCCTCATCGTCGCCACCCAGTCCGGACTGCCGCTGGTGCCGCGCCCCTATCATGAGCTGGCTGAACGGCTCGGCATCAGCGCCACCGAGGTGATGGAACGACTGACGCGCATGCAGCAGAACGGCATCATCCGCCGCATCGGTCTGGTGCCCAATCACTATGCCCTGGGCTACACCTTCAACGGCATGACGGTATGGGACGTGCCCGATGAACGCATCCACATCCTCGGCCCACGCCTCGGCGCCCTGCCCTTCGTCAGCCATTGCTATCGTCGCCCGCGCTATCTGCCCGACTGGCCCTACAACCTGTTCGCCATGGTGCACGGCCGCAGCCGTGCCGAGACCGATGCCCAGGTGGAGGAGATTGCCCACCTGCTGGGCGCGGACAATCGCGGCCACGCCGTGCTGTACAGCACGCGCATCCTGAAGAAAACCGGCTTGCGCCTAGGCAATCGCGGAGACTGACCCATGTTCCGACTTTCCCAGTTTATGGAGCACCTGCTGCACCCCGCCCCCATCATGCCGGCGCGCAAGCCCGCTGGTCCGGTGGTGATCTGGAACCTGGTGCGGCGCTGCAACCTCACCTGCAAGCACTGTTACGCCACCTCCGCAGACAAGGACTTCGCCGGCGAACTCTCCACCGCCGAGGTCTACACAGTGCTGGACGATCTGAAAGGGTTCAAGGTGCCGGTACTGATCCTGTCCGGCGGTGAGCCGCTGCTGCGCCCCGACATCTACGATATTTCGCAACGGGCCAAGGCAATGGGCTTCTACGTCGGCCTGTCCACCAACGGCACGCTTATCGACGAGCACAACATCGAGGCCATTGCCGCCGCCGGCTACAACTACGTCGGCATCAGCCTGGACGGCATCGAGGCCACCCATGATCGTTTCCGCCGTCTCGATGGTGCCTTTGCCCGCTCGCTGCACGCCATCCGCCTGTGCCGCGAACATGGCATCAAGGTGGGGCTGCGCTTCACTCTGACCCAGGACAACGCCGCCGAACTGCCACAACTGCTGGCACTGATGGACGAGGAGAACATCGACAAGTTTTACCTGTCCCATCTCAACTATGCCGGCCGCGGCAACCGCAACCGCCGCGACGATGTCTACCACCGCGCCACCCGTGCCGCCATGGACCTGCTGTTCGAACGCTGCATGGACGAACAGCAGCGCGGCATCCGCCGCGAATACGTCACCGGCAACAACGATGCCGATGGCGTGTACTTTCTGATGTGGGTGCGCAAACATTTTCCGGAGCGCGCGGCAGAGATGGAACAGCGACTGGAACAGTGGGGCGGCAATTCCTCCGGCATCAACATCGCCAATATCGACAACCTGGGCAACGTGCACCCCGACACCATGTGGTGGCACCATACCCTGGGCAACGTGCGCGAGCGACCCTTCTCCGCCATCTGGCAGGACACCAGCGACCCGCTCATGGCCGGCCTCAAGCAGCACCCGCGCCCGGTGCAGGGTCGCTGCGCGGCCTGCATGCACCTGGCCATCTGCAACGGCAACACCCGCGTGCGTGCCCAGCAGACCAGCGGCAATCCCTGGGCAGAGGACCCGGGCTGCTATCTGGAAGACGACGAGGTTCTCCCCACCGTTGCGGCACCGCAACGAAAGGTCGGTTCATGAAATACCTGCTCCCCCTCGGGCTGGCGTTGCTGACATGCAGCGCCAGCGCCGCCGAGCCGCGTGCCACGGCGGAACTCTATGCCCAGCACTGCGCCAGCTGCCACGGTGCCGAGCGCCTCGGCGGCATCGGCCCGGCCCTGTTGCCGCAGAACCTGAGCCGCGTGCGCAAGACCGAAGCGGTCGAGGTGATCGCACACGGCCGCCCCGCTACCCAGATGGCCGGTTTCGGTGCCGTTCTATCCGCAACGGAAATCAAGGGGCTGGTCGACCTCATCTATACCGAACCGGCAACCATACCGCGCTGGGGCATGGACGAAATCCATGCCAGCCACCTGCAGCATGCCAAAGAAGACGGCCTGCCCGATGCGCCGCGTTACCAGGCCAACATGCAGAACCTGTTCCTGGTGGTCGAGCTGGGCGACCACCACATCACCCTGCTCGACGGTGACAAGTTCCAGCCCATTCATCGCTTCCCCACCCGCTACGCCCTGCACGGCGGCCCCAAGTACTCCCCCGATGGCCGCTTTGTCTATCTCAGCTCACGCGATGGCTGGGTGAGCAAATACGACCTGTACAACCTGACCCTGATCAGCGAGGTGCGTGCCGGCATCAATAGCCGCAACATCGCCGTCTCCGCCGATGGCCGCTACGTGATGGTGGCCAACTATCTGCCGCACAGCCTGGTGCTGCTCGATGCCGTCACCCTGCAACCGATCCAGCTGTGGGACACCGTGGGCAAGGACGGCACCAGCTCCCGCGTCAGCGCCGTCTACACCGCCCCACCGCGCCAGAGTTTCATCGCCGCACTGAAGGACATCCCCGAGGTATGGGAGATCAACTATGCGGACCGTCCACCCCCGGGATTCGGCGGCTGGGTGCATGATTTCCACAAAGAGCAGAGCGACGAGGTGGTGCGCCCCTTCCCGCTGCGGCGCATGTCCACCCAGGGCTATCTGGATGACTTCTTCTTCGATTATGAATACGAGCACCTCATCGGCGCCTCGCGCGACGGCGGTGGCCAGGTGCTGGATCTGTATATCGGCCGCAAGATCGCCGATCTGGACCTGCCCGGCATGCCGCACCTCGGCTCCGGCATCACCTTCGAGCATGAAGGGCGCGATGTGCTCGCCACGCCCAACATCAAGGAAGGCGTCGTCAGCATTATCGACCTGAAGACCTGGAAGACCATCAAGCGCATCGACACCCTCGGTCCCGGTTTCTTCATGCGCAGCCACGACAACACGCCTTACGCCTGGGTCGACGTGTTCACCGGCCCACACAAGGATGCCATGCACGTCATCGACAAGCGCAGCCTGGAAATCGTCAAGACCCTGCGCCCGGCACCGGGCAAGACTGCCGCCCATGTCGAATTCACCAACGACGGCCGCTACGCCTTGGTCAGTATCTGGGAGATGGATGGCGCGCTGGTGATTTATGACGCCACCACGCTGGAGGAAGTGAAACGCCTGCCGATGAAGAAACCGTCAGGCAAATACAATGTACACAACAAGACCACCTACAGCCGCGGCACCAGCCGTTAGAAGGACCGTTCACTACCGAACAACAGTGGTGGCGCCAGGTGTACTGATCGCGGGAATATTCGCCGGCACGCGCCGGCAGATGCTCTATTCAGAATGAGTGCGTGGGCAGGAAATCTTGGCGCCTGCGGCAGTGCGCGGGGATCAATCGCAATACGCCCGCAGCTTCTTCAAATCGTGGATGTGTACGCTCAGGCCCTTGACGCTGATCAGCCCGTTGTCGCTCAGCGAGTGGAGGATGCGCGACAGGGTCTCCGGCTGGACCGACAGGCGGGAGGCGATGATATTCTTGGCCGCCGGCAATGACACCTCGGCCTCATTCTCCGCATCCTTCGGCGCCTGTCCCACCAGGTAGTTCACTAGGCGCAAGGTCGCGTTTTGTAGCGTCAGGGCATCGATCTCGTTCAGGCGGTGATGCAGCCGCACGCTCATGTCTGCCATCACGCGGAAACAGGTGTCCACCGACTCACGCAGCACCCCGAGGAAGCTCCTGGCATTTATGGCGTAAAGCTCGGCCGGCACCAGTGCCTGCGAACTCACGGGGTAGCGCTGCACATCCATGAACATCACTGCCTCGGCAAAGCATTGCCCTGGCCTGATGATCTCAATGACCTTTTCATTACCGGTAGGCGAAAGCCGATACAGCTTGACCTGGCCACGGCGCAGCATAAAGAAACGGTCAGCCGGCTGCCCCTGTGTAAACAGGTGTTCCCCTTCGGCCAACTGCACCAACTGAATCCCTTCCTTGATGCGGTCCAATTCATCGTCGCTCAAACCGCTGAAAAGGGCGTGAGAACGCAATTCCTGATCTGAAATGATTGCCTGGTCCATGGGTCCGATTATGCTAACTGCCGCCTGCCGATGCAATGCAACAGTGAATTAGTAATTTCGATGGGGCGATAACCGACCGTTCGGACTGCACTTGATTACCGTCGCACAAGATCACGCTGGTACCAGAAACACCAGACATGGCCCCATCCGTGGTTTGGATTATGAAGCGCAGAGGACTCTCGGCAGGATGCCGTTCACGGCGCAGGGATTTTCCCGTTACGCCGGGAGCGCAACGGGACAGCCGCAGGCTGCCCGCAGGGCACAGGCCAGGGACGGCCGGCGTCAACCCCGACCACGTCGTGGGCGGAGGTTTGCGAAACGCTACAGTGGATTGCTCTGAGGAAAATGACGTGATTGGTCGGGGCGAGAGGATTTGAACCTCCGACCACTTGCACCCCATGCAAGTGCGCTACCAGGCTGCGCTACGCCCCGATTGGATAAAGCTGAAACTGCAGAAGACCCGCTGTGCGGAAGGCGCAAATGATACACCAGTGCACAGTAGATAGGAACGGGTTAGCGCTTGAGTATCGCCAGAATTTCTTCCAGTTCTTCACGCAGGGCATGCAATACATGCGGTTCCACTGTGACCGCCTGCTCCGGTGCCACTTCCTGCTCCAGACGCTGCCGTGCACCGCCGATGGTGAAACCCTGCTCATACAACAGGCCACGGATCTGGCGGATCATGATGACGTCGTGGCGCTGATAATAACGGCGGTTGCCACGCCGCTTTACCGGCTTGAGCTGGGGAAACTCCTGCTCCCAATAGCGCAGCACATGCGGCTTGACGTCGCACAGCTCGCTCACTTCGCCGATGGTGAAGTAGCGCTTGCCCGGGATGGGCGGCAATTCGTTATTGTTGCTGGGTTCCAGCATAAGCCTCAACCCTCGCCTTTAGTTTTTGCCCTGGACGGAAGGTAACCACACGCCGGGCGGTGATGGGAATTTCCTCACCAGTCTTGGGGTTACGCCCCGGACGCTGCTTTTTATCGCGCAGGTCAAAATTGCCGAAACCTGAGAGTTTTACCTGGTCGCCACTTTGCAAAGCGCCACGGATCTCTTCAAAGAATATTTCCACCAGTTCCTTGGCCTCGCGCTTGTTCAGCCCGAGTTCCTCGTACAGGCGTTCGGCTATTTCCGCTTTGGTCAACGCCATTTCCCGCTAACCTCAATCTCTCAGGGTTGCACCCAGTTCGGCCTTGAGCGTTGCCAGAATGGATTCCAGCGCCGCGTCTACCTCAGAGTCTGTAAGGGTGCGCGAATCAGCCTGCAAGGTCAAGCCCATGGCGAGACTTTTTCGACCCGAATCAATACCTTTGCCTGTATACAAGTCAAATAACTTTAACTCTTGCAGGGTATCAGGCGCGGACCGGCGGATGACAGCCAAGACTGCATCGACAGGCACCGAATTATCGATAACTACCGCAATATCACGCCGAACTGCCGGGAAACGGGAAAGTTCATGGAAGCGTGGCTTGCGTCCCCGCAACAGGGGTTCCAGTGCCAATTCGAACACCAGCGTGCCCCCCACCAACCCCAGTTTTTCCGTCACCACGGGATGCAAGGCACCGATCCACCCCAACGGGGCACCATTCTGTTCGATACGCGCCGATTGGCCGGGATGTAGGGCAGGATGAGCTGCGGCGACAAAACTCACCGTGGCATCCAGGCCAGAGAGGGCCAACACCGCCTCCACGTCCGCCTTGAGGTCGAAGAAATCCACCGGGCGCACGGCTTCCCCCCACTGCTCGGGCAGAGCGGCACCATAGGCCAGGCCGGCAATGACCCGGTCCTGCCGCAGGCCCGTAGCCTCCGGCAGGAAGCGCATCCCGGACTCGAACAGCCGCACCCGCCCCTGCTGGCGGTTGGTGTTATAGACCAGGGCCTGCACCAGGCCGGCCCACAGAGTGGTGCGCATCACCGCCATTTCGGCGGAGATCGGGTTGGCCAGGGCCAGCGGTGCCAGGGACGGCTCCAGCAGCTGCTGCAGTTCGGGCGCAACGAAGCTGTAGGTCACGGCCTCCTGGTAACCCCGTGTCACCAGCAGACGGCGCAATTGTTCCAGACCCAATTGACCTTCCCCTACCTCCCCCATCTGCATGGCGGCAATGGGGCGGATACTGGGCAGATGATCGTAGCCGTGGATACGTGCCAGCTCCTCGATCAGGTCTTCCTCAATGGCGATGTCGAAGCGCCAGGCCGGCGGAATAACACGCCAACCCTCAGCTACCGACTCCACGCTGAGACCGAGACGCGCGAGGATATCCTCCACCTCGGCGACAGGCAGCTCAAAACCGAGCACACGCTTGATGCGCACCTGACGCAGAGTGATCGATGCCCGCTGCGGCAGGTACGCTTCATGCGTGACCTCAACCACCGGCCCGGGCACGCCGCCGGTGATCTGCACGAACAGCGCGGTGGCCCGCTCCAGCGCATCACGTTGCAGGGCGGGCGATACGCCGCGCTCGAAACGGTGCGACGAATCGGTGTGCAGACCATAGCGGCGGGCGCGACCGACGATCGCCTCGGGTGCAAAGAAGGCGCTTTCCAGGAAGATGTCCACGGTGGCATCACCCACCGCCGTGGCGTCACCGCCCATCACACCGGCGAGGGCCTGGGGACCATTGCCGTCGGCAATGACGAGCGTGTCCCCATCCAACTCCACGGTGCTGCCGTTGAGCAGGGCCAGGGTTTCGCCGGCCCTGGCGCGACGCACTTCAATGCCGGTTTTGAGCCTGGCCAGGTCGAAGGCATGCATCGGCTGCCCCAGTTCGAGCAGCAGATAGTTGGTGATGTCCACCGCCGGACCCAGGCTGCGCACACCGCTGCGGCGCAGGCGCTCCACCATCCAGACCGGCGTTGTCGCCTGCGGGTTGATGCCGCGAATCACCCGCCCCACATAGCGCGGGCAATCGGCCGGGGCGGTGACGCTGACCGGGAAGGTATCCGCGCTACCCGCCGCCACCGCATCGATGTGCGGTGCGGTGACGGCGCAACGGTTGACCACGCCCACCTCGCGCGCAATGCCGGCGATGGACAGGCAATCACCGCGATTGGGCGTCAGGCCCAACTCGAAGGTAACGTCATCCAGCTGCAGATAGTCGCGCAGGTCGCGCCCCACCGGCGCGTCCAGCGCCAGCTCCAGCAGGCCCTCGGAGGTCTCCGCCAGTCCCAGTTCCTTGGCCGAGCACAGCATGCCGAAGGACTCCACGCCACGCAGCTTGGATTTCTTGATCCTGAAATCACCGGGCAACACCGCACCGATGGTGGCGGTCGGTACGCGCAGGCCTGCGCGCACGTTGGCCGCGCCGCACACGATGTTGAGCGGCTCCCCCGTGCCGATGTTCACCTGGCATACGCGCAACTTGTCGGCGTCGGGGTGCTGCTCCACCTGCAGCACCTCGCCCACCACCACGCCGCTGAAGGCCTCGGCCACCGGCGCCACGGCATCGACCTCGAGGCCGGCCATGGTCAGCTGGGCCGACAGGGTATCGTTATCCACCGCGGGGTTTACCCACTCCCGCAACCACTGTTCACTGAATTTCATCGGAACTGCTCCAGGAAGCGCAGGTCGTTCTCGAAGAACAGGCGCAGATCATTGACGCCATAACGCAGCATGGCGAGGCGCTCCACGCCCATGCCGAAGGCAAAGCCGGTGTAACGTTCGCTGTCGATGCCCACCGCCTTGAACACGTTGGGGTGCACCATGCCGCAGCCGCCGACTTCCAGCCAGCCGGTATGCTTGCAGGAACGGCAGCCGCTGCCGCCGCACATCACGCACTGCACGTCCACCTCCGCCGATGGCTCGGTGAACGGGAAATAGGAAGGACGGAAACGCACCTTGAAGTCGCCCTCGAAGAAATTGCGCAGGAAGTCATCGAGAATGCCCTTCAGATCGGCAAAGGTAACCCGGTCATCCACCAGCAGTCCCTCCACCTGGTGAAACATCGGCGAGTGGGTCTGATCGTAGTCGCAGCGATACACCCGCCCCGGCGCAATGATGCGCAACGGCGGCTGCTGCTTTTCCATGGCGCGGATCTGCACCGGCGAGGTATGCGTACGCAGCAGGGTGCGCGCATCGAAATAGAAGGTATCGTGCATGGCGCGTGCCGGATGCGAGGCGGGAATGTTGAGCGCCTCGAAGTTGTGGAAATCGTCTTCCACTTCCGGTCCCTCGGCTACCGTGAAGCCGAGCTGGCTGAACAACGCCTCGATGCGCGACAGTACCCGTGTCACCGGATGCAAGCCACCGCTGCGCTGGCCGCGGCCCGGCAGGGTGACATCCACCGCCTCGGCAGCAAGTCGCGCATCGAGTGCGGCGGACTGCAGGCCGTCCTTGCGCGCTTCAATCGCCTGCTGCACCTGCTCCTTGGCGGTGTTGATCAATGCGCCAACCCTGGGCCGATCTTCCGGCGCCAGCTGGCCGAGCTGCTTCATACGCTCGGTGAGCACGCCTTTCTTGCCCAGATAGTGCACACGCACCTGATCGAGGGCGGCCAGATCAGCGGCCGCGGCCACGGCCTCACACGCCTGTGTCACCTGTTGCTGGAGTTCGTCCTGCACGGTCATTACCCCGTCTGCGGCCCGTGGCCGCGTAGCGGATTGAGAATTCATTGTGGTGTAAGCACCGCTCCCGGGCGTCCTTGGCCTCAGCGGCATAAGTCCATCCCGGACAAAACAAAAAGGGGAAGGCCAACGGCCTTCCCCTCTTCATGAAGCGGCTTACCTTTGGCAGCCGGCGCCGGGCGCCGGCTGTGCCGGTGAAACGCTTATGCCGCCAGGCTGGCCTTGGCCTTCTCCGCCAACACGGCAAAGCCGTTCTTGTCGAAAATGGCGATGTCGGACAGTACCTTGCGGTCGATCTCGATACCAGCCTTCTTCAGGCCATTGATCATGCGGCTGTAGGACAGGCCGCACTCGCGGGATGCCGCGTTGATACGGGCAATCCACAGGGTACGGAACTGACGCTTCTTCTGGCGACGGTCGCGATAGGCATACTGACCGGCCTTGGTGACCGCCTGCTTGGCAACGCGGTACACATTGCGACGCATGCCATAGTAACCCTTGGCCTTGGCCAGGACCTTCTTGTGACGCGCACGCGCCACTACACCACGTTTTACTCTTGCCATTTATCCTTACCTCACTTAGGCGTAGGGCATCAGACGGGACACCATGCGGGTGTCGACTGCTGCAACCATTGCGTCATCACGCAGCTGACGCTTGCGCTTGGTGGTCTTCTTGGTAAGGATGTGGCGCTTGAACGCCTGGCCACGCTTGAAACCGCCGGCGGTGGCCTTGAAACGCTTGGCCGCCCCGCGCTTAGTCTTCATCTTGGGCATTACACTAACTCCGCATTTATCGGTTGATAATCAAGTGCACATTTTCACACTGGCAGCCGCGCAAGACTGACAGTAGCGCACCCCGCAGGCCGCACTGGCCTACTTTTTCTTTTTGGGGACGATAACCATGACCATCTGACGACCTTCCAGACGCGGGAACTGTTCTACCGTTCCCACCTCGACAAGGTCTGCCTCGATGCGCTTGAGCAACTTCAGCCCAAGCTCTTGGTGGGCCATCTCGCGACCGCGGAATCGCAGCGTGATTTTGGCCCGGTCCCCGTCTTCCAGGAAACGCACCAGGTTGCGCAGTTTTACCTGGTAGTCCCCCTCTTCCGTCCCTGGTCGGAACTTGATCTCCTTGATCTGAATCTGTTTCTGCTTCTTGCGGGCGGCATGCTTCTTCTTGTTTTCTTCAAAAAGATACTTGCCGTAATCCATGATGCGGCAGACCGGCGGTTTGGCGTCGGCCGCCACCTCCACCAAGTCCAACTCTGCCTCTTCCGCAATGCGCAACGCCTCAGCGATGGAAACGACGCCTACCTGCTCGCCTTCCGTACCGATGAGACGCACCTCGGGAACAGTGATCTCTTCGTTTAAACGGGCGCCTCCCTCAGTGGGACGCGCCTGACCTGTTCTGGTGTTGATGCTCTATTCCTCCAAAAAAGCGCGGCCGCGGCTCGCGATCTCGGCGGTCAGGCGCTCGACAAACGCTTCCAGCGTCATGCTGCCGAGGTCCTCACCACCGCGCGTGCGCACGGCCACAGCCTGTTGTTCCACCTCGCGGTCGCCGATGACCAGCAGATACGGCACTCGCTGCAGGGTATGTTCGCGGATTTTAAAGCCTATTTTCTCATTTCTCAAGTCGGACTTGACCCGGATGCCGCGCGCGGCCAGAGTCCGCTCCACCTGCTGCACATATTCGGCCTGGCGGTCAGTGATATTCAGCACCGCCACCTGCTGGGGCGCCAGCCACAGGGGGAAGACGCCGGCATGGTGCTCGATGAGGATACCGATGAAGCGCTCCAGGGAGCCCAGGATGGCCCGGTGCAGCATGACCGGCACCTGCTTGCTGCCGTCCTCGGCGATGAAATGGGCATCCAGCCGGCCCGGCATGGAGAAGTCCGCCTGGATGGTGCCGCACTGCCAGACGCGGCCCAGGCAGTCCTTGAGGGAGAACTCGATCTTCGGGCCGTAGAAGGCGCCCTCACCCGGCTGCAGGTCCCAGGCCAGCCCCTTGGCGTTAAGTGCCTGTTCCAGCGCATGTTCCGCCTTGTCCCATACCTCGTCCGACCCTACCCTCTGCTCCGGCCGGGTGGACAGCTTGATGATGATGTCGTTGAAACCGAAATCCGCGTAAACCTTGTACAGCAGGTCAATGAACGCCGACACCTCCCCCTGGATCTGGGCCTCGCTACAGAATATGTGTGCGTCGTCCTGGGTGAAGTTGCGCACCCGCATGATGCCGTGCAGTGTGCCCGACGGCTCGTTGCGGTGACAGGAGCCGAACTCCGCCAGACGCAGCGGCAGGTCGCGGTAGCTCTTCAGCCCCTGGTTGAATATCTGGATGTGGCCGGGACAGTTCATCGGCTTGACCGCGTAGTCGCGGTTTTCCGAATGGGTGGTAAACATGGCGTCGCCGAACTTGTCCCAGTGGCCGGACTTTTCCCACAGGCTGCGGTCCACCACCTGGGGCGTGCGCACCTCCTGGTAGCCGTTGTCGCGGAACACCTGGCGCATGTACTGCTCCACCCCCTGCCACAGGGTCCAGCCGGGGGCGTGCCAGAACACCATGCCCGGGGCCTCTTCCTGGGTATGGAACAGGTCAAGCTGGCGGCCGATCTTGCGATGGTCACGCTTTTCCGCCTCTTCCAGGCGATGCAGGTACTCCTTCAGTGCCTTCTTGTCGCCCCAGGCGGTGCCGTAGATGCGGGTCAGCATCTCGTTCTTGGAGTCACCGCGCCAGTAGGCACCGGCCACCTTCATCAGCTTGAAGGCCTGCAACTTGCCGGTGGACGGCACATGCGGGCCGCGGCACAGGTCGATGAAATCGCCCTGCCGGTAGAGAGAGATGTTCTCGCCGTGCGGGATATCGGTGATGATCTCGGCCTTGTAGGCCTCCCCCATGTTGCGGAAAAACTCGATGGCCTCCTCGCGCGGCATCACCGAACGCTCGACCTTGAGGTCACTGGCGGCGAGCTTCTCCATCTCGGCCTCGATCTTCTCCAGGTCTTCGCTGGTGAAGGGGCGCTCGTAGGCGAAGTCATAGTAGAAGCCGTTCTCGATTACCGGGCCGATGGTGACCTGGGCGGTGGGAAACAGCCGCTTGACGGCCTGGGCCAGCAGATGGGCGGTGGAGTGGCGGATGATATCGACGCCCTCCTCGTCACGGCCGGTGACAATGGCCAGCTGCACGTCGTGGTCCAGGGTGCAGGAGGTATCGACCAGCTGGCCGTCCACCTTGCCGGCCAGGGCGGCCTTGGCCAGGCCGGGGCCGATGGCGGCGGCGACATCCAGCACGGTAACGGGATGGTCAAAGGAACGCGTACTGCCGTCGGGAAGGGTAATCGTGGGCATTGCTTTCTCCAGTGGCGGCCTATACGAGGGGCCGCGTGCTACTCCGGCTTGAACGTGGGCATCACCGATGCCTTGATGGGTGGCGACACTCAAAGTACCGCAAGGGACGCCATTCTAACGGATTGATTTGCGGATACAAGCAGCAATGTTCACAGCGGCGACTGCGGCGTCAATGCATAGTAGCCGTGCAGGCCCCCAGCGCGATGCGGGCTGTTGACCCGGCATAGGGAAAAGACCGCCTTGGAATTGCTCACGGCCGTCACCGCCGCCTCCCGCCCTTCCAGGTCGACGGCAGCCAGGTCCAGCCGGCTGCGCGCCACGCGCAGCGCCACGTCGCCGTGTATCTCTACCGCAGTCATCTTCACGTCCGAACCGATGGCGTCCACGGCCAGGCCGCCACCACCGATACGGCTGCGTTCGATGAGTACCCGCGACTCGAATACATACAGCTCGTCGAGCTCGGCATCCGCGATCATAACATCGCTGCAATGATGGAGCTCGACGCGGCGATAACGTCCGGTGAAGCGCACGTTGCGCTGGCGTTCGCAGCGACCGATACGCTTGGCATCGCCTTCCGACTCATGCGCCAAAGGCGGCGGCAATGCTCCACCGAGCGCCGCCAGCAGCCGGCGGTTGAACTCATCGGGCTGTTCGCTCATCGGCACATGCCCGGCGCCAGGGATGATCTCCAGCCATGCATGCGACAGGCGATGCAGCAATACATGCGCCGTGCGCAGCGGTGCAATGCTGTCCTCCTGCCCCCACAGTATCATCACCGGGGACGTAACCTGCGGCAGCAAAGGCGTAAAATCGGCTTCCAGCAGCGCCATCGCGGCAATATTCCGTTCAGCGACCACGCCATGGGGAGCATCCAGCACATCCACGCTGTCGATGGGATAAGACTCCGCGCCTTCAAGAAATTTGCCGGCAAAACTCTGCAACCATTCCGATGACCAGCGTGATGCCGTGTTGCCCCCATGCAGCCAACTGCCCACCAGGAATTTGTTGTAGGCCAAGCGGTGCAGAATGCCCGCCACATCCACCACCACCAGGCGGCTCACTGTCTCGGGGTACAGGGCGGCATAGTTGAGCGCCACCGCACCGCCCAGGGAGTGCCCCACCAGCAGCACCGGGGCACGGGCACGCTGCTGAATCAGATGGTGCAGTACCGCCGCATAGTTTTCCGGAGTGTAATGCTTGCTGCCGCCATCCGAGTGACCAAAACCCGGCAGATCGATAGCCAACACGTGATAGCGCCCGGCCAGCGGCGGGATTTGCGCCCTCCAGTCATCGGCACTGCCACCGAGGCCATGGACAAGCACTACGGTAGGCGATGCATCACCATTACTCTCGTGGAAACAAACCTTCCCCTCGAACACGGGCTCCAGTACGCATTGGCGCGACAACTGCGCCTGCACGCCCGCGCTGGCCAGCAGAAGAAGCATCAGCCCAAAACCTTTCAACATCCTGTTGCCCATGATTTTGCCATTGGGTTTACGCATAACCATTGATACCATCTGGTTTCCACTCGTCGTCGCGACTGGGGATACAGACACGACAAGACGACTGCTGTCTGCAAGGCATGGCACATCCCTGGGGGTAATGTCATCGTCTGGATGAACCACCAATAATCAACAAGGAGAAGACTCAATGAATAAGCTGTTTGCCATCGTGCTGCTCACCAGCATAGCCCTCGCCATCGCCACCGGTTGTCGCACCTCGACCCCCATTTACAACGTCACCGAAGCCACCGTGGTCACCAACAGCGACAAAGCGGCCAGCGCTGATGACGTCAAGAAAGCGATACTGCGTGCCGGCGCCACCCTCGGCTGGAACATGAAGTTCGAAAAAACCGGCCACGTCATCGGCACCCTCCACCTGCGCACGCACATGGCCCAGGTGGACATCACCTACAACACCAAGAGTTACAGCATCACCTATCGCAACAGCGAGAATCTCAACTACGACGGCAGCAACATCCATGGTAACTACAATGGCTGGGTACAGCGTCTGCAGCAGAACATCCAGTCCCAGCTGAACCTGCTGTAAGCATGGCACGGCGCACGTCGACCAGGGCGTGCGCCGTGTTCAATTCTCGATACGCGCCGGCTCCCGCCAGACTCGCCACAAACCCTGCGGATACATGCCACGGGCAAACAGTTTCCCCGCCACCATCAGCACGATACGCGCAATATCGGCCACCGGCCGGAAATGGCTGGGCCGCGCCCCAGCGTGATACACCGTGTCGATGGGCACGGCGACACAGTCAAATCCGCATCTCACCGCATCGATCAGAATTTCACTCTCGAACACAAACCCGCCCCGCTTGCGCAGACGCGGCACATAACTGTGCAACAGCTCCGCCGGATAAAGGCGGAAACCAGACTGGCTGTCGACGATGGAGCACCCCGCCGCCCAGGATATCCAGAAATCGGCCACGCCGTTGGCGATGCGTCGTGCCCGTGGTGCGCTGTCCCGGTCGCGCAACCGTGCCGCGATCACCACTGCCCGCGGCAGGCGGGCAGACACGGCCAACAGACGCGGGATGTCCTCCGGGGCATGCTGGCCGTCGCCATCGATGGAGATCACTGCCGCAGCCCCCTGGGACAACGCATGCTGCATGCCGCGCCACAGGCTGGCCGCCTTGCCGCTGTTCTGCTCATTGCGCAACACGGTGACGCCGAGACCATCGAGCTGCGCCACGGTGTCATCAGTGGAGCCGTCGTCCACCACGACGACCGGCCCATGCTGCATAGCGCGCTGTACCACCGTACGGATGGTCGCCGCCTCGTTATAGGCGGGGATCACGATCACTGCATTAGCGGCACTCATGCCATCGCCCCGTTGATACCGATAACCTGGCCCGAGATATAGCCGGCGCGCTCCGAGGCAAGAAACGCCACCAGCTCGGCCACCTCTTCCGGCTGACCGGCGCGCTTCATGGGCACCAAGGTCTTGATGGTCTCCTTGTCGAACACCTGCCCGGTCATGCGTCCGGCGATGATCCCCGGCGCCACCACGTTGACAGTGACGCCGCGCGAGGCCAGTTCCAGTGCCAGCGACTTGCTGGCGCCGTGCAGGCCGGCCTTGGCGGCGGCATAATTGGCCTGGCCGCGGTTGCCCATCACGCCGGCGATGGACGACAGACTGACGATGCGTCCCCAGCGCGTCGCCATCATCGGCAACAGCAGCGGCTGGGTGACGTTGTAAAAGCCGTTGAGCGACACGTCGATCACCCGCCGCCATTGTTCTTCCGACATGCCGGCGAGGGGCGCGTCGTCATGCAGACCGGCGTTGTTGATCACGATCTGGATCGGCGCACGCTCGGTCTCGGCAGTGAGGATCTTCCGGCATTGCGCCCCGTCGGTGACGTCGAACACCAACGGGGATGCCCGACCACCGGCCGCGCTGATTTCGTCACATACCGCCTCGGCACGCTGCGGTTGGCTGTTGGCATGCACCAGCACCGCCACCCCCTCCGCTGCCAGGCGGCGACAAATGGCGGCACCGATGTCGCCGCTGCCGCCGGTCACCAGGGCGCGTTTCATGCTGTTCTCCCGCTCATGTCGGCCACCGTCACCCGTGCCGCCACCAGCACGCGTCCTGCACCACTGACTTCGATGCGATACATCAGGTTACCGCCCTCTGCCATCAGGCGCACGGCAACAACCTGCAAGGGCCCATCCACCACATCCAGATGCCCCGCGTGCAGACGCACGTCGCGCAGTGCCGCCAGATAACCGGCAGGCAACTGCGCCCCGGCGCGCCGCGCCAGCAGGCCGCCGTGCACTGCCATAGCCTGGGCACCGTATTCGACACCGTGTACCGCGGCGAGACTGCCATCAACGCGCAGCGGATTGTCGGCGCGATGGTGGCTCAGGCTGCTGCACACGATGCTCTCGTCATCCCACTGCTCGACACGATCGAGCAGACACATGCTGCCGGCATGCGGGATCAGGGCACAGAGTTCATCACGTTCCACGCTCACGTCTCGATCTCTATCTGCAGGGTGAGCTGCTCCTGGCATGGCAGGCACAGCATGGCGGAATCACCACGCGCCAGCAGCTGCAGTAGCGGCAAAGCAGCTGCGGCAGGGTTGTGCGCGCGCAGCGCAGCCAGCTCCGCCCCCATTGGCGGCGGCTGCACGCTGCCTGGCTGGACGTCCAGCCTCAGCCGTGCCAGGCCACTGCCATCATCCGCGGCAAGCACCATGGCGACAGCGAACACGGTGTCCACATAGCCGCGCCCGGCCAGGGCTGGTGGCAACGCATAATCGTAGGCCAGCAGCAACACCGGCACCCGCTCCAGCACGGCGACACTCGCCGCCTCCAGCAGACCGGCGGCGAAGGAATCTGCTCCCGCGGCCAAGCTGGTGGAAACATGATGCGAGCCGCCGGCGATGGCCCAGTAGCCGGCCGGCGCGTTGTGCACCGAATTGTGGAAATGGGTGGGCGACACAGGATGTCCCGGCAGCGTCAGTGCCGTGCAGATGCGATCCACGATCTCGCCGTCACCCTCGGACGAGGCAAACACCGAGGCCAGTTCATCCATGCCGTAGCGGCTGCGCGCCAGCGCATCCTCTGCCGTCTGCAGCGCCAGCTTGATCAGTGCCGTGGTACGGCGCCGTTCGTTGGGCGGCAGCAGATTGGCCCGGAACGCCGGCAAGGCCGTGGCATCCAGTGCTGCCTCGCCACGCAACACCGGCCGTGCCGCCTCCCACCCCGGCATCCCGGCGGCAGTCAGACCGATGCTCTCTACACTGATCTGTATCATGCCGGTCGCCCCAGAATCAGCGCGCAGTTACTGCCGCCAAAACCGAAGGAGTTGCTCATCACAATCCGTACCGGTTGCCGCCGTGTGGTGCGCACGATGGGGGCGAACAACTCAGGATCGAGCTGTTCGGTATTGAGACTGCCGGGCACAAAGCCTTCCTCAATGGCGAGGGCGCAGAAGATGGCTTCGGTGATACCGGCGGCGCCCAGGGTATGGCCAGTCCAGCCCTTGGTGGAGCTGCAGGGGACCTCGCCCGCGAACAGCCGCATGACTGCGCGGTCCTCGGCCCGATCGTTGGATGGCGTGGCGGTACCATGCAGGTTGATGTAATCGATCTGCCTCGCCGCGAGTCCGGCACTGTCCAGCGCCGCCTGCATCGCCCGCAGGGCACCCTCACCTTCGGGATGCGGCGTGGACATGTGGTAGGCATCACTGCTCTCGCCATACCCCAGCAGGCGCACCCCCTCTCCCTCGCGTTCCAACAGGGCGAAGCCGGCGGCTTCACCGATGTTGATGCCGTCGCGTGCCGCATCCCACGGCCGGCAGGGCCGGCGCGACACCAGCTCGAGGGAATTGAAGCCATACAGTGTGGTGAGGCACAGGCTGTCCACACCACCCACCACCGCCGCATCGCACCAGCCGGCACGGATGTGGCGGCTGGCGGCGGCAAAGACCTTGGCACTGGAGGAACAAGCGGTGGAGATCACCTGTGCGGGGCCGGCAAGACCGAGATAGCGACGCGTGAAGTCCGCCACGGAAAAGGTGTTGTGGGTATGGCGATAGTCGAAATCTGCCGGCAACGGACCGCCTTCGTCGCCGCGACGACGGTAGGCCTGCTCGGTGGCCTCGATGCCGGAGGTGCTGGTGCCGAGAAACACGCCGATGCGTGCCGCGCCGTAGCGCGCCCGCGCTGCCGCCACGGCGGTCGCAAAGCCGTCACTCTCCAGGCCAAGGGCCGCAAGGCGGTTGTTGCGGCAAGCGAACGGCGCCAATGCCGTCGGCAACACCACATCCTCAATGCCATCAACGCGTCCGATCCAGGTCTCCATGTCGGCACCCTCGTAATCACAGCGGCGCAGGCCACTGTGCCCCTGCAGCAGGGCGTCCAGCGCCACGCCGCGGCCATGACCGAGGGCGCTGACCGTGCTATAGGCCGTAAGAATCAGAGGTTCGAAGGGCATGGGTTTCCTATGTCGTCCGTACGAAACGGGCAAATCCGTAACTGAGCGTCACCCCGAGAGCGACAGTGCTGCCGATGGCGTGCAACACCGGAATCTGCGAGAGCGCGAGGATACCAAACACGCTGGCGGTGGAGATAGCACACACCGTTACCGCGTGGCCAGTACGGGCACGCTCCTCCGTCGCGGCGCGGCGGGCGAAGAACAGGCCATAATCGATGCCCAGTCCCAGCACCAGCAGCATGGCCATCAGATGGAACAGCGACAGCTGCGCCCCCAGGGCATGCAGTAGCGCCGCCGTCAGTGCCAGTGCAGTCAGCACCGGCAACACCACCCGCGTCAGCTGCGCCGCACTGCGCAGGCCCGCGCCCAGCAACAGCAGAATCAACACCAACCCGGCCAGCAGATAAGCGCCCGCCCCGCGCAGAAAGCGCTCTACCATCTGATCCGCTGCCGCGCGCAGATTGAGATAGCGTACCGACGGCGTCGCCTGTACGGACCAACGCATCAGCGCCGCCTCGTCCTGTACGGCATACAGCGGCACCACACCGAGCCAGCCGTCGCCGTGCGGCCGCAACAGGGCACTGAGTCGTGTACCCACGAGGGTATCGGCGACAGCGGACGGCGTCAGCGGTGCCAGCGTGCGACTGAGTTCCACATCACGCACAAAGGGCTGGAACAGAGCCGCGCGAAATGGCAGACCTTGCCGTGCGGCCTCCAGTGCCGCAGCCAGTGACGCCGGCTCGGGCAAGACCGCGGCGCGGGCACCTTGGGTAGTTGCGGCAGGCAGATACTGCGACGGCAGACGATAGCCGCCGATGATATCCTCGGTACGCAAGGCATCCAGCGGTGCAACCAGCGCCTCGCTGCGCTGCAACACTTCCTCGGCGCTGCGCCCCTGCAGCAGCAGCAAGCGGCTCACGTCCGGTGCGCCCACCGCCCGACGCAGGCGCTCATCCAGCGCACGCCTGTCCGCCGGCACCGGGCTCAGGGCGGACAGTTCGGTCTCCAGCAGCGGTCGCGGCGTCAGCAGCAGATAGGCCAGCGCCAGCAGCAGCAATAGTGGCAGCGGCCACAGACCGCGCCCGGCGCCACCGGCGGCGAGCGGGAACAAGCGCATGACCGGCGCCGACGGCAACAGCAGCGGCAACACCCAGCGCACCGTGAGCGCGGCGGCCACCAGGCCGCTCACCGTGAACACGGCCAGTTGCGCCAGGCCAGCAAAGGGACTGGCCGCCATGGCCAGATAGCCGACGGCGCTACTCGCCACACCGAGACGCAACGTGGGCCAGATGCGTTGCAATGTCAGGCGCGGTGCTTCGCCGCTGTGCAGATGGGAAAACAGATGCAACGGATAGTCGATGGCCACACCCAGCAGGGTGATGCCGAAGGCCAGGGTGATACCGTGCAGGCTGCCGAACACCAGCGCAGTAAGCGTCACCGCAGCGACGATGCCCGCCGCGAGCGGCAAGATACTCAACAACAAAAGGCGCGGGCTGCGATAGGCGACGAGCAGGAGCGCCAGCAGCACCAGCGTGGCCAGGGCACTCAGCCACTGCACCTCGCTGCGGATGATGTCGCGCGAGGCCGCAGCGATGATGCCGGGGCCCGTGAGCTCAACGCTCACTCCCGCCTCTACCGCGGCGAGGATCGCCGCGTGCGCCGCCGCCTGTGCATCGAGATCGAAACCGCCGGCACGGGTCTCCAGCAACAACAGCGCCTGCCGCCCCGCGGCATCGAACCAGACGCCGTGCTGTAGCGGCGGCGCGCTGCCCTCCTGCCAGCCGGCCAGCACGCGGCGGAACACGGCCTGCGGGTCGGCCGGCAGTCTTGCCTTGTCCAGCGCTGGCAACGGTGCGGACAGTTCGCGCAAGCGCGCCTCCAGCTCCACGCGCAGGCGATCGGCAGTAAAGGCATCGGGTGCCAGCGGTACCAGCAGATAACGATAAGGGAACCAGCGCCCCTGCTCTGCCGTCGGCAAGGCAGACGGACCGTTGGCTACGCGCAGGAAACGGGAATCGCTCTGCAGACGTTCCGCCAGCGCCCGGCTGGCAGCGGCCAACCGCACCGTGTCCTCCGTGCCACCGAGGGCAACGATGATCAGGCGCGCGGCGGGGCCCTCACGCAGCGCATCCAGCAGCAGGGCCTGCTCCAGCCCCTCCCCGCGTGGCAGGAACGCGGCCATGTCGCTCACCACGCTGACGCGGGTAAGGCTGTAGAGGGTGCCCGCGGCGAGCAGTACGAGCCACAGCCACAATGGCAGGCGCGCCTTCATGCGCCGCCCTTGAGTTCGGTGATGGTCACATCGCCGCCGGCCTCGCGGGTCTCGATGCGTCGCAGTGTCGTGCCGTTGCCACTCAATTCAATGGATTGGATCACGCTGGCCACACTGGCGTCACGCGGCCGCAGGTGCAGACGCCAGGCAGGCTCGCTACCCTGCAGTTCGACGGTGAAGTAGCGTTGCAGCCGCGGCAGATCGCCGGCCAGGGTGGCACGCAGGGATTCGGCAAAGGCACGCAGCGCCGGGTGCAGATCGAGCGGAACCTCGCGGCGGGCGCCGTTGCCTTCGATGCGCACCGCATCACCGGTGATGACATAGCTCTCGCCACTGCCCTGCACACTGCGCCGCAGCCAGTCGGGGGGACGGAACTCCAGTTCGCCGGTGCTGGTGAGCGGCATATCCAGATAGGCCAGGCGGCGTGTCTCGCTGTAGGCAATGCGCTCCGGTACAGCGCCGGCCAGTGCGGCCAGCAGCTGCGCAGCATCCCATTGCGCCGCTGCAGGCAGCGGCACCAGGGCCCACAGCACGAGGAACAGCTTAATCCTGCCGCCAGAAGTCATAGAAATTGAACCAGTTGTAGGGCGCGCTGCGCACATAATGCTCCAGCCGCGCTGCATAGGCCTGGGTCCAAGCGCCCAGCGCCGCCTCGCGCTCGCGCCGGTTTTGCGGCAGGGGCGCATCGAAACGCTCGCAGTGCAGATCATAGCGGTTGCCGCCGCGATACAGACCGAACACCAGAATTACCGGGATGTGCAGCACCGCCGCCAGTTGTGCTGCGCCAATGGGGAACGGCGCCTCGGCACCAAGAAAGCGGCATGGCACGGTTTTGCCCCCTGCACCCACCCGATCACCCAGCATGCCGACCATCCCGCCCTGCGCCACGGTCTCCTGCACCCGCAACAGGGTATCGATGCCACCGAGGGGGATAACGGTGTCGAGCAGGGACGGATTCAAGGTATGCAGCAGCGCCGTGATGAAGCCGTTGTGGTCGGGGAACATCAGTATCTTGATGGGCAGGTGGTACTGCTCCACGCCAAGAGTACGCAGGGCATCGAAACTGCCCACATGGGCACTGAGCAGCAGACAGCCCTGGCCACTGTCGGCCTGTGCCTCAATCACCTCGGCACCGTGCACGCGCACATCGAACCGCGCGAACTGGCCGCTGAGGAAAAACACCCGATCGAGGATGGTGGCGGAAAAGCAGTGGATGTGATGCAGCCGCTCGCCCAGGGTCGGCGCACGGCCGAGCACACGTGCAAGATAATGGCGCGAAGCCTCGCGCGCGCTGCGGCCGTTGAGAAAGAAATACAGCGTGATGGGATAAAGCAGCAGACGCGCTGGGGCGCGGCCGAGGCGCAATGCGATCCACAAGATCAGGCGCAGCGCCCAGGGCGAACCCCGCTCGCGCTGTGCCTGCCAGCTGGTCGCCGTCATGGCTGCTCCGTCTGCAGCAGGCCACTGGCAAAGACACGGCCCTCACGCATGCATTCAAAGCGCAGACGGCCGGGGCGATCGCTGCGCAGGCAGATGGTAAACGGCTGCGCCGGCAACAGCGGCTCGATGAACTTCACCTGCGGCAGTGCACACACCGGCACGGCGATGCCGGCACGGGTGGCTGCGCGCAACACCTGCTCCAGCAGCACCACACCCGGCACCACGGGTTGCCCCGGGAAGTGCCCCGGCAAGGCCGGATGCGCGGCAGCGATGACGCACTCTTCACTGTACTCCATCACCGCTCCTCAACTGTTCCAGCAGGGCCAGCAGTTCTCCACGGGGAAGTTTGCCGCTGTCATTGCGCGGCAGGCGCGTCACGCGATACAGCGGCCGCGGCAGGAACACCTCGTCCAGGCGCGGCCGCAGGGCCGCGAATATGGCCTGTTCCGTCAATTCCGGCGCCACCACCAACGCACACAGACGGCCACCGCGCTGGCTGTCGCCATCGAGCAGCAGCAATGCCGCATCGTGCACGCCGGGGATGCTGAGAACCCGTTGGACAAGATCACCGAGGGAGGCACGCTTGCCACCGATATTCACCATGTCGCTATCGCGGCCGCGCAGAACAAAACCGTCCGCCTGCTGTTCGATGATGTCGTTCAGTAGTATCGGTTCGCGCAGAAAATCGGCTACCGCCGTGCAGTGCCCGTCGGCGCAGTGCAGCTGCACACCGTCATAGGGATGCCAGAGCGGCCCGGCGACGGTGCGGCGACTGGCGATGGCGCCGGTTTCAGTACAACCGTAGACCTCGCGCACCTCGCAGCCGTAGGTCTGCTCTGCCGCCGCCGCCAGCTCGGCGGACAGTGGCGCAGTGGCGCTGATGATCAGGGAAGTAGCGGGCCAGTGCAGCTGTGCCGCCGTGCAGGCGCGCAGATGTACCGGTGTGGTTATCAGCACACGTGGCGCCGGCGCCTCCTCCAGCGCCTGGCGCAGATCTTCTGGAAAGAATGGCCGCCCGCCATACACGGCCAGCCCGCTCAACAGCGGCTGCAGGATGGTGAATTCAAGGCCAAACATGTGTTGCGGCGGCACCGTGGCGACGAGGGTGCCGCCGGCATGGCGCGCCAGCGCAAAGCGTGCGCGCGCCCGCGCCGCACCACGCACCAGATCACCCCAGTATTTGCCGTGGGGGCGCGGCGTGCCCGTGCTGCCCGAGGTAAAGATGATCACCGCCAACTGCGCTGCCGGGATCAAGGCCGGCACTGCCACATCCACTGCGGGCAAGTGCACGTCCACGACATGTTGCGCCAGCGCAAGCTCGGCCTGCGGCCGCTCCACCAGACAGTAACTGCCGGGAAATGCGGCGGCCACCTCCTCCACCACGCGCGGGGCGCGATTGGGTGGCAGCAGATTGACCTGACCACGCAACAGCAAGGCGGCAAAGGCCAGCAGGAACAGATAGCGGTCCTCGCACAGATTCACCGCATGCCCCGCCGGCGGCAGTGTCGCCGCCAGCGCCGCGGCCCGGGCCAGAAATTCCGCGCAACGGATCGGCCGCCCCTGATGCCAGGTGATGATGTCCTGCGGTGCATGGAGCGTCAGCGGCAGCCTCTCCTCCGTCACTGGCGCCAGCTCCTGGGATCGAGACGCACCATCGCCGCCATGAAGCCGGCGAAACTGCGACGCGGAAGTTGCGGCAGGCAGCGGCGCCGCAGGGCAAATTCGGCAGCAAAGAAAACCAGGATCAGTCCATAGCCCAGCAGGTTGGTGAACAGCGACCACAGCTCGCGACTGCCGCAGCAGGCCAGCCCCAGACTGATCATGCCCAGCAGTGCCAGAAACAGCGCCCAGGCTGCAGTCACGCGGCGGGTATAGCGCAGCGCGGCCGTATCCAGTTCACCATCGAGCAATGTCGCGATACGCGTCACCAGCGCCTGCCGCCCGGGCAACAGACTCAGGGCAAACAGCATCGCCAAACCAAAATAGATCAACAAGGGCGGCCACAGCAGCAGGGCAAAATGATCGGCCAGTGCCCGCGCCACCAGCACTACCAGCAACACGGCAACCAGTGCGGGCAACACGCGAAATCCCCCCGGCCGCTGCCCGGCCAGCATACCGGCAATGGCCGCCAGCACGAGCACGGCTGGGCCATAGTCGGCAAAGATCACGCCGTAGTGTACGGCGACGGGATAGGCGATCAGCAACAGCACGGAGGCGCGCCGCGCCACGCTCATTTCACGCGGTGGGCAGCGATGTGCGCGGCCAGGGCACGCAGGGAGGAAAAGATATGGGTATTATTTTCATCATCGGAACGCAGCTGAAAACCGTACTGTCGGGAAATGGCCAGCGCCAGCTCCAGCGCATCGATGGAATCCAGTCCCAGCCCCTCGCGGAACAGCGGTGCCTCCACCTCGATGTCGGCCACCGCGATATCCTCCAGATTCAGGGTATCGATGATCAGTTGCCCGACTTCGTGTTCCAACGGGGTCAGCTCGGACATGTGCAGCATCCTTCCGGTTGTAGTTATGAGCATTGCAAATCGACGCGCGCAGAAGCCCGCCTGGTGCGCGGTCGGAGAATTATATAGTTTCGCACCCCGAACTCAATCGGCCACAACCGCCAGCCATGGCGTGACACACTCAACTGATGCGCGCCTGACTGGCGCGGTCGCGCACCAGGCGCGCCCAGTGGCGACCGGTCAGATACCAGTGCACATAAAAGGCCTCCAGCAGCAGCCGCCCGATCACCGGCACTGACCAGTGCCAGTGCGGTTCGGCCGCACACAGCCTGTGCGTCAGCCCCAGTCCCTCGGCCATCACGCCAAGGCGCGCCAGGTGATAGCGATTGGAAACAATGGTCACCGCAGCGGTGCTGCCGAGCAGTTCGCGCGCATGGCGCAGGTTTTCCAGGGTATGACGCGAGCGCTCTTCCAGGCACAAGGCACCGGCCGGCACGCCGCGCGCGCGCAGATAGTCGGCCCCCCGAGCCGCCTCGCTCACCCCGCCGGGACCGGTCACTCCGCCCAGCAGCAGCAGCACCTCGGCACCGGTGCCATGCAGGACCAGGGCCCGCTCCAGCCGCAGGCGGAAATCTGCGCCGACCTTCCCCTGCACCAGTCGCACGCCGGGCACCAGCACCGTGGCAGCAGACTCCACCTGGCTGGGCGTGGCGCGGCCGACGGCGAGAACCCGGCGCAGCACCAGCCACAGGGAAATACTGCCGCTGCCCAGGATTACCAGGGTGGAAATGAACAACATCTTGAAGCCGTCGGCCCCGACGGCGGCAGCGGACCTGCGCACGACCTACCCCGCTCGCCGCTCCCGGCCAGCCATGACCTCTGCGGCATAAGTCCATCCATGGCCAAAATGCAAAGCCCCGCTAGAGCGGGGCCTTGGAGTATGAATTGGTAGGCGTGATTGGACTCGAACCAACGACCCCCACCATGTCAAGGTGGTGCTCTAACCAGCTGAGCTACACGCCTGTCGTCAGAAGCGCGCCATTATACCGGTTCGACGAACACAGTCAAATGTGCCGTAATCGATTGATTTTACAGACACACATCTTTTCTGCAGGCTGTGGAACGCGCTGTGCATCATATCAGGCATCCTAATCTGCCGCCGGCTCCCCCAAGCCCATGTTGTGCTCCTGCATCAAGCGAATCTGATCGCGCAGTTTCGCCGCCTCCTCAAACTCCAGGTTGCGGGCATGCTGGTACATCTGCTCCTCCAATGCCTTGACGCGCTTGGCCAGCTCGGCGGCAGGCAGGGCCGCATACTCCATGACCTCCTCCGCCACCCTGGCATAGCGGGCAGGGCTACCGGGGGCACCGGGATAGCCGGACTCCAGGATGTCGCGCACAGCCTTGATCACGCTGCGCGGCGTAATACCGTGAGCCTGGTTGAACTCCATCTGCTTCTGCCGGCGTCGCGCCGTTTCCCCCATGGCGCGCTCCATGGAGCCGGTAATGCGGTCGGCGTAGAGTATGGCGCGGCCATTGAGGTGGCGCGCAGCGCGACCGATGGTCTGGATGAGCGAGGTCTCGGAACGCAGAAAGCCCTCCTTGTCGGCATCAAGGATCGCCACCAGCGACACCTCGGGCATATCCAGGCCCTCGCGCAGCAGGTTGATGCCGACCAGCACGTCGAAGGCGCCGAGGCGCAGGTCGCGGATGATCTCCATGCGTTCCACGGTGTCGATGTCCGAGTGCATGTAGCGTACGCGCACGTCGTGTTCGGCCAGATAGTCGGTGAGGTCTTCGGCCATCTTCTTGGTCAACGTCGTGACCAGGACACGTTCCCCGACCACCACCCGCTTGCCTATCTCGGACAGCAGGTCGTCCACCTGAGTGGTCGCCGGCCGCACCTCCACCTCCGGGTCTACCAGCCCGGTGGGGCGCACCACCTGCTCCACCACTTCACCGGAGCGTTCCAGTTCGTACCTGGCGGGTGTCGCAGATACAAAGATGGCCTGCGGCGACAGCCGCTCCCACTCCTCGAATTTAAGCGGCCGGTTATCCAGCGCCGAGGGCAGGCGGAAGCCGTAATTGACCGGGTTTTCCTTGCGCGAGCGGTCGCCGCGATACATGGCGCCGATTTGCGGCACGGTGACGTGAGACTCGTCAATGACCAGCAGGGCCTCCGGCGGCAGGTAGTCGAACAGGGTTGGCGGCGGCTCTCCCGGCGCCCTGCCGGACAGGTGGCGCGAATAGTTCTCGATACCGGAGCAATACCCCAGTTCCAGCATCATCTCGATGTCGAAGCGGGTGCGCTGCTCCAGCCGCTGCTCCTCCACCAGCTTGTTGGCGGCGTGCAGTTCCTCCAGGCGGCCCTTCAGTTCGACCTTGATGGCCTCCACCGCCTCCAGCACCTTCTCGCGCGGCGTGACGTAGTGGGTCTTGGGATATATGGTGATCCGCGGCACCTTGCGCAGCACCTCGCCAGTCAGCGGGTCGAAGAAGCTGAGCGACTCCACCTCCTCGTCGAACAGTTCCACCCGCACCGCCTCGCTGTCGGAATCGGCCGGGAAGATGTCGATCACCTCGCCGCGCACCCGGTAGGTGCCACGACGCAGCTCGATGTCGTTGCGGCTGTACTGCAGCTCGGCCAGGCGCCGCAGGATGGCACGCTGGTCTATAACGTCGCCGCGCACCAGGTGCAGCAGCATGTGCATGTAGGAATCGGGGTCGCCCAGGCCATAGATGGCGGAGACGGTGGCGACGATGATGGTATCCGGCCGCTCCAGGATGGCCTTGGTGGCGGACAGACGCATCTGCTCAATGTGGTCATTGATGGAGGCGTCCTTCTCGATGAAGGTGTCGGTGGACGGTACATAGGCCTCCGGCTGGTAGTAGTCATAGTAGGAGACGAAATATTCCACCGCGTTGTGGGGGAAAAACTCCTTCATCTCGCCGTACAGCTGGGCCGCCAGGGTCTTGTTGTGGGCCATAATCAGGGTCGGCCGCTGCACCTGCTGGATGACGTTGGCAATGGTATAGGTCTTGCCCGAGCCGGTGACACCGAGCAGGGTCATCCCCGCCTCCCCGGCCTGCAACCCCTCCACCAGGCGGCGGATCGCCCCCGGCTGGTCACCGGCCGGGGCATAGGGAGCCTGCAACTGGAAATTTCTCTTCATGATTCGATGCTTGGGGGATTCAGGAACGGCTGCGGTTCGGATATATTAGGGCGGTTTTATTTTCAACTTTTCTGTCGAGGAAACCGGTGGAGATCCAATTGTCCAAGCGCGTTCAGAGCATCAAGCCTTCCCCCACCCTGGCGGTCACCGCGCGCGCCCAGGAACTGAAGGCCCAGGGCAAGGATATTATCGGTCTCGGTGCCGGTGAGCCGGACTTCGACACCCCCGAGCACATCAAGCAGGCGGCCATCGAAGCCATCCGCAACGGGTTCACCAAGTATACCGCCGTGGACGGCACGCCGGGGCTGAAAAAGGCCATTATCGGCAAATTCGCCCGCGACAACGGCCTGAACTACACCCCGAAACAGGTCCTGGTTTCCTGCGGCGGCAAGCAGAGTTTCTACAACCTGGCCCAGGCCCTGCTGGATGCAGGCGACGAGGTTATCATCCCCGCTCCCTACTGGGTGTCCTACCCCGACATGGTGCTGCTGGCCGAAGGCGTACCGGTGATCATCGAGGCCGGTCTGGAGCAGGGCTTCAAGATCACCCCGGCCCAGCTGGAGGCGGCAATCACCCCGCGCACCCGCCTGGTGGTGCTGAACAGCCCGTCCAACCCCACCGGCGTCGCCTACAGCAAGGGCGAACTGGCCGCCCTGGGCGAAGTGCTACGCGGTCATCCGCAGGTGCTGATCGCCTCCGATGACATGTACGAGCACATTCTGTGGACCGACGATCCGTTCGCCAACATCCTCAACGCCTGCCCGGACCTGTATGACCGTACCATCGTCCTCAACGGCGTATCCAAGGCCTACTCCATGACCGGCTGGCGCATCGGCTATGCCGCAGGTCCGGACAAGCTCATCGAGGCCATGAAGAACATCCAGTCGCAGAGCACCTCCAACCCCACCTCCATCTCCCAGGTGGCAGCAGAGGTCGCGCTCAACGGCGATCAGAACTGCATCAAGACGATGCTCAAGGCCTTCAAGGAGCGCCACGACTTCGTCGTCGCCGGCCTGAACCGCATCAAGGGTATCAACTGCCTGCCGTCGCAGGGCGCCTTTTACTCCTTCATGGACATGCGCAGCATCATCGCGGCGCATGGCGAGATCGCCAACGACATCGAACTGGGCGAATACATCCTCAATCGCACCGGCGTAGCCCTGGTACCCGGTTCAGCCTTCGGCAGCGAGGGCTATATGCGCCTGTCTTTTGCGACTTCGCTGGATAATCTGCGCAATGCCCTGCAGCGCCTCAGCGATCTCTTCGGTGAAAAATAGGAAAAATCTGACATTTAATTCCAGCAAGTGCTGACAGCTCGGCACTTCAAACAAGCGTCCGACTACAGTATGGTTATACCCAACATGGATGTGGGTATGACATGGACGTCATCTTTAATCCCGCCTCACCTGCGCTCAGCCGCCGCGCTGTAAAGCCGCAACAAGGCTATACACTCACTGAACTCATTGTCACGATCGCTATTGCGATGGTGCTCATGGGGATAGTAGTGCCATCATTTGCTGAGCTCATTCAGAACAGCCGACTCACCACCGCGGTCAATACGCTCGTCAGCGCCCTGCATTACACCCGTAGTGAGGCCATCAAACGCAACAATGCCGCAATTATCTGCAAGGGCACTCCTGAGAACGGCTGCAACACCAGCCAGGCGTGGCACGACGGTTGGCTGGTCTACGTGGATGACAACGGGAACAAGTCCTGGGACGAGGGGGAGTCACTGCTTAGGGCGCAAGCCCCGCTGGAACCCCAGCAAACACTGGCCTGGAATGCCTTCCCCAGCAGCAACTATGTCATCTACTACCCAAACGGTCGCGCCAGTAGTAACGGCACCTTCATCTTTTGCGACCAACGTGGTGCGACTGCAGCCAAAGCGCTCATCATCGCCAAAAGCGGGCGGGTGCGCCTGGCAAACAAAACCGCAAACAACACGGCTCTGGAATGCGCGCCCTGAAGTATTGACCTTGTCAAAGAGGATAAGTAATATATGCGCCTTCATCGAATCCCCCGTAGATCAGTCGGTAGATCAGCGGACTGTTAATCCGTGTGTCGTTGGTTCGAGTCCAACCGGGGGAGCCAATTTATACTGCTCATCACACCTCAGCAGAAGTTGTTCTTGAGGTACTTTCTGAATTCATCACTAAGCTCCGGATGCTTCAGGGCATACTCCACGGTCGCTTCCAGATATCCCAATTTGCTACCACAATCATAACGACGGCCACTGAACCGATAGGCCAGTACCTGTTCTTCCCGCAGCAGAGCCGCGATGGCATCGGTCAGCTGAATCTCGCCACCGGCACCGCGTTCCGTTTTCTCCAGGAAGTCGAAAATGCGCGGCGCAAGCACGTAACGCCCTACTACCGCCAACGTCGACGGCGCATCAGCAGGCTTGGGCTTCTCCACAATGCGCTCGACACGGGACAGGCGCTCATCCATTACGGATGTCTTCACGATGCCATACTTGTCGGTATCCTCGGCAGAGACCTCTTCGACACCAAGCAGGCTGCAGCGGTGTGACTCATACACCTGCGTCATCTGCGCCATCGCACCCAGGCCATGTCCATCAATCAGATCATCGGCCAGGATAACGGCGAACGGCTCGTCACCTATCAACGGACGCGCACACAGCACGGCATGTCCCAGGCCCAGTGCTTCGGGCTGCCGCACATAGGCGCAAGACACCCCATTCGGCAAAATGTTGCGCACCAACTCCAGCAGATCCTTTTTGCCTTTCTTCTCCAGTTCACATTCCAACTCATAATTTTTATCGAAATGATCTTCGATGGCGCGCTTGGCGCTACTGGTAACAAAGATCATCTCCTTGATACCGGCGGCAATGGCCTCCTCAACGGCATACTGAATCAACGGCTTGTCGACAATAGGCAGCATCTCCTTGGGATTTGCCTTGGTGGCCGGCAGAAAACGCGTACCCATGCCCGCGACTGGAAAAACCGCCTTGAGAACTTTCACAGAGACATCCTTATAGCATCGGAGGAGAGGAGATATTGTGGGCAAACCGGGCGAAAATGAAAAGCGCCCGCCAGGCGGGCGCTCAATGACAAGAAGGCTTGAATGCTAGCGTTTTCCTACGGCAATATTCTGCTTGTTCTGCTCAACCAGTTTGGCGCCGATACCGGGCACCTTGGCCAGGTCTTCAACGGTCTTGAATGGGCCATGCTCCTTGCGGTAGGCCACGATGGCCTCTGCCCGCTTCGGACCGACACCGTTGATGGCCTGTGCCAACGCTGCGGAGTCTGCGGTATTGATATCAATCGGCGCAGCGAATGTCAGCGAGGACAAGCCCAGCAGAAACAACGAAACGAAAACAACAGCAATTTTACGCATCATCTCACTCCTTTGATTGTTTTCCTTCCCTAGCATCGGCCACCCACGGCCAATGCACAGGACAAAAAATAAGGAGTGCGCCCGCACAAAACAAGCGGTAAACAGTAATCAAACACTGATTCTGATGTAGGATTTTCCTGTAATCGACGGCAGGTAACGTCGGGCATAACGCCAATCACCCAGCCAGTTCAGTTTCAATCATCTCCAATGCCGCTATGGGATTATCAGCCGCGGTAATCGGGCGTCCGATTACCAGATAGTCAGCACCCAGGCGTACCGCATCAGCAGGTGTAGTGATGCGCGTCTGATCGCCTTTAGCCGACCATGCCGGACGGATCCCTGGCGTAACCAGACGAAAATCATTCCCCAACTGGCTGCGCAACATGGCCACCTCCTGTGGTGAGCACACCACGCCATCCATACCTGCGCTTTGCGCCAGAGTCGCCAGGCGCGCCACATTCTCGGCGGGCAGGCCAGCCAGGCCGACTTCACGAATGTCCTGCTCACCCATGCTGGTAAGTATGGTTACCGCGATGAGCAAGGGTGGTTTCGCAAACTTGTCGATCGCCTCGCGCGCCGCCGCCATCATGCGGCTGCCGCCCAGGGCATGCACGTTGACCATCCACACACCAAGATCGGCAGCAGCGCTGCAGGCTCCTGCCACGGTATTCGGAATATCATGAAACTTCAGGTCAAGGAAGATTTCGTAGTCCTTGTTGCGCAACTTTGCCAACAACTCCGGGCCACCCCGGGTGAATAACTCCTTGCCTACCTTGAGACGGCAACGTGTCGGGTCCAACCGTTCGACCATCGCAAGAGCCAGCTTGGGCTCGGCATAGTCAAGTGCAATTACAATACGCGGCCCAAGATTTTTGGTCATGGCAACTCCAGAGACAGTCATTCACCCTCGATACCGTGTATCGGCTTGGTGGTATTCCATTGTTTGCAGCTTGGACATTGCCAGCTGAGTGTCTTGCCGCTGTAGCCACAGTGACCACAGCAATATATCGGCTTGCTTTCCAGCAATTTGTCCGTCAAATCCTTCAGCACCAGCAGATCTTCCCGTGCCTGACCTTCACTGCCGTGCAGCTTCAAATCTATCAGCCGTTCCATCCCACGAATGGATGGATGCCCGCGCATGTGGTTGACCACAAATATGGCAGCCTCCTTCTCGCCTTGCTGCTGGCGAATGAGTTCGGCCAATGTCAGCATGACGGAGATGCCACCATGTCTGGCAAGAATCTCACGCAGGTAGGCGATCATGTCAGCGGGCCGCCCCAACTGAATAAAGGCGTCCTGCAGAGGTGCCAGCACCTCCGGCAGATAGGCCGGATCCTGTTGCTCGACTCGGCGAAAAATACGGATCGCAGATTTTTGCGCACCCGCCTCCAGTTCAATACGCCCCTCCAACAAGGTAGCGCGTATGCAGTTACGATCCTCCACCAGGGCACGACGCACCAGCCGCAGAGCTTCGTTGCGTTCCCCCAGCATCAGCGCTTGCTCCGCCTGCTCGCAAAAAAACTGTGCAATGATGGGGTTTATGCCGTCATGCCCCATGCCCTGCAGACGCTGGCCGGCCGCAATCGCTTTGTGCCATTCCTTTTCCTGTTGATAGATATCCAGCAGTTGCCGCAACGCGTGCGGCCGGTACGTCGTATTCTCCGTCACCAACTCCTGAAACAGGTTTTCTGCCCGATCCAGCAGGCCGGCACGCATATAGTCCGTACCCAGTTCATATAACGCTTGATCGCGCTGCTCCCGACTCAGCGTGGGGCGGGCTATCAGGTTCTGGTGAATGCGGATGGCGCGATCCACTTCGCCACGCCGACGGAACAGATTACCAACGGCAAAATGGGTGTCCACCGTATCACTGTCCACTTCCAGCATGTGAATGAAAACTTCGATAGCCTTGTCAGGTTGCTCATTGAGCAGAAAATTAAGGCCTTTGAAATAATCCGAGGAGAGATGGAAAAACTGGCGCCCACCGTCTCGTATATCACGCCGCCCCAGCAGCCAACCTGACAAGGCAGCTACTGGCAGCAACAGGAACAGGAGTTCGACACCCATGAGATCAGTGCGTATCGCGCAACGGGAGATGACGCAGGTTGCGGATTTCTTGTTCACAGGTATCCAGTTTGCGCTGGAGACGCGCCACCTTGCGGCGCTGGCTGAAGACCAGCAGCAGGCTGGTGCTCACCCCGAGCAAGGCGCCGACGGCAAGGGAGATCACCACAATCAACGACAGTGGCCCGGTGATCGAGCCGAAATAGTAGTTCAGGGTGATCGGAGCCGCATTGTGAACAGCGAAACTGATGCCGAGGGCAAGCAATAGCAGGAAGAGGATGAGGAAGAAAAGGCGTTTCATGTCGATCCCGTATGGCGGAGCGTATGCCCCAATCATATCCAAAGGTTTACGCCTGACGCGTTGCTACAGGATATTACCAGGCTCGACGAATTACAAAGTACCGTTATGCAAACCAACAAATTTCGCTGATTATCAGCCGCTCTCGTGAGCCAATCGACGATGGCCTATTTCGCCAGCGCCATCGCCTGATCGACGCGTTCACGCAATTCCTTGCCCGGCTTGAAGTGGGGCACATACTTGGCGCCGAGCTGAACCGAATCGCCAGTCTTGGGGTTGCGTCCCACGCGGGGCGGACGATAGTGCAGGGAAAAGCTGCCAAATCCACGAATCTCGATGCGCTCGCCACTGGCCAGTACCTGCGCCATGTGTTCCAGGATAGTCTTTACCGCCAACTCGACGTCTTTGGAATTGAGCTGGGGCTGCTTGCGCGCCAGTATCTCGATCAGTTCCGACTTGGTCATGGAGATCCCCAAATTAAGAGAAGGCCCGCCAAGGGCGGGCCTTCCAGTTCACTGCTTAGTCGTTCTTGTTTTCCATCTGCTCTTTCAGCAGGTCGCCCAGGGTCGGGTTGGCGGCTGCTGCGGCACGATTGTAGTCCTGCATGGCTTCCGCCTCCTCCTCGCTGTCCTTCGCCTTGATGGACAGGGTGATGGTGCGGTTCTTGCGATCGACGCCCATGAACTTGGCTTCAACCTCATCGCCAGCCTTCAGCAGGGAACGGGCATCCTCGACGCGGTCGCGGGACAGTTCGGAGGCACGCAGATAACCTTCGACACCCTCTTCCAGATCGATGATGGCGCCCTTGGCATCCACTTCACGCACGATACCCTTGACGACGCTGCCCTTGCGGTGCTCGGCCACGTAGTTGGAGAACGGATCCTTCTCCATCTGCTTGATGCCGAGGGAGATGCGCTCGCGCTCCGGATCGATGGCCAGAATCACGGCCTCGACTTCGTCGCCCTTGGCATAGTTGCGCACGGCCTCTTCACCCGGCACGTTCCAGGCGATGTCGGACAGGTGGATCAAACCGTCGATGCCGCCGTCCAGGCCGATGAAGATACCGAAGTCGGTGATGGACTTGATCTTGCCGGCAACCTTGTCGCCCTTGTTGTGAGTGCCGGAGAAGGCATCCCACGGGTTTTCCTGGCACTGCTTCATGCCCAGGGAGATGCGGCGACGCTCGGCGTCGATGTCCAGCACCATGACTTCCACTTCGTCGCCCATCTGCACAACCTTGGACGGGTGGATGTTCTTGTTGGTCCAGTCCATCTCGGAGACGTGCACCAGGCCTTCCACACCCTCTTCGATCTCGACGAAGCAGCCGTAATCGGTCAGGTTGGTCACCTTGCCGAACATGCGGGTGCCCACCGGGTAACGGCGGGTGATGTCTTCCCACGGATCCTCGCCCAGCTGCTTGAGGCCCAGGGAAACACGGGTACGCTCGCGGTCGAACTTGAGCACCTTGACTTCAATTTCGTCGCCGACATTGACCACTTCGGACGGGTGCTTGACGCGCTTCCAGGCCATGTCGGTGATGTGCAGCAGACCGTCGATGCCGCCGAGGTCGACGAAGGCGCCGTAGTCGGTGAGGTTCTTGACGATACCCTTGACCACCTGGCCTTCCTGCAGGCCTTCCAGCAGGGCTTCGCGTTCTTCGCTGCCCTCGGATTCCACCACGGCGCGACGGGAGACGACGACATTGTTACGCTTGCGATCGAGCTTGATGACCTTGAATTCCAGGTCCTTGCCTTCCAGGTAGGAGGGATCGCGCACCGGGCGCACATCCACCAGGGAACCGGGCAGGAAGGCGCGGATGTCCTTGAGGTCGACGGTGAAACCACCCTTGACCTTGTCGACGATGCGGCCGACCACGGTCTCTCCGGCCTCGGAGGCGCGCTCCAGGCGGGTCCAGGATTCGGAACGCTTGGCCTTTTCACGGGACAGGCGGGTGGCGCCGAAACCGTCTTCGACCATTTCCAGGGCGACATCGACTTCGTCACCGACCTGCACCTCGATCTCGCCGTTCTCATTGAGGAACTGCTCGACGGGGATCACGCCTTCGGACTTAAGGCCGGCGTTGATGACGACAACGTCGTTGCCAACCTGGACTACCTTGCCGGTAATGATGGCGCCGGGGCGCATCTGGGAACCGACAAGACTCTGTTCAAACAATTCTGCAAAGCTTTCGCTCATCACTCACGTAACCCTTGCCGTTCATCGAACGACGTATGTAGAACCGCAATACTGCCGCGGGTTGAAGTTAAAAAAACAAACCACCATCACCCAATGTGACGGCAGCCCCTACTGCACACCCAGCCGCGTCTGGCATTCTGCCAGTACCGCCGCCAGAACCTCTTCGATGCCAAACGTCGACGTATCGATCACCACCGCATCGTCCGCCGGCTTGAGCGGCGACACAGCGCGGTTGCGATCCCGTTCGTCACGTTCGGCGATCTCGACGAAAAGACTATGTAGATTAGCATCCAACCCCTTTTCCTTCAACTGGTTATAGCGCCTTTGCGCCCGTACCTCGGCACTGGCGGTGAGGAAAATCTTCAGCGGGGCGGTGGGGAATACGGTGGTGCCCATATCACGGCCATCGGCCACCAGGCCGGGGGGCTGCAGGAAGGCACGCTGGCGCTCCAGCAGCGCCTCCCGTACCGCCGGTACCGCGGCTACCCTGGAGGCGTCATTGCCCGCCTGTTCGGTACGTATTTCCCGGCTAACCTCCTGTCCGGAAAGGAGTATCTGCAAATCGCCGCCAGCCTGCGGGCGAAACTCCACAGCCAGTTCGCGCGCCACCCGGGCGAGGCCCGCCGCGTCGTCGAAGGCCACGCCCTGGCGCCTTGCCGCCAGCGCCGTAAGGCGGTAGAGGGCACCACTGTCGAGGAAATGCCAGCCAAAGCGCCGGGTCAGCAGCTGGCTGATGGTGCCCTTGCCGACCCCGCTGGGTCCGTCGACAGTAATGACCGGGATGCCCTCCCCCATCATGCCGGGTCCGCCGTCAGACCGAGGCCGGCCTTGTTGGCCAGGGCTACGAACCCGGGGAAGGAGGTGTTGACGTTGGCGCAGTCGGTAATGGTGATGGGGCCGGAGGCCACCAGGGCGGCCATGGCGAAGGACATGGCGATGCGGTGGTCGCCATGGCTGTCCACCTGCCCGCTGCCGATACAGCCGCCGCGGATTACCATGCCGTCCGACGTGGGCCGAGCGTCGACGCCCAGCGCCACCAGACCGTCGGCCATCACCTGGATACGGTCGGACTCCTTCACGCGCAGCTCCTCGGCGCCGGTGAGCACCGTCTCGCCCTCGGCGCAGGCGGCGGCGATAAACAGCGCCGGGAATTCATCGATGGCCAGCGGCACCTGATCCTCGGGGATACGGATCCCCTTGAGCCTGCTGGCGCGCACGCGGATATCGGCCACCGGCTCACCGCCCGCTTCGTGCTCGTTGAGCAGTTCCAGTTCGGCCCCCATCAGGCGCAGGATGTTAATCACGCCAATGCGGGTGGGATTGATGCCCACGTGCTCCAGCACGATGTCGGAGCCGGCGGCGATGGCCGCCCCCACCATGAAGAAGGTGGCCGAAGAGATATCGGCCGGGACATCGATTTTTGTTGCAGTCAACTTGCCGCCCCCCTGCACGCACACGGTATTGCCGCGGCGCTCCACCGCATAGCCGAAACCGGCAAGCATGCGCTCGGTATGGTCGCGGGTCGGTGCCGGCTCGGTGACACAGGTCTTGCCGCTGGCATACAACCCGGCCAGCAGCAGACAGGACTTCACCTGGGCACTGGCCATGGGCATCACATAGTCGATGCCCTTGAGCGGCTGACCACCCTTCACCTTGAGCGGTGGCGTGCCCTTTTCGGTGGTCTCCACCACCGCCCCCATCAGGCGCAGCGGATCGGTGACACGCTTCATCGGCCGCTTGGACAGCGAGGCATCGCCGCTCATCTCCGCATCGAACGCCTGTCCCGCCATCAGGCCGGAGAGCAGGCGCATGGAGGTGCCGGAGTTGCCCAGATAAAGCGGCTTGGCCGGTGCCTTGAGGCCGTGCAGACCGACGCCGTGCACGGTGACGCGGCCATCGGCCGGCCCCTCAATCTGCACCCCCATGGCGCGAAAGGCCTCCAGGGTGGCGATGTTGTCCTCGCCCTCGAGAAAGCCGCTCACCTCGGTCACCCCCTCGGCCAGGGAGCCGAGCATGATGGAGCGGTGAGAAATGGATTTATCACCGGGTACGCGGATGCGGCCCTGCAAATGACCGCCGGCGACGGCACGGAAAATGACGTTGGTTTCGCTGCTGTTGGACATGATGTGGTTTCAGGTAGGAACTGGGGGTTATTGCTTGAATTCGTCGCGCGCCTTCTTGGCGCGGCCAAAGGTGTGCAGCAGCCTGGCGCCGTCACCGTGTTCAACGGCACTGCGCACCGCTGCCAGATCGGCGCTATACCGGTCCAGCACCTTGAGGATCGCGTCGCGGTTGGCCAGACAGATGTCGTGCCACATGCGCGGGTCGCTGCTGGCGATGCGGGTAAAATCGCGGAAGCCACCGGCGGCAAAGCGGAATATTTCGGTATGTTCTTCCATACGCGCCAGGGTGTCGACCAGGGTATAGGCCAGCACGTGGGGCAGATGGCTGGTGGCGGCCAGCACCTCGTCATGGTGCTGTACCTCCATCTCTACCACCTCGGCGCCTGCCGTCTGCCACAGCCCGCGTACTGTCGCCACGGCAGCGGCGTCGGTATGCGGGAGCGGCGTCAGGATAACGCGACGTTTGTGGTACAGCTCGGCAAACGACGCCGCCACCCCGCTGCGCTCGGTCCCGGCGATGGGATGGCCCGGCACGAAGCGTGGAGGCACAGCACCGAAGGCACGCTCTGCCGCCGCCACAACCGAGCCCTTGGTGCTCCCCACGTCGGTGACGATGGTGTCGTCACCGAGATGTGGCGCCATGGCGCGAAATACGCCCTCCATCGCCCCCACCGGCACGGCCACCACCACCACATCGGCACCACGCAGTGCGGCGGCGAGGTCGGTTTCGGCGCGATCAATGACGCCCAGTTCCAGCGCCAGCTGCAGTTGGGCGGTATCCCGGCCATGGCCGATCACCTCCCCCACCGCACCGGCCGTCTTCAGCGCCCGCGCCAGCGAGCCGCCAATGAGACCGACACCGATAATACAGAGCCGCTGAACCAACTCAGAGCTCGCGGCCGATGGCCTGGGCAATGCCCTTCAGCGAGCCCATCAGGTCGACCAGCTCCTGCGGATTGAGCGCCTGGTCGGCATCGCACCATGCCTCGCACGGATTGGGATGCATCTCCACCAGCAGGCCATCGGCACCGGCGGCAACGGCCGCACGCGCCAGGGCCGGCACCATCCATGCCTTGCCGCCGGCGTGGCTGGGGTCGATGATCACCGGCAGGTGGGTTTCCTTCTTCAGCACCGGAATGGCGGTGACGTCCAGCATGTTGCGGTAGTAGGTCTCGAAGCTGCGTACGCCGCGTTCGCAGAAGATGATGTCGTGATTGCCGCCGGCAGCGATGTATTCCGCCGCCATCAGCCACTCGGAGATGGTCGCCGACATGCCGCGTTTGAGGATCACGGGCTTGTGCAGACGGCCCACTTCTTTCAGCAGGTCAAAGTTCTGCATGTTGCGCGTGCCGATCTGGATCACGTCCACGTCATACTTCATGAAGGCATCGATCTGGCGCACGTCCATCAGCTCGGTGACGATGGGCAGGTTGTAGCGGTCCGCGGCCTTGCGGAACATCTCCAGACCCTCGACGCCGGCGCCCTGGAAGGTATAGGGGCTGGTGCGCGGCTTGAAGGCTCCACCGCGCATCAGGCGGCAGCCGGCGGCGGCCACATACTTGGCCGCCTCATCCATCTGCGGCTGGGTCTCCACCGAGCACGGCCCGCCGATCACCTGAATCTGCCTGCCGCCGAGCTTGATGCCCTTGATGTCGATGACCGTGTCTTCCTTGTGATACGAACGCGCCACGATCTTGTACGGCTTCATCACCCGGATCACCTGCTCCACGCCCGGCAGGGCCTGCAACAGTTCCTTGTCGATCTTGCTCTCGTCGCCGATGGCACCGATGACGGTGCGCTCCACGCCGCGGGAGACATTGCTGTCCAGTCCCCAGCTCTTGAGCCGCTGCGCCACCGCATCGATCTGCGCGTCGGTAACCTCGTTGTTCATGATGATGATCATGGCAGTGTCACTCTCTTAAGCAAAAAATAGTTTAGCGTCCCAGCACCTTGGCCAGGGCGGCAAGGAAACGCTCGTTCTCTTCGGGCAGGCCTACGGTCACGCGCAGGTGGTTCGGCATACCGTAATTGGCCACCGGGCGCACGATCACGCCCTCGCGCAGCAACGCATCATACAACGGCGCAGCCACCCGGCCAGTGTCGACACTGACAAAGTTTCCTACTGAAGGGATATGACGCAGATCAAGGGCAGAGAATCCCGCCATCAATTGGGCCATGCCCGCGGCGTTGAGCTCCAGAGTCTGCTGCAGATGTTCGCCGTCGTCCAGTGCCGCCGCTGCCGCGGCCAGGCCAAGGCTGTTGACGTTGAACGGCGGACGCACCCGGTTCAGCAGGTCGGCCACCTCAGGATGGCAGACGCCATAGCCGACACGCAGGCCGGCCAGGCCGTAACACTTGGAAAAGGTCCGTGCCACGATCAGATTCGGGTAGCGCCCGACCCAGGCCATGGCATCCGGATAGTCCGTCGCACCCATCTCCGGATGGCTGGCGTATTCGAAGTAGGCCTCGTCCACCAGCACCAGCACATGGGCCGGCAGCGCGGCGATGAAGGCCTCCAGCTCCGCTGCCGGCAGCCAGGTACCGGTGGGGTTGTTGGGATTGGCGATGAAGATCAGACGGGTACGCTCGGTGACTGCGGCGCGCATCGCGGCCAGGTCATGACCCCAGTCCTTCGCCGGCACCACCACTGCCCGGGCCCCGGCCGCCTGGGTGAGGATGGGGTACACCGCGAAGGCGTGCTCGGAAAACATCACCTCGTCCTGCGGCGTGACGAAGGCGCGCACGGCAAACTCCAGCACGTCGCTGGAGCCGTTGCCGAGAATCAGCTGCTCCATCGCCACCCCGAGCTTCTGCGCCAGCCGGTCCTTGAGTACGAAGCCGTTGCCGTCGGGATAGAGCCAGACATCCTCCAGCACGGCACGCGCGGCCGCCAGCGCCAGCGGACTGGGACCCAGCGGATTTTCGTTGGAGGCCAGCTTGATGATGTTGCTCACGCCCAGCTCGCGCTCCAGCTCCTCGATGGGCTTGCCGGGCTGATAGGGCCTGAGCTGCCGCACGCCGGGTGCGGCCAGATGCAGAAAGTCGGTCATGGTTTAGAGAACGGCTTTGGGGTAGGAACCGAGAATCTTGAACAACGAAGCCTCTGCCGCCAGATCGCGCAGCGCGGCGGCAACCTTGCCATCCTGCGCATGTCCGTCGATGTCGAGGAAGAAAACGTATTCCCACATGCCCTGGCGCGAGGGACGCGACTCGATGCGGGTCATGGACACGCCATTCTGCGCCAGCGGCGCCAGCAGGTGATACAGGGCACCCGGCTTGTTGCGCGTCGCCACCAGCAGCGAGGTCTTGTCGCTGCCGGAGGGCGGCACGGCCTTGCGGCCGATGACCAGGAAGCGAGTGGTATTGTTGGGCTGGTCCTCAATGTTGCGTGTCAGGATGGACAGTCCATACAGCTCGGCTGCCACTTCGCCGGCAATGGCGACAGCACCCTCCTCTGCCGCCGCACGGCGTGCCGCCTCGGCATTGCTGCTTACATCGATGCGCTCGACACCGGCCAGATGGCCGTCCAGCCACTCGCGGCACTGCGCCAGTGACTGGCTGTGCGAATACACGCGGCGTACGTCTTTCAGCTCAGCCATGCGCCCCATCAGGTGCTGATGGATGCGCAGCTCCACCTCGCCGCAGATCTTGAGCGGCGAGTTGATCAACGTATCCAGGGTATGGCTGACGATACCGCCGGTGGAGTTTTCCACCGGCACCACGCCGTAGTCGGCGCTGCCCGCCTCCACCTCGCGGAACACCTCATCGATGGCGGCCAGCGGCAGGGTCTGCACCGAATGGCCGAAATGCTTCAGCGCCGCCGCCTGGGTAAAGGTGCCCTCGGGGCCGAGGAAGGCGATGCGCATGGGCCGCTCCAGCGCCAGGCAGGCAGACATGATCTCACGGAACAGGCGCGCCATTTCCTCGCCCGACAGCGGGCCCTGGTTGCGTTCCAGCACCATGCGCAACACCTGCGCCTCGCGCTCGGGGCGATAAAACACCGCCGCCTCGCCCTCGGCGGCGATCTTCACGCGCGCCACCTCCTGTGCCAGGGCGGCACGCTCGTTGATCAACGTCTGGACCTGTTCATCCAGTACATCGATACGCTGGCGAATGGCTTGCAACCGTTCTTCGTTCATATTCTCTATTCAATGACGCGCACGGCCAGCACCCCGTCGATGGCGGCGATCTCGCTCACCACGTTTGCCGGCACCGGGCGATCCACATCCACCACGGTATAGGCCAGGTCGCCGCGCGACTTGTTCAGCATGTCGATAATGTTCAGTCCCGCCTTGCCCAGATCGCTGGAGATCTGGCTCAGCATGTTGGGCACATTGGAATTCACCACCGTCAGCCGGTAGGTCCCCTCGCTGCGGCTCATCACCACCTCGGGGAAGTTCACCGAATTCACCACGTTGCCGTTTTCCAGATAGTCCCGCACCTGCTCCGCCACCATCACCGCGCAGTTGTCTTCCGCCTCCTGGGTGGAGGCTCCCAGGTGCGGCAGGGTGATCACGCGCGGGTGTTGCTTGAGCAGGTTGGTCGGGAAGTCGCACACATAGCCGTAGACCTTGCCGCTGTCGATGGCGGCCACCACGGCCTCGTCATCCACAATGCCCTTGCGCGCGAAGTTCAGCACCACCAGGCCCTGCTTCGCCTGGCGCAAGCGCTCGGCATTGAGCATGTTGCGCGTGGCGTCGATGAGCGGCACATGGAAGGTAATGAAATCCACCTTGCCCACCATGTCATCGAAACTGGCCGCCTTCTGTACCTGCGACGACAGGCGCCAGGCACCTTCCACCGTAATACCCGGGTCAAACCCGATCACCTTCATGCCGAGGGCGATGGCTGCATTGGCCACCTCACGACCGATAGCCCCCAGCCCCACCACACCCAGGGTGCGCCCCGGCAATTCGAAACCGGCGTAATTCTTCTTGCCCGCCTCGGTCTGCTTGTCGATACTGGCATCATCGCCTTCCAGCCGGCGGGAAAAATCCCACGCCGCGCAGATGTTGCGGCAGGCGTTCAGCATGCTGGCGATGACCAGCTCCTTCACCGCGTTGGCGTTGGCACCCGGCGCATTGAACACCGGGATGCCACGCCCACTCATCTTGTCCACCGGGATGTTGTTCACACCGGCCCCGGCACGTCCCACCGCTTTGAGCGTAGGGGGGATCTCCATGTCATGCATCTTGTGGGAGCGCACCAGTATCGCATCGGGATGCAGTATCTCGGAGGCGATTTCATAACGGTCCCGCGGCAAGCGCTCCAATCCAGCCACCGAGATATGGTTCAGCGTCAGAATCTTGTACATGTTTCCCCCCTTGGGCTGCATCCCGCAGGACACAAAGATGAGTTTTACGTCGTTCTAAATGCGTTACTCCTTACTGCTCTGGTTGGCGTTGTGAGGGTCGGTCGATCAGCCGTTGCGCCGGGCGAATTCCGCCATGAACTGCACCAGCGTATCGATGCCCTGCTCCGGCATGGCGTTGTAGATGCTGGCGCGCATGCCGCCGACGGAGCGATGGCCCTTGAGCGTGGTCAGCCCGGCCTGCTTGGCCTCCTTCAGGAACAACTCGTCCAGCTCTTCCCGCGGCAGGGTGAACGGCACGTTCATCCAGGAGCGGCAGTGGGTGGCCACCGGATTCTTGTAGAAGCCGCCGGAGCCATCGATGGCGGCGTACAACTTGGCTGCCTTGCGCTGGTTGATCTTCGCCATCCCCGCGAGACCGCCGAGACCCTTGAGCCATTCGAATACCAGGCCGGCCACATACCAGGAATAGGTGGCCGGGGTGTTGTACATGGAGTCGTTGTCGGCGTGGGTCTTGTAGTCCAGCATGGTGGCCACGCTGGCCGGGGCCCTGCCGATGAGATCCTCACGGATGATGACGATGGTCAGGCCGGCGGGGCCGATATTCTTTTGCGCACCGGCGTAGATGACACCGAACTTCGCCACGTCGATGGGGCGCGACAGTATGGTGGAACTCATGTCGGCCACCAGCGGCACATTGCCGGTCTGCGGGATGTAGTCGAACTCCACGCCGCGGATGGTTTCGTTGGGGCAGTAATGCACATAGGCGGCATCGGCCGACAGCTTCAGCTCGGCCTGGGTCGGCACCGTAGTGTAGTTTCCGGCGGAGGTGTCGGCAGCCACGTTCACGGTGCAGAACTTCTTCGCCTCGGAGATGGCTTTCTTCGACCAGTCACCGGTGTTGATGTAGTCGGCGCCCTTCCTGTCGCCCAGCAGATTCATCGGCAGCATGGCGAACTGCTGCGAGGCGCCGCCCTGCAGGAACAGTACCTTGTAGCCGGCAGGAATATTCATCAGCTCGCGCAGATCGGCCTCTGCCTTGGCGGCGATGGACATGTATTCCTTGCCGCGATGACTCATCTCCATCACCGACATGCCGCTGCCGTTCCAGTCCAGCATTTCGTCACGCGCCCGCTCGATCACCGCCTGTGGCAGCATCGCCGGCCCTGCACTGAAATTGAATACACGCGCCATCTTATCCCCCAACCATCGAGTTCAAGGAAACATCAATTACCGCAAAGGCATGCCAAGGTGTTACTCGGTATCCTCTGCGGCCGCCTCTTCAGAATCGCTCTCGTCCTCACCGCTCTCGGCGATGCGCTCCAGCGCCACCAGCTTTTCGCCCTCGCCCAGACGGATCAGGGTCACGCCCTGGGTATTGCGGCCCAGCACCGACACCTCGGCGACGCGGGTACGCACCAGGGTGCCGCCGTCGGTGACCAGCATGATTTCATCGCTGTCGACCACCAGCACCGCGCCGACCACCGCACCGTTGCGCGAGGAGGTCTGGATGGAGATCACGCCCTGCCCGCCGCGGCCATGCACCGGGTATTCCGCAATCGGCGTGCGCTTGCCGTAGCCGTTTTCGGTGGCGGTAAGCACGTCGCCTTCAGCAGCGACGATGAGCGACACCACCTTCTGGCCGTCCTGCAGGCGGATGCCGCGCACGCCACGCGCCACGCGGCCCATGGAACGCACATCAGACTCGTTGAAGCGGATCACCTTGCCGGCATCGGTGAACAGCAGGATGTCGCGGCTGCCGTCGGTGAGGTCGACGCCCACCAGCTGATCGTCCTCCACCAGGTCCACGGCGATGATGCCGTTGCTGCGGATGTTGGAGTAATCGGTCAGCGGCGTCTTCTTTACCGTGCCGCCGGCCGTCGCCATGAAGATGTACTGGCCTTCCTCGAAGGCGCGGATCGGCAGAATGGCATTGATGCGTTCGTTCTCTTCCAGCGGCAGCAGGTTGACGATGGGCTTGCCGCGCGCGCCGTGACCGGCCTGCGGCAACTCGTACACCTTCTTCCAGTAGACGCGGCCGCGGCTGGAGAAGCACAGGATGGTGTCGTGGGTGTTGGCCACGAACAGCTTGTCGATGAAATCCTCTTCCTTCACCGAGGCAGCGGCGCGGCCACGGCCGCCGCGGCGCTGGGCACGGTAATCGGCCACCGGCTGTGCCTTGACATAACCCTCGTGGGACAAGGTCACCACCACGTCTTCCTCGCTGATCAGGTCTTCCAACGACAGGTCTTCCTGGCTGGCGCGGATCTCGGTGCGGCGCTTGTCGCCGTACTGATCGCGCACCTGCACCAGTTCCTCGCGGATCACCTCCATCAGGCGGTTGGGGTCACGCAGGATGTGCAGCAGGCCTTCGATGGTTTCCAGCAGCAGGCGGTATTCCTCGATGATCTTGTCCTGCTCCAGCCCGGTGAGGCGGTGCAGACGCAGGTCGAGGATCGCCTGGGCCTGGGCCTCGGACAGACGGTAGCCGTTATCCAGCAAACCGAATTCCTTGCCCAGGCCATCCGGGCGCGAGGCCTCGGCACCGGCACGGGACAGCATGTCGGTGACCACGCCCGGTGCCCACACCCGGGCCAGCAGGCCGGTCTTGGCCTCAGCCGGATTGGGCGACTGCTTGATCAGCTCGATGATCGGGTCGATGTTGGCCAGGGCAACCGCCAGGCCTTCCAACACATGGGCCCGCTCGCGCGCCTTGCGCAGATCGAAGATGGTGCGCCGCGTCACCACCTCGCGGCGGTGGCGCACAAAGGCCTCCAGCATCTGCTTCAGATTGAGCAGGCGCGGCTGGCCGTCAAGCAGGGCCACCATGTTGATGCCGAACACGCTCTGCATGGCGGTGTGCTGATACAGATTGTTGAGCAATACCTCGGGCTGCTCGCCACGCTTCAGCTCGATGACCATGCGCATGCCGTCCTTGTCGGACTCGTCGCGCAGCTCGGAGATGCCCTCGATCTTCTTTTCCTTCACCAGTTCGGCGATCTTCTCCAGCAGCCGCGCCTTGTTGACCTGGTAGGGCAGCTCGGTCACCACGATGCGCAGGCGGCCGTTGTCCATCTCCTCGATCTCGGTGCGGGCACGCACATAGATGCGGCCGCGGCCGGTGTGGTAGGCCTCGTGGATGCCACGGGCGCCATTGATGATGCCGGCGGTGGGGAAATCCGGGCCGGGGATGTACTGCATCAGGTCGCCGATGCTGGCCGCCGGGTTGTCGATCAGCGCCAGGCAGCCGGTGACCACCTCGTTGAGGTTGTGCGGCGGGATATTGGTGGCCATGCCGACGGCGATACCGGCGGAACCATTGACCAGCAGATTGGGGAAGCGCGCCGGCAACACCTCCGGTTCCAGCTCGGAACCGTCGTAGTTGGGAACGAAGTCGACGGTTTCCTTCTCGATGTCGGCCAGCAGTTCATGGGCGATGCGCGCCATGCGCACCTCGGTGTAACGCATGGCGGCAGCGGAGTCGCCGTCCACCGAACCGAAGTTGCCCTGGCCATCCACCAGCATGTAGCGCAGCGAGAAGGGCTGGGCCATGCGCACGATGGTGTCGTACACGGCAGAGTCGCCGTGCGGGTGGTACTTACCGATGACGTCACCGACCACACGGGCGGATTTCTTGTAGGGCTTGTTCCAGTCGTTGCCCAGCTCGCGCATGGCGTGCAGCACGCGGCGGTGTACCGGCTTGAGGCCGTCGCGCACATCAGGCAGGGCACGGCCCACGATCACGCTCATGGCGTAATCGAGATACGACTGCTTCATCTCCTCCTCGATGTTGACCGGGAGGACTTCTTTTGCAAACTCAGCCATCGGGAAATCGTGTCCTTTCTACCCCAGAGCGCCGGGGGACGCAGGGTGCATCGGGAAGTGACCACAAGTTACTGATTACAAAAGGATTGGTGGTGGTGCCGACGCACTGTCACCCCCCTCCCGGCCACAAACCCGCCCCAGGCGCGTGTTAAACGCCCGGATCATACCATAAGCCTCCCCCAGCACAGGGAGCAAAAACACGGCCACAGCCCCTTTGCGGGGCACTGGCAGGAAGTGATGGCGTCAAATCAGCCTTTTTTCATCATCGCCGCCATCTTTTCCGGCGTCGGGTTCAGCACCACGCCCCGCTCGGTGACGATGGCGTCGATGAGGCCGGCCGGGGTGACGTCGAAGGCAGGATTCCAGCCCTCCGCCCCCGGGGCCGCCACGCGCTGTCCTGCCAGGGACAGGACCTCATCGGGAGAACGGTTCTCGATGGGGATGAGGTCACCGCTGGCCAGTGACATGTCCACCGTCGAGGTCGGCGCCACCACCATGAACTTCACCCCGTGGTGGCGGGCGCTGATGGCAGCGGCATAGGTGCCGATCTTGTTGGCCACGTCACCATTGGCGGCGATACGGTCGGAACCGACGATGACCCAGGCGACCTTGCCCTGTTTCATCAGGTGGGCGGAGGCGCCATCGGACAGCAGCGTGACCGGAATACGCTCCTGCACCATCTCCCAGGCGGTGAGGCGCGCGCCCTGCAGCCAGGGGCGGGTTTCGTCGGCGTAGACCTGACCGATGCGGCCGGCGGCATAGGCGCTGCGGATCACCCCCAGGGCCGTGCCATAGCCGCCGGTGGCCAGGGCGCCGGCATTGCAGTGGGTCAGCACACCGACCCTGCTCCCTTCGATGAGGGCGGCGCCCAGCTCGCCCATGCGATGGTTGGCGGCAATGTCTTCCTCATGGATGGCGCGCGCCTCAGCCAGCAGGGCCGCCTCCGGGTCACCCTCGCCCAGACCGGCGATCAGCCGCTCCATGCGCTCCAGCGCCCAGAACAGGTTCACCGCCGTGGGGCGGGAGGCGGCAAGACGGGCGATGTCTTCCTTTATAGCGTCGTGCCAGGCGGCGCCGGCACTGCGGAAACGCTGGCGGCCGGCCAGCACCACACCATAGGCAGCCGTGATGCCGATGGCCGGGGCGCCGCGCACCACCATGTCGCGGATGGCCTGCGCCACGGCGACCGGCTCGTCGTAGGAAAGGAACACATACTGCTGCGGCAGGATGCGCTGGTCCAGCAACTGCAAGCGGCCGTCCTGCCACAGCACAGCGCGAATGGTGTCGTGAGTCGTAGTCATGATGCTCATCGTTGGTCGGAAATATCGCGCCCGATCCTACCCGATTTCCGCACCGCCCGCCTGTCACAAAACCTTCAGCCCACGGTAACAAAAGCGTCAGCCCGGCGTAACACGGGCTGGGGATACTGCGCCCGCTTTTTAGCGCTAATCAGTCCTCAACCTTGGGAGATACACAATGCAGAAGTCTGTACAGCACAGCCTCGTTGCTGCCGCCGTTGTCGCCGCCCTGGGCCTCGCCGGCACTGCCGCCGCCGAGACCACCGTGTACGGCAAGATCCACGTCTCGGCCGGTTCCATTACGCAGGACGTCGCCGGCGTCGAGAACAGCGCCACCGCCACCACCAGCCACGCCTCGCGCATCGGCTTCAAGGCCGATAAGAAGCTGGAAAACGGCATGACCGTGGTCGGCCAGGTGGAATGGGAGGTGGACACCGTCGGTGACGCCACCAAGAGTTCCAAGGATCTGATCAAGGCGCGCAACAGCTACGCCGGGCTGAAGGGCGGCTTCGGCGAGGTGCGCGTCGGTATCCACGACACCCCGCACAAGATGTCCACCGCCAAGCTGGACCCGCTGTCCGACACCTACGCCGACTACAACAATGTCGTCGTCACCGACACCCGCGCCTCCAATGTGCTGGCCTACCTGAACAAATTCGGCGACATCAGCGTAGCCGTGGCCTATGCCGGCGGCGACGACGCCGTCACCCAGGAGAACCTCGGCAGCGCCACCTCCGCCATGCTCGCCTACGAGGCCGGTCCCCTGTACCTCACCGCAGCCATCGAAAACTTCGACGATGTGGCCGCCGGCGACTACGAGAGTTCCACCAAACTGGGCGTAGGCTACAACTTCGGCACCATCAAGCTGGGCCTGGTCTACGACATGGAAGAGATCAAGGGGGGCAATGACGACAGCGCAATGTACGCCAGCCTGCAGTGGAAGGCATCGAGCGCCGGCACCGTCAAGGCCGCCTACGGCGAGCTGGACGTGGATGCGCTCAACGACGACCCCACCTTCTATGCCGTGGCCTATGACCACAAGCTGGACAAGGACGCCAGCGTCTATGTGCTGCACACCAGCGGCGCCGACGGCGGTCTGGCCAACAAGGGCAAGCTGGCCGGCGACGGCAGCGCCACCGTGGTCGGTATGGAGTTCAAGTTCTAGGGAAGCCCTCCCGGCAGGGACGCCTCCACTCCTGGATGGTCTTGCAGGGGCGCAGCGATGCGCCCCTTTTTTTGCGGCAACTTGTAAGCCCAAGTGGCGCCCTGTATCTTTCGCCCATGCAAAGCGTCGACACCCTCCTCCACGCCCGCTGGGTCATCCCCGTCGAACCGGAACAGGTGGTGCTGGAGCACCACAGCATCGCCATCGGCGACGGCCGCATCCTCGACCTGCTGCCCAGCCCCGAGGCGCGGCTCCGCTACCGGGCCGATGCCGAGCTGGAGTTCCCCGACCACGTCCTGATTCCCGGCCTCATCAATGCCCACACCCACGCCGCCATGAATCTGATGCGCGGCCTGGCCGACGATCTGCCGCTGATGAGCTGGCTGAATGAACACATCTGGCCCACCGAGGCGCGCTGGATCAGCGAGGAGTTCGTCCATGACGGCACCCAGCTGGCCATGGCCGAAATGCTGCGCGGCGGCGTGACCTGCTTCAATGACATGTATTTCTACCCGGACATCACCGCGCGCGCGGCGGCGCAGGCGGGGATGCGTGCGGTGGTCGGCCTCATCGTCATCGACTTCCCCTCCGCCTGGGCACAGAACGCCGACGAGTACCTGCGCAAGGGTGTCGAGCTGCACGACAGATACCAGCACCACCCCCTGGTCACCACCGCCTTCGCGCCGCACGCCCCCTATACGGTGGGTGATGCCGCGCTGGAAAAGGTCGCCATGTACGCCGAGGAACTGGACATCCCGATCCACATGCATGTCCACGAAACGGCCGACGAGGTGGCGCAGGCGGTAGCGGCCAGCGGCCAGCGCCCGCTGGCCCGCCTCGACGGCCTGGGCCTGCTCTCGCCACGGCTGCTGGCGGTGCACATGACCCAGCTCACCGACGCCGAGATCGAGCGCTGCGCCGAGGCGGGTCTGCATGTGATCCATTGCCCCGAATCCAATCTCAAGCTGGCCAGCGGCTTCTGTCCGGTGCACAAGCTGCGCCAGGCCGGGGTGAATGTCGCCCTCGGCACTGACGGCGCCGCCAGCAACAACGACCTGGACGTGCTGAGCGAAATGCGCACCGCCGCCCTGCTGGCCAAGGGTGTCGCCGGCGATGCCAGCGCCCTCCCCGCCGCCAGCGCCCTGTACATGGCCACCCTGGGCGGGGCCCGCGCCCTCGGTCTGGACCGGGAAACCGGTTCGCTCGGCGTCGGCAAGCAGGCCGACATCACCGCTGTCTATCTGGGCGATGTGGAAACCCAGCCGCTGTATCATCCGCTGTCCAAACTGGTCTATTCCATCAGCCGCGACAAGGTCACCGATGTCTGGGTGGCCGGCCGCCACCTGCTGAAGGGACGCGAGCTCACCAGCCTGGACATGCACGAAGCCCTCGCCCGTGCCCGCCACTGGCGCGAGAAGATTCACACCAAAGACGAACACGCCAAGGATTAACCATGAGCACCACGACGCACAACGTCGACCATGCCGAGGTCGGAAAATTCGAAAGCCTCGCCTCGCGCTGGTGGGATCCGCACAGCGAATTCAAGCCGCTGCACGATATCAACCCGCTGCGCCTCGACTATATCGAGCAACGCGCCGGCCTCGCCGGCAAGACCGTGCTCGACGTCGGCTGCGGCGGCGGCATCCTGTCGGAAAGCATGGCCGCGCGCGGCGCCCGCGTCACCGGCATCGACATGGGCGAGGCCCCGCTGGAGGTGGCGCAGCTGCACAAGCTGGAGTCCGGCGTCGAGGTCAACTACCGCCGAGCCACCGCCGAACAGATGGCGGCGGAGATGCCGGGCAGCTTCGACATCGTCACCTGCATGGAGATGCTGGAGCATGTGCCCGATCCGGCCTCGGTGATCGCCGCCTGCGCGCAACTGGTCAAACCCGGCGGCCAGGTGTTCTTCTCCACCATCAACCGCAATCCCAAGGCCTGGCTCTTCGCCATCGTCGGCGCCGAATACCTGCTGCGCCTGCTACCCAAGGGCACCCACGACTTCGCCAAGTTCATCCGCCCCTCCGAACTGGAGACCGGCATCCGCCGCGCCGGGCTGGAGCTGAAGGAACTGACCGGCATGAGCTATAACCCGCTCACCCGCAGCTACTCGCTGGGGCGGGATCTGGACGTGAATTATCTGGCCTACTGTGTAAAGGAGTAGTTTCGAGTTTCGAAACAGAGACCCACACCATCCGAAACTCGAAACTGCCTTTAACATGTCCCTGCGCACCATTCTGTTCGACCTCGACGGCACCCTGGCCGACACCGCGCCGGACCTGGCCTATGCCCTCAACCGCACGCTGGAGCACGCCGGCCGCGCACCGCTGCCGTTCGAGGTCATTCGTCC
>JANJXC010000084.1 GCA_024709225.1 Gammaproteobacteria bacterium | reverse complement strand
TTACCGGTTCGAGCAGTGTGTTCAGGTGCTTTATCCGCAATTCGATCATGCCAAGCGCGTCGCGCAAGTTCTTCTCGCCTTCCGCATACCGGCCCTGGACCATCAGACTCCTGCCCAGACCCCGTACAGTTTCCGGAACCGACAGATCAAGAGGATCCAGGTCAGTCAGCAGGATTTGCAAAGCCTCTCGGTAGAGCCGTTCGGCCTCGCCACCCCGACCAGCATTAGTGATGATGCCGGCCAGGACAGCCTGGGCGCGGGCAGTGCGCTTATCACGCACGCCGTAATTTGCTACCGATTTTTCATAAGTCGCCCGGGCCAGCGCTTCGGCGTCGTTCAATCGGCCTTCGGCCAAGGCCTTGGAAATTGTCGGATCCGTCTCCAATGACGGCACCAGAGCGGCAAATGGCAGGGGAGCGACAGGAGTCGTTGCCGATGGGCCTTGCGCCGTGGTTGCTTGGCCCGCAAGCGCAAGCAAGGTGACAAGGCAGGCACGGCCGATCCGCAGACCGATGCTGCACGACAGCATTCCGGTTCTTGTCATCGCTTGCTCCCTTCAAGCACCACAGGAACGCTCCTCGGCTGCGCGCCTTATTCCCTGAACGCGGAGCAGCATGCGATATGCCGCTGCAGCGGGGCGCTAGTTGTGAGGTATGAAGGGATTGTCGGCTGGCTTACCAGTGCCAGCTATTGGCAAGAGGAGTTAAGACGAAAGTCGTATCGGGCGCCGGGTATTTTGTTAATCCGGCGCCCTGCTGGGGGAAAAGTCAGTCTCCGCAATACGGCGATCAGCGCCGCTTGCCGCCGCCGAGGATGGAGCCGAGCACGCCGCGCAGCACCTGGCGGCCGAGTTCCGAGCCGATGGCGCGGGCGGCGCTCTTCACCGCCGCCTCGGCCACCGACTGGCGGCCGCCGCGCGAGCCGCCGCCGAGCAGATCACCCAGCCCGCCGAGGAGGCCACCTCCGCCCTGCTGCTGCGCCGGCGGCGGCACGGATGCAGCCGCTGCCTCGGCCGCCTGCGCGGCGCGCGCCTTGAGCTTCTCGTAGGCGGATTCGCGGTCCACCGCCTTCTCGTAATGGCCGTAGAGCAGAGAGCGCTTGATCGCCGAGTTCCTTTCCTCAACCGAAAGCGGCCCGATGCGCGAGGCCGGCGGCAGGATGAAGGCGCGCTCGACGACGCTCGGCCGGCCCTTCTCATCGAGAAACGAAACCAGCGCCTCTCCTACGGCGAGCTCGGTAATGGCCGTCTCGGTGTCGAGCTTCGGGTTCTGCCGCAGCGTCTGCGCCGCCGTCTTCACCGCCTTCTGGTCGCGCGGCGTGAACGCGCGCAGGGCGTGCTGCACGCGATTGCCGAGCTGGCCGAGCACCGTCTCCGGCACGTCGAGCGGGTTCTGCGTGATGAAGTAGACGCCGACGCCCTTGGAGCGGATCAGGCGCACCACCTGTTCCACCTTGTCCACCAGCGCCTTGGGCGCGTCGTCGAACAGCAGGTGGGCCTCGTCGAAGAAGAACACCAGCTTCGGCTTGTCCAGGTCACCCACCTCGGGCAGCTCCTCGAACAGCTCCGCCAGCAGCCAGAGCAGGAAGGTGGCGTACAGACGCGGGCTCAGCATCAGCTTGTCGGCGGCGAGGATGTTCACCTGGCCGCGACCCTGCGCGTTCACCTGCATCAGGTCGTTGAGATCGAGGGCCGGCTCGCCGAAGAAATGGGCGGCACCCTGCTGCTCCAGCACCAGCAGGGCGCGCTGGATGGCGCCGATGGAGGCGGAGCTGACGTTGCCGTAGCTGTTGCGGAAGTCGGCGGCGTGCTCGCCGATGTATTGCAGCGTGGTGCGCAGGTCGCTGAAGTCGAGCAGCAGCAGCCCTTCGTCATCGGCGAACTGGAAGGCGAGGTTGAGCACGCCCTCCTGCGCATCGTTGAGCTCGAGCAGGCGGGCCAGCAGCAGCGGTCCCATGTCGGAGATGGTGGCGCGGATCGGGTGGCCCTGCGCGCCGAACAGATCCCAGAACACCACCGGGCAGGCGCGGTGGGCGAAGTTGTCGATGCCGATCTTTTCCACCCGCTCGGCCACCTTGGGGTGGGGCGTCCCCGGCTGGCTGAGGCCGGCGAGGTCACCCTTCACGTCGGCGAGGAACACCGGCACGCCTAGGTCGGAGAAACCCTCGGTGAGGGCCTGCAGGGTGATGGTCTTGCCGGTACCGGTGGCGCCGGCGACGAGGCCGTGGCGGTTGGCGTAGCGCGGGTTGAGAAAGACCTTCTGTTCACCGAGTCCGATGAGGATGCCGTCGTTCATGTGCGTATCCGTGGTGCTGGTGCAGATGGCGGCCGCAGTGGCCAGGGTGGGGGTATTGTTGCAGAAATCGGCCGGTGCGGGGATGGGCGGGTGCAAGATCACAGTTCCCATTTCCCGCCAATCGCGTCAGACTCCTGCGACTTTTCGGCGCGTAACTTCGACAACTCCCATGTCCATTGAAATCCTGCTCCTGTTCACCGTCACCACGGCCCTGGCCTGTTTCACGCCGGGGCCGGCGGCGATGTTCGTGGCCTCGGTGGGCACCGCGCGCGATACGCGTCTGGTGGCGTATGCCATCGGCGGCATCGCCCTGGTCAATGCGTTCTACTTCGGCCTGTCGGCGCTGGGGCTGGCGGGCCTGTTGCTGGCCTCGCCCCAGGTGTACGCGGCGATCCGCTGGGCGGGGGCGGCCTATCTGATCTATCTCGGGGTGCGCCTGGTGCTGGCGCGCGGCGGCGGTTTGGCGGCGGTGGCCGGCGGCGCCGCCAGCCTGTCGGCGCGGCGCGTGTTCGGGCGCGCCCTGGTGCTGGAGTTGTCCAACCCCAAGGCGCTGCTCTACTTCGCCGCCCTGCTGCCGCAGTTCATCACGCCGCAGGCGCCGCTGGCCATGCAGTTCCTCGGCTTCTGCCTGATCACCGTGGTGCTGGATGTGTGCGCCTACGGCTTCTATGGCGCCATCGGCTTCGGCGTGGCGCGCTTCTCGGCGCCGGGTGTGCTGGTATCGATCCGCCGCGTGGCGGGTGCGGCCTTTGTGGTGGCGGGGGTGCGGCTGGTGGCGGTGTCGTGACCGTCGACAGACACGTACCGCTGCCCAGCGCTAGCGAGAACCGTCCGTGACCGGTCTGCCCCTGCGCTCCCCGGCCTTCATCATCGCCGTGACGATCTTCACCATGCTGCCGCTGGCGGCCAATTCGCTGCTGGCGCGCGCGGCGATCGGCGCCGGGGCCATCGACCCGGCCAGCTTCACCACTGTGCGGCTGCTGTCCGGAGCGCTGATGCTGTGGCTGATCGCTGTGCTGAGCGGACATGCCAGTGCGCGCGAGGTGCGCGGCAACTGGCTGTCGGCGGCGATGCTGTTTCTGTATGCGGCGGCGTTTTCCTTTGCCTATCTCGATTTGAGCGCCGGCACCGGGGCACTGATCCTGTTCGGCTGCGTGCAGGCGACCATGTGGCTGGTGGCCCTGTGGCGCGGCGAGCGGCCGCACGGCCTGGCCTGGCTGGGCCTGGTGGCGGCCTGCGGCGGGCTGGTGTATCTGGTGTCGCCGGGCCTGCAGGCGCCGCCGCCGCTGGCGGCCGGACTGATGGCCGCGGCGGGGGTGGCGTGGGGGATCTATTCGCTGCACGGGCGCGGCTCGGCCGATGCCCTGGCCGATACCGCCGGCAACTTCGTGCGCAGCCTGCCGCTGACCGCGCTGCTCAGCCTGCTGTGGCTTGGGCAGCTGCAGTGGTCGGCGCCGGGGTTGTGGTGGGCGGTGCTGTCGGGGGCGCTGGCCTCGGGGGTGGGTTATGCGCTGTGGTACAGCGTGCTGCCGTATCTGAGCGCCACCCGCGCCGCCACGGTGCAGCTGTCGGTGCCGGTGCTCGCGGCCCTGGCCGGCGTCATCCTGCTGGACGAGGCGCTGACCCTGCGCCTGGTGCTGGGGTCGGCGCTGATCCTGGGCGGTATCGGGCTGGCGCTGGCGGCGAGAGCGGCGGAGGGCCGCGCGCCGCGCCAGTGAGTTCCGGTTCCATGCGATTGATCGCGTGGGCCGCGCTGGCGTCCTGCATCGCAACCGATGGGCCG
>JANJXC010000012.1 GCA_024709225.1 Gammaproteobacteria bacterium | reverse complement strand
GCGGCAGCCACCCGCGCCCCGGCGAGATCTCCCTTGCCCACCACGGCGTGCTGTTCCTGGATGAGCTGCCGGAATTCGATCGCAAGGTGCTGGAGGTGCTGCGCGAGCCGCTGGAATCGGGGCGCATCACCATCTCGCGCGCCGCCCGTCAGGCGGAGTTCCCGGCCCGTTTCCAGCTGGTGGCGGCGATGAATCCCTGTCCCTGCGGCTATCTCGGTCACACCAGCGGCCGCTGCCACTGCACCCGCGAACAGATCCAGCGCTACCGCGCCCGCATCTCCGGGCCGCTGCTGGACCGCATCGACCTGCAGCTCGATGTGCCCAGCCTGCCGCAGGAGGCGCTGCGCACCGCGGATGCTGCTGCCGAAGACAGCGCCACGGTACGGGCGCGGGTAACGGCGGCGCGCCAGCGGCAACTGGAGCGTCAGGGCAAACCCAACTGCGACCTCAGCAACCGCGAATGCGGCCAGCTGTGCCGTCTGGGCGAGCGCGAGCTGGACCTGCTGGACCGGGCGGTGGACCGGCTGGGGCTGTCGGCGCGGGCCTATTTCCGCATCATCCGCGTGGCGCGCACCGTGGCGGACCTCGCCGACAGCAAAACGGTGGAGCTGCCGCACCTGACCGAGGCCCTGGCCTACCGGCGGCTGGACCGTGGCCATTAGCATGTGTGCAAAATGTGATATTTATCACGTTTATACCCCAGTGATTTACTTGTTTTTGTAGTGGATTTCTATAAAGTGAGACTGCAGTTTTGACAAGGGCACACCAGGCCGAAAGGCCCGGCTCGCAAAATCACCGGTCTAAGGGGCCTCGGCCCTATGACAGCGGGATCGCCAAAACAAGCGCCGCCGCGGTTCCAGCCGCGCGCAGGGTACGGCTGTCCGTGTGAACGGCGCCGGCAGAGCAGTGCTGCCGGCCGTTGCCGCCAGCCGCTGTTTTGCGTTTCCCCGCTTTCCCTCCGGTGATCGTTGTGCCCGTGTCGAGGCATTACGTTCAACCATGGGGAAATGTCATGACGGCCTTGTCCACGCTGGAACAGGATGCCCGCACCGCCGGCGTCCCGTACTTCGATCCCGATGACTACCTGATCAACGCCATTCGCCGCGCCACGGCCCATGGCCAGGACCTGCGCGTCAGCGCGGACGGGTTTGGCGAGCTGGTGGTGGCGAGCGGCCGCGGCGAGTATTTCACCAGCATCGCCGACATGGCGGCCTTCTGCCGTCTGCCGGTGACCCGCCTGCGCGTCAGCCTGGACCAGCGCGGCGCGACACCGGCCGGCACCGGCCGCAATATCGATGAACTCATGTGGTCGGCGGCCTTTCACGCCTCGGACGGGCGCCTGATGCTCGGCTGCTACCGCGACGATGTGGTGGAACTGCGTCACTGGCCCAACTTCACCCGCCTGCCGCACACGCCCAATTCGCTGCGCATCGCCGCCCTGCTGGTGCAGCACCCCACCTCGGTGACCCTGGCCGCGCGCCTGCTCAAGATCGAGCGCGAGGAGCTGTACCAGTTCTACAGCGCCGCGCGCAGTGCCGGGCTGGCCCGCGCCGTCAACCGCAAACCCGAGGAACCCAAACTCGCCCCGCATCGCCATCAGACCCTGCTCGCGGCGCTGCTCAACAAGATCGCCGGCATCTGAGGGGCGCCCATGGAACACAAGATCATCTTCACCGGCCCGGTGGGCGCAGGAAAAACCACGGCCATCGGCGTGATCAGCGACATCCCGGTGGTGAGCACCGAGGCCGCGGCCACCGACGACACCGCCCTGCGCAAGGCCAATACCACGGTGGCCATGGATTACGGCGTGCTGCACCTGGACGGTGGCGCCAAGGTGCATCTGTACGGCACGCCGGGCCAGGAACGCTTCAGTTTCATGTGGGACATCCTCACCGTGGGCGGCATCGGCCTGGTGCTGCTCATCGACAACGGCCGCGACGACCCGCTCGCCGATCTGGAGTTCTACCTCAAGGCCTTCGCAGGCTTCATTGCCAAGAACGGCGTGGTGATCGGCGTGACGCGCATGGACGCCAGGCCGCGCCCCGGCCTGTACAGCTTCCACACCCGGCTGGCCGAACTGCAGGTGCAGGCGCCGGTGTTCGAGGTGGATGCCCGTTCGCGCGGCGACATCAAGCTGCTGCTGCAGGCCCTGCTCGCCACCCTCGACCCGGGCGTGCGCCGCTGATGCACGCCGAGCGGACCGCCACCGCCCTGGGCGGCGCCGTGCTCCAGCTGCACGGCTTCGGCGTCGCCTTCGGTGAGCGCGTGGTGCTCAGCGCAGTGGATCTGCACATTGCGGAACGGCAGACGCTGGTGCTGCTCGGTCCGTCCGGCAGCGGCAAGTCGACCCTGCTGCGCACGCTGGCCGGCTTCAACGACGCCAGTCCGGCACTGCGTACCTGGGGGCGGGCGGCCTATTTGGGGTGCGCACTCGATGATGCGGAGCGACCGGCCCTGGTGGTGCAGAGTGCGCGCCTGCTGCTGTCCAGCGTACTGAGCAACATCGTGCAGGGATTCCCCGGGCGCGCCCGCCTGACTCTGCCGCAGCAGCGCGAGCTGGCCCTGCGCCTGGTGCAGCGCGCCGGCCTGCATGAGCTCATCGCACAGTTCGATGCACCGGCGGCGGAGCTGCCGCTGGCCCTGCAGCGCCATCTGGCGCTGCTGCGCCTCGCCGCGGCGGGGCCGCAGCTGATCTGTCTCGACGAGCCCACGACCGGCCTGAGCGATGCAGACGCGCAGCGCCTGCTGGCGCACATCCGCGCCGAGGGCCAGCGCCATGCCCTGCTGGTGGTCCTGCACAACCAGGTCCATGCGCGCGCGCTCGGCGGCACGGTGGCCCTGCTGGCCGGCGGCGTCATACAGGAGCGCGCGCCCAGCGCCGAATTCTTTGCCGCCCCGCGCAGCAGCGCCGGCCGTGCCTTTGTCACCACCGGCTCCTGCGCCGTGGCGTCGCCCGGTGCCGACCCCGCCACGCTGGACCCGCAGGCCGAGGCACCGGCCGCGCTTCCGCCCGAGGCGCACGGCTATGTCAGCGATGCCTTCGGGCCGCGCGGTTTTCTCTGGCTCAAGAAGGGGCGCCTCGCCGGCACGCCGCGGCCAGGCATCGTGCATGACCTCGACTACGACCTCAAGGCGCTGGTGCGTGTCGGTGTCACCACCCTGGTATCGCTCACCTGCACGCCGCCGGACAGCGCGGCCTATGCCGCGGCGGGTATCGCCAATCTGTGGTTTCCCATACCGGACATGACGGCGCCGTCGCTGGAGCAGGCCCAGGACATCTGTCGCCAGATAGAACAGCTGCTGGCGCAGGGGGCGGTGGTGGCGATCCACTGCCGCGCCGGACTCGGCCGCACCGGCACCCTGCTGGCCTGCTGCCTCATCTGGGAGGGCCTGCCCGCGCTGGATGCGCTGGACGCCGTGCGGCGCATCGAGCCGCGCTGGGTGCAGTCGGATGTCCAGCTGCGCTTTCTCGAAGAATTCGCCTTCGCCCTTGCGAACGGATCGGCACCACCACACGCCGACAACAGTGTGGCGCTCCACCCAACTATTAAAAACTAGATGAGGAAACACCATGGCCAATAATTTCGAAGACACCCTGCAGCAAGCCGTCGCCTCCATTCCGGAGTGTGTCGCCGCCGGCTACGTCGATCTTTCGTCCGGCATGCTGCTCGGCATCCGCACCGTCGATTCCCATCCGCATGAAGTGATGGAGCTGCTCGCCGCCGCCACCGCCGACCTGTTCCAGGGCTCTAACGTGACCATCATCGAGGGCATGTTCAAAAAGGCGCGCGGCCTCACCGCCGACACCCACCATTATTTCCAGGAGATCATCGTCAACAGCGACAACCTGATTCACATCTTCATCCGCGCCAAGAGCAACCAGGATCACGTGGCCTGTTTCGTCTGCCGCAAGTCGGCCAACCTGGGCATGGCCCTGACCAAGTCGCGCGGCGCGATGCCGGGCATCGAAGCCGCCCTGTAGGCCGTTCCACGCCGCTGGCCAGGGACGGCCAGCCATGGCGTGTCCTGGCACGAGACAACAACATGAATGCCCAAAGCACAGAAAATACCCATCCCCGCGCCAGCGCCGTGCGCTCGCAGCTGCGGGAACTCAATGCCTTTTCCAGGGACGTCGAGGCCTCTGCCGCCATCACCACCGACGGCTTCATCATCGGTGCGGTGCTCGGCAGCGGCGTCGATGCCGATCGCTTTGCCGCCATGTGCGCCTCCCTGCTGGCCCTGGCCGATCGCGCCGCGCAGGAGATCGCCCGCGGCAGGCTGAAGCAGGTGCTGATCGAGGGGGACACCGGGCTGATGCTGCTGGTGCACGCCGGCAACGAGGCCGTGCTGGCGGTGGCTGCCCGGCCCACGGTAAATCTCGGCATGATCTTTCTGGAGGCGCGCAAGGCGGCGCAGAAGATCCGCACCACGTTGGAGAGCTGAAGGAGAGTCCGTGATGACCCAGATCCGTTATGCCGGAAACAGCTATGCAGCGCGCGCAGGGGAGAGCGTGCTCGATACCTTTCTGCGCCTCGGCGTCGAGTTTCCCTTTTCCTGTCGCAAGGGGACCTGTCACGGCTGCCTGTGCCGGGTCACCGCCGGTGTGATCCCCGCGGAGGCGCAGCGCGGCCTGGATGCGGAGCGCTGCGCCCAGGGCTATGCCCTGGCCTGTCGTCTGCGCCCGGCGGGCGATATGGAAATCGTCAGCGGCAAGGCGCCCGCCGCGGCGCCGGCATGCCCCGCCGCCAGGCGCAGTCCCCCGGTGACCTTGCCCGACGCGGAGATGTGGCAGGCCCTGCAGCAGGGGGTGCTGCTCAACACCCTGCTGGAAGACTTCTACACCCGGGTGTATGCCGACGCGCGCCTGGCCCCGTTCTTCCACGGCGTCACCAAGCAGCGCGCCATCGAGAAGCAGTTCCTGTTCCTGCGCCAGCTGTTCACCGGGGAGAAGGTGTATTTCGGCGACCGCCCGCGCAACGCCCACCACTGGATGGTGATCTCCGACGAGCTGTTCGATTACCGCGAGCACCTGATGGAGTCCTGCCTGCGCGCCCACGGTCTGCCCGAATACCTGATCACGCGCTGGCTGGCCATGGAGGAGGGCTTTCGCGCCGATCTGGTCAAGGCGGAGCCCCGGAAGCGGGTGATGGGCGGCATGGAACTGCCGGTGGATGGGTTCGGCGAGACGGTGATGGAGGTGGGCACCCTGTGCGACAGCTGTGGCGGGGAGATCGATGCCGGCACCCCGGTGCGCTATCACCTGCGCCTCGGCACCACCTATTGCCCGGGCTGCGCCCTGAGCGCCTAAACACGTGTTCCGCATGGGGCGCCAGGCACGCCCTATGCCGTGCCGCGGAGAAGATGGATACCCGTTCGGAACAGCCGGTTAGCCCAGCAGGTCAGCCAGCCAGGCCAGGGTTTCGTCCTGCCATACCAGCAGCCCGGTCGCCACGGCGACGAGCAGCAGCCAGCGTATCCGGCGTCCGCCGCCGCGGCGCCGGAACAGGCTACGCTCGCGCCACTGGCGTTCCGCCTTGTCGAGATCGTCCAGCATCGGCCGATTCCCCTGTGTTGGTTAGGGTCATCAGGATGAACCAGGACGCCGTCCGGTACAAGTGTCTGTGACCCGGGCGCCACGCTGGTACAATACGCCCCCGTTTGACTACCCTCCCGCCGAAACCGCCCGTGTCCGATCTCAATCCGCGCCAACATGAAGCCGTGCGCTACATCGATGGCCCCCTGCTGGTGCTGGCCGGTGCCGGCAGCGGCAAGACCCGCGTCATCACGCAGAAGATCGCCTGGCTGATTCAGTCCTGCGGCATGTCGCCGCAGCACATCGCCGCCGTCACCTTCACCAACAAGGCGGCACGCGAGATGAAGGAGCGTGTCGGCAAGCTGTTGCAGGGCAAGGAGAGCCGCGGCCTGCGCGTCTCCACCTTCCATACCCTCGGCCTCGACATCATCCGCCGCGAGGGCAAGCATCTGGGCTACAAGCCCTCGTTCTCCATCTTCGATGCCACCGACAGCGCCAACCTGATCAAGGAGCTGCTGCGCAAGGAGAACGTCAACGAGGAGCTGCTGAAGGAACTGCACCAGCAGATCTCGCGCTGGAAGAATGCCTTCACCACCCCGGAGCAGGCCGTTACCCTGGCGGGCAGCGACGGTGAGATGCGCGCGGCGCGCATCTACGGTGAGTACAACCGCCATCTCAAGGCCTACAACGCCCTCGATTTCGACGACCTGATCATGCTGCCGGTGCTGCTGTTCATGCAGCATCCTGAGGTGCTGGAGCGCTGGCAGAACCGCACCCGTCACCTGCTGGTGGACGAATACCAGGACACCAACGCCACCCAGTACCAGCTGGTGAAGCTGCTGGTGGGCGCACGCGGCGCGCTCACCGTGGTCGGCGACGACGACCAGTCCATCTATGCCTGGCGTGGCGCGCAGCCGGAAAACCTGGCCCTGCTGCAGCAGGACTTCCCGGCGCTGAAGGTGATCAAGCTGGAGCAGAACTACCGCTCTACCGGCCGTATCCTCAAGGCCGCCAACCAGCTCATCGCCAACAACCCGCACGTGTTCGACAAGCAGCTGTGGAGCCAGCTGGGCTTTGGCGATCCGATCCGCGTCGTCTCCTGCGCCGACGAGGAGGACGAGGCGGCCAAGGTGGTGGGGCAGATCATCGCCCACAAGTTCAAGCACCGCACCGAGCACCGCGACTACGCCATCCTCTATCGCGGCAACCACCAGTCGCGCCTGTTCGAGAAGGCGCTGCGCGAGCAGCGCATCCCCTACACCCTGTCCGGCGGCACCTCGTTCTTCGCCCACACCGAGGTGAAGGACGTGCTGGCCTACCTCAAGCTGCTGGTGAACCCCGATGACGACACCGCCTTCCTGCGCGCGGTGAACACGCCGCGGCGCGAGATCGGCCCCTCCACGCTGGAAAAACTCGGCGCCTACGCCGGCAGCCGCGGCGTTTCCCTGTTCACCGCCTGCTTCGAGCTGGGTCTCAAGAGCCAGCTCTCCGAGCGCGCCTACGAGCGCGTCGAACAGTTCGCCCACTGGCTGGTGGACATCGGCGATCGGGCGCGCCGCGGCGATCCCATCGAGGCGATCCGCGACCTGGTGCGCGAGATCGATTACGACACCTATCTCAAAGACACCTCCAACGACATCAAGGCCGCCGAGCGGCGCATGGGCAACGTCTATGAGCTGCTCGACTGGATCAAGCGCCTCGCCGACAACGAGGAGGGCAACGATGCGGACATCACGCTGCTGGTGAACAAGATCTGTCTGCTCGACATGCTCGATCGCAACGATGAAGAGAGCGACAGCGACAACGTGCGCCTGATGACGCTGCACGCCGCCAAGGGCCTGGAGTTCCCCCATGTATTCCTGGTCGGCGTGGAAGAGGAGCTACTGCCGCACCGCAACAGCATCGAGCTGGAAACCATCGAGGAAGAGCGCCGCCTCGCCTACGTGGGCATCACCCGCGCGCAGAGGACGCTCACCCTCACCGTCGCCACCCGCCGCCGCCGCGGCGGCGAACTGGTGCGCTGCGAGCCGAGCCGCTTCCTGCAGGAACTGCCGCCCGAGGATCTGGAGTGGGAGGGCAACGGCGTGGAGGTCGCGCCGGAGGTGCGCCAGGAGCGCGGCAAGGCGCAGCTGGCGAATCTCAAGGGAATGTTAGGTGGCTAGCAGGGACTAGGGGTCAGGAACTAGGGGCTAGGGGAGGAGTGCGCTGCGCGCAGGATTTACTAAAAACAGGCATGAGCGTAGTGAGTACATTCCCTAGCCCCTAGCCCCTAGCCCCTAGCCCCTAGCCCCTTCTGCTACTGCCCGACGATGTCGCGGTAGGCGTGCCAGGTGGCGTAGCCCAGCAGCGGGAAGGTGACGATCAGGCCGAGATACAGCGGCAGGATGCCGATGCCTGCAAACACCACGATCAGCCCCGCCCACAGCAGCATGGTCTGCCAGTTGCGTATCACCGCCTTCACGCTGATCACCACCGCCGTGATCACGTCGATGTCCTCGTGATCCACCGCCAGCGGCACCGATACCGCCGTGACCATGAAGGCGATCATCAGCGCGACGGCGCCGCTGATGCTCACCGCGGCGAGCATCGGCCAGGTGAGGGAGGTGAGGAAGGTGGCAAGATCCGCGGGCTCGCCGAATACCTGCACCATCACGCCGGCGTTGGCCACGAACAGGGCGGTCAGCTGCATCGAGGTGACGAACCAGGCCAGCATCAGCAGCACCATGATGATGCCCAGGCTGTAGGTGGTCAGGGCATTGCGATTCCAGCCGTGCATGGATTCGCCCAGGGTGCTGTCCAGCTCGCCCTCGCGGCGGCGGGCGATCTCATACAGGCCCACCGCCAGCACCGGGCCGAGGAACAGGAAGCCGGGCATCAGGGCGATGGCCCAGTGCCAGGCGCCGGCGGAACCGAGCAGCAGTGTCACCACGGCGAAGGCCAGCGCCACCAGGCCATAGCCCAGGCTCAATGCCGGTGCGGCGACGAAGTCACGCCAGCCTTCCGCGAGCCAGAACCATGGCCGCGACATATCGACCGTGCGGATTTCCGGCAGGGTCTGCGGGGATACATAGTGTTCGAGATAGGGGCGTCGCATGGTCATCACCTCCTGTAGGGGAGCGCCAGGGATGGCGTGGGGGGATAATCGCTAACCCAACTCTAGCAAAGGTGCCGCAGCATTCCAGTCGGGAACCATCAGGGTTTTCGATGCCGCGGGCGCAGGGATAAACAAGGGTTTAAAGCCATACCGTCGACAGGCTACACTGGCGCAAACAACGAGGCGGCGCCTGCCCGAAGGGGTGCCGACGATACGTTTCCATGGAGCTGGACCGCGGATTGGACACCACCACAAGCGCCTATTATCGCCCCGTCAGCCTGCGCGCCCTGCAGCCGCTCGGCCGGCATTTCGACGGTGCCGCCCTGCTGGTGGCATGGGTCGCCACGCTGGCCTTGGGCATCGGTCTCGGCCTGGCCTCCATCGCCTACGGCTGGTCCGGTCTGCCGCTGCACTTCGGCGGTGTGGACATCTACATCACCCTCTATCCGCCGCTGATCTTCTGCACCCTGTGGGTGTTGTGGTTCGGCTTCTGGTGGGGCTTCGTGCCGGCCTACCTGGCCACCCTGGTGCTGGCGCTGTACTCGGGTATGCCGCTGGCCTGGTCGCTGCTGTTTGCCTTCGCCGATCCGCTGTCGCTGGCCGTGTTGGCCATCGCCTACCGCTCCATCCCCATGGCCTACGACCTGCGCTCCTTCAATGGACTGGCGTTTTTCGCCCTGATCTCCTTTGTCGGCAGCATCTTCGGCGCCACCGGTTCCTTCATCTGGACCCACACCAATGCCCTCGGCGTACATGAACTGTTGCCCATCTGGCAGGGATGGTGGCTGGGCGGCCTGGTGCAGAACCTGCTGCTGGTGGCGCCGCTGCTGTATCTGTTCAGCCCGCAGGTCAGCCGCTGGCGCGACTATCATCTCGGCGCCATCAGTGCCGACCCAAACCATGCCCGGGGCACCTTGCTGGCCGGCGCCACCATCATCGCCGGCGTGCTGCTCTATCTGTATTTCACGGTCGCCCTGAGCCACAACCAGCTCAACATCGCCCTGGCCGGTGACGATACCGCCGCCTGGCGCGAGGCCGCCCTTGCCAATGCCGAGTCCAACACCCTGCTGTACTGGGCGGTGGTGATCCTGATCCTGTTCGTCGCCTTCTTCGGCGCGCAACTGTTTAACCACTGGACCGCCTCGCTGCAACGCGCGGCGCGCGAACTCTCCAGCGCCAATGCGCAGCTGCTTCGCGAGGTGAGCCAGCGCGAGCAGACCGAGCAGGAACTGCAGCAGCTCGCCGATCGCCTCGCTGCCGCCAATGCCAGCAAGGATCGCCTGTTCTCCGTCATCGCCCACGACCTGCGCGGTCCGGTGGGCGCCATCGTCTCCCTGCTCGGCATGCTCGAAGAGCAGATCCGTGCGCTGGGAAACCGTGAATTGAACGAGCGTTTCCACACCCTGCGCGAGGCCATGCGGCAATTGATGCGCCTGCTGGAAAATCTGTTGCAATGGTCGCGCCTGCAACTGGATCGGGAACAGTGTCAGCCGCAGCCCCTCGACCTTGCCGCCGCGCTGGAAAATGCCAGCGGCCCCAGCGCCCTGCATGCCACGCTGAAGGACATCACCCTGGAGCGCCGCGTGGCGCCGGAAACGGTGGTGCAGGCCGACCCGCACATGCTGCAGACGGTGCTGCACAATCTGCTGTCCAACGCCATCAAGTTCACCCCGCGCAGCGGTTACGTCACCATCTCCGCCACGCAGGAGCATCACGAGATCCACGTCACCGTGCGTGATACCGGCATCGGCATCGAGCCCGAACGCCTGTCGCAGCTGTTCGATATCGCCCAGCTTTCCAGCCGCCCCGGCACCAGCGGCGAACCGGGCAGCGGCCTGGGCCTGATGCTGTGCAAGGAGCTGATGGAACGGCAGGGCGGCCATCTGTGGGTGGAGAGCTGGCTGCATACCGGAACTGAAGTGCACTTCACCCTGCCTGTTGCACGCACCTGAACCCGAAACCAGGAATCTGCCCATGAGCCACCTGACCCGCTGGAGCCTGTTGCTGCTGAGCGCCCTGTTGCTGGGCGGCTGTGCCACCACCCCGGCGCCGGTAACCGGCATCTATGAAGCGAGTGCGGCACTCGGCAATGAACAAGGACTGCTCCAGCTCTACTCCTGGCCCAACACGCCGGACAGCCCGCAATCGCTCACTGACACCATCCGCCACTACACCCGGCAAAGCGGTGCGCGCGATGGCCTGCCCGACCTCGCCGTCACCGTGTGGAACGACCTCGGCAACTACACCGCCACCATCCGCAGCTCCCATTGGCAGGTGCTCGACTACAGCCGGCGCCTGCCGCGCTTCCTCGCCATTGGCCAGCTCGGCGTCGAGGCCACCGCCAGGCTCAAGGCCGACGGCCTGTGGAACGACAGGGAGTGGCGCTTCTTCCTGCCCCTGGGGTTGGCGTTGACCGAGCAGCGCGCGGTGCAGCTGCTGCACTTCCCGCCCGACTATGCGTTGCCGCAGCAGGACTATCTCGGCTCCAGGACCAGCCAGCGCTGGGAGGCGCTGCTCACGGCAAACAACGTCCCCGCCGCGGAAGTCACGCGATACGAGGCCATCGTCGATATCGCCCCCATCGCCGCCCCCGCCAATGCCGGTAGCACGCTGGCGGCCACCTATCCCTACTACGCGGCCTACGCGCGCCGCCTGCTCGAATTCCTGCTGCGCCGCGACAGCGGCGCCGCCCGTCCGGTGGTGGCCTATGGCGCCCCGGTGCGTGACTGGGTGCAGCAGCAGTACGGCGTTTCCCTCAAGGTGCTCGATATCGCCACCCTCGACCTGGGCTACGGCAGCCAGGCCGCCGTCATCGGCGCCAATCATCCCAGCTTCATCTGGTACGCCAAGGAGCAGGGTTACGACACCGCCGAACAGGTGATGTACCAGGACCTCATTGCCGCCTGCTGGCAGGCCGCCCTGGGCAGCAATCCGGATGCCGATGCCGCGCGGGTCAAACAGTCCTGCACCGACAGCTGGCATGCGCGCCCCGCGGAGGTGTGTGTCCTCACCTGGGTGCAGGCCTACGACAAGAGCGAGGAAGAGGCGCGCACGCTGTGCCGGGATGGCGGCGACAGACAACGCAGCGCCCGTATCGACCTGGAGGCGCTGGAGCGCGAGATGGTGTATTGAGCCGGCCGTATCAACCGGCCGGTGCCGCGGCTATTGCGGGACGGGCACTGGTGGAGCCGTCGTGTGCAGAAAAAAAAAGGCCGGGTTGCCCCGGCCTTTTTCAGCTCTGCAGTTCGTTTACTTGGACTGGGAGACCATGTATTCCACTGCCGCCTTCAGCTCGCCGTCGGAGCAGGTGCCGCAGGTGCCGCGCGGCGGCATCACGCCGGTCTTGCCCTGGAAGCCGGCGATGGCGTGCTTGACCAGGGTGTCCATGCCCTGGGCGATGCGATCACCCCAGGCGGCCTTGTCGCCCAGCTTGGGGGCGCCGGCAGCGCCGGTGCTGTGGCAGGCCACGCAGGAGGCGTTGTACACGGCATCGCCGGAGCGGGCCGCCGCGGCCGGGGCAGCCGCCGCCGGGGCCGCGGCCACGGCGATGGGGGCACCGGTGTTCAGCTTGCCGACGGGCGCGATGCGGGCCTCAACAGCGGCCGCGCTCATGTCGCCGCTGGCGGCGCCGCCGCCGAGCACCGAGGTCATGATGTTCAGGATCAGGGCCGCCAGGCCGCCGACCACGACTACGGTCACAATGGAAATGCCGAAATAGGTATTGGTTTTCTGGCTCACGCCTGTTCCCTCGCTCTTGAAGTTTCGCGCCGGTAGCGGCACTGGATTACTGAATAATTGATTTTGCGGCCGTCGGGCCGTTAATTGGCCGCGTAGTATAGCTGCTAGGGGACGGTGCCGAAACCCCGGCATGGACGCGCCCGCGCCCGCCATGTAAGCTATGCCGTCCTGCGCGCCCGTAGTTCAGCTGGATAGAATATCGGTCTCCGACACCGAAGGTCACAGGTTCGAATCCTGTCGGGCGCGCCATAATCAAGACCCGCCGACCGGCGGGTTTTTTGTTTCCGCGCCGAGCAGAATCCGCGTATTGACCGCGTCGGATCGCGGCGCTACGGTGAGGCTCCCCTTCCCCCAGGAGCCGGTCATGGCACGGAAATCCCTGCTGCTCATTCCCCTGCTGTTTGTCTCACTGCCGCTCGCCGCCCGCGACATCACGCCCGGCTCCGGCACCATTGCGGCGGTGACGGTGTTTCCCGATCGGGCGCAGGTGACGCGGCAGGTGCAGCTGGAGCTGCCGGCGGGCAGCCACACGGTACTCATCGCCAATCTGCCGCCGCGGCTGATCGAGCAATCCATGCAGGTGCGCGGCCAGGGCAGCGGCAGGCTGCTCATCGGCGCGGTGGAGGCGCGGCGCGTGTTCAGCACCCAGCTGGCGCAGGAGCGCGAGCAGAAGCTGGCCACAACCCTGCGTGCACTGCTGGACGACAAGGCCGTGCTGGATGGCCGCCGCCAGGCACTGGATACCCAGGCTGCCTTCATCGAAAAGCTGGCGCAACTGCCCGCCACACCCAACAAGGATCACAGCAGCACCTTTGCGCCGGAGAAATGGCCGGCGGCCTGGCAGGCCATCGGCAGCGGCATGGCCGAGACCAACAAGGCCCGCGTGGCGCTGCAGCGCGAGCAGCGCCTGCTCGACGAGCAGATCAAGAAGGCCGAACAGGAACTGGATCAGGTCCGCAGCGGCCGCAGGGACAGCATCACCGTCGCCATCCACGTCGAGGCGGCGCAGGCGGGCTCCGCCAGCTTCGAGCTGAGCTATCAGGTGCCCGGTGCCTCCTGGTCGCCGGTATACGATGCGCGGCTGATGAGCGAGGCGCGCGCGCTGCAGCTGACCCAGGCCGCCTGGGTACGCCAGGCCAGCGGCGAGGATTGGAGCGATGTGGTGCTTACCCTGTCCACCGCCCGCCCGGCCGCGGGCGCGGCGATGCCGGAGCTCGATCCCTGGTGGATCGATTTCCAGCGGCCCATGCCCGCACCGCAGCGCGCAATGCGCGAAATGAGTGCGGTCGACGTCATGGCCAGCAAGATGGCCGCGGCGCCGGAGATGGCCGCGGAGGAGCAGGTGGCTGCGGCCGAGGTCAGCGAGTTTGCCGTCAGCTACCGTGTGCCCGGCAAGGTATCGGTCGTCGCCGACAATGCGCGCCAGCGCTTTGTGCTCGGCAAGCAGGACATCGCCGTGCAGCTGGCCGCACGCAGCGCCCCGCGCCTGGACAGCCGCGCCTTCCTCTATGCCGAATTCGACTATGCCGGTGAGGCGCCGCTGCTGCCCGGCACCTGGCGCCTGACCCGGGACGATACCTACGTCGGCGAGGTCGAGGAGGAGGCGCTGCGTCCCGGCGCCCGTCGCGCCCTGGCCTTCGGCAGCGATGATGCGGTGGAGGTGCAGTATCACGTGGTGAAGGATGAACGCAGCGAGCAGGGCGTATTCAACAAGGACCAGCGCGTCGAGCGGCGCTACCGCATCGAAGTACACAACCGCCACCGCATGGCGTTGCCGGTGAGCATTTACGATCAGATCCCGGTGGCACGCGATCAGCAGATCAAGGTGGCGCTCAGTGACGACACCACGCCGCCCACCGTGCGCGACGTGGACAACCGCAGCGGCGTGCTGATGTGGCAGCAGGAGCTGAAGCCGCAGGGCAAACAGGCCATCACGTTCGGCTACAGCGTGAGCTTCCCGCAGGGACGCGACGTGCCCGGGTTCTGAGCGGCGTGGTTGATGGCCGGTTGGGTCAGCGGCCTCATCGCGTAACCCAACAAACCCCATGTGCTGGCATTGGTTGGGTTAGACGCGGAGGTTTGCGCCGCAACCCAACCTGGATTGCTATTTAACGCGGCACGCAGCGGTACACGTCGAAGGTCTGCTTGCCGTCTTCCACGGCGCTGACCGGCACCACGGTATCGCCGTCCAGTTCCACGGCGCTGTTGCGCGCCAGGGTGTTCAGCTCGTCCTGCACCTTGTGCGGATTGCGCTCGATGCCGATGACCTTGGCGAGCAGCGACACGGTGGTCTGCCCCACCTTCGTGCACTTGGTCACTTCCTCCGCGGCGAGTACGCGCACCTTCTCGCCCTGGGGGGTGGGTTCCACCCAGGTACAGGCCGAGAGCACCACGGCAGCCACAATAGCCACCCCCGTTTGTCTGATCAGCGTCATCTTCCGTTTCCTCCTGGCGGGCAGCGCCATCGTGTGCGCTGCGGTCTAAACTTCAACAGCAGATAGGCAATTTTCCTGCAAAGGAGCCGGCCCATGTCAGAACTCGGTCACATCGTGTTTTACGTACGCAATCTTGCCCGGTCACTCGACTTCTATCGTAACGCGGTCGGGCTGCATCTTGTCGGTACGGTATTCAACGGCCGTGCCGCCGTGTTGACCGGCGGGCGCAGCCATCACGAATTGCTGCTCATCGAGCAGGGCGATGCCCCGGGCCCCCTGGCCGGCCGGCGCCTCGGCCTGTACCACGTCGGCTGGAAGGTGGGCAATTCACTGGCGGAACTGCGCGCCGTCAAGGCGCGGCTGGAGGCGCTGGGCATCGAAATCGAAGGGATGTCCGACCACCTGGTAAGTCAGAGCCTCTACCTCAGCGACCCGGACGGCAACGAGGTGGAGCTGTTTGTCGACGACCCCGCCGTGGACTGGCGCCACGACGCGTCGTGGCTGGAGTCGCCGGTCAAGGCGCTCGACCTTTGACGCAGTTGCGTCAAAGGCAGTTACAAGTCGCAAGTTACAAGTTGCAAGTGGAGGAGTGCGCTACGCGCACGGTTGTCTGAATTCAGATTAGTACGAGCGCAGCGAGTTCATTTGCTTGCCACTTGCCACTTGTAACTTGCATCTGCCCCTAAGCCCTGCCGACGTTGCTGTCGGTGGGGGCATGGAAATACTCGCTGCCGGCCGCGATTTCTTCGGTGATCTGCAGCAGTTCCGCCAGTCGCGCCTCGGCGGTGCTGAGCGGGGCGCATTCCTCGCAGCGCGGATCGCCGCAGGGCTGGCGCGAGAACAGCCAGTATTGAATGGCGCCGGCGAGCAGGCCGTCGGCAACATCCCACAGATCGGCCTCGCTGTCGTCATTGGCGATGCGGTTGCCCAGCTCTACCGCCTCACGCGCCGCTTCGTCGTAAGCCGTTACTTCATCGTGCATGGAATCCATCGTCGCCTCCGTTGTCGTTACCATCAGGCGTTCAGTCGCGGCTGCACTTCCTGAATCACCACCCAAGGCGCTACCACTACCGCCCAGAATACCGCCTCGCGCGCATGCCAGTCGCGTGCCTGTTCCGCCTCGGCACGCGTCACCTGGCCGGCCCGCATCCAGGCAGCCAGGGTCGCGCTGTCGTCACAGGCCATGGTTTGGGCAACATCGATCAGATCCAGTTCCGGCGCTACCGCCACCACCACGCCGCGTGCGAAGTGGCGCTCCAGCTCCGCCCAGCCGATCTTGGCCGTTTCGCTGTGAAGTTTGGCCCGCAAATCCGGTTCCTGCTCGCTCATTTCGCCTTACCCAAAAAGTCGGGGGTGCATTCTAGCCGGAAAGCCGCATAAATTCTCGGCCCCGGCGCTGCCGGCTACTCCACAGCGCGGTGGCGGGCCGCTATAATCCGCGCGCCCCAACCACCGGGTCTTCTTGTCAGGAGGCTAGCCGTGGACAATCCCTGTCTGCGGTGTGGCGCATGTTGCGCCCATTATCGCGTGTCGTTCTACTGGACCGAGGCGGATCCCTTCCTTGGCGGCAGCGTGCCGCCCGAGCTCACCGTCCCGCTCAATCATACCCGCGCCGCCATGCGGGGTACTCTGCACACCCCGGTACGTTGCGTCGCCCTCGACGGCGAAGTCGGCGGCACGGTGAGTTGCACCATCTATCCGCACCGCTCCTCACCGTGCCGCGAACTGGAGCCATGGGAAGAGGATGGCCGCCCCAACGAGCGCTGCAACCGTGCGCGCGCCGCCCACGGCCTGCCGCCGCTGGACCCGCGCACCGACAAGCCCTTGGGACCCGGGCATACGCCGCTGCCGCTGAGCGCGTGAAATATCAAATTCCATCCCGCCGATGTGGTTTGGACTTCAGCCCAACCCGCGTTGGCGGCGTGATTTTCCGCTACCATGGCGCCTTTCCCGTTTGCATCCGAAGAATATCGCCATGAAGCATCATGAATTGCTGGGCCAGTTGGCCGTGCTGCACCAGATGATGACGCATCTCATCGACTCGGTGCCCGAGGCCGACGGCTATCGTCGCTATCACACCGCGCTGCCGCCGCTGGCCTGGCTGCTCGGCCGCGGCGTGTACCTGGAAACCTACTGGCTGCGCGAAGTGGTATTGCAGGATGCCGACATGACGGCACGGGTGCGGCCACTGTTCGGCGCCGGGGTGACGGTGAGCGACACGCTGGTGCAGCAACTGCCGCCACGCGAGCACCTGCTCAACTGGGCGCTGGAGCTGCATGATCAGAACACCATGCTGTTGGCCAATCCCGCGTTGCTGCCGTCCCATCCGCTGGTGCAGGAGGAACGGCTGCTGCCGCTGCTGCTGCAACAGCAGGCGCAGCTGTGCGAGCAGATGCTGGCGCAGCTCACCGAGCGACGCTTGCAGCAGGAATATGAATACCGTGTCAGCGCGCCGTTGCGCGCGACGGCGCCCTCGGAGCAGCACGCCGACGTGCAGCAGGGCCACTACCGCGTCGGGGCCAAGGATGACGCGGCGGCGCTGGACAGCGAATTGCCGCCGCAAATGGTGCCGCTGCACGCCTATCGCATCGACACCCACCCGGTCAGCAACGGGGCCTGGCTGTCCTTCATCGAGGCCGGCGGCTACGACGCGCGCGCGTGGTGGAGCGAGGCGGGCTGGGAGTGGCGCCAGCAGCAGGCGCCGCATCCCCATCACTGGCGCCGCGATGCGCAGGGACAGTGGTACGGCATCGGTCTCAATGGTCCGTTCGATCTGCTGGCGGAGGATGCGGTGAACGGCATCAGCCTGCACGAGGCGCAGGCCTATGCGCAGTGGGTTTCTTCCCTCGGCGGCCTGTTCGCCGGCGCCGTGGTGCAGCATGAATACCAGTGGGAGGTGGCGGCGCGCACCCAGGCCATCAGCGATTACGGCCGGGTGTGGGAGTGGTGCGCCAATCCCTTCCATCGCTACACCGGCTATCAGGCGCCGGCGGATGCGGAGGCCGCGACCCAGGACTTCGACGCGGGGCATCACAGCCTGCGCGGCGGTTGTCTGCACAGCCAGCGCATCCAGCGCCGCCGCAGCTATCGCCATCACGCGGCTCCGCAGCAGCGTCACATGTTCAGCGGTACGCGCCTGGTGTTTCCGCCCTCGAAGATGCCGTGGCACAAATAGTGCCGCTGCGCACAACACGCGGGGCAGGGCAGTGACTATAGTGTGTCCATCTGCCCGTGGATACGGCTGCAAGGCCTGAGGAAAATCCGGATGAAATACCCAGTCGTCGTGTTGCTCGTTGCCATGCTTGCCGGCTGCGGTGTCGAGACCGCGTCCACCGCCGCAGTGGTCGGCGCCGCCAAGTCGCAGGAGGCCGAGCAGGCGCAGGCCAGCAAGGAGCGCGTGCAGCAGCAGCTGGATGCGGCCGCCGCGCAGGCGGCAGCGCGTCTGCAGGCCGCCGACGAAGCGGCGCGCTAAACAAGTGTTCCGAATGGGTATCCATCTTCACTGCGGCGCGTCATAGGGCGGGCCGTGCCCGCCGCAACACGGCACCCATGGGGCGCCCTATGCCTGGCTACCCATTCGGAACAGCTATTTTTGCCCAGCGCCGCCGCTCAGGCGGCCGGCCAGTACTCCGTCGCAATGCCCGTGCCGAGGTCGGCCTCGACCAGACGGCGGCGCACTTCCAGCAGTCGTTCGATCAGCTTGGGCTCGCGCTGCTCATAGGCCGCCGCGTCGGGCACACGGCTGACCACCACGCCGAGCAGTTCGGTGATGGCGTTGCCGATGGAGTTCTGGCTGATGGTGACAATCAGTTTGCCGGCATCGTTGCGGTAGATGAGCTGCTTGAACGCCGGCTGCCAGCGGATGGCGTTGGCGTATTTGGCGTCGGTGATGCAGCGGTCGCGCACCTTCTTTGCCGTGGCGAGGAAGTCGTTGTTGAAGCGCAGCACGCTCTCCACCTGCTGCGGGAAGTACACGTCGGGCAGCATGGCGGCATTGCGCGTCGACACCTGTGAAAAGAAGGTGCGGTAGAAGTCGATGAAGCCCTTGAGCACGTCGTCGTACTCCTTCCAGAAGCGGATATCCTGTAGCGCCGCGGCGCCGCCCTGGATCTCCCAGCTCGGCAGGCCCTGCGGGTAGCCGGTCAGATCGAAGCGCGCATCGGCATCGCTGGCAGGCTTGAGGATCTCCAGGTCCAGCGCCTTGTCGAAGAACTCGCGATAGACATGGTGCATGTACTGCTCGAACAGTGAATGCTGACCGCCGTCGGTCAGGTTGGGATTCTTCGGGTCGGCCAGTTTGGCGTTGCGCAGTTCATCCATGGGGAAGACGATGAAGTGGTTGTGCAGCATGCGGATGCTGGGTACGCCCGGTGAGGTCAGTGGCCAGGTGGCATCGAGGCTGGCCTCGCCGGCCAGCACCAGATGCCGCTGCGGGTCCGGGTATTGTTCCAGCATGTAGCCGATGATGATCTGGTTCATGCGGTTCCAGACATGCTTTACGTTGTCCGGCACCTGGGTGCGGCGCACCGGACGTCCCAGCGGATTCAGGATGCACTGCGAGGTGTTGTAGATGATCGAGGTATCGAATTCGTTGCTGTGGCCCAGGGCCTTGCGATAGAGCAGCAGATGCTCGGGATTGAGCAGCAGGCCGTTGTTGTGCACCAGGTCGTTGAGATTCTCGGTGCTGTTGAAGAATTCGTTGGGCTTCATCCCCTCCGGCACCTCCAGCGGAATGGGACGGAACGGGGTAACGATTTCGCGCGGGCCGCACTGCATGACTACACCTCAGACATTACTTTTATGGGCGCATAAGCCGTTGAAATGATGCGATAATCAGGGGCTGCGCGCACCATAGCACCTTGTGTTGCGCAGCGGTATATGCACGAAGTGGCACCAGGGTGCCCAGCCAAAAGACATGTCACTCGACCATGACCTTCCGCTCTACCGCCCGCCGGGCGAGCGCGACAACCTGATCATTCAGGCCACGCTGGGTTGCAGCTACAACCAGTGCAGCTTCTGCAGCATGTACCGCAGCAAGGATTACCGTGCGCGGTCGTTGGCAGAGGTGTATTGCGCCATCGATGCGGCGGCGCAGGACTGGCCCGATGCGCGGCGGGTATTTCTCGCCGACGGCGATGCGCTGGCGTTGCCGACAGCACATCTGTTGCAGATCCTGGAATATCTGGCTGCACGCCTGCCGCGCCTCAGCCGCGTCTCCTGTTATGCCACACCGTCCAATATCCGCCACAAGAGCGTTGCCGAGCTGGCGCAGCTGCGTGCGCACCGACTCAGTCTGTTGTATGTGGGCATTGAGTCCGGTTCCGCGCTGATCCTGCGCAAGATCACCAAGGGCGCCACGCCGCACGGCATCATTGCGGCCCTGCACCAGGCGCGGGAGGCAGGGATGAAGGTGTCCGCCACGGTGATCCTCGGCCTGGGCGGCCAGCGCCATTGGCAGGAGCATATCGACGGCACCGTTGCGCTGCTGAATCAGGCCCCGGTGACGCAATTGTCCACCCTGCAGCTGTCGCTGGACGACAGCATCCGGGCGGAGTTCGAGCGCAAGTTCGGTGAGTCCTTCGTGCGCTGCGATGATCGCGCCCTGCTGCACGAGCAGCAGCGGCTGATCGCTGGGCTTGCGCCGCCGCTGCCGCTGCTGTTTCGCGCCAACCATGCCAGCAACGCGCTGGCGCTCGAAGGCGTATTGCCCAAGGACCGCGACCGTCTGCTGCGGCAGGTTGCGCAGGCATTGGCCGGACAGCGGCCCTTGCGGCCGCAGTACCTGCGCGGGCTATAGGGCAGGCTGTGCCGGGTGTGGGTGCTCTGCCGCAGGTCTCACGCCATCCACATGCCGCAATCGCAATCCTCCCGTGCGACATCGGGGGCGGCGCGCTGCAGGCCGTTTTCCAGGCCGCTCTTCCAGTCGGCCACAAATTGTTCGAGGGATTCGACGAAGTCGGCCTCGTGACTCAGGCGATTGCTGGTGCAATGCACGGTGACGCCGCCGGCGCCTTCGGCGGTGACCGTCCACTGCACGGCGTTGATGCAGGCCGGCAGCGTGAAGCGCACACCGTCGCGGATCACGTCGCGGCGCACGCGCATCTCGCCCCAGACGCAATAGATATCGCCGCGATCGCCTTCGTGCGACAACACCTTGTCGATGGATGCGCACCACTGCGGCAGGTTGTCGATACGCAGGTGACGCTGCAGGTCTTCGGCGCGCAGCCGCACCGGGGTGGTAGCAAAAAACTCCATGCACTCCTCCTCACTGGATATGGATAGTTTTTCAGTGGCTCCCGATGCATATGATTTTTGTGGTCTTTTTCAGCGCCGGGGCAGGTCGAATGTAGCATGATCCGGCCGCGGTGCACCCGCTCACTGGCCTTCCCCCGCGCACGGGGGAGGGAGGGACCGAACGAAGCGCAGCGCAGTGAGTGTCCGCCGGCCTTCCCCCGCGCACGGGGGAGGGAGATGACGGCGTGGTGGCGCAACGTAGCGTAGAATGCAGCACGCCACATTGATCCTGATCATGACCGACATCGTCCTCGCCACGCTCAACGCCAAATACCTGCATGCCTCACTGGGTCTGCGCTACCTGCGCGCCAATATGGGCGCGCTGCGTGTGCGCACCGCGCTGCGCGAGTTCGTGTGGGATCAGCGCAGCACGGAGATAGCGGAACATCTGTTGGCCGAACGGCCGCGCATCATCGGCCTCGGCGTCTACATCTGGAATGCACGGGAAACCCTGCAGCTGGTGCAGATACTGAAGGCCGTGGCACCGGAGGTCACGATTGTTCTCGGCGGGCCGGAGGTGAGTTACGAGCAGGAGGAACAGGCCATCGTGGCGCTGGCCGACTATGTCATCAGCGGACAGGGCGACCTCGCCTTTGCCGCGCTGTGCCGCGAACTGCTGGCAGGCACGCAACCGGCACAAAAGATCATTCACGCCGCGCCGCCACCACTGGAGCAGATCGTCCTGCCCTATGACGAATACACGGACACCGATATCGCCCAGCGTCTGGTGTATGTGGAGGCCTCGCGCGGCTGTCCCTTCAAGTGCGAGTTCTGTCTCTCGGCCCTGGACAAGACCGCCTGGCCCTTCGACCTGGAGACCTTTCTGGCCGCGCTGGAACGGCTGCACGCGCGTGGCGTGCGTCATTTCAAGTTTGTCGACCGCACCTTCAATCTCAACGTCAGGGCCAGCCGGCGCATCCTGCAATTCTTTCTCGATCGCCTGAGCGACGACCTGTTCCTGCACTTCGAGGTGATCCCCGATCACCTGCCCGACGGCCTGCGGGAACTGCTGGTGCAGTTTCCTCCCGGCACGCTGCAGTTGGAGGTGGGCATCCAGACCTTCAATGCGGAGGTGCAGCAGCACATCAGCCGCCGCCAGGACAACGCCGCCTCGGAGCAGAATCTACGCTGGCTGCGTGAGCACACCCACGCCCACCTGCACGTGGACCTGATCATCGGCCTGCCGGGGGAAGACCTGGCCAGCTTCGCCGCCGGCTTCAACCGCCTGTGGGCGCTGCGCCCGCATGAAATCCAGGTGGGGATTTTGAAACGTCTGCGCGGTGCGCCCATCGCGCGCCACACGGCGGAATTCGCCATGCGTTACGACCCGCAGCCGACCTACACCCTGCTGGCCAACCGCGACCTCGATTTCGCCACCATGCAGCGCCTGACGCGCTTTGCCCGCTACTGGGACCTGGTGGCCAACTCCGGCCGCTTCGCCCATGTCCTGCCGCTGCTGCTCGGGGACGATGCCTTCGGTCGCTTCCTGAAATTTTCCGACTGGCTCTACGCCACCACCGGCCAGACCCACAAGATCGCCCTGCCGCGCCTGTTTCAGTTGCTGCACCAGGCGCTGTGCGGGGAGTTCGCCGCCACGGAAGAGGCGGTGCTCACCGCCCTGGCCCGCGACTGCGCCGCCTTCGGCGCCAAGGGCTGCCCCGACTTCCTGCACGGCCACCTGCAGCAGGTGCAACAGGCCGCCCGCCGCAACACCCCGGCGCGGCAGGCGCGGCACCTGTCACAGCCATAAAACCCTTTTGTCGCAGAGACGCAGAGGGTATTGACGCTCATACGTGTCTGACTTGGTAGGCTGGATGCGCTGTGCCCATCCAGCTACAGAAGCCTTACGCGGAACATGCCCGGACACCAGAGGCAATCACTCCTCTGCGCCTCCGCGTCTCTGTGGCAAAGGCCTTGAAAAACATCAGGCCCGCGGGGTTGCCCCCGCGGGCCTGATGGTGTGGAGCGCAGCCGCTTAGACGCAGCCGGTGGGCTTGGGCAGGCCGCCGTACTTGGTGATCGGCTTCATCGGGCCGGTCAGCCACTGCTTGAACATCTCCTTCTGGTCCGCCTCCAGGTACTTGGAGAACTTGCGGATCGGCGGCACCGAGCCGAATTCCTCGTAGTACTCGCGGGCCTTCAGGATCTGTTGCCACTTTTCGTCGGTCAGCTCGACGCCATCGGCCTCGGCCATGGCACGTCCGATCTCCGGGGTCCAGATGTTCATGTTGGTGAGATAACCGTCACCGTCGCGATCTGGCAATTGCATGGGATTCACCCTCCGTATAGTTGGTTTAAGCCGTTTATGGCACCGCGCCGCGATGCGCATATACCCGAGTGCCGTTGTTGGGTATTAAAGCAAATACCTTGCTGGTGGGTCAAGTATTATTTTGCGAAATCACAAAGATTGAGACTGGCGCAGCATACGTTCGCGCAGGCTGGCCTCAGGCAGGGGCGCCAGGGCGGCACCCATGTTTTCCGCCATGTGGGTGACCTGGGTGGTGGCGGGGATGGCGCAGGTGACGGCGGGGTGCGACACCACGAAGCGCAGGAAGAACTGCGCCCAGTTGCTGCAGCCGGCCTCGCCCGCCCAGGCCGGCAGGGGTTTGCCGCGCACACGATGGAACAGGTCACCGCCACGGAACGGGCGGTTGGCGATGACGGCGATGCCGCGTTCCCGGGCCAGCGGCAGCAGGCGCTGTTCCGCCGCCCGGTCGGCCAGGTTGTAGGTGAGCTGCACGAAATCCAGCGGCTGGGTGCGCAGGATCTGCTCCAGCTCGGCGTGGCGCCGGCCATGCGAGGTGGTGACGCCGAGATAGCGGATGCGCCCTGCCGCCTTCCATTCCTGCAGCGTCTCCAGGTGGACTTTCCAATCCAGCAGGTTGTGTACCTGCATCAGGTCGAAGCGCGCCACGCCCCACAACCGCTGCGAGGCCTCCATCTGCTGCGCCCCCAGCCAGCGGCCGGGCGTCCACACCTTGCTGGCCGCAAACAGCTGCGGCGGCCGGCCCAGGCGCGCCAGGCCCTCGCCCAGCACCTCCTCGGCGCGGCCATACATGGGTGAGGAATCGATGAGCCGCCCGCCGTGGGCGAAGAAGGCCTCCAGTACGCGCAGGCGCTGCGCCCGCTCGCCGGGCAAATTGCCGACATCGAAGGTGATCCAGCTGCCCATCCCGATCACCGGCAGCGTCTCGCCGGACGACGGGATGGCCTTCTCCACCCGCACCATCGCCCGCGCCGGCGGCAGCGCCGCCAGGCCGAGCAGGCCGCCGCCCAGGCGCAGGAACCCGCGACGCGAAGTCATAAACCCGCCGCTGAGACGCCGAGACGCGGGGGATAGTCGTTCATGGTCTCTGCACCTCGGCGTCGAGGGCTGGAAGTTCCCGGCGTTCTTTGCGCCGTCAGCGGCCGAAGATGGCGCGCAGGAAGGTCTCCAGTTCGGTCCAGGACTTGGCGTCCGCCTCGGCGTCATAGGCCAGCGGTATGCCGAAGCGCTGGCCGAGGATGTCGGCATCCGGGTTGGTGAAGGCGTGCCTGGCCCCGGCATAGTTGACGAAACGGTAGTCGACGCCGGCGGCAGACATCTCCTGGTGAAACACCTCGATCTGCTGCTCGGTCACC
>JANJXC010000097.1 GCA_024709225.1 Gammaproteobacteria bacterium | reverse complement strand
ATCGCAGCCGCTAGTGCGCGCGCTTGAGTGTGTGGGGATAAGAAGCAGCAAGGATGCCGCCAGTGTAGCGAAGACCTGGTCCATGGCCATAATGTGGATTATGGCAAATGATGAGCACGATTTCCGGCAGTTCCTGGCCGGACGGTGTGTGTTTGGTGGGCCCACCAGGACTTGAACCTGGAACCAAAGGATTATGAGTCCTCTGCTCTAACCAATTGAGCTATAGGCCCCGAAAACAAACGGCGCCCGAAGGTTGCCCTTCGGGCGCCGCTAGTATACCCGGCAGTAGGAGATTGATCAGCTCTCCGAATCGAGGAAGCTGCGCAGTTGTTCCGAACGGCTGGGGTGGCGCAGCTTGCGCAGCGCCTTGGCCTCGATCTGACGGATGCGTTCGCGGGTTACGTCGAATTGTTTGCCCACTTCTTCCAGGGTGTGGTCGGTGTTCATGTCGATACCGAAGCGCATGCGCAGCACCTTGGATTCCCGTGCGGTAAGCCCTTCCAGCACCTGTTGGGTCGCCTCGCGCAGGCCTTCTGCCGTGGCGTACTCCACCGGCGACTGAACGTTGCTGTCCTCTATGAAGTCGCCCAGATGCGAATCCTCATCATCACCGATGGGCGTCTCCATGGAGATCGGCTCCTTGGCGATCTTGAGCACCTTGCGCACCTTGTCTTCCGGCATCTCCATGCGTTTGGCCAGTTCTTCCGGCGTGGCTTCGCGACCCATTTCCTGCAACATCTGGCGCGAAATGCGGTTGAGCTTGTTGATGGTCTCGATCATGTGCACCGGGATACGGATGGTGCGGGCCTGATCCGCGATGGAGCGGGTGATGGCCTGACGAATCCACCAGGTGGCATAGGTGGAGAACTTGTAGCCGCGGCGGTATTCGAACTTGTCCACCGCCTTCATCAGGCCGATGTTGCCTTCCTGAATAAGGTCGAGGAACTGCAGGCCGCGATTGGTGTACTTCTTGGCAATGGAGATCACCAGACGCAGGTTGGCCTCAACCATTTCCTTCTTGGCGCGACGGGCCTTGGCCTCACCGATGGACATCTTGCGGTTGATGTCCTTGATGTCGGTGATGGACATGCCGCATTCCTGTTCCAGGGTAATGAGCTTTTCCTGGGTCTTGCGCACATCGTCGGCGGTTACCAGCAGGTCCTTGGCATAGCCCTTGCCGTTCTTGGTGTGCTTGTCCAGCCACTTCAGGTTGGTTTCGTTGTCCGGGAAGGAAGTGATGAACTCCTTGCGCGGCATGCGGCCCTTGGTGATGCACAGATCCATGATCACGCGCTCGTGGGTGCGGATGCGCTCCACCAGCTCGCGCAGGTTGGCCACCAGACGGTCGATCATCTTCGGGGCCAGCTTGAACTCCATGAATGCGGCGATCAGTTCCTCGGTCAGTTTCTTGGTGCGTGCATGCTCCTTGCCGTGCTTGGCCAGCGCCGCCACCAGCTTGCCGTGCAGGTCGCGCAGGGTTTCCATGCGTACGCGTACTTCCTCGATGTCGAGGCCGGTGTCGGCCGCCTCGTCGTCTGCGCCACCTTCGCCCTCCTCATCCTCTTCTTCGTCTGCGGCATCGGCTTCCAGCTCGGCAGCGGCGTCGATGTTTTCCGGAATTGCTTCGGCAGGAACATCCACGTCCATGAAGCCGGTGACGATGTCGCCGAGGCGAGTGGCCCCGGTGGCGATCTGATCGAATTCCCCCAGCAGCATGGAGACGGTTTCCGGGTGGGACGCCAATGCCTCCAGCATCTGGTTCATGCCGTCTTCGATGCGTTTGGCGATCTTGATCTCGCCCTCGCGGGTGAGCAGCTCCACGGCACCCATTTCGCGCATGTACATGCGTACCGGGTCGGTGGTGCGGCCGAACTCGCTGTCCACGGAGGCCAGCGCGGCAGCGGCCTCTTCGGCCACGTCTTCATCGTCGGCGGTGACGGCGTTGTCGGAGATCAGCAGGCTGTCGGCATCGGGTGCGTGCTCATGCACCAGTATGCCCATGTCGTTGATCATGCCGATGATATCTTCGATCTGTTCCGGATCGACGATGCCATCGGGGAGGTGATCGTTCACCTCGGCATAGGTCAGGAAGCCCTGTTCCTTGCCCTTGGAAATAAGCATTTTCAGCTGGGATTGCTGATCTTGATCCATCATCTCGGTGTTACCTGCAAACATGGCGCCCCTATCCATAAGGGCAGAATGAAGAGAAAAATCGCAACATTATATACTATAGCCGCCCCGCATCGAAGGGACGCCCCAGTCGTCAATGATGCCGCCTCAGGTGCTTCCTCTAACTAACTGACTGTATTCGTTTTTTTCTTCTTCGCTCAGGGAGCCGAAGCGTTGTTCCAGGTCCAGTCGGCGCTGCCGCCGCAACTGCTGGAGCAGGCGGGCGATGGTGTCGCTGAACTCCTGTTCCAGATTGTCGTCCTCGGCGGACAACAGCATGTCGCGTTGCGCCAGGGCAAACAGATGCTTGCCCTGGTCGCTTTGGCGCCAGTGTTCCAGCAAGGCTCCTGTGGTTAAATGCGGCTGCTGCCGCAGCAGATCAAGCATCTCCACCAGCAGCGGCGTGCCCGGCAGATGCAGCCCGGACAGTTGCTGCGGCTCTCCCACCAGTTGCGCCAGCGCCGGGCGCTGTAGCAGCAGGCCTATGGCGCTGCGCACCAGCGAGGGCTGGTGCCTTGACACAGCAGGCGGCCTGGCGGGTCTGGCAGCGACCGGTGCCGTGGGCGCCATGGGCGCCGTCTCGCCGCCCAGCATGCGTTCCAGGGCATCGCGCTCCATGTGTGCCAGCTGCGCCAAGCGATCCAGCATCAGGTGACGATAGACCCCGGGGGGCAGTTTCGACAGATAGGGGCGGCAAAGTTCCACCAGCCGCGCGCGCCCGTCCAGCCGGGTGATGTCGGCCTGCCTGCCCATCTGTTCGAAGAAATATTCCGACAGCGGTTGTGCCTGCCCGATCCGCTGCTCAAACCCGTCCCGGCCGATGCTACGCACCAGGGTGTCCGGGTCTTCCCCCTCCGGAAGGAACATGAAGTGTAGTTGATGTCCTTCGCGCATCAAGGGCAGGGCATTCTCCAGTCCGCGCCAGGCGGCATCACGGCCGGCGCGGTCGCCGTCGAAGCAGAACACCACCTCGGCGGTGGTGCGGAACAATCGCTCCAGATGCTCTTTGGTGACAGCGGTGCCGAGGGTGGCGACCGCGTAGCGCACGCCGAACTGGGCCAGGGCCACCACGTCCATATAGCCCTCCACCACCAGCAGGCGCGGGATCTCGCGCAGGGCCTGCTTGGCCTCGAACAGGCCATACAGTTCGCGCCCCTTGTGGAAGATGGGGGTCTCCGGTGAGTTGAGGTACTTGGGTTCGCCCTTGTCCAGCACGCGCCCGCCGAAGGCGATGACACGGCCGCGGTAGTCGCGGATGGGGAACATGATGCGGTCGCGGAAGCGGTCGTAACGGCGGCCGTCATCCTTCTCGATCAGCATGCCGACGGTGAGCAGGCGGTCCTGCTGCTCCTTTTCCTGCCCCAGGGCCTTGAGCAGGTGGTCCCAGCCGTCGGGGGCATAGCCGATGCCGAAGGCGGCGGCGATTTCGCCGGACAGGCCGCGCTTTTTCAGGTAGTCGACGGCGCGCTGGCGCTGCGGATGGCGGCGCAGCTGCTGCTGATAGTGGTGCGCGCTTTTCTCCATCAGCTCGTACAGGGGCTGCGGCGAGGGGCCGCGCGGTGCGTTGTCGCCGCCTTCGCGCGGCACGCTGAGGCCGATGCCGGCCGCCAGCTTTTCCACGGCCTCGACGAAGTCGAGGTGTTCGTACTCCATGAGGAAGCCGAGGGCGGTGCCGTGGGCGCCGCAGCCGAAGCAGTGATAGAACTGCTTGCCCTGACTAACGGTGAAGGAAGGGGTTTTTTCGTTGTGGAACGGGCAGCAGGCGACGTGCTCGCGGCCCTTTTTCTTCAGCGGCACGCGCGCATCGATCACGTCGACGATATCGACGCGACTGATCAGTTCATCGATGAATTGCTGGGGGATGCGGCCTGCCATGGGCCTTATTCTAGGGGGTTATGGGGTGGTGCAGCATCCTCCCCCGGGGAGGATGCGGGTAATTCAGGCAGAGAGCCGGGCCTTGAGGCGGGCACTCACGGCGCCCATGTCGGCGCGGCCCTGCAGCTGTGCCTTGAGTGGGCCCATCACCTTGCCCATGTCCTTGGCCGAGGCGGCGCCGGTGGCGGCGATGGTCTGGTCGATGATGGCGTCGATTTCGGCCTCGGACAGCTGGGCCGGCATGTAGGTCTGGATCAGGTCCAGCTCGGACTTCTCTTTATCGGCGAGATCGGTACGGCCGGCGGCCTCGAACTGGCTGATGGAGTCGCGGCGCTGCTTGACCATCTTTTCCAGCACGGCCAACACCTGGGCATCGTCCAGCACAATGCGCTCGTCCACCTCGCGCTGCTTGATGGCAGCGAGGATCAGACGAACGGTGCCGAGACGCTCCTTGTCCTTGGCGCGCATCGCGTCCTTCATGTCGGCGTCGATGCGCTGCTTGAGGGTTTCCTGGCTCATGCCGTGAAGGCCTCAGGCGGGAGAGATCAGGGAGCGCTTAGTACAGGCGTACCAGGCGGGACTGCTGACGCTGCACCTTCTTCTGCTGGCGCTTTACCGCGGCGGCCTTCTCGCGCTTGCGGATGGACGTCGGCTTTTCATAGTGCTGGCGCTCACGCACCTCGGCCAGGACACCGGCCTTCTCACAGCTGCGCTTGAAGCGACGCAGGGCAAAATCGAACGGCTCGTTCTCTTTGACGCGTACAGACGGCATGAAACTTCCTACCTCGAAATGGCGACCGCAGGGCGGCCGGATACAGTGAACGCGCAATTCTAATGATCCCCCAGCCAAAATGCAAAGGGGGGATGGCGGAGCGCCAGGGGGAGACAAAACCCTTGCAGCGGGGGGAGTCGCTACGGACAATGCGCGCCTATGTCAGACCAGCTGCTTGTACTCGGCATCGAAACCTCCTGCGATGAGACCGGGGTCGCCCTCTACCATGGCGAGCGCGGGCTGCTCGCTCATGTGCTGCACAGCCAGGTGCAGCTGCATGCCGAATATGGCGGAGTGGTGCCGGAACTGGCCTCGCGCGACCATGTGCGCCGGGTACTGCCGCTGCTGCGCGAATGCCTGGGCCAGGCCGGGGTGCGCCGGGAAGACATTGGTGGCGTGGCCTACACCGCGGGGCCAGGGCTGATCGGCGCCCTGCTGGTGGGGGCCGCGGTGGGGCGCAGCCTGGCCTTTGGCTGGGGTGTGCCGGCCGTCGGCGTGCACCATATGGAAGGCCACCTGCTGGCGCCGATGCTGGAACCCGAGCCGCCGGAATTTCCCTTTGTCGCCCTGCTGGTATCCGGCGGCCACACCCAGCTGGTACGGGTGGACGGCATTGGCCGCTATACCCTGTTGGGCGAGTCCCTGGACGATGCCGCCGGTGAGGCCTTCGACAAGACCGCCAAGCTGCTCGGCCTGGGGTATCCCGGCGGGCCGGCACTGGCCAGGCTGGCACAGCAGGGTGACCCGGAGCGCTTCACTTTCCCGCGGCCGATGACCGACCGCCCCGGCCTGGACTTCAGCTTCTCCGGCCTCAAGACCTATGCCCTGACCACCCTGCGGCAGCACGGCCTGGAGGCCTCTGCCGATATCGCCCGCGCCTTCGAGGATGCGGTGGTGGAGACCCTGGCCATCAAGTGCCGGCGGGTGCTGAAGCAGACCCGGCTGAAGCGGCTGGTGATGGCCGGCGGCGTCAGCGCCAACCGCCAGCTGCGCGAGCGGCTGGCGTCGATTGCCGCGGAGGAAGGCGCCCGGGTCTATTATCCCCGCCCCGAGTTCTGCACCGACAACGGCGCCATGATCGCCTATGCCGGTTATGTGCGCCTGCATGCCGGTCAGCACGAGCCGCTGGCGATACGGGCCCAGCCGCGCTGGCCGATGGAGACGCTGACGGCGCCCTAAATAAAGTTACGAGGTTTCGAGTTCGAAAGGCCGTTGGATAGCCCGGAAGGGGTGGGGAGGCGAAACCCGAAACTATTTTTTTCCGATCCTCTTTTCTTCCCCGGCCAGCAGGCGGCGGATATTGGCCTGATGGCGCCACAGCAGGAGCACGCTCATCACCGCGGTCATGGCAATGAACGGTGTGCGCCCGTCGAGCCAGAACATGTAGGCCGGCGCCAGCACCGAGGCGGTGAGGGCGGAGAGCGAGGAGATGCGGAACAGCGCGGCCATGGCGACCCAGGTGAGGATCGCCGCCAGCGCCACCGGCCAGGACAGGCCGAACAGCACACCGACGGCGGTGGCGACGCCCTTGCCGCCCTTGAAGCCGAAGAACACCGGATAGAGGTGGCCGAGGAACGCCGCCATGGCCACCGCGGCGAGGATGACCGGGTCGGCGGTGACGGCGCGGGCGACGAGTACCGGGATCAGGCCCTTCACCATGTCGCCGATCAGCGTCAGCGCCGCCAGTTTCTTGCCGCCGAAGCGCAGGACATTGGTGGCGCCGGGATTGCCGGAGCCCTGGGTGCGCGGATCGGGCAGCCCGAGCAGGCGGCACAGAATGATGGCGGCGGACAGGGAGCCGAGCAGGTAGGCGCCGGCAATCAGTGCGATATCAATCAGAGTCATTCCAGGGATACCCAAAACCAGGGGGCCTGAATCTACCACAAGTCCGGGCTTGTATCTTTTCCCTTGTACCTTGTACCTTTCGTGCCATGGACATCATTTACCTCAATGACCTCAAGATCGACACAGTCATCGGCATCTACGACTGGGAGCGGCGCATCAGGCAGACCATCAGCCTCGACCTGGAGATGGCCACCGACATCCGCAAGGCGGCGGCCAGCGACAGCATCGACGACACCCTCAACTACAAGGCGGTGGCCAAGCGCCTGATACAGTTCGTCGGCGACAGCCAGTTTCAGCTGGTGGAAACCCTGACCGAACGTGTGGCCGAGATCATCCTCAGCGAGTTCAATGTCTCCTGGGTGCGGGTGCGGCTCAACAAGAAGGGGGCGGTGCGCTACGCCGGCGACGTGGGCGTAATCATCGAGCGCGGCAGCAAGCCCTGAATGGCGCGCGTCTACGTCAGTATCGGCAGCAACATCGGCCGCGAGCAGAACATCCGCGCCGGTGTTGCCGAACTCCGGGCCCGCTTCGGCACGCTCATTCTCTCCTCGGTCTATGAAAGCGAGGCGGTGGGCTTCGACGGCGACAGCTTCTACAATCTGGTGGCCGGTTTCGACACCGCACTGGCACCACAGCAGGTGGCCGAGGCGCTGCGCGTCATCGAAGAGGCGCACGGCCGGGTGCGCAACGGCCCGCGCTTTTCCTCCCGTACCCTCGATATCGATCTGTTGCTTTACGACGACCTCATCCTGCACGAGGGCAAGCTGGAGATTCCGCGCGACGAGATCACCAAGAACGCCTTCGTGCTGTGGCCGCTGGCCGAGATCGCGCCGCAGCTAAAACATCCTCAGCAGGGCGTCACCTACGGGGAACTGTGGGCAACCTTCGACCGGCAGAGCCAGCCGCTGTGGCCGGTGGCGTTCGAGTTTTGATGCGAATGTTCGCGTGCAACGTGTAACTGCAGTTACGAGTTCAGCGAACGCCCGCCATCTACCGTGATCACCTGTCCGCTCATGTAGCCGGCGTCGCGAATCAGGAACAGCACCGCCTTGGCTATGTCGTGAGGTTCGCCCTGGCGCTTGAGGAAGGTGCGCGAGACGATGCGCTGCTTGGTGACCTCGTCCATGTCGTGTTCCGGCCACAGGATCGCCCCTGGCGCCACGGCATTGACGCGCACCTGCGGCCCCAGTTCGCCGGCCAGGGCACGGGTCAGCATCACCAGTCCGGCCTTGGCGATGGAGTAGACCGGATAGCCCTTGAGCGGGCGGTCGGCGTGGATGTCGACGATATTGACGATGCAGCCATGCGCCTTGATCAGGTGTGGCGCGGCGGCCTGGGCGAGGAAGAACGGCGCCTTGAGATTGGAACCGATGAGGTCGTTCCACTCCTTCTCTTCCACCTTGCCGACGGCGGTGGGATAGAAGGTGGAGGCGTTATTGATCAGCACGTCGAGGCGGCCCCATGCACCGTGCGCCTCGCGTACCAGCGCGCTGAGTTTGTCGCTGTCGAGCAGGTCGGCCTGCACCAGCACCACCGAGTTGTCACGCAGTGCGTTCAATTCTTTTTGCAGGGCCTGTGCCGCCTTGCGCGAGCTGCGGTAGTGCAGCACGATGTTGGCGCCGGCTGCGTGCAGCAGGCGCGCGGTGGTGGCGCCGATGCGATGGGCGGCACCGGTGATCAAGACCACCTTGCCGTCGAGTTGTGCGGAGTCCGCTGTGCTTTTGTTGCGCTGGCTCATCTGGCACACTCTACCGAAACTCACCCCAGCCGGAAACTCCACGTTGTCTGATTCCCCTGACCTCCGCAAGGTTGCCAGCAGCCTGCGCGAATTGCCGCCGCCGTCGGCAGATGAGGCGGCACACAGCACAGCCCTGATCCGCTACATACGCCAGGAAATTTCTGCCGCCGGCGGCGCCATCAGTTTTGCCCGCTACATGGAGCTGGCGCTGTATGCCCCCGGTCTCGGTTATTACAGCGCCGGGGCGCGCAAATTTGGCGCCGACGGTGATTTCGTTACCGCACCGGAGTTGTCGCCGCTGTTCTCCCGCTGCGTGGCACGCCACTGCGCCGGCCTGCTGGCGGCGCTGGACGGCGGGCAGTTGCTGGAGTTCGGTGCCGGCAGCGGCGCCATGGCCGCCGATATCCTGCTGGAGCTGGAACGCCTGCAGGCGTTGCCGTCCGCCTATTCCATCCTGGAGGTGAGCGCCGAGTTGCGTGCACGCCAGCAGGCGACGCTGGCGGCCCGCGCCCCGCACCTGCTGGCACGCGTGCAGTGGCTGGAGGCCTTGCCGGATCAGTTTACCGGCGTGGTGCTCGGCAACGAGGTGCTGGACGCCATGCCGGTGCAGCGCTTTCGCTGGCAGGGGGGCGTGGCGCACGAACTGGGGGTGGCATGGGAGAACGATGCCCTGGTGTGGACGGAGTTGCCGGCCTGCTCGCCGCGGCTGGCTGCGCGGGTGCAGGAGATTGCCGCCAACGGCGAACTGCCCGAGGGTTACGAGTCCGAGGTCAATTTCGCCGCCGAGGACTGGCTGCGCAGCGTGGCGGATTGGCTGCGCCGCGGCGTGGTGCTGTTGTTCGACTACGGCTTCCCGCGCCACGAGTATTACCACCCGCAGCGCAGCGGCGGCACGCTGATGTGCCATTACCGCCACCGCTCCCATCCCGAACCCTTGTTCTGGCCCGGCCTGCAGGACATCACCGCCCATGTGGACTTCACCGCCATGGCCGGGACCGCGGCCGAGGCCGGCCTCGATGTGCTGGGTTTCGCCAACCAGGCCAACTACCTCATCGGCAGCGGCCTGCTGGAACTGGCGCAGGAGGTGCGGGATGTGCGGGAGCAGCTGGCGGTGGCGGCGCAGCTTAAGCGCCTGATGCTGCCGGGCGAGATGGGTGAGCTGTTCAAGGTGCTGGCGCTGGGGCGCGGCGTGGCCGATGCCGGCGCGGGGTTTGCGGTGCGTGACGAGCGTGGCCGGCTGTAGGGGCGGCTCCCTGTAGGAGCGGACGGTGTCCGCGATAAGCGCCGGGGTGTGGCACAGAGGTCGCGAATACGATTCGCTCCTACATCAACTGTTGAGCGTGGCCAGTTCGCTGCGGCGCAGGCCGAGCAGGGCCTGATAGGTACGGCCCAGGGCGCGCTCGTAGGCATTGTCGCCGTCGCCGGTGGCATCCAGGTCGATAAGGCGGCCTTCGAGGAAGGCAATCTCCTGTACCAGGCGGCTACGGTGTTCCTGGCTGCGGGGCAGGGGCTGGGTGTAAAAGGCTACGATTTCGTGGTTCATGGTCTCATCTCTCTCTTCGTCTTTTGGGTACGGCGCCACCGTAACAGTCTCGTATGACGCTTTATTGACAGCCGCAGCGGCTCTTGGTGGCCCAAACCGGGTATCATGGCCGCCGTTTTTCACCGTATTGACCCTGTCCGGAGCACGCCATGTCCGACCGCCGCCAACAGACCCAGGAAATGCTCGCCAAGCACCACCGCGATGGTGAGCGTTTTGCGCAGCTGATGAAGGAGTCCTTCGACAGCCGCTTCGATGACATCTTCTGGAATGCCTGGCGGCAGTGGGTGGAGCCGGCCTATTCGGCTCAGCCGGTGGTGATCGACCTCGGCGCCGGTCCCGGCCTGTTCGTCCAGGCGCTGGCCCGACGTTATCCCGGCATCCGCGCCATCGGTGTCGAAGTGGCGCCCTATATGCTCGAGGCGGTCGGTGAGCTGCCGGCGGGTTGCGAGATCATTGCCGAAGACCTGCACGAGCCGAAGCTGCCGCTGGCCGATGGCACGGTGGATGCCGTGATGTGCTCGGTGGTGCTGCACGAAATGGATCAGCCGTTGCGTGCCCTGCAGGAGATCAGCCGCGTGATGCGGCGCGGCGGCCGCTTCTACATCGCCGACTGGGTGCGTGCTCCGCTGGAGGTGTACGTGCGCAATCAGACCGACGAGGCGAAGCTGTTCGGCCCCGACATCAGCACCGCCGAGTTGGAGGACTTTTTCGTCCACTTCGTCGAGCACAATCGCTTCTCGCGCGAGGACCTGATCTATCTGCTGAACCACACCGGTTTTGCGGTGATCCACAGCGAGATCGCCAAGGAAGGCCGCTACGCGCGCATCGTGGCAGAAAAACGTTGAAGGTAATCGCAGGGTGCGCATTGCGCATCTTGAGTAATTCAAGCAAAGGAATGGTGCGCGGTGCGCACCCTACATAATTGAAATACGGAATCAAACCATGGATCTGATCCAGATCATCGCCCTCGCCATCCTGCAGGGCCTCACCGAATTCCTGCCCATCTCCAGCTCGGCACATCTGATCCTGCTGCCGCAGCTGGAGGGCTGGGCCGATCAGGGGCTGGCCTTCGATGTGGCGGTGCATGTGGGCACCCTGGCGGCGGTGGTGTGGTATTTCCGCCGCGACCTGCTGCTGATGACGCGCGACTGGGGCCGCTCGCTGGCGACAAGGCAAATGGTGGGAGAGAGTCGCCTGGCCTGGGCGGTGCTGCTGGGCACCATCCCGGTCGGTCTGGCCGGCCTGCTGTTCAAGGGCGTGATCGAAACCGAGCTGCGTTCGCCGCTGGTAATTGCCTGGGCCACGATTCTTTTTGCGCTGCTGTTGTGGTGGGCCGATGCCAAGGGGCGCGGCGTACGCAGCGAACACGGCATCGGCTGGAAGGATGTGCTGGTGATCGGTGTGGCGCAGGCGCTGGCGCTGATCCCCGGCACCTCACGCTCCGGCATCACCATGACCGCCGGCCTGATGCTGGGCCTGTCGCGTTCGGCGGCGGCGCGCTTTTCGTTTCTGCTGTCGATCCCGGTGATCGTGCTGGCCGGCGGCCTGCACATCATCGAGCTGGCCCGCGGTGAGGCGGCGGTGGACTGGAATGCGCTGCTGCTGGGCAGCGTGTTGTCCGGTATCGCCGCCTACCTGTGCATACATGTATTCCTCAAGCTGCTGGAGCGCATCGGCATGATGCCGTTCGTGATCTACCGGCTGCTGCTCGGTGTCGGGCTGCTGTATCTCTACAGCTGACCGGATGACGGCGGCGAGAGGTGGCGCAGGATCTTCGCCTTGCGCTGCTGGAAGGTCCGCGTGCGGGTCGCCGGGTTGTTGTGCGTGGGACTCGGCAGCGTGGCGGCCAGTTCCACTGCCTGCTCCCACGACAGGACGGCGGCCGTCGTGCCCCAATAGCGCCGTGCCGCCGCCTCCACGCCGTAGATGCCCGGGCCGAATTCGGCCACGTTCAGATACAGCTCCAGGATGCGGCGCTTCTTCAGATTCTTCTCCATCGCCCAGGTGAGCACCAGCTCGTGCCATTTGCGCAGCGGATCGCGTGACGGACTGAGAAACAGGTTCTTCACCGTCTGCTGGCTGAGGGTGCTGGCGCCGTGGCTGATCCGGCCCTGTTCCCAGTTGTGCTCCATCGCCTCCATCAGCGCCTCGAGATCGACCCCCTCGTGAATGTAGAAACGGCTGTCCTCGGCGACGATGACGGCGCGGCGCACGGTCGGTGCGATACGGGTGAACGGCACCGGCTGCCAGCGCAGCGGCGGCAGGCTCCGCTCGGCCTGGCGGCGTTCCTCATAGGTGGTGATGAAGGCGGACTTGGGGATGGGGCCGCTGGCCAGCCTGTCCCAGTCCGGCCACCGCCAGGCCAGCCAGAGGGTATCGGCGGCAACGGCCAGCAGCAGTGCCAGGGCAAGCCAGCGCCACAGGCGGCGTGACGGGCGGTTGGGGGCGCGACGGCGTGGAAGAAAACGCATGATCGGATGGAACCGGCAGGACAGCAGATGGGGCGCGCATGATACGCCAACGCGCGCGGCGGCGGAATGCGCTCAGTCCCCGGCCTCGTCGCGGCGCCAGGCCTTGAGGGCGGCGATGCGGCGGCGGCGCAGCTCCTCGCCCACCGCCTTGCCGCTGTGGCCGGCGGCGACCACCGTTTTGACATCCACCATTTGGGCTATGCGCAGCGCCTCGCGGATCAGGCCGGGCTGGGCGAAGTCCTGGTGTTCGAATCCCGGACGGCCGCGCGAGTCGGCCTCGCAGGCGAACAGGAACTGCTCCACCCGCTGCGGGCGGCGGAAGGCATCGAGGTGTTCCAGCAGTTCCAGCAGGGTGGCGGCGCGCAGCTCCTCGGCGCGGTGGTACACGCCGTGGTAGCGCGTCACCAGCAGTGCCAGATCGCGGTAGTCGGCCGGGACGCGCAGGCGCTCGCACAGCTGTTCCACCAGGGCGACGCCGCGGTGTTCGTGGGCGATGTGGCGCGGCCACTCCGCGCGCGGTGTGGTGCCTTTGCCGAGGTCGTGCACCAGGGCGGCGAAGCGTACCTGCGGCTCCGGCGACAGACGGGCCGCCTGTTCCAGCACCAGCAGGGTATGCACGCCGGTGTCTTCCTCGGGGTGATGATGCTTGGGCTGCGGTACGCCGAACAGCTGTTCCAGTTCGGGGAAGATGCGCGCCAGGGCGCCGCAACCGCGCAACACCTCGAAGAAACGCGCCGGCGTCGGCTCGGTGAGCGCACGGGACAGCTCCTGCCACACCCGCTCCGGCACCAGCGCATCCACCTCGCCGCAGGTTACCATCTCCTGCATCAGCTTGTTGGTACTGTGCGCGACGCGAAAGCCCCACTTGGCATAACGCGCGGCATAGCGCGCCAGGCGCAGGATGCGCACCGGGTCTTCGGCGAAGGCGGGCGAGACGTGGCGCAGCCGACCGTTGGCGAGGTCCGCGCGGCCGCCGAAGGGGTCGATGATGCTGCCGTCGGGGGCCTCGGCCATGGCATTGATGGTGAGGTCGCGGCGCTTGAGGTCTTCCTCCAGCGTCACCGCGGGAGCGGCGTGAAACTCGAAGCCGTGATAGCCCGGCGCGGTCTTGCGCTCGGTGCGTGCGAGGGCGTATTCCTCGCCGGTCTCGGGATGCAGGAATACCGGAAAGTCCTTGCCCACCGGACGAAAGCCCTGCGCCAGCATCTCCTCCGGCGTGGCGCCCACCACCACCCAGTCGCGATCCTGCGGCGTCAGGCCCAGCAGCTTGTCACGGACGGCGCCGCCGACCAGATAGATTTGCATTGCACGACAGTCCCGTTGGTATTTCGATCATCTTAACCGAGCGCCACCGTCTTGGGGATGCATGCCGGGCCGCGGTTATCCCGGTTATTGCATGCACTTCGTGCAGCGGGTGATGGTCGGGTCCACCTGCAGACGCCCGGCATCGATTTCGTTGCCGCAGACGTAGCAATAACCGAATTCGTCGGCCTCGATGCGGCGCAGCGCGCCCTCGATCTTCTGCAGCTGCAAATGCCGCCGCCGCTCGGTTTCCTGGGCCATCTGCTGGGCCTGCATGGCATCCATGCGCGACAACCGGCCGACGGCCGCCTGATCCAGTTCGACGACCCGGGCGGCATCAAGCGAGGTCTGCTCCAGGTCGAGCAGGCTGGTGCGCAGGGTGAGCAGGCCCTGGCGGTAGGTTTCGAGTTCGGCGTCGTTCATCGTTGCGGTATGGCCAGTGACATTGTCATGTGGACTCCAGGGTTGGGAATGGGGGGGGCGCCGCGCCCGTGCGTTGCCGGCGAGTCGCCTCAGCCGCCGCTGCGCAACCGTTCATAACGCCGCCGTTCGCCGGCGTTGCCGAGGTAGTAGGGCGCCACGCTCTCCAGCGGCGTCGGTGTGATGTCGAAGACCGGCGGAAAGGGAGCGGCACAGACGTTGTCGTGCCGGGTGGACAGATAGTTGTCGCGCGAGAAGGGCTTGCCGGGCAGCCATTCGAAAATTTCCGCCTGCAGGCGCGAGGCCCAGTCGGGCAGGGGAAGGATGCGGCGGCGCAGGCCGGTGACGGTGGCGGTGTAGCGCACCAGATCGAGCAAGGTGTAGCTGCGCGGGCCGCACAGGGCGTAGCTGTTGCCATAGGTGCGCGGGTCATCGATGGCGCGGGTGAAGCACTCCGCCACATCGCCGACGAAGACCGGCTGGAAACGGGCGCGGGCGCAGGCGAGGGGGAACAGCAGCGGCGTCAGGCGCAGCAGGCCGGCGAAGCGGCGCAGAAAGCTGTCGCCGGGACCGAAGATCACCGAGGGACGGAAGGCGGTGACGTGGAGGTCGCCGGCGGCGAGCGCCAGCTCCTCGCCGCGCCCCTTGCTGCGCTGATAGTGGCTGGCGCCATGCGCGGCGTCGGCGCCGAGGGCGCTCATGTGCAGCAGCCGCTGGACACCCTGGCGGCGGCAGGCGTCGATGACCCGGCGCGCCAGTTCGACGTGGGCCTGCTCGAAGCCGCTGCCGTCATGGCCCTGCTCATTGAGGATGCCCACCAGATTGATCGCCACGTCGCAGCCGGCCAGCAGTGTATCGAGGGCGGCCGGGTCGTGTGGGCTGCCTTCCAGCACCTCCACCGTGGGCAGCACCAGCAGGTCACGATGCCGGTCCCGCCGGCGGGTGAGGACGCGGAGGCGGTGGCCGTCGCGGGCCAGGCGGGAACACAGGCGGCTGCCGACGAAGCCGGAGCCGCCGATGATGGCGATGGTGTGGGTGGTCATGATGCGCTATTCCCCTGGGTGCGTGTGCTGCGTCCAGAATATAGATAGATGAAGGGGTTTGCGCGGATTTCTGCTGTGAAGGGCGCCGGGGCAGGGTGGTGGCGTGTGCGATAATCCAGGGACATGTGCGGCAGTGAGGGCTTCGCCCCTGCCGGGTAACCCGATTCAACGAGGAGCGGCCCATGAGTTTCCAGTCCATCAATCCGGCAACCGGCGAGGTGCAGGCCTCCTATCCGGCCTGGGACGCCGCCACGCTCGAGCAGGCCCTGACCGCGGCGGCGGCCGCCGCGCCGGCCTGGGCGGCGACGCCGCTGGCGGAGCGCTGCGAGCTGATGCGGCGCGCGGCGGCGCTCCTGCGCGAGCGGCGCGAGGCGCTGGCACGCACCATCACCCTGGAGATGGGCAAGCTGCGGCGCGAGGCGCTGGCCGAGGTGGACAAGAGCGCGCTGGGCTGCGAGTACTACGCCGAACATGGCCCCGCCTTTCTTGCCGATGAAGAAATCACTTCCGATGCCGGCAAGAGTTTCATCGCCTGGCAGCCGCTCGGCACCGTGCTGGCGGTGATGCCGTGGAACTTCCCCCTGTGGCAGGTATTCCGCTTCGCCGCGCCGGCGCTGGTGGCGGGCAATACCGGGCTGCTCAAGCACGCCTCCAATGTGCCGCAGTGTGCGCTGGCCATCGAGGCGGTGTTCCGCGACGCCGGCTTCCCTGCCGGCGTATTCCGTACCCTGATGATCGCCTCCGCCCAGGTGGAGGGCGTGATCCGCGACCCGCGCGTGCACGCGGTGACGCTCACCGGCTCGGAGCCGGCCGGGCGCCAGGTGGCGGCCACCGCCGGCGCCTGCCTGAAGAAGAGCGTGCTGGAGCTGGGCGGTTCCGATGCCTTCATCGTGCTGGAGGATGCCGACCTCGACTGGACCGTGCAGCAGGCGGTGACCTCGCGCTTCCTCAACGGCGGCCAGAGCTGCATCGCCGCCAAGCGCTTCATCGTCGTCGATGCCGTCGCCGATGAATTCCTGCCGCGCTTCCGGGCGGCGGTGGAAAAGCTCAGGGCCGGCGACCCCATGGACGAGGCCACGACCCTGGCGCCGCTGGCACGCCCCGACCTGCGTGATGAGCTGCACCGCCAGGTGAGCGACAGCCTCGCCGCCGGCGCCGTGGCGCTCACCGGTTGTCGGCCTGTGGCCGGCAGCGACACGTATTACACCCCGTCCATACTCGATCAGGTACGCCCCGGCATGCGCGCCTATGCGGAAGAACTGTTCGGCCCGGTGGCCATCGTGATCCGCGCCCGCGATGAGGCGGAGGCGGTGCGCATCGCCAACGACTCGCGCTTCGGTCTCGGTGGCAGCGTGTGGACCGCCGACAGTGCGCGCGGCGAGCGCATCGCGCGGCAACTGGAGTGCGGCTGCGCCTTCGTCAACGGCCTGGTGAAGAGCGATCCGCGCCTGCCCTTCGGCGGCATCAAGGCGTCGGGCTACGGCCGCGAACTGTCGCTGCTCGGCCTGCGCGAATTCGTCAACGCCAAGACCATCTGGGTGCGTTGAAGGCTTTTGATCTTTTGAAGTCTCGAAGGTTGGATAAATGGCCGAGTGGTTGACCTATCTGGCGCTGGGCGCCTTCGCCGGCACCCTGGCGGGGATGCTGGGCGTGGGCGGCGGCCTTGTCATCGTGCCGGTGCTGGCCTGGGTGTTCATCGGCTTCGGCTTCGATGGCAGTGTGATCATGCACCTGGCGGTGGGCACTTCGCTGGCCACCATCGTGTTCACCTCCATCTCCTCGGTGCGTGCTCACCACCAGCGCGGTGCGGTGCAGTGGCCGGCGGTGTGGCGGCTGCTCCCCGGCATCGTGTTCGGTGTGTTCGTCGGCGCCCTGTTTGCGGAGAAGATGCCGACCACCGCCCTACGCTATTTCTTCGGCATGTTCGAGTTGCTGGTGGCGGCGCAGATGGGATTTTCGCTGCTGCCGGAGGCGCATCGCGACCTGCCCGGCCGCCTCGGCATGGGCGTGGCCGGTTCGGTGATCGGTGGCGTGTCCGCCATCGTCGGTATCGGCGGCGGCACGCTGACGGTGCCGTTCCTGCTGTGGTGCGGCGTGGCCATGCGCCAGGCGGTGGCCACCTCGGCAGCCTGTGGCCTGCCCATCGCCGTGGCCGGCGCCGTGGCCTTTGCCTGGACCGGCAGCGGCAATGCCGCGTTGCCGGAGCAGTCCCTCGGTTATCTGTATCTGCCGGCCTTGCTCGGCGTGGCGGCCAGCAGCATCCTGTTTGCACCGGCGGGGGCTTGGCTGGCACACAGCCTGCCCACGGCGGTGTTGAAGCGCTTCTTCGCCGTGTTCCTCGCCGTATTGGGCGGCAAGATGTTGCTGGGATGAAGACAGTGGCATGCTGCCGGCGACACGTTGCAGGTGCAGGCGGCACTACCTACATGACATCAGGCGGGAGACATTGTTTGCGCATCCTTGCCGCAATCGCCATCGGATTGCTGTTCGGCACGGAGGTGTACGCCGGCACGCTCGCCGCCATCCGCTTTGCCGGTAACCACACCACCCAGCCGGAGGTGATGCTGCAGGAGATGGTCATCCGGCCGGGGGATGACATCGATGCCGCGCGCATCGAGACCTCGCGCCAGGGCATCATGAATCTGGGCCTGTTCAAATCGGTAACGGCCGAGGTGCTGGAGGAGGAGGCCGGCAGCGTGCTGCTCATCAGCGTGGTGGAAAAGTGGTACATCCTGCCCATCCCGCGTGTAGGCGTGCGCGGTGACGGCGATGCCGAATATGGCATGGAGCTGCGCTTCGACAACCTGTTCGGCATGAACCAGCGGCTGGAACTGGAGACCATCACCAAGGAATCGTTGACCTCGGATACGCCCCTGCGGCGCGAGCTGTTTCTCGGCTATAGCTATCCCCGTATCGTCGGTACGCCGTACCAGCTCAGTGTTGGCGCCAGCGAGGTGATGCGCGACGAGCGGCAGGTGGATGAGGCGGGCGCGGAGATCGGGATCTACGAGCAGCGCAGCCGCAATCTGCGCTTCGGCCTGTATCGCTGGCAAACGGTGACGGGGCCCTCGCGCGGTCTGCGCTATGGCGGCGGCACCGCGCTGCAATGGGAGCGGTATCGTCACGTCTCCGGTACGCCGGTCCTCCAGCAGGACGCCCGGAATGTGCAGTTGAATGGCCTGCTGGAACTGGTCGAGGTGGATGAGGACCGTTATCGCCGCCGTGGGCGCGTCTATGGTTATGCGCCCACCGTCGGCCTGTCGCAGCTGGGCGATTTCGGTTACCACCAGCACCTGTTCTATTACCGCCGCCATCTGCCGCTGGACGAGGGGCGCGCCAACCTCGATTACCGGTTCCAGCTGGGACTCGCCAAGGGCATGGCCTTCGGGTTGTATGGCTGGACCCTGGGCGGCAGCTCATCGCTGCGCGGCTACGAAAAGGAGTATGTGACCGGCAATGCCATGCTGCTCAACAACATCGAGTATCTGTTCCCGGTGTCGGGCTATGGCCAGATGCGTGGCGTGATCTTCGGCGATATCGGCAATGCCTGGACGGAGGCCGCGGACATGGATCTGACCGACCTGAAGACAGCGGTGGGCATCGGTCTGCGCTGGCGGGTGCAGACCTTTGTGAATGTCACCATCCGCCTCGATCATGGCTGGGGACTGGAGGCAAGGACGCAGGCCACCTATCTCTCCACACGCACCATGTTCTGACCATGACGGCGTACTGGCGACATTTTTCGCACGCGGCCGACATCGGTGTCGCCGGTGTCGCGCCGGACCTTGCCGGCGCCTTTGTCCAGGCGGCGCTGGCCCTGACGGCGGTGGTCTGTGAGCCGCAGCGGGTGCGGGCCGACAGCGTGGTCGAGATCCGTTGCAACGCGCCGGACGCGGAACTGCTGCTGGTGGACTGGCTCAATGCCCTGATCTATGAAATGGCGGTCCGCCACATGCTGTTCTCCCGCTTCGAGGTGCGGCTGGACGGTACGCGGCTGCACGCCCGCGCCTGGGGTGAGGCGGTGGACATGGCACGCCACCAGCCGGCGGTGGAGGTGAAGGGGGCGACCTATACTGCGCTGAGGGTGTTTCAGGATGCGCAGGGGTTGTGGCATGCGCAGTGTGTGGTGGATGTTTGAATGAAGTTGCAAGTGGCAAGTTGAAAGTTGCAAGAAAAGGCGAACACTCTTCCTTGTCACTTGTCACTTGTCACTTGTCACTTGTCACTTGTCACTGGGATTCGAACATGGCTCATCCCGAGCTGAGGCAACGCTCCGAATTCGAATGGGAGATCGCACCCGTAGGCGCAATGCGCGTGCCGGCGGTGTTTTTTGCCAGCCAGGCATTGATCGACGCCTTGGATGCCAAGGTGTTCGAGCAGGCCTGCAATGTGGCGGCACTGCCGGGCATCGTGCAGGCCTCCTATGTCATGCCCGACGCGCACTGGGGCTACGGCTTTCCCATCGGTGGCGTCGCCGCCTTCGATGCGGAGGCGGGTGGTGTGGTGTCGGCGGGCGGGGTTGGCTTCGACATCTCCTGCGGCGTACGCACGCTGCATACCGGCCTGACGGCGGCGCAGCTGGAGCGCATCAAGACGCCGCTGGCCGATGCCCTGTTCGCACACATCCCTGCTGGTGTCGGCAGTACCGGGGCGCTGCGCCTCAACGACAAGGCGATGGATGCCATGCTGGCCGGGGGTGCGCAGTGGGCGGTGGCGCAGGGCTTTGGCGCTGAGGCGGATCTACTGCGCAGCGAGGAGCACGGCTGCATGGCCGGCGCGGTACCGGGGGCGGTGTCGGCACAGGCGAAGAAGCGCCAGCGCGATGAAATGGGCACGCTGGGTTCCGGCAATCATTATCTGGAACTACAACGCGTGGCCGAGATCTTCGACACGCAGGCGGCCGCGGCCTTCGGCCTCAAGGTGGATGACGTGGTGGTGAGCATCCATTGCGGCTCGCGTGGCTTGGGTCACCAGATCGGTACCGAGTATCTCAGGGACATGACCATCGCCGCCGGCGAGCACGGCATCCGTCTGCCCGATCGCGAGCTGGCCTGCGCGCCCATCGACTCGCCGCTGGGGCAACGCTACCTCGGCGCCATGCGCGCGGCGATCAACTGCGCCCTGGCCAACCGCCAGATCATCACCCACCTGACGCGCGAGGTGTTCGCGCGCATCGCGCCGCAGGCCCGGCTCGACCTGCTGTACGACGTGTCGCACAACACCTGCAAGGTGGAGGAGCACGTCGTCGCCGGCAAGGTGCGCCGCCTGTTCGTGCACCGCAAGGGCGCCACGCGCGCCTTTGGCCCGGGCCATCGCGAGCTGCCGCCGGAGCTGCGCGCCGTCGGCCAGCCGGTGCTCATCGGCGGCTCCATGGGCACCAGCTCCTACATCCTGGCAGGCACCAGGGAAAGCGAGACGCGCGCCTTCAGCTCCGCCTGTCATGGCGCCGGCCGCGCCATGAGCCGTCATGCGGCGACGCGGCAATGGCATGGCCGCACCGTGGTGGACGACCTCGCCGGGCGCGGTATCGTGATCCGCAGCCCGTCGCTGCGCGGCGTGGCGGAAGAGGCGCCGGGCGCCTACAAGGATGTGTCGGCGGTGGTGGATGCGGCGGATGCCGCGGGCCTGGCGCGCAAGGTGGTGCGGCTGCTGCCCATGGCGTGCATCAAGGGGTGACAAAACAGATACAAGTTGCAAGTTTCAAGTTATAAGTGAAAGAGTGCGCTGCGCGCACGGTATTTACATTCCACAATGCATGAGTGCAGCGAGTTCATCCCCTTGTATCTTGTATCTGCCTTTACTCAGCGCGTGACCATGTTGCGCAGTTGATCACTGCCAAAGCTGCGTGCCTGGGCGAAGCCGCCGACGAAGCGGGCGCTGTCCACCTCGACGCGAAACAGGATGAAGTCGCTGAAATCGAAACGCGGTTCCGCCGCCGGCAGGCGTTGCAGATAACGTGCACGGGCGGCGGGATATTCCTCGCTGTCGCGGGCAATGACGGTGGCGCGGCCTTGCAGGGTGAGGCGCGCCAGCTCCTGCGGGTCGCCGTTGCCCGTGTCGTCTTCGCCGATCACCAGCGCCGCCATGCCGTTGCCGAGCAGGTTGCGGGTGTGGGCGGCGAGGCGGGAGAGGTGCAGGTACAGGATGCCGGCGTGTATGCCCGGCACATAACCCACCATCGAGGCCATCGGCGTGGCATCGGCGGCGCTGGTGGCGAGCGCCGCCCAGCGGTGTTGCTGCAGCAACTGCAGCAGGCGGTGGTGCATGGCGTTGTCGTGCATGGCGTGCGGGTGTTTTGGTATCCGTCGTGTGGCAGCGCGGTGGCCGTTTCTGTCTGCTGTCCTTAAAACATCTCGCCCGGGTCCACGTCCAGCGACCAGCGCACCCTGCGCCCGGCCTTCGACTCCTCCAGCAGCGGCAGCCAGCGGTCCAGCAGGCGGTGCAGGGCGGCGCGGCCAGCCGCCTGCAACAGCAGCTGGGCGCGGAAGCGGCCGGCACGCTTTTCCATCGGCGCCGGCACCGGGCCGAGCAGCAGCACGCCTTCGGGCTGGAGGCCCCCCGCCAGCTGGCGCGCCTCCTCCAGGAAGGCCAGCGGCACCGCGGCGGCCGGTGCCTCGGCGCGCAGCAGGGCGAGGAAGGCATAGGGCGGCAGCTCGGCCTGGCGGCGTTCCTCCAGGGCGGCGGCGGCGAAGGCGCCGTAGCCCTCGTCGATGAGCAGACGCAGCAGGGGGTGGTCGGTGTGGTGGGTCTGGATCAGCACCTCGCCGGGCCGTTCGGCGCGCCCGGCGCGGCCGGCCACCTGCAGGATCAGCTGGGCCATGCGCTCGCCGGCGCGGAAGTCGGCGGAGAACAGGCCCTGATCGGCGTCGAGGATGCCCACCAGGGTGACGTCGGGGAAGTGATGACCCTTGGCCAGCATCTGGGTGCCGATGAGGATGCGCGCCTCACCGCTGTGCACCCGCTCCAGCTTGGCCTCCAGGCTGCCCTTGCGGCGGGTGGCGTCGCGATCGATGCGCTCGATGCCGATGGCGGGGAAGCGGGCGCGCAGGGCCTCTTCCACCCGCTCGGTGCCGTGGCCGATGGGGCGCAGGTCGTGGCTGCCGCAGCCGCCGCACTGCTGCGGCAAGGGCCGCTCGGTGCCGCAGTGGTGGCAGCGGATGCGCTTGTGGCCGGCGTGGTAGGTGAGGTGGGCATCGCAGCGGCGGCAGCTGGCCACCCAGCCGCAGTCGTGACACAGCAGCACCGGGGCGTAGCCGCGGCGGTTGAGGAACAGCAGCACCTGGCCGCCGCGTTCCAGGTGGCGGCCCATGACGCCGTACAGCGGCTCGCTGATGCCGCCGTCCAGGCGCTGGTGGCGGATGTCGAGCAGGTGCAGCTGCGGGTGGATGGCGCTGCCGGCACGCTCCGGCAGTTCCAGCCGCACATAGCGGCCAGTGCTCGCATTGGCCAGGCTCTCCAGCGCCGGGGTGGCCGAACCGAGGATCACCGGAACGCCGGCCTTCTGCGCCCGCACCACGGCGACGTCGCGCGCCGAATAGCGGAAGCCGTCCTGCTGCTTGAACGACGGGTCGTGTTCCTCGTCCACGATGATGAGACCCAGGCGCGGCAGCGGGGTGAACACCGCCGAGCGGGTGCCGATGACGATGGGGGCGAGACCGGCGCGGGCGGCGAGCCAGGCGTTGAGGCGTTCGCCGTCGGCGAGGCCCGAGTGCAGCACGGCGATGGGCACCGGGAAACGGCGGCGGAAGCGTTCCAGCAGCTGCGGGGTGAGGCCGATCTCCGGCACCAGCACCAGGGTCTGGCGCCCGGCGGCGAGGGCCTGTGCGATGAGGCGCAGGTAAACCTCGGTCTTGCCGCTGCCGGTGACGCCGTCGAGCAGAAAGCCGGCGTAGCGGCCGAAGGCGGCACCTACGGCATCCACCGCCGCCTGCTGCGCCGTCCCCAGGGCGGGCGGGGTATCGCTGCCGGCGGTGACGGCCGGCGGCAGTGCCGGCGTGTCGTCCTGGAGCACCCAGCCCTTTTCCTCCAGCCGCGGCATGGCCCCCTGCCAGCCGGCCACCTCGGTCAGGGCATCGGCGGCGGCCGGGGCGGCCAGGCGTTGCAGGTGGGCCAGCAGGGCCGCCTGGCGCGGGGCGCGCTTGAGCTGGCCGGGGTCGGCGGCGCGGCCGGCGTCGGTGAGGGCGTAGCGGCGCAGGCCGCGCAGCTGGGCCGGCTGGCCCTGGCGCAGGGCCACCGGCAGTGCGCCGGCATAGACTTCGCCGATGGGATGGTGATAGTAAGCGCTTGCCCAGTGTAGCAGCTCACGCAGGTCCGGCGGCAGCAGGGGGGAGGCATCCAGCACCGCCTCCACCGGCCGCAGCTTCTCCAGTGGCACGGTGCTGCCGTCGGCCGTGCCCAGCACGACCCCGACCAGCTGCTGGCGGCCGAAGTGGACGCGTACCCGGCAGCCGGGCTCCACCGGCGCGGCGGGGGCCAGGTAGTCGAAGTGGCGCCGCAGGGGGGAGGGGATGGCGATGTGGAGCACGGTGCGGGACATAGGGGGGAGTGTACAGAAGGCGGCGCGCAGAAGGCAGGAGCGGTGGCGGTGCGCCGGGTTATGTCGCTGTCTTGCGCTGCAGCAGCGGCAACAGCAGCAGCGTGCCGCCGGCCAGGGTGCAGACGATGAGGGCGCCGGAGGGCAGGTCGAACCACAGCGACAGCAGCAGACCAAGGCCGTAACCCATAGCGCCGACGGCATAGCCCAGGACCAGGCCGCCGCGTCCGTCCAGGCGGCGTACCGCCAGTGCCGGCAGGATCAGGCTGGCGAATACCAGGTATACGCCCACGATCTGCACGGACATGGTCACCGCCAGGGCGAACAGCAGATAAAAGCCCGTGCGGGAGCGTTGCAGGTCGAAGCCGAACCAGCCCGCCAGCACCAGCAGCGTGATGCCGGCGAGCGGCAGCAGATCGGTCCAGCTGCTCCACAGGATCTGGCCCACCAGCAGTTCATGCAGCTGCTCACCGCCGTGCGGGTCGTTGGCCAGCAGCAGGATCGCCAGCGAGGCGGTCACCACGAAGCTGCTGCCGATAATCGCCTCCTGCAGTTCGGGCCAGCGGCGTTCGCTCAGGTTGAGCAGTGCCGCACCGATGAGGGCTGCGGCAAAGGCACCGGCCTGGGTGAGCCAGGCCGACTCCAGGTGCAGGATGTGCGCCAGTACCACGCCGAGGGAGGCGAACTGGGCGAGGGCGATGTCGATGAAGATGATGCCGCGCTCCAGCACGCGGCGGCCGAGCGGCACGTGGCTGGCGAGCACCAGCAGCCCGGCCATGAAGGCCGGGGCGATGATGGCAAGGTCGTCGATCACGGCAAGGCCCCCAGCAGACGCTCGATGATGTCTTCATACAGGCCGAACAGATCGCCGGCACCTTCACTGGCGCCAACGGTGAACGGCAGCTCCACCGCGGGAATGGCGCTGTGCTGCGCCACCCATTGCGCCGGGCGCGGCGAATGGTAGCTGGCGCGCAGCACCATGCGTACCGGCGTCTGCTTGAGTCGCTGCACCACCTCGGCCAGATAGGCCGCCGACGGCTCGATGCCGGACTTCGGTTCCAGATCCACTACGGCCACCATGCCCAGCCAGCGCAGCAGATAACTCCAGTTCTTGTGCTGCACCGCCACCGGCACGCCCTTGAGCGGCGCGGCACGCTGTGCCCAGCGTGCGAGGGCGGTCTGCCAGCGCTGGCGGAAGTCGGCCAGACGGTGTTGGTAATGCGCCGCGTTGGCGGCATCGATCTCGGCCAGCCGCGCCGCCAGTGCCGTGGCCACCGGCAGGATGTTGCGCGGGTCGCCATGGAAGTGCGGATTGCCGGCGGCATGCACGTCGCCTGCGGATCGATCGAGATGTTCCGGTTTTTCGATCAGGTCCACATAGTGCGCCGCCTCGAACCAGCCCGGCCGACCGGTCTGGATCCTGGCGTTGCCCGATTCGCGCTGCAGCAGCGGTAGCCAGCCGAGCTCCAGTTCGGCGCCGTTGCACACCAGCAGATCGGCGTTGCGGGCGCGGGCGATGAGCGAGGGACGTGCCTCGATGTGGTGCGGGTCCTGGCGCGGCGTGGTGGCGATGTTGATCCTGGCCTTGTCGCCGGCCAGTTCCGCCACCAGCGCCCCCCACTCCGGCTCGCAGGCCAGCACGTTGAGCGCGGCCTGTGCCGCGGTGTTCACGAACAGCGCCGCCAGCAGCAGCGTGGGCAATAGCAGTCGTTTCATGGTGTGGCCTCCTGCAGTCGGCGCAACAACCTCTAACCCTTGGCCGCGGAGCCGCGACAGACGGGTGTTGAGTTTGCGAGGTGTAAGATCGCCGGTCAGAACTTGTGTGCGCCGTGCGCGCCAAGGCTCATCGCGTACTGCGCGATGACCTGATTGTCGGTCACGCCGTGCATGGACTCGTCGCGGGCCAGTTGCAGGCGCAGGCGCGAGAACTCCGATGGCGCGTAGTCCAGCATCACGCTGTGGCGTGTCGGCCTGTAGTCCTCGTGCTCCAGCAGGCCGACGTTGGCACCAAGATCCACCGTGCCGGAGTCGAGCCGATCGTAGCGGTAGCCGACGCGCCAGCGCGGCATGAACTGGTACACCAGTTGCGCATAGAAGCCGGACTGCTCGGACCGGTAACGGCCGGTGGTGTCGTTGCACACGCCGCCGTCGGCGCTGTTGTCCTCGCAGGTGAGTTCGCCCTGCTCCTTGCGCTGGAAATACTCGGCCTGGAATTTGAAGTTGCGCTCGCGCATGTTGCCGTCGGGCGCCCATTTCCATACGAAGTCCACCAGCCAGGTGTTGGAGTCGCCGCTGAAGGCCGCGTGCGCCTCGGTCGCGCTGGCGTCCTCCAGGTGCGACTCGCGCGCCGCGGGCGCGGCGTGCAGATACGACAGGCCGGCGCGCCAGCTGTGCGATTCATTCCAGTCATTACCGATGTGCACGAAGGTGGCAGCGCTGCCGGCGCCGTTCTTGTTGCCGCCGGTCTCGGAGCCGGGGAAGAACTGGCCGCGCGCGGCCTCGACGCCGAATTCGACGAAGGCGGTGGTGGGTGCCAGCCAGCGCAGCTGCACGCCGTCGTGGATCAGGTGCGCGCCGAACAGCGCCTGGTAGACCAGGCTCTGATCGGCGAAGTCCCAGGCGTGGGGATGCTGTTCGTTGCTGTAGCCGATGCCGGAGAGGAAGCGGCCGCCCTTGACCGTCAAGCCGTGACCCAGACCAAGGGTCTGGAACCAGGCCTCCTCGACCTCCACCTCGCCATCGGCGATGGCGAAATTGGCCTGGCCGCGGAAGGCCTGATCGATGTTGGCCGACAGCATCAGTTCACTGTGATCGAGGGAGAAGCCGCGCTCGCTGCCGTGGTCGTGGCCGGCGGGCAGGAAGCCGCTGATGTGGCGTTCCGCGATGTCCCTGGCGTTGAGATAACGGCCCTGCAGGATGAGGGAGATGTCCGGGTTGAAGCTGTGGTTCTCGGCGGCGCCGACGGGCGCCGCGCAGCAGGCCGCGATGGCCAGTACGGTACGTTTCATGGTGTTGCTCCTGAACAGTTGAACATTCCCGGCCGGCACGCCGGTCGGGGCAGAGCGAATGTCGTTGCGGATCAGGAGCGTTGCGGCGGGCCGCGCTGGCCCAGGGTATGACGATGGGACGGCGGCAGCAGGGTGGTGTGCGCCGGCTGCCGTGTCGTGCGTACGGTGGTTGGGGCGGGCAGGGCCAGGATGGCCGCAGGGCTGGCGCCGTTGCCCAGCGGGCTGGCGAACAGGCATACCGCACACCCCTCGCCGCTGTGGTGGGCGTCGAGGTCGGTGTTGTGCTCCAACTCGGCCCAGGAGAACAGCAGCAGGGCCAGGGCCAGGAAGATGTGCAGTCCGCGGTGCGGCATCGGGTCGGCTTGGGGGCGGGGACAGACGCGCATTGTTTCCTACTGGTGCTGCACTGTCAAAACCGGCATCAGAGCTTGATGCGCTCCAGCGCGGCGCAGGTATGCCGCTTGAGGATTGCATCCGCCAGCATCTGCTGTGGGGTAAGCCGCAGCTTGCGGAGGATGGGGGCCTGGGCCGCGTGCAGCGTCCACGGTGTCTGTGTGCCCGTGTCGAGGTGCAGCAGCAGGTGGGCGAGCAGCACCACATCGGCGTAATCGGGCTCGCCGTAGGGATTGCGCTGCACATCCTGATGTTCCGCCGCCACCGCCACGATGTCCGGGGCAAAGTGCCAGGCCTGCAGCACCATCGTGCCCACCCGGCCGTGCAGGCGTGACAGCAGGTTTTCCATGATCACCGTTTGCCCGCCCGCCAGGGTACGCAGGCGGGCCAGCAGCGGCAGCTTGCCGATGTCGTGCACCAGGCCGGCCAGCAGGGCCTCTTCGGGGTTGAGTCGGGTGTAGTGGAGGGCGATGGCATGGCTGTAGGCGCCGATCTCCATGCTGTGCCGCGACAGCTGGGCGAGCTGGCGTCCGGCCTCGGCCCCGCCGCTGTGCAGCGACTGCAGCAGGGCCAGTTGCGTTACCAGCGAGCGCACCAGCTGCAGGCCGAGACGGGTGATGGCCGTCTGGATGTTGTCGATGGCCTTGTGCCCGCGATAGCTGCTGCTGTTGGCCACCTTGAGCAGGCGCGCCGCCAGCGCGGCATCGGTGCTGATCAGTCGCGCCAGTTGCGTCGCCGAGCTGTCCGGTTGCGCCATCAGTTCACGCACGCGCAGGGCAATCTCCGGCAGGGTGGGCAGCACCAGCCGGTTGCTCGCGATCTCTGTCTCCAGCCTCCCGAGCAGTTCCTGCTCCAGGGCGGTGCTCTCCCCTCCGTCCCGATCGGGCGCGGTGTTTTCCGGCGGCACAAAACACTCCCTGTGTGTGTTGTTATTTGTGGGTAAATCAGCGCGTTACATCATAGCCCCGCGGGGCTGGGGAAGGAAGGTCGAGGCATCTGTCGGGCGGGCGGTTGGTGCGCGTGTACTGGCAACTGGCGGTGTGTAACTGGAGTCAGCCCCCTGTCTGCGACATGAAGCGCAACACTTGCGCCGGCTTCTCGCGGAATTCGTGCTTGTGGGGCTTGCGGGCAATGGCGTCGGTGAGCAGGTTCACCAGGCCATCATGCGAGATACCCTGGCGCAGGTGTGGACGCAGCTCGACGCTGTGGTCCTGGCCAAGGCAGAGGTAGAGCGTGCCGTCGACACCGAGGCGCACGCGGTTGCAGGTGTCGCAGAAGTGCTGCGAAATCGGGGTGATGAAACCGAGCTTGAGATCGGTGCCGGCCACCTGGACGTACTTGGCGGGGCCGCCGCCGGGCATGACTGCGTCGACCAGCTCGAAACGCTGTTCCAGGCGCGTGCGTATTTCGCGCAGATCGAGGTAGTGATCGGCGGCATCGCGGCCGGTGTCGCCCATGGGCATGGTCTCGATGAAGCGCAGGGTGTAGCCGTGCTCGATGCAGAACTGCACCATCGCCTCTACCTCGTCATCGTTGACGCCCTTCATCACCACCATGTTGAGCTTGATCGGCGCAAAGCCGACGTCACTGGCAGTGGCGAGGCCGCGCAATACCTTGTCCAGCGGGCCGCCGGTGATCTGCTTGAACCGGTCCGCCTGTATCGAATCGAGACTGACGTTGAGACGCGACACCCCGGCCCGCTTGAGCGCGGCCGCATGCCGGGCCAGCTGCACCGCGTTGGTGGACAGCGACAGATCGTCAATGCCGGGGATGGCCGCCAGTTGCGCGGCGAGATCAGGCAGGCCCTTGCGCACCAGCGGTTCGCCGCCGGTGAGGCGCAGACGTTGCACGCCCATGGCGGCGAAGGCGGCAACCACGCGCTCTATCTCAGCGAAGTCGAGCCAGTGCTCGGGCACCTCGAAACCGGTGAAGCCCTGCGGCAGGCAGTAAAAGCAGCGCAGGTCACAGCGGTCGGTAACCGAGAGGCGCAGATAGGTGATGCGTCTGCCGTAGGTGTCGGTGAGTGTGCTGGACATGGAGAGAGTTTCTAGCCCTTCTGCGATGCGTATGCAAGGGGGCGGGATGGATAGCGCCGCAATTTGATCGTCTACCACCCCGTACCTCTGAAGTAGTACCACTACGGTGGGCAAGGTGGTCGTCGCCTGCCGCTATCTCCCCGAAATAACAGGGGATTCTCCCGCGTCACCGGGGCATCACGGCGGTGGCGGCCAGTGTCGCTTGATTTACATCAAGGCCGCTGGGGGCGCCAAATCCTTAGCGTTTGTACGCATATAACTACAAAGCCATTTTGTTCAGGGGTGCGACATGATGGATATGGCGATTACTCGAACGCAGTTTCTTCGCGGCGACATCCGCGGTGAGCGGCGTGCCGTGCGCCCGCCCTGGGCGCTGGAAGAGTGGTTGTTCGTTGAACGCTGTGATCGCTGCGGCCGGTGCATGAGCGCCTGCCCGCAGGGTCTGCTCAGCGCCGGGCGCGGCGGTTTCCCCAAGATGGATTTCCAGCACGGCGAGTGTACCTTCTGCCGCGCCTGTCTGGAGCAATGTTCGCGTGGCGCCCTGCGCGCCTATGACGGTGAGGCGCCCTGGCAGTTGCGGGCGGTCGTCGGCGCGGACTGCCTCACCACGCACGGCGTCGTGTGCCGCAGCTGCGGCGAACAGTGCGACGTGCATGCCATCCGTTTTCGTCCCAGCGCCGGTCGCGTCGCGCAGCCGGAAGTGAACATCGCGTTGTGCAATGGTTGCGGCGCCTGCGTCGGTCCCTGCCCGGCCGCCGCCGTGACCATGCACTACCGCCCCCACCCCGTCGAGGTATCCGCATGAACGAAGTGATTAACCAGGAGGCGTCTGCCATCTCCATCGCCGGCATGCTGGTGCATGCCAGCCCGGAGCGCCTAAGCACGGTGCAGATGCAGTTGGCCCAATTGCCGGGGGTCGAGATTCACGCCGTTACGCCGGAGGGAAAGCTGGTGGTGACGGTGGATGAGAGTGAGGAACAGGTCAAGGGCGAGAGCGTGATGCGCCTGTATGACATCGACGGCGTGCTGTCGGCGTCGATGATTTACCACCATTTCGAGAACGATGCTGCCGAACAGGAGACTTCGCTATGAAACTGACAAGGCGTGATTTCATCAAGAGCAATGCCATTGCCGCGACCGCGGCGGCTGCAGGGATCACCCTGCCTGGTATCAACCCGGCGCTGGCGTCGACCGAGGCGAAGATTCGCTGGGACAAGGCCGCCTGCCGCTACTGCGGCACCGGCTGCAGCGTGCTGGTGGGAACCAAGAACGGCCGCGTGGTGGCCACGCAGGGCGACCCGGATGCACCGGTGAATCGCGGCCTCAACTGCATCAAGGGCTACTTCCTGGCTAAGATCCTGTACGGCAGCGATCGTCTGACGCAGCCGCTGCTGCGCATGAAGAACGGCAAATACGACAAGGAAGGCGAGTTCACTGCGGTGAGCTGGGATCAGGCCTTCGACGTCATGGCCGAGAAGTGGAAGAAGGCGCTGAAGGAAAAGGGCCCGAGCGGCATCGGCATGTTCGGTTCCGGTCAGTGGACCATCTGGGAAGGCTACGCCGCGGCCAAGTTGTATAAGGCCGGTTTCCTGTCCAACAACCTCGACCCCAACGCACGTCACTGCATGGCCTCGGCTGTTGTCGGATTCATGCGCACCTTCGGCATGGATGAGCCGATGGGCTGCTACGATGACCTGGAGCACGCCGATGCCTTCGTGCTGTGGGGTTCCAACATGGCGGAGATGCATCCGATCCTGTGGTCGCGTCTGACCGACCGCCGTCTCACCGCGTCGCATGTGAAGGTGGCGGTACTCTCCACCTTCGAGCATCGCAGCTTCGAGCTGGCCGACCTGCCCATTGTGTTCGAGCCGCAGTCGGACCTGGCGATCCTTAACTTCATCGCCAACTACATCATCCAGAACGGCGCGGTAAACAAGGACTTCGTCGCCAAGCACGTCAATTTCAAGAAAGGCAACACTAATCTTGGCTACGGCCTGCGTCCCAACGACCCGCGTGAGCAGGCGGCGAGCAACAACGGTTATCCCGGTCAGGACGGTAAGCCGAAGGGCGATCCGGGCGGCAGCACGCCGATGAGCTTCGAGGAGTTCAAGGCATTCGTCGCCGAGTACACCGCGGAGAAGACCAGCCAGATCTCCGGTGTACCCAAGGAACAGCTCATCGAGCTGGCCAAGCTGTATGCCGATCCGAAGACCAAGGTGGTGTCGTACTGGACCATGGGCTTCAATCAGCATACCCGTGGCACCTGGGCCAACAACCTCGTCTACAACATCCACCTGCTTACCGGCAAGATTTCGGAGCCGGGCAACGGTCCGTTCTCCCTCACCGGCCAGCCCTCCGCCTGCGGTACCGCGCGCGAAGTGGGTACCTTCGCCCATCGTCTGCCAGCGGACATGGTGGTGATGAATCCGGACCATCGTGCCCTGGCGGAAAAGATCTGGAAGCTGCCGGAAGGCGCCATCAATCCGAAGATGGGTTTCCATGCCGTGCTGATGCAGCGCATGCTCAATGACGGCAAGATGAATTGCTACTGGCAGATGTGCAACAACAACATGCAGGCCGGTCCCAACATCAATCACGAAATGTATCCGGGCTGGCGCAACCCCGCCAATTTCATCGTCGTATCCGACCCCTATCCCACCGTATCGGCGATGGCCGCCGATCTGATCCTGCCGACGGCCATGTGGGTGGAGAAGGAGGGCGCTTTCGGCAACGCCGAGCGCCGCGGTCAGTTCTGGCGCCAGCAGGTGAAGGCGCCGGGCCAGGCCCGTTCCGATGTTTGGCAGATGATGGAGTTCGCCAAGCGCTTCAAGGTGGAAGAGGTGTGGTCCGCCGAACTGCTGGCAAAGGCGCCGGAGCTGAAGGGCAAGACCCTGTATGACGTGTTGTATGCCAATGGTCAGGTCAATCAGTTCCCCAAACAGAAGGTCACCGACGGTGCGGGTAACGTCTATGACAACGACGAATCCGAGCACTTCGGTTTCTACGTGCAGAAGGGCCTGTTCGAGGAATATCGCCGCTTCGGCCTGGAAGGCAAGAAGGGCCATGAGCTGGGTGAGTTCGACGTGTATCACCGTGTGCGCGGCATGCGTTGGCCGGTGATCAATGGCAAGGAAACCCTGTGGCGCTACCGCGAAGGTTATGACCCGCACGTCCCGGTCGGCGCCGGCGTGCAGTTCTACGGCAACAAGGATGGCAAGGCGAATATCTTCGCCCTGCCCTACGAGCCGCCGCACGAGGCGCCGGACAAGGACTACGACCTGTGGATGTGCACCGGCCGTGTGCTGGAGCACTGGCACTCCGGCTCGATGACCCGTCGCGTGCCCGAGCTGTATCGCGCCTTCCCCGATGCGGTGGTATTCATGCATCCGGAAGATGCGCAGGCACGCGGTCTCAAGCGCGGCATGATGGCGCGGGTGGCGAGCCGGCGTGGCGAAATCACGCTGATGGTGGAGACGCGCGGCCGCAACCGTCCGCCGAAGGGGCTGATCTTCATTCCCTTCTTCGATGCCGGCCGTCTGGTGAACAAGCTGGTGCTTGACGCCACCTGTCCGCTCTCCAAGGAAACGGACTTCAAGAAGAGTGCCGTCAAGGTAACGCGGGCGTAAGCGACGAGTGAGCGCATGATGGCGACGCAGGATACAGGCAAGACACGGCGCGGATTTCTGGTCGATATGGCCAGGACCGCGTGCGGTGTCGCCCTGCTGGGGCTGGGCGTGGGGCTGTACTCACGCCAGGCTGCGTCGCTGCCGGCGGAGGCGCTGCGTCCGCCGGGCGCGTTGGCGGAGGACGACTTTCTCGGCGCCTGCGTGCGTTGCGGCCTGTGTGTGCGCGACTGTCCCTATGACACCCTGAAGTTATCCGAGCTGGGCGCAAACGTGGCCAATGGCACGCCGTATTTCATTGCGCGGGATATCCCCTGCGAGATGTGCCCGGACATCCCGTGCATCAAGGCCTGCCCCACCGGCGCGCTCGATCATGGCCTCACCGATATCGACCAGGCGCGCATGGGCCTGGCGGTGGTCATCGATCAGGAAAGCTGCATCGCGTTTCACGGCCTGCGCTGTGAGGTGTGCTTCAACGTATGCCCAGTGCGCGGCAAGGCGATCACGCTGGATATGTTGCACAACCCGCGTTCCGGCAAGCATGCGCTGTTCATTCCGGTGGTGCATTCCGACGCCTGCACCGGCTGCGGCAAATGCGAGAAGTCCTGCATCCTCGATGAGGCGGCGATCAAGGTGTTGCCGGTTCATCTGGCCAAGGGCCTGCTCGGCCGCCACTATCGTCTCGGCTGGAAGGAAAAGGAGCAGGCCGGCGGCAGCCTGGTAACGCCGGATACGGAGCACAGCTATACGCTGCCGGAAGGCATGCGTTACGACTATGAAGGCCGCGGCCTGATTACGGAAGAGTCCGCCGGGGCGGCGCCGTACGGCGATGACCCGCTGGAAACCCTCAAGCGCGGCAGGGGGGGCTTGTGATGCAGCCCGGTAAACATCCCGGCAGTGATGCCGTCGCCACGAAGGGCTGGTGGAAGGCGCACCAGTGGCTGCTGCTGCGTCGCGCAAGCCAGTTCGGCATCCTGGGCCTGTTTCTGCTCGGTCCGCTGGCAGGCATCTGGATCGTCAAGGGCAATATTGCCTCCAGCCTCACGCTGGATGTGCTGCCGCTGACCGATCCTTACCTGGCGCTGCAGGTGCTGCTGGCCGGTCACAGTCTGGAGGTCACGGCGCTCATCGGCGCGGCCATCGTGCTGGTGTTCTATCTGCTGGCCGGCGGGCGCGCGTACTGCGCCTGGGTATGTCCGATCAATATCGTGACCGACGCCGCGGCCTGGCTGCACCAGCGTCTCGGCATCAAGCGCACCGCGCAGTTCGCGCGCCACAGCCGCTACTGGATCCTGGGCGTGACGTTGTTGCTGGCGCTGATTACCGGCACGCTGGCCTGGGAGCTGATCAATCCGGTGACGATAGTCTACCGCGGCCTGATCTTCGGTCTCGGCCTGGCCTGGGGACTGTTGTTGGCCATCTTCCTGTTTGATCTGTTTGTCAGCCGTCGTGGCTGGTGCAGCCATCTGTGTCCGGTGGGGGCGTTTTACAGCCTGCTGGGCCGCTACAGCCTGTTGCGTGTCAGTGCCGTTGCGCGCAGCAAGTGTGACGACTGCATGGATTGCTTTGCGGTGTGTCCCGAGCCGCAAGTCATCCGGCCTGCGCTCAAGGGTGAGGCGCAGGGCGTGGGGCCGGTGATCCGGTCGGGTAACTGCACCAACTGTGGGCGCTGCATAGATGTCTGCAGCAAAGACGTATTCCGATTCGATCATCGATTCGACAATTCAACATCCAAGCCGATTGCGCAAAAGACGGAGGTGATGCCATGAACAAGTCTCTGGTATTGGGAGGCGTATTGCTGGTGGGGCTGCTGGGCAGCGCGATGCTGCACGCAGAAGAGGTGGTTTCGCTACGCGGCGATAACGACATCTGGGAGGCCTCTGCCGGCACGGAGGTGAAGCACTGGCAGGATCGCGACCCCATCCCGCGTGATTACGTGCAGCAGCCGCCGATGGTGCCGCACAGCGTCGAGGGCTACACCATCAATTTCAAGGTCAACAAGTGCCTGACCTGCCATAGCTGGGCCAACTACAAGCAGAACAAGGCGACCAAGATCAGCCAGACCCACTTCGCCGATCGGGAAGGCAATGACCTGGCCAATGTCTCGGCGCGGCGGTATTTCTGCACCCAGTGTCACGCGCCGCAGGCCGACGCCAAGCCGCTGGTGGAAAACCAGTTCCAGCCGTTGCCCGCCATCAGCAACCGGTGAGCGGCGCGGGGTGAGCAGTGCAGCACGCCGCGGCAGCAGGCGGCGACAGTGACAACGAACGACCAAGCGAGAGGCAGCCATGTCCAGTGCAAATGAAGACAAAAACATCCTGGCGCGCTGGTGGGGAGCGCTCAAGCGCCCCAGCGCCCGCTACGCCGCCGGTTCCCTGCTCGGTGTAGGCGTGATCGCCGGCATCATGCTCTGGGGCGGCTTCAATACCGTGATGGAGGCGACCAACAACGAGCAGTTCTGCATCTCCTGCCACGAGATGGAAGAGAACGTGTACCGCGAATACCAGAACACGATTCACTACAGCAACCGCTCCGGCGTGCGTGCCACCTGCCCGGATTGTCATGTGCCCAAGGAATGGACGCACAAGATGGTGCGCAAGATCCAGGCCAGCAACGAGGTATGGCACAAGCTGCTGGGCAGCATCGACACGCCGGAGAAATTCGAGGCCAAGCGCCTGCAGCTGGCGCAGAACGTGTGGAAGTCCATGAAGAAGACCGACTCGCGTGAATGCCGCAACTGTCACGACTTCGAGTCCATGGATTACACCAAGCAGGGGCGTCGCGGCCGTGCCCAGCACATCGAGGGGTTTGACGACAACAAGACCTGCATCGATTGCCACAAGGGCATCGCCCACTCGCTGCCGGCGATGGTCGAGGTGGACCCGTCTGCCGCCATGGGTGACGGCAAGCGACATTGATGTGACAAGGCGCCGGTCCTGCACGGACCGGCAGCGAGACCAAACCAAGGGGGGCGCCAGCGGCGCCCCCCTTGGTTTTTGTAGTACCCGTGTAACGCCCTCGGATTTGGTGTGGCCAACCGGCATTTTTCGAGGCATAGTTGCTCGTGTCAGACCTTGCCGGAGTTCACACTCTGGCAAACAAGACGCCGCGGCAGGGAATGCAGCATAACTACAAGGGCGTGGTAGGAAGGAGGCGCGCCCAATTACCGCTACCACGGGAGGAGACACATGAGCATGCAATGGGCCGAAGAGCTCGACACGGGCATTGCCGAGATCGATGTGCAGAACCGTCGCCTTGGCGATTTCATCAATACCCTGAGTGAGGCACGGGGCACGGGAGACCGCAGCCGGACCGGCGGGGTCCTGGAGCAGTTGCTGGATTTCGCGGTGAACAATTTCCTGTTCGAGGAAAAGCTCATGGAAGAGGCCAATTATGAGTTCCGCAGTGCCCACGAGCGGGTGCACGAGATCTTCGTGAAGAAGCTGGCGGATTTTCGCGGGCGCTATGCCCAGGGGGAGGACGTCACGGAAGAACTGCTGGCGATGCTGACCGGCTGGGTGGCCAACCACATCAAGCAGGAAGACAAGCGCTATGCCGCCACGGTGCAACAGGTGATGGCGCAGGAAGGCGGCGAGACCTGGGTGAAGGGGATCATGAAAAAACTGTTCGGCTGAAGCACGACAGCGGCAAAGCAAAAGGGGCGCCATGGGCGCCCCTTTTGTTTGATCTGGCCGAACGGCTTACTTGTCCAGGCTCTGGTAGTACTCCATCAGGATCTTGGCCACTTCCGGACGGGAGAACTCCGCCGGGGGGGCTTCGCCGCGGCCCAGCATCTCGCGCACCTTGGTGCCGGACAGGGTGATGAAGTCTTCCTTGGTGTGGCCCGGGGCCTCGCGCATCATCACCACCTTGTTCAGCTTCTTCGACCAGGCGGTGTTGTCGGCCATGAACATCTCGATCTCCAGGGCGCCCTTCGGCACCTCTTCCTCGAAGATGGTCTGGGCGTCGAACGGGCCGTAGTAGTCGCCCACGCCGGCGTGGTCACGGCCGATGATGAAGTGGGTGGCGCCCATGTTCTGGCGGAAGTAGGCATGCAGCACGGCCTCGCGCGGGCCGGCGTAGAGCATGTCGAAGCCGTAGCCGGTGACCATCGCGGAGTTGGGCTTGAAGTACAGCTCCACCATCTTGCGGATGCAGCCGTCGCGCACCGGGGCGGGGATGTCGCCCTTCTTCAGCTTGCCGAGCAGCATGTGGATCACCAGGCCATCGGCGCCGAGGCGGTCCATGGCCATGTGGCACAACTCCTCGTGGGCGCGGTGCATCGGGTTGCGGGTCTGGAAGGCGACGACCTTCTTCCAGCCGCGCTCCTTGATCTCGTTGCGGATTTCCACGGCGGTACGGAAGGTGTCGGGGAAGTCTTCGGAGAAGTAGGAGAAGTTCAGCACCTGGATCGGGCCGGAGATGGCAAAACGGCCCTGGCCGTTGAAGGCGGCCACGCCCGGGTGCTCCGGGTCGGTGGTGCGGTAGACCTTCTGGGTCATGGTGGCCATCTGGGCGTCGGAGACCTCTTCGATCTTCTCGATGTCCATCACCGCCAGCACCGGGTTGCCTTCGACGTTGGGGTCGCGCAGGGCGATGCGCTTGGCGCCCTTGAGGCCGTCGACCTGATCCTTGGTGGTCAGGTTCATCACCGGCACCGGGAAGAACTTGCCGTTGGTCAGGGTCAGCTTCTCGGCGGCGCCCATGGCGTCGGCCACGTTCATGTAGCCGGGCAGCGGGCTGAAGTAGCCGGAACCCATCATCACCGCGTTGGCCGCGGCCTGGGAGGTCAGCAGCATGGACGGCAGCTTTTCCGCCTCGTGCTTCAGGGCATCGTGCTTGGACGGGTCGTAGACAAACAGCGGCTTCAGTTCATCGGAACCAACGGGCTTGATCATCGGTGTCACCTCTTTGTGTTTTTGCTCCCGCCTGGGCGGATCATTGTTGGAAACTGGCGCCACCGCTCATTTTTTTGCGTTCTATCAAGGCGCGCGGCGACAGGGCGCCCAGCGCGCTGGTGGCGAGGCAAACACCATACACCAGCGCCGGAAAGGGGAAAAATAGGTTGGAGTAATGGGGGTATTAATAGTGGGACGGCGGCCGGAGCCGGGCCTTGCCAGGGGGAGGGAGGTCACAGAGTTCCTTGATATAAGACAAGGAGCCAGGGGCGAAACCCGGGTGTAATGCGTAGGTGGTATCCGTATCTAGCTCGAAGGGAGTAGTCTGCCGGCGGGCAAGTCGGAGGTTAAGAATAATGAATAATTCCAAGGGAATGATGATGAAACGGACGAAGTTGGCGTGGGGCTTGTGCGTATTGCTGTTTTCCTCGGCAGTGACCGCCGCCTGGCAGGGGCGCATGACGGAAAACGACGCCATCGACAAGGCCGGCATGCAGCGCATGCTGTCGCAGCGCATCCTCAAGAGTTACTGTGAACTGGGCCTGGGTGAAGACCACGGCACCTCAAAAGAGCAATTGCTTCAGGCGGTTAACCTGTTTGATGCCCATTTGCTGCAGCTGGAAAGTTTTCCCGCCGATGATGCCGTCAAGGCCAGCCTGGCCAAGGTGCGCGAGGTGTGGGGGCCATACCGCGACCTGGCGGTGAAGGCCCCCGGCAAGGACGGCGCCCGCCTGATGCTGGAGATCAACCACCAGTTACTGCCCCTGACCCACGACGTGGTGGTGAAGATGGAACAGGCATCGGGGACGACGAGCGGGCGGCTGGTCAATGTCGCCGGTCGTCAGCGCATGTTGTCGCAGCGCCTCGCCATGTTCTATCTGCTCAAGCTGTGGGGCGTGGGCGGTCCTGCCGAGGATGGGCTGGCCGACACCGCGGCGAAGGAATTTGCCGCCGGTCTGAAAGAGCTGCGCGCCTTCCGCGCCAATCCAAAAGAGGCCGTGTCCTTGCTCGACAACCTGGAGCGCGCCTATCAGCTGTTGCTGCGTGCGCGTGCCGACAAGGCGGGCAATCTGTCCTTCCTGATCTCCACCACCTCCGAGCGCATGCTCGATGATGCCGATCAGCTGACCGGGCTGTACGTCGCGCTGGACAAGAAATAGCACCGGCACCGGTATGAATGAGTTGTCCCGCAAGAGCGACGGGGTCTGCTGCCGCAGACCCCGTCGCGCAGCATCGAGTAGATAATCAGACAATCTGCAAGGCCACTGTGGCGTCACGCGCCGATGACAGCGTACGGCGACATGCGGATTTCTTGCGTTTTCTGCGGCGCATTTCCGGTAGCTGACATTTCTCCGGCTTTTTTGCCCCCACCCCGAACTGTCGGTTGCAGGCGCTACGGGCCTGGATGACCGAGGTCAAGTACCGGGCGTCGTTCCTGTAGTAAATATGCGGGAAACCGTTGCCGCTCGGGCGGCGGTGCAGGGCGAGAACGCCGGGAGGAAGGTTATGAGCCGCTGGGGGCGAATCGTGCTGGCGCTTTGCACGTTGTGGTTGGGGGTGGCACAAGCCGAGTGGCAGGGCCGGATGAGCGAGAACGAGGCCATCGACAGGGCAGGCATGCAGCGCATGCTCTCGCAGCGCATCCTCAAAGCCTACTGCGAACTGGGGCTCAGTGAGCCCTTCGGTGACCCGCAGGCCCAGTTGACGCTGGCCGTCAATCTCTTTGATGCCAATCTGTTGCAGCTGGAGAGCTTTGTCAAAGAAGGCGAGATGAAAGAGGCGCTGTTGCAGGTCAAGAGGGTGTGGCCGGCATACAAGGACATGGCACAAAAATCGCCGACCAGGGAAGGCGCGAAGAAGTTATGGGAGATAAATCAGAAGTTGCTGCCGCTGACCCATGACGTCGTGGTGAAGATGGAGAGCGGCTACGGTACTTCGGCAGGCAAATGGGTCAACCTGGCTGGTCGCCAGCGCATGTTGTCGCAGCGTATCGCCATGCTCTATTTGCTCGGGACCTGGGGTGTAGGCGGCCCGGAGGAGATGGCTGCCGCCGACAAGGCTGTGCAGGAGTATCGCACCGCCCTCGATACGCTCAAGACCTATGAGCGCAATACCAAGGAAACAAAGAAAATTCTCGATAATCTGGATTCTCAGTTTTTCTTGCTGCAAAAGGCCAAGGGCGAAAAGGAGAACCTTTCGTTTCTAATCGCCACCACGTCCGAGAAGATGCTGGAGTACGCCGATCAGCTGACCGGGATCTATGCCGAGATGGACAAGAAGTAATTCCCCTTCCGGCCCGTCAGGGCGGCGGGCCTGTCCGGTATCGTTGTGCCGACGGCGGGCGACGGGACCCGCCGCAAAGGACACATGGCCGGAGCGGT
>JANJXC010000037.1 GCA_024709225.1 Gammaproteobacteria bacterium | reverse complement strand
ACGTCCCTGTGCTGACGGAGGAATGCGCGCCATCCATGGCGCGCCCCCTGCGGGCGGTTCCGCTCCAGGCTGCGTTGCTCGGCAAGACAAAGGGGTTTGAAAAGCAAACCCGGCTCGCCTGCGGCATCGCGCTGTGAGGTGCGCGCAAAGCGCACACTGTTTTTTCCTTTGGGTTTTGGTTTTGACTTTCACCCCGTCTGCCGCGCCGCGCATCGCAGCCCGAATCGGATCAAGCCCGCAGGGGACAGGCCAGGGATGGCCTGTCCTCGCCTTCGCGTCAGGAAGACGCGTAGGCGAGCGCCGATTCGGGCGAGAAGCACAGGGCACCGCGATAGCGGCGCGGGAGTCGGGCGGCCTTTTCTTTGGTTACTTTCTTTTGGCCGTGCAAAAGAAAGTAACACGTCGTACGGGGGCGGAACCCCGACCCTATCAACCCGCGCGCAGCGCACAAACATCCTTTTATAGATCGTCAAAACAACGCTGATCAATCTAGCATGCCCCCATGCATTACACTACGCACATCCACCACCCAAAACCGCCGCCATGACCACACCGCCGCCCTCCCTCCGCGCCATGCTCGCCGCCCTGATCGCCGCCCCCTCGATGAGCAGCGTCAGCCCGGAATTCGACACCAGCAACCGTCCGGTCATCGACCTGCTGGCAGTATGGCTTTCCGGCATGGGCTTCCAGGTGGAGGTGTTGCCGCTGCCGTCCCAGCCGCACAAGGCCAACCTCATCGCCACCCTGGGCGGGGGGCCGGGCGGGCTGGTGCTGGCCGGCCATACCGACACCGTGCCCTACGACGAGGGGCGCTGGAATCACGACCCGTTCCGCCTCACCGAGGCGGACGGCCGCTACTACGGCCTCGGCACCTCGGACATGAAGGGCTTTTTCGCCCTTGCCATCGAGGCGGCGCGCGGCCTGCGGGCCGGCGACCTGAAACAGCCGCTGATCCTCCTCGCCACCGCCGACGAGGAAAGTTCCATGGAAGGCGCTCAGGCCCTGGTGGAGCTGGGGCGGCCGCGGGCGCGCCATGCCGTCATCGGCGAGCCCACCGGACTCAGGCCCATCAACGCCCACAAGGGGATCATCATGGAAGGGATCCGCCTCACCGGCCGCTCCGGCCATTCCAGCGATCCCAGCCTCGGCAACAGCGCCCTGGAAGGCATGCACAAGGTCATCGGCGAACTGCTGGCCTGGCGCGGCGAACTGCAGCGCGACCACCGCGACCCGCGCTTCAGCGTGCCGGTGCCCACCCTCAACCTGGGCCACATCCACGGCGGCGACAATCCCAACCGCATCTGCGGCCAGTGCGACCTGCACATCGACCTGCGCCCGTTGCCCGGCATGGAGCTGGACGAGCTGCGCGCCACCATGGAACAACGCCTGGGCGAGACCCTGGCCGGCAGCGGCCTGCAGCTGGAGGTGCGGCGCCTGTTCCACGGCACCCCGGCCATGCATACCCCGGCCACCTCGGCCATCGTGCAGACCGCCGAACAGCTCACCGGCCACGACGCCGAGGCCGTCGCCTTCTGCACCGAAGGCCCCTATCTGAACCGCCTCGGCATGGACACCATCATCCTCGGTCCCGGCGACATCGCCCAGGCGCACCAGCCGGACGAATTCCTGGCGCTGGAGCGGATCGATCCCATGGTGGGGATATTAAAGGGGCTGATTCAGCGGTTTTGTTTGTAAAGGCAGCTACAAGTGACAAGTCTCAAGTTCCAAGCAAAAGCTCCCTTTGTTTCTTGCAACTTGAAACTTGTAACTTGCCACTTTCCGACTGGACATTCCCCCTCGCTGCCCGGAAAATGCCCAATCGGAACAACAGGAAGGAAAAGGATCCGCCCGTGACCACGCCCACCGACGAACAGGCCTTTGTCCGCTGGTTCCGCGGCTCCACGCCCTACATCAACGCCTTCCGCGGCCGCACCTTCGTCATCACCTTCGGCGGCGAGCTGGTGGCCGAGGAACAATTCGCCAGCTTCGCGCACGACATCGGCCTGCTCAACAGCCTGGGCGTACGCCTGGTGCTGGTGCATGGCGCACGGCCGCAGATCGAAGAGCGGCTGCATGCCCGCGGCATCGAGCTGCACTACGAAAACGGCCTGCGCGTCACCACCGCGGAGGCGCTGGCCTGCGTCAAGGAGGCCGCCGGCACGGTGCGGGTGGAGATCGAGGCCCTGCTCTCCATGGGCCTGGCCAACTCGCCCATGGCCGGAGCGCGCATCCGCGTCACCTCGGGCAATTTCGTTGCCGCCCAGCCGCTCGGCGTGCGTGACGGCGTCGACTACCAGCACACCGGCGAGGTGCGCCGCATCGATGGCGAGGCGATCCAGAAACAGTTGCACGACGGCGCCATCGTCCTGCTCTCACCCATCGGCTACTCGCCCACCGGCGAAACCTTCAATCTCAGCGCCGAGGACGTGGCCACCGCCACGGCCATGCAGCTGCGCGCCGACAAACTGATCTTCCTCACCGATGCCAAGGGCGTCACCGACAGCCGGCGGCGGCTGGTGCGTGAACTGGGCCTGGCGGACGCCGAGCAGGCGCTGGCCCGCAAGCTGCCGGAGGAAATGGCGCGTTGTCTCGGCGGCGCCCTGCGCGCCTGCCGCGGCGGCGTGCGCCGCGCCCATCTCATCGATCGCCACATCGACGGCGCGCTGCTGCTGGAGTTGTTCACCCGCGACGGCATCGGCAGCCTGGTCAGCGGCGAGCTGTTCGAGGGCACGCGCCGCGCCAGCATCGACGATGTCGGCGGCATCCTGGAACTGATCGCCCCGCTGGAGGCCGAGGGCGTGCTGGTGCGCCGCTCGCGCGAACTGCTGGAAATGGAGATCGACCAGTTCGTGGTGACCGAACGCGACGGCATGATCGTCGCCTGCGCCGCGCTCTATCCCTTTGCCGAGGAACAGGTGGGCGAACTGGCCTGCCTGGCGGTGCATCGTGACTATCGCAAGCAGGGGCGCGGCGACACCCTGCTGGCCTTTATCGAGCGGCAGGCGCGGGAGATGGGCATCGCGCGGCTGTTCGTGCTCACCACCCGTACCGCCCACTGGTTCCAGGAGCGCGGTTTCCGCGAGGCCGACATCAAGGCCCTGCCGGTGAAAAAGCAGGCAATGTACAACTACCAGCGCCGTTCCAAGGTATTCATCAAGCCGATCTGACCATGCTGATGAACACCCGCACCGCGCCCGTGCGCCCGTTTCTCAAGTGGGCCGGCAACAAGTACCGCATCATCGAGCGGGTCAAGGCACGCCTGCCCGCCGGACGGCGGCTGGTGGAACCCTTCACCGGCTCCGGCGCGGTATTCCTCAATACCGATTACCCGCGCTACCTGCTGGCCGACGGCAACAAGGACCTGATCGACCTCTACAAGGCGCTGAAGGCGGAAGGCGAGGCCTTCATCGCCGACTGCCGCAAGCTGTTCCGCCCGGCCAACAACACCGCCGAGGCGTATTACAAACTGCGTGCCGAATTCAACGCCTGCAGCGACACCCGCCGCCGCGCCGTGCTGTTCGTCTATCTGAACCGGCACGGCTACAACGGCCTGTGCCGCTACAACGCCAAGGGTGGATTCAACGTGCCCTTCGGCCGCTACAAGCAACCGTATTTTCCCGCCGAGGAAATGCTCGCCTTCCACCACAAGGCCCGGCGCGCCGTATTCAGGCACGCGCCCTTCGAGAAAACCCTGCGCAACCTGCGTGCCGGTGACGTGGTGTATTGCGACCCGCCGTATGTGCCGTTGTCCCTCTCCAGCAGCTTTACCGCCTACCATGCCGACGGCTTCAGCCTGGCGCAGCAACAGCAGCTGGCGGATATTGCCGGCAAGGCGGCGCAGGAAGGCGTGACGGTCCTGATCTCCAACCACGACACCCCGTTCACCCGCACTGCCTATGGTGGCGCCGACATCGAGCAGATTTCGGTACAGCGCTCCATCAGCTGCCATGGCCACAGGCGCTGCCGCGTGGATGAACTTCTCGCCCTGTATCTGGCCGCCGGCTGAGCGACGCAACCAAGGGGCGGCATGGAACACGACAGCGGCAGCAAGGGAACCTTCGTCGGGCGCCAGCCCATCTATAACCGTGCGCTGGATGTCTACGCCTACGAGCTGCTCTATCGCCACAGCAGCGACAACCGCGCGGCCTTTGCCGACGGCGATCTGGCCACCTCCCAGCTCATCATCAACACCTTCATGGAGATCGGGCTGGAGAACATCGTCGGCAGCAAGCCCGCCTTCATCAACATCACCGGCGATTTCTTTACCGGCCACTATCCACTGCCGATGTCGCACGAGCAGGTGGTGTTCGAGCTGCTGGAAACCATCGTGCCCGACGCCGGCGTCATCGCCGGGGTACGCAAGCTGGTGGACCAGGGCTACCGCATCGCCCTGGACGACTACCTGCTGCAGCACGACACCCTCCCGCTGCTGGAGCTGGCATCGTTCGTCAAGCTGGATGTGCTGGCCATGGAGCACGACGAACTGGCGCGCACGGTGGAGCGTCTGCGCCGCCACGACCTGCAGCTGGTGGCCGAAAAAGTGGAAACCCCGGCGCACTACGCCATGTGCCGTGATATGGGTTTCGATCTGTTCCAGGGCTACTTCTTCAGTTATCCCGACATCATTCAGACGCGCACCGCCACCGCGAACCGCAGCGTGGTGCTCAGCCTGATCGCCCAGCTGCAGAATCCGGAGATCGAGCTGCGCCAGGTGGAGCAGCTCATCGCTCAGGATGCCATCCTGTCCTTCCGCCTGCTGCGCTACATCAACTGCGCCACCTTCGGCCTGCGCCGTGAAGTGGACTCCATCCGTCAGGCACTGATGCTGCTCGGCCTCGGCACGGTACGCAACTGGGCCACCCTGCTGCTGCTGTCGCAGATCGACCATCACAAGCCGCGCGAGATGATGACAATTGCGTTGATCCGGGCGCGCATGTGCGAACTGCTGTCGGTCACCAATCCCGCCATCGACAGCGACCAGGCCTTCACCACCGGCCTGTTTTCCCTGCTCGATGCCATGCTCGATCAAACGATGGTGAGCCTGCTCGATCAGATGCCGCTGTCACTGCCCATCAAGCTGGCGCTGCTCAACCGCGAAGGGGCACTGGGCCTGTTGCTGGCCGATGTCATCCGTTATGAGCGAGGCGACTGGGATGGCCTGGTACTGCGTGACAAGGTTGCCATCGACTACAACAGCGCCTACCTGGCAGCGGTGAGCTGGGCCGATAACAGCAGCAAGGCCTTGCGCGCCGCCTGAGCCGCCACATTCTGTTGCCACATCGCAACCCCGGAGGGCGATGACACCATGGAAAAGCACAGCGAGGCCTTGCGCATCGTCGGCCTGTACGTGCTGTTTGCCGCACTGTACATCCTGTTCTCCGACCAGCTGCTGGCCCTGCTCATCGCAGACCCGAGCGTGACGGCCCGGCTGCAGACGGCCAAGGGTTGGGGCTTTGTCGCCGTCACCGGCGCCCTGCTCTATGTTCTCATCCAGCGCAGCATCGGCATCGTCCTCGCTTCACGTGAGGCCGCCCGGCAAAGCGAGCAGTATTTCCGCCACACCTTCGACCAGGCCGCCGTGGGCATCGCCCATGTCGGGCGGGATGGCCGGTCGTTGCGCGTCAATCACAAGCTGTGCGACATGCTGGGTTACAGCGCGGAAGAATTGCAGGTGCTGCGCGTTGACGATCTCACTCACCCCGACGACCTGCAGAGCGACCTGGAGCAGGCGCGGCGCCTGCTGGATGGCAGCATCAATACCTACACCCTCGAGAAGCGCTATCGGCACAAGAACGGCAGCACGGTGTGGGGGAATCTGACCATCTCGCTGCATCGGAACCAGCAGGGCGAGCCGGAGTACTTCATCGCCGTGGTCGAGGACATCAGCGCACGCAAGGCGGCCGAGGAACGTGCCCACAGCGCCAGTACGGCGCTGGATCGGGCCTTGCTGCAATTGGTGCAGGCGCTGGCGCGCTCGGTGGAAAAGCGCGACCCCTATACCGCCGGCCATCACGAACACACCAGCCGGCTCGCCGCCGCCATTGCCCGGCGCATGGGCCTGCCGGCCAATGAAATCGAAGGCATCCGCCTCGGTGGCCAGATCCACGACCTCGGCAACATCTATGTGCCCACTGAGATACTCAATCGTCCCGGCAAGCTCAATGACTACGAGTACGCCCTGGTGAAGACCCACCCCCAGGTGGGCTATGACATCCTCAAGGACGTGGATCTGCCCTGGCCGGTGCGCGACATGATCCTGCAGCACCAGGAACGCCTCGACGGCAGCGGCTATCCGCAGGGACTGCGGGGCGAGGCCATCGGCCTGGGCGCGCGCATCATCGCTGTCGCCGATGTGGTGGAGGCGATGACCTCGCATCGCCCCTACCGCCCGGCCCTCACCCTGGAACAGGCCATCGCCGAACTGCACCGTGGCCGCGGCGTGGCCTACGATCCGGCGGTGGTGGATGCCTGCCTGGCGGAAATTTCCGCCACTGGCCTGCCCTGGGAATACAACTGATATAATCCCCGTTCCTCACCTACCGTACGCCTGCTCATGACCACCGCCGACAACCCGCTCTGGACCGCCTCCTGCCCGCAGGGCTGGATCATGGAGACCGATGAGGACAGCGTGCTGCTCTACGACCCGGACGAGGGCGTCGGCACACTGGAGATCAGCTGCTTCTGCAAGGACGACAGCGCCACCACGGAAGAGGAACTGCTGGAGCTCGCCGCCGACACCATCGCCGCCGGTGCGCGCCGCATGGATGTCAGCCTGGGGGACATGAGCGGCCTGCTGTTCTTCTACAGCGACGAAGGCATGGCCTGGAAGGAGTGGTATCTGGCGGCCGGCAACTGCGTATTCTTCATCACCTACGACTGCCCGGAAGAAATGGAAGGCGCCGAGGATGAGGAACTGGCCGAGATCATCGGCAGCCTGAGAATCAAATAAGCTTCGGGTCGCGAACCAACGGTTGCGCGGCGCGGGCCGCACGGCCGGCGCGCAACTACTCCATCAGCTGTTCCAGACGCCATGCCCCGCCACTGCCCTCACGGCAACCGCCGAAGATGAAGGGATTGCGCAAGTTGCGCAATTCGAAGCGCAGATCGTAGAACCACACGCACACGCCACTGCCCTGCGCCTCGATGGCGTAAAGGGCGGGATATTCGGTAAAGCGGCGCAGTCCCGCCAGGGCGTTGTCCTGCCACACCACCGCCGCCAGGGCAGACGGTTCCGCCCCCGCACCAAACTGCGGCTGATAGCGCCAGTGCAGATCATCCAGCGGACGATACAACGCGGCGAGGCGGCGGAAAAAACCGGCCTCGGGTCCCGGGTCAGGCAAGGCATCCCTGCGCCGCAGGTGTACATCGGCCACGTGATAACCACGCGCATCCTGCACCAGAACCTTCCAGTGAAACGGTGACAGCGGCTGCGGCAACGCGCTGATCTGTACTGCCTGCACCCCCTGTGCCGCGGCATGGCGGACGCCCACGGCACGTGCCTCGTTCATCTGCCAGGTCTGGAGCCCCACATAACCCGCCAGCACCGCCAGCCCCAACAGCGCCGGCAGACGGCTGCGCCACCCCCAGGCCGCCAGCAGTCCGGCGACGATGATGCCGGTGAATACCAGGTCGATGATGAAGATGGCCGGAAGCGTGGCGCGGTAATCGCTGAAGGGCGCAAAAATCCTGGTGCCGTATACGGTGACCACATCGCCGAGCACATGGATGAACAGCGCCAGCAGGGTAATGCCATAGAACGCACGCCAGGAATGACGCCGCTGCCACAGCAATGCAAACAGCGCCGCCAGCAGCAGCGCCCACAGCGGCAGCAGCGGCAGTGAATGGGTGACGCCGCGGTGCAGATTGAGATAGGTGATCGTGTCGCCGAACAGGCGGATCACCACATCGCTGTCGGGGAAGGCGCCGGCGAGGAAACCCACCAGCATCCGGCTGCGCAGCGGCAACTGCCCGGCACGCGGCCGTGCCGGCGCCGTGGCCCGGGCCAGCAACATACCGCTCAAGGCATGGGTCAAGGTATCCATGAATTCATTGTAGGAGCGAATCGTATTCGCGCAGGCTCACAGGGTGCGCAGTGCGCACCCTGCGTCATTTTCCGGCGCGAATCAGACCGCCCAGGCCGGCCTCGTCCAGCGCCTGGTTGAGACGGGCGCGCACCTGCTGCGGCTCGTCCATCTGCAGCACCTCGCCGAGCAGGGCCTGGGCCTTCTTGCGGGTGATGGAGCGGATGGCCCATTTGACGCGCGGCAGGCTCGAGGCGCTCATGGACAGCGAGTCGATGCCCATGCCGAGCAGCAGCACCGCCGCCGCCGGGTCGCCGGCCATCTCGCCGCACACCGACACCGGCTTGCCGTACTGGTTGGCGCCGTCGACCACCTTGACCAGCGCCTTCAGCACCGCCGGATGCAGCGAGTCGAACAGCTCGGCGACGCGCGCATTGTTGCGATCCACCGCCAGCAGATACTGGGTCAGGTCATTGGTGCCGATGGAAAGAAAATCGACGCGGCTGGCCAGGCGATCGGCCTGGAATACCGCCGCCGGCACCTCGATCATCACGCCGACACGCGGCAGGTTCACATCCAGCCCCTCCTCGCGCAGTTCGGCGCAGGCACGGCGGATCAGCACCATGGACTCGTCCACCTGCGCCAGGTTGCCGATCATCGGCAACAGCAGATTGAGATTGCCGCAGCCGACATTGGCGCGCAGCATGGCGCGCAGCTGGGTGAGGAAGATCTCCGGGTGATCCAGGGTGATGCGGATGCCGCGCCAGCCGAGAAAGGGATTGTCCTCCTTGATGGGGAAGTAGGGCAGCGCCTTGTCGCCGCCCACATCGAGGGTACGCATGGTCACCGGGCGCGGCGCAAACGACTCCAGCACCTGGCGATACACGTCGAGCTGCTCCTCCTCGCCGGGGAAGCGGTCGCGGATCATGAACGGGAACTCGGTGCGATACAGGCCCACCCCCTCGGCGCCGGAATTGAGCGACGGGCGGATGTCGGACACCAGGCCGGTATTGGCGTAGAGCGGGACACGCAGACCGTCCGGCGTTTCCGCCGGCAGGTTGCGCAGCGCCTGCAGCTCGGCGGTGAGCTCCGCCTCCTCCTTCTGCAACCGCTTGTACTCGCGGCGGATGTCCTTGGACGGATTGACGTAGACGCGGCCGGAATAGCCGTCGGCAATGATCTCGCGGCCATGCACCTTGTTGAGCGGCAGGTCGACCACGCCCATCACCGCCGGCACACCCAGCGCACGCGCCAGGATCGCGGTATGCGAGGTGCGCGAGCCGCGCATCGACACCACACCGGCCAGGCGCTTGGGCGGCACCTCGGCCAGCATGGAGGCGGTCACCTCCTCGCTCACCAGCACGGTATTCTTCGGATACTCCACCGGCTTGCGCTCCTCGCCCAGCAGGTGCTCCATCACACGACGGCCGAGGTCGCGGATGTCCTGCGCCCGCTCGCGCAGATAGGCATCCTCCATCTGGTCGAAGATACGCACATGCTCCAGCACCGTTTCGCGCAACGCGCTCGGCGCCCAGCTGCCGGCCTTGATGCGCTTCACCGTATCGTCGATGAGAGAGCCCTCTTCCAGCATCAGCAGATAGGCCTCGAACAGGGCGCTGTCGCTGGCCGGCATGCTGGCGCGCAGGCGCTTCAGCATGTCGGAGATGTCCTTGCGCACCGCGCGCACGGCGGCACGGAACTGCTTCAGCTCGGCGGCGCTGTCGTCCACCAGCAGATCGGGAACAGTGTCGATGTCGGTGGAAGAATTGACCACCACGATGCTGCCGATAGCCACGCCCGGCGCGCCGGACAGGCCCAGCAAGGGCCGGTGGTCCACCAGCTGGCCCTGGCGCAGCAGCACGTCGATGTCGCCGCTGGCCTCGGCATGGGCGATGGCGCCGGCCAGTTGCGCCGCGATGGTGACCAGGAAGGTGACGGCATCCTCGTCGAAGCGCACGCTGGTGCGCGACTGCACCACCAGCACGCCGTGGATGGTGCGGTGATGGATGATGGGCACGCCGAGAAAGGCGTGGTAGCGCTCCTCGCCGGTCTCGGGGAAATACAGGTAGCGTGGGTGGCTGGGCGCATCGTCCTTGTTCACCGGCTCGGCACGCTCGGCGACCAGGCCGACCAGCCCCTGCTCCCAGCTCAGGCGCACCTTGCCCACCGCCTCGGGATTGAGCCCCTCGGTGGCCATCAGCACCAGCTCGCGCGTGGTGTTGTGGGCGAGATAGATGGAGCACACATCCACCGCCATCTCCTTCTGCACCCGCTGCACGATGATGCGCAGCGCCTGTTGCAGATCCTTGGCGGCGTTTACCTCCTGTATGATGCGGCGCAGCGTTTGCAGCATGAAGATGTCCCGACTGTGGAGTAATGCATCGTTATCGTTATGGTGTCGCCCTGTAGGAGCGAATCGTATTCGCGATGGCGGCGGGGGCACGCCGGTCGCGAATGCGATTCGCTCCTACGATTTCGCGCCGGCCCGCCGCAGCCGCGGCGGCCGCGCCTGCACCGCCGGCGCCAGCAAGGGCGCCAGCTCGGTGAGCGCGCGCTCGTAGACGCGGCGCTTGAAGGCGACGATCTCGTCCAGCGGCTGCCAGTAGGACACCCAGCACCACTCGTCGAACTCGGGCGGGGTATGCAGATCGAGCCGCACCCGGCTGTCTTCGGTCAGCAGGCGCAGCATGAACCAGCGCTGCTTCTGACCGATGCACACCGGCTTGCTGTGATGGCGGACCAGGCGCTCGGGCAGGCGGTAGCGCAGCCAGCCGCGGGTGGCGCCGAGGATGGCCACGTCCTCCGGCCCCAGGCCCACCTCCTCCATCAGCTCGCGGTACAGGGCCTCCTCGGCGGACTCATTGCGCTGGATGCCGCCCTGGGGAAACTGCCAGGCCTCCTGACCGATGCGGCGCGCCCACAAGACCTGCCCCTCCCGATTGCTCAGGATAATGCCGACATTTGCCCTGTAACCTTCCGAATCAATCACTTACAAAACCACCTTGAGGATGTATATCAAGGATTTTTTCACAAGCGCCGCCCGTGCGCAAATCTGTTTATGCCCCCCGCCGAACTACAGACAACAGGCGGTCAACCCCTGCGATAAATCCCCAACCGTCCCCCTTCCAGACAGTGACAACACAAGATATACATGCCTATCATACGCATCAACAGCCAACATCCATGAGACACATCATGCGCCAGACAGCGAGCCCCAAAAAGGCCACCAACATCACCCTGTCCGCCGACGTGCTGGAGCAGGCCAAGGCCCTGGGCATCAACATCTCCCAGTCCTGCGACCAGTTCCTGCGCGAACAGATCCGCCTGGAACAGGAACGCCGCTGGCAGCAGGAAAACGCCGAATTCATCGCCGTCTATAACCAGACCGTCGAAAGCGAGGGCCTGCCCCTGGCCGAGTGGCGCAGCTTCTGATCATGGCGCGCTTCGACGTCTACCCCAACACCGGTACCCATGCCGCCGACGTCCCTTATCTTCTCGACGTACAGAGCGATCTGCTGCAAGGACTGGAAACCCGCGTCGTCGTGCCCCTGCGCCGCCGCGACCGCTTCCCCGCGACCACCATCCCCGAGCGCCTGAGCCCCGTCTTCGAAGTCGAAGGTATCCCCTGCCTGCTGGAAACGCCCAAGCTGGCGGCCGTGCCGCTGAAACTGCTCAGCAAGCCGGTCGCCTCCCTCACGCAGCAACAGCAGACCATTACCGGCGCGCTCGATTTTCTGTTTCATGGCTATTGATGCGCTGCAACGCATCGTCATTACTCCACTCACTCTTCCCGGACCACTTTCATCATGACCCTGGCAATCTTCGATCTCGACAATACCCTGCTCGGCGGCGACAGCGACCATCTGTGGGGCCGCTTCCTGGTGGAACAGGGCATCGTCGACGGCACGTTCTACGAGCGCGAGAACAACCGCTTCTATGAGGAGTACAAGGCCGGCACCCTGGACATCCGCGCCTACCAGCGCTTCGCCCTGGCGCCGCTGGTGGGGCAGGAGCCGGAGACCCTGGCCGCGTGGCACCGCCGCTATATGGCAGAAAAGATCGGCGCCATCCTGCTGCCGGCCTCGCGCCACCTGCTCGACTGGCACCGCAGCCAGGGCCACGTGCCGCTGATCATCACCGCCACCAACCGCTTCATCACCGCGCCCATCGTCGCGGCGCTGGGGGTGGAGCACTTTCTCGCCACCGAGCCGGAGGTGGTGCACGGCCGCTATACCGGCGACATCACCGGCATCCCCACCTTCCAGCACGGCAAGGTCCAGCGGCTGGCGCAGTGGCTGGACCAGACCGGCTACAACCTGGCCGGCGCCTGGTTCTACAGCGACTCCCACAACGACCTGCCGCTGCTGGAGCAGGTGGATCACCCGGTGGCGGTGGACCCCGATGACACCCTGCGCAGCCACGCCGAGGCCAAGGGCTGGGACATCATCACCCTGCGCCAGGGCGAGCAGCCCAGGCCGCTTGCCCAGGACACGGGACGCGGCGAGGACTGAGGCCTACCTCTTCCGTCGCTGGCACAGCCTGTGCGCGGCAGGCACAATGGCGGGATGCCTCAAAATCCGGCCCCCATGCCCCGCCCGCCCCTTTCTCTGTTCACCCTGCTGAGCAGCCTCCTGCTGGCGCTGACCTTCATCGTCATCGGCGTGCTGTTCCACCAGCAGGAGTGGCGCAAGCTGGAGCGTGGGCTGGAGCAGGAGGCGGCGGCGGTGCGCACCACCTTCGAGGTGGCGCTGTCCGATCTGGAACAGCAGATGCTCACCCTGGCCACCATGGTGGCCTCCGATCCGGAGGTGCAATCCCTGTTCTACCGCGGCAGGCAGGCCCTGGGCCAGGAAGGCGGCGGCCCCGGCGGGCCGCAGACCGCCCGCCTGCGCGATGCGCTGTACAACCATGTCGCCCCGGCCTGGCTCGACATGCAGCAGCAGTTCGGCCTGCGCCAGCTGCACTTCCAGTTCGGCCCCGGTGCCCTGTCCTATCTGCGCGTGCACACGCCGGGGAAATTCGGCGACCGCATGGATGGTCTGCGCCACATCATCGAGGACGTCAACGCCGATCAGCAGCCGCGCACCGGTTTCGAGACCGGCCGCATCTACTCCGGCGTGCGCGGCGTGGTGCCGGTCTGGCACAGGAGCGGCGACAGACGCGAATACATCGGCGCCCTCGAGGCCGGCACCTCCTTCGACACCCAGCTCGCCCGCCTCGACCGTCAGTTCGGCGCCGGCTTCGCCGTCCTGCTCCGCCAGCAACACGTGGAGGGGGCGGTGTGGGAGCAATACCGTCCGCTGAGCGGCCCGCGTGCGGAGACCGGCGGCGGTGGCTATATCGAGGCCACCTCCCGCGAGGAGATAAAGGCATGGGTCAACGGCGCCAACCTGCCTCCGGTGCAGGAGGGCGTGCTCAACTCCCACCTGCTGCCCTGGCAGGGCAAGACCTGGCACCTCACCCGCTTCCCGCTGCGCGATTATCAGGGCAAGGCGGACCCGTCACGCCCGGCCGTCGGCACGGTACTGGTCTGGCGCGACAAGAGCGCCGTCCTGGCCGACTGGCAGCGCAACCAGACCTATGCCCAGCTCGCGCTGCTGGCGGCCTATCTGCTCGCCCAGGGCCTGCTGATCTGGCTGCCGCGCAACACGCGCCGCCGTCTGCAACAGCGCATCGACAGCGCCACCGCCGCCCTGCAGTCCACCCGTCGGCAACTGGACAGCCTGCTGACCGCCTCGCCGGCGGTGACCTACAGCGCCACCCCGGCCGGCACGGCGACCAACTACATCGCCGCCAATGTACAGAATATCCTGGGCTATGCACCGGGATTCATCCACGACCACCCCACCTGGTGGCCGGACCACATCCACCCCGATGATCGTCCCGCAGTGATGCGCAGCGCGGACTGGCGGCATTGGAGCGACGACCAAATCATCCGCCGCTACCGCTTCCACCATGCCGACGGCAGCTGGCGCTGGCTGGAGGACCGCTGCCGTGTGCTGCGTGACGGCCAGGGCAAGGCGGTGGAGCTCGTCGGCAGCTTCGTCGACATCACCGACCGGGTGGCTGCCGAGCAGCGTCTGGAGATGGCGCTGAGCGGCGCCGACCTCGGCCTGTGGGACTGGCACATCCCCAGCCACCACGTCACCTTCAACGAACGCTGGGCGGAAATGCTGGGCTACCGCATGGACGAGATCGGCCCCGACATCTCCACATGGGAGCGCATCATCCATCCGGACGACATGCCCCTCATCGACAGTGCGCTGCAGCGCCATTTCCGTGGCGAAACCCCGTTCTATGAAACCGAGCACCGCCTGCGCCACAAGGACGGCCACTGGATATGGGTGCTGGACCGCGGCAAGGTGATGGAACGTGCCGAAGACGGCAGCCCGCTGCGCGCCGTCGGCACCCACCTCGACATCACCGCGCGCAAGACCGCTGAAGTGCGCCTGCGCGAAAGCGAGGCGATGCTGCAACGGGCCCAGGCCGTGACCCATGTCGGCAGTTGGGTGATGGATGTGCCCAGCCACCGCCTGGAATGGTCGGCAGAGACCTACCGCATCTTCGAGCTGCCGCCGGATACGCAGGCGGACTATGCCCTGTTCATGTCCTTCATCCATCCCGACGATCGTGAGCACGTGCATGCCGCCTGGCAGGCGGCCCTGCACGGCGCCCCCTACGACATCGAGCACCGCATCATGGTCGGCGGCAAGATTCGCTGGGTACGCGAGATGGCGGAACTGGTGACCGGTGCCGATGGGGAATTGATCTCGGCGCTGGGCACCGTGCAGGACATCAGCGGCGTCAAGGCGATGGAGCTGGAGCTGCGTCACCTGGCCACCACCGACATCCTCACCGGTCTGCCCAACCGCCGCCACTTCCTCGATCGCGTGCAACAGGAACTGGCCCGCTTCCACCGCTTCGGCCAGTCCCTTGCCCTGTTGATGCTCGACATCGATCACTTCAAGCAGATCAATGATCGCCACGGCCATGCCGCCGGCGATGCGGTGTTGCAGCATTTTGCCGCCGTCGCCCTCGGCGCGCTGCGCACCACCGACCTCATCGGCCGCCTCGGCGGCGAGGAATTCGCCGTGCTGCTGCCCGGCACCGATCTGGACGGCGCGCGCCAGTACGCCGAACGCCTGCGCCGGGCGACGGAGAGTCAGCCCTGCCGCGCCGTCTCCCCGGAGGTCAGCTTCACGGTAAGCATCGGCCTCACCCTGCTCAACCGCAACGACCACACCATGGATCTGCCCCTGGCCCGCGCCGATGCCGCGCTGTACCGCGCCAAACACGGCGGCCGCAACCGGGTGGAGGTGGGCTAGGGGCCAGGGGCCAGGAATGTTATAAGACGGCATGCGCGCAGCGCACATACCCCCAGCCCGTCAACACCTAGCCCCTGGCCCCAGATTTCGCATGCGCACCGCCCTGCTCCCGCTGCTCCTGCTGCTGTCACTGCTCAGCCTCGGCCTCGGCCTGTCGAGCGGCAGCGTGCCGGTATCGCCGGGCGAGCTCTGGGACGCACTGTGGCACGGCGACACGCCGCACACCACGGTGATCCACGAACTGCGCCTGCCGCGCCTGCTCGCCGCCTTCGCCGTGGGCGGATTGCTGGCGGTGGCCGGCGCCCTGCTGCAGGTGCTGCTGCGCAATCCCCTGGCCGACCCGTACATCCTCGGTATCTCCGGCGGTGCCGCCGTGGCCGCACTGCTCGCCATGCTGGCCGGCCTGGGCGGCTGGTGGCTCAGCGGCGGCGCCCTGCTCGGCGCCCTCGGCTCCATGCTGCTGGTGTTCGGCCTGGCCCACGGCGACGGCAGCTGGACACCGACGCGACTGCTGCTCACCGGTGTGGTGGTGGCCGCCCTGTGGGGCGCGCTGATCAGCTTTCTGCTGGCGGTGGCGCCGGAACACAACCTGCGCAGCATGCTGTTCTGGCTGATGGGCGATCTGTCCCACGGCGGCGAATGGCGCGCCCCGCTGCTGCTGCTCGGCCTCGGCCTGCTGCTGCTGTTTCCCTTTGCGCGTGAACTCAACCTGCTGGCGCGCGGCGAGCTCACCGCCGGCAGTCTCGGCGTACGCGTCGGCCGTCTGCGCCTCATCATCTACTTCGCCGCCTCGCTGCTCACCGCCGCCGCCGTCACCACCGCCGGCAGCGTCGGCTTCGTCGGCCTGGTGGTGCCGCACATGCTGCGCCTCGTCGCCGGCTCCGACCATCGCCTGCTGCTGCCCGCCAACGCCCTGCTCGGCGGCAGCCTGCTGATGCTGGCCGACACCCTGGCGCGCAGCCTCATCGCCCCGCAACAGCTGCCGGTGGGGGTGCTCACCGCCCTCATCGGCGCACCGCTATTTCTCTATCTGCTCCGACGCGAGGCGATGCGTTGATGGAACTGCTGCGCACCGTCTCGCTCGATGTAGGGATAGCCGGGCGCAGCCTGCTGCGCGGTCTCAATCTCACCGTGCATGCCGGGCAGTGCTGGGGACTGCTCGGCACCAACGGCAGCGGCAAGACCACCCTGCTGCACACCCTCGCCGGCCTGCGTCCCGCGCTGGGCGGCAGCCTCTGGCTGCAGGGCGCGCCGCTCGCACGCCTGCCGCGCCGCCAGGTGGCACAGTGCCTCGGCCTGCTGCCGCAGGACAACAGCGACAGCTTTCCCGCCAGCGTGCTGGACACCGCCCTGATCGGCCGCCACCCCCACCTCGGCCGCTGGCACAGTGAAACGGCGGCGGATCTCGAGTGCGCGCGCCGTGCCCTGCAGCAGGTGGACCTGGCCGGCATGGAAGATCGCCCTTGTTCTACCCTGTCCGGCGGCGAGCGCCGCCGCCTGGCCCTGGCCACCCTGCTCACCCAGGCACCGCGCCTGATGCTGCTGGACGAACCCACCAATCACCTCGACCTGAACCACCAGGTGGCCACCCTGCAGCACCTGCGCCACCTCGCCGACAGCGGTGAACACGCCGTGGTGATGGCGCTGCACGACATCAACCTGACCGCGCGCTACTGCGACCACGTGCTGATGTTGTCCGGTGACGGTCGCTGGCAGGCCGGACCCGCCGCCGAACTGCTCAACGCGGAACGTCTGTCACAGCTCTATGGGCATGCGGTGCTGCAGCTCGCCGGCCCGGAAGGACAGCGGGTGTTTGTGGCGGGGTGAGCCGCGGAAGTGCGGAAGTGCGGAAGTGCGGAAGTGCGCAATGCTGTCAGCCGTGGCGCAGCGATGCAACGGACGCTCCCGCCTTTGTCAGCCCTGCTCCAGCCAGCGGATCAGCGCCTCCCACTGCCGCTGGTCCTGGGACGCGCCGGAGCGCTTGAGATCATGCACGCCGACGCCGAGTTCGGCGGCGCGCACATAGTTCTGCGTATCGCGCAGGCGCGCGACGAAGGGAATATTCAGCGAGTTGAGAAATTTTTCCAGCGACTGGTAGACCTTGGTGTTTTCACGCACGCGGTTCGCCACCACGCCGACGCGGATGTTGCGCGCCCGCACCTTGGCCACCAGCAGCAGGTCCTGGATGAAGCGCGAGGCGGCATGGATGTCGATGGGCGAGGGCAGCACCGGGATCAGGATGGCGTCGATCTCGCGCATCAGTTCGATGAGCTGATGGCCCTGCACGCCGGCCGGGGCATCGAGCACCACGCGCTCGGCGCCGTCGGGGATGCGCATCAGGAAGGACCGGGTGACGCCGGACACCACCGGGCGGTGGGCGGAGACGCCGTGGATCGGTTTCGCCTCCTTGCTGCGCAGCGACAGCCACTGCATGGACGAGCCCTGCGGGTCGTGGTCGATGAGCACCGTGCCGCGGCCCTGGCGCGCGTAATAGCTGGCCAGGTTGGTGGCGATGGTGGTCTTGCCGCAGCCGCCCTTGGCGTTGATCACCAGGAACTGGCGCACCGACGCATGCAGGCCGCCCACCCGGCCCAGAGGCTGGGTGGCGCCACGCAATGCAGTCGGCATGCCCTGTTCCATAGTCCGCGATACTCTGTCCATAGTTACGAGCCACACCTAAACCATTACGGCAACTTATAGCTGTAACTTTAACATATTACTTGAGTTTTTCTCCAAGGGATATTTTATCCGAGGGTTTCCCCGTGTTGCCGAGATGCACCTCACGCTTGGGCCCTTGTCCCACCGGCTCAGCGTTCGATGACGTACTGCAGGTCGGCACCGCTCTGCTCGCCGCCCTGTTCCATCTTCAGGCTCCAGTGGGTGGAGAGCTGGTAGCGCAGGCGCAGGCGGTTGGCGGTCTCCCACAGCCCCACGGCATATTGAAGGTATAGCCGCGGACTCAGATATTTGCCCAGCACCACGGCGGCCTCGTCACCGGTCGCGCCCTGCTCCAGGGTGACCTCGTCCAGTCCGAACTGCAGGGCGATGCCGCGGGCGGCGCGCTCGCCGCCGAGGGCAAAGGCGGCGCGATACAGGGCATCGGCCTCGGTGCGCGAGGTGGCGGTGAGCGGGCGCCCCAGCACCAGCCAGGCCAGGGTCTCGCTCTCCTCCAGCACCGGCTCCGAGAACAGGCGCAGGCGCGGGTCCTTGAGCCGCCCGCCCACCTCCACCCCGACCACCTGCTCCCGGTCGGGCAACGGGCGCACCGCCCGGATATCGAGCCCCGGATTGTCCGGCGGGCTGTCCGCAAACAGCAGGCGGCCGCGCTCCACCACCAGATTCTGGCCATAGGCCTCGTACCGGCCATCCCGGACATGGAGTTCGCCCTGGGCGCGGGTCAGCCCCGGGGTCTCGCCACGCACGGTGACCGCGCCGGCCAGGCGACCGGAAAAGCCGTAGCCCTCCAGGCGCACGCGTTCGCCGGCGGCCAGCTGCAGGTCCAGGGCCAGGCGCCAGCGGCGCAACGCCGCCTCCTCTGCCGCCGCATCCAGGATCACCTCATCCGGCGATACGCTGACCACCGTGGGCAGGTGGGGGAGTTGGATGTCGGCCTGCGGCACCTCGAGCCGGCCGCGCACCGTCACCCGGACCCCGGTAGCGGCGGGCAGGAGGGATTGCCCGCCACGCGCCCGTGGCGCATCCGGCTCGAGGGTGACGGTGAGATCGGGCGAGACCAGGGCCTGCCCCTGCACCAGCCGCACCAGTTCGAACCGCTCCCCCCGGAGGCCCAGCTCGGCGCGCCAGTGGCCGAAATGTTCCGCCGCCAGCACCCCGGTGAGCGTCAGCTGGCCAGGCCCGGAGCGGGCCGCCCCGTGCAGGGTCAGGGTGTGGCCGTCGGCGGAGCGCCCCTCGAGGCTGATGTCGGTGAGGCGGGTGCCGGCCGCCGGCAGCATGACGCTTCCTCCCTGCAGCGCCAGCTCACCGCTCAGTGCCGGGTCGGCCAGGGTGCCGGCCAGCCGCAGATGGGCCCGCAGCGTGCCGGCGGGACGCAGCAGGTTGGGCTCCAGGTAGGTGAGCCAGTCCAGGCGTTCGGCATCGAGGTCGAAGCGGCCGCTGACGGGCTGGGCATCCAGCAGCGGCCTGCCCGGCAGCCAGCCCGGCAAGGCCAGACGCAGCTGTGCCTGGCCGCCATCCACCGCCACGACCTGGAGCTGTCCGGCCAGTCCGGCCGCGGTGCCATCCACGTCCAGCTGCAGGGTGCGCAGGGTGCTCTCCACCGCCCCCTCCGGCAGGCGGTAGAGCAGGCGGGCATCGGCCCCGCCCAGACGGGCGGTGAGCATGCCCACCTGATCTTGTTCGCCCGCCATCGTCACCGCGCCGCCGATGCTGCCGCCCAGGGCCAGATCACTGCGCGGCAGCCAGGGCTCCAGCAGCGGCAGGGGGACATTGGCCAGGGCCCCGGTGGCCTGCCACTTGCCTGCCGCCATCTCCATGCCGAGGCACACCACGCCCTGGCCGCTCCAGCACCAGGGCTGCAGGCGTCCCTCCGCCGGCGACCAGGACAGGGCGGCCGGCGCCGCCTGCCAGGTTCCCAGTTGCGCCGAGGTCAGGCCACCGCCCTGCAGCTCGCCGTCCCAGCGCCGCCCCGCCCAGCGGCCGCCGGCCGTCACCTCCAGCGTGTTGCCAGCCCCCTGCAGGGACAGCGCGATGTCATGCTGCGCGGCGCTGCCGTGGGCCCGCAGCCGGGCCGCGTCCAGCCGCTGGCCGCCGCGCTCCAGTCCGGCCAGCTGCGTCTCCAGCCGCCAAGGATGCTTGCCGGCCAGGTCGATGTCCGCCTGCACCGTTGCCTGCGCCAGCGCCATCCCGGCCCACGCCAGCCCCTGGCCGGTGCCGTCCAGGCGCAGGCGCGGCGTCTGTTCCGGGCCATCGATCCGGCCGCTGAGATTGAGCCGGCCCGCCGCGCCCGGCCACAGCGCTGCCAGCGCCGGGGCCTCCAGCTGCCAGCGCAGGCCCCAGGCCGTGCCGGCGCCCCCGCGGGCGCTGATCCGGGCCGTGCCGCTGCGCAGCTCCAGCCGCTCGATGCTGGCCTGGCGCCCCTCCAGCCCAGCGGCGGCCTCCAGCCGCAGCGGCCGGCCGGCCAGCGTGCCGTCCAGGGTGAGGTGGGGCAGCGTGATGCCGAGGCGGCCGTCATGCCAGCGGCCGCGGCCCGCGGCCTCCCCCGCCAGCGCGCCGGACCAGCGCGCATCGAGCAGCCCGGGATTCACCCCCGCGGCCCGCAGGCGGCCGTGCCAGTCCAGGCCGTCGCCCCAGCCCAGCGCGGCCTGCCCCTGCCACTCGCCGGCCAGCCACTGCCCGGCCAGGGCCGTCAGCTCGATACCTTCCAGGTTGCCGGCGAAGTCGGTACTCACCTGCAGCGGCGGCAGTCCGTCCCGCTCCGCACCGAGCGCGAGGTATCCCCGGTAGTCCTGCGGCAGGCCGCTGACGCTGAGGCTGCCGTCGCTGCGCCAGCCGTCCAGGCGCGGGTGACTGAAGCCTTCCCACCGTGCCGCCAGCCGGGCGGCGGCCTCCCCCCCGGGCCAGTCGCCGTCGAGCACCACCTCGCCGCGGCCCTGCTGCGGCCGCAGCGCCAGCCGCTCCACGCGCACACCGGCGGCGCCATAGCCGGCTCGACCGCTGAACCCCCAGGGGCCGGTGCCCTCCTCGACCACGGTGCCGTCCGCCGCCACGGTGAATTCCCGGCCGGTGCCGGCCAGCCGGCCGCGCCCGCCCACGGTCAGCGCCGGCCACCCCGCCTGCAGCTGCGCCAGGTCCAGCGGCGGCAGCTCGAACTCCGCCCGCCAGCGCAACGGACTCTCCTGCCAGGCCACGGTCGCGTCGGCACGCAGGGCGAAAGGCGCAGAAAGCTGCGCCGCCAGACGCGGCGCGTCGAACGGGCCGCTGAGACGACCGCTGCCGGCCACCGTGCGGCCGCCGTAAGTCAGCGCCCACTGTGCCGCCAGCGCCGACTCCCGGCCCGGCCCGGTGGCCACGCGGCCCTCGAGCGACAATTCGCCCCAGGGGCCGCGCATGATCAGGGGCGCCAGCAGCAGCCGCGTGCCGCGCCAGCGGCCGTCGAGGCGCACCTCATCCGCCCGCAGCGGCGGCGACCCGGGCCGCTGCAGGCTGAGGTCGCGCAGTACCGCCCGTTCCACCGACACGCCCAGCGGCAGGGCCGGCAGCGCAGGCGGCGCGGCGCCTGCCTGGTCTGTTGCGCTCATCGCCAGCCGTATCCCCTGCGCCGCGAGGTCATGCACGGCGACCCGGCCGGTGAGCAGCCAGCCCGGCCGCCAGTCCAGCGCCAGCGTATCGATATCAAGGCGCACCCCGTCCTGCTCCAGCCGCAGCCCCTCGGCCCGCAGCGGCCCGAGCAGCCGCCCGCTCACCCGCTCGGCACCGAGCCGCCCGTCCAGCGCCGCCGTGGTTCGCGCCCAGGCCCAGGCCAGCCCGGCCTCGCTGGCCAGCAGCCACCAGGCGGCCGCGCCGGCGGCCGGCAGCGCAAGAAGGGGAATGAGCCAGAACAGACGCCTGAGCCTCATGGCGCCCTCCCGGCCGCTGGAACAGAGATGCAAGATACAAGTGGCAAGATACAAGTGAATGAACTCGGTGCGCTCGTGCCGCTATTGCACGAACAGCCGCGGGCGCAGCGCACTCCCCCCCCTGTACCTCGTATCTCGCACCTCGTACCTGGCTTCATAAGTCCGGCCCCACGGTCAGGTGCAGCCGCCAGTCCACCCCGCCCTCGTTCACCGGGGTGGCCGCGTCCAGGCGCAACACACCGAAGGGCAGGCGCCAGCGCAGGCCGGCGCCGGCACCGCGCTTCAGTGCGTAGTCATCATCGTCGAAGGCATTGCCGGCGTCGTAGAACAGGGCGGCGCCGAAGATGCGGCCGAAGTAGTATTCGTACTCGCCGGACAGCACCAGCAGGTGGCGACCGCCCACCACCTCGCCGGCCGCATTGACCGGGCCGAGCGACTTGTAGGCATAGCCGCGGATGGAGTTGTCGCCGCCGGCGAAGAAGCGCAGCGAGGCGGGGATGCGTGCGAAGTCGGGGGTCTGGCTCAGCCCCAGGTCGGCGCGGGTGATGAAGCGGCCGCCCGCCAGCGGCAGCACCGCCTTGGCGCGCAGAACGCCCTGCAACAGGCTGGCGTCGGAGCCCAGGGTCTCGCTGGCGCCGCGCAGCTCGGCACCGAGACGCCAGCCCTCACGCGGGAACAGGCGGTCGTCCGCCTCGACCCGCAACAGATTGACGCTGGGCAGCACCAGCAAGGTGGTGTCCTGCTGATCGGCCACGGTATAGCGCTCGTTCTGCACGGTGAGGGCATAGGTGCGCTGCCAGCGCCCCAGCTGCATGGTCAGGCCGGTGCCGACGGTGAGGGTCTCGCGCTGGCTGGTGTCCAGGTCCTCCTCCTCCCAGCCGCCGCTGAAGGACAGGAAATCGCTGTCCGGATTGCGCTGCAGGGGGATGCGGTATACGCCGCGCACACCGGCCTGAACCTGTGACACGGTGGTTTCGATGTTGAGGCGGTGACCGGCGCGATTGACCCGGCGCCGCTCCATGCCGAGGCTGAGGCGCGGGCCGGTATCGGTGCCATAGCCGAGACCGAAGGTATAACGGGCCGGCGGTCTGAGACGCAGATGCACCGCCACCGGCACCGCGCCCGCCACCGCTGTCTCCGGCCCGGCCTGCACCTCGATGAACTCGAAGTAGTCGCTGTCGGCCAGCGCGCGCTGCAGCTCGAACAGGCGCTCCGCATCAAACGGCTGCCCGGACTGGAAGGTAAGAAAACGGCGCAGCAGTTCATCGCTCAACGCCACCTCATCGAACTGCACCGCGCCGAACACGTGGCGCGGCCCGCTCACCAGATGCAGCACCACCCGAGCGCTGTTATCGGCCAGGGTCACCTCCAGCGCCTGCTGCTGCAGACGGGCGGAGAAATACCCGCGGTCGCGCGCCAGTTGCAGCAGGTCGCGCTTGGCGCGCTCATAGGGGACATGCTGCAGCACATCGCCCACCTGCAGGGGAAAGGCCTTGCGCCAGGCATGAAAGGCCGGATCGGCGGCGGCCTCCCCGTCCAGCTGCAAGGCCAGCTCGCGCACCCGCACCGGCGTGCCCGGCACAATGCGGTAGTGCGCGAGCCAGCCCCCCTCGTGTTCGCTCAGCGTGGCGCTCACCTCCGGCTGGTAGTAGCCGAACGGGCGCAAGGCCTCGCGGATCTCCCCCTCGGCACGCTGGTGCAGGCGTCTAAGGCGATGCATCTCCAGCAGGGGATGCTCCCGCTCTGCCGCCAGCGTCAGGTACTGCAGCACATTGTCGTACAGCGCGCCGTCGATCCCCTCCACGCGCACCTCCACCGCCAGGGCGGCCCAGGCCAGGGCAGGAACGTGCAACAGCAGCAACAGGAGAAAGCGAAGGCGGGCCATGGCGCTATCGTAGAGGGGTCAGGGGCCAGGGGCTAGTAGCATCACCCGCCGCTGCGGGCCTGCGGAACCGTCTTCTTGACCATCCCTCCCCGCGGCGCGTAAAGTGCGCCCACGTTTCAGGTGTTCCAACGGAGATCGTCCGGCGGAATGAAACGGGAAGCCGGTGCGCGAATCCATGCATTCGCAATTCCGGCGCTGCCCCCGCAACGGTAGGCGGTGAGGGCGGGCCAGCACGAATGTTTCCAGAAACATTCGAGCGTAATGCCACTGTGTCGCAGGACATGGGAAGGCGGCCCACCCGGGGATCGAATCCCACACCGCAAGCCCGGAGACCGGCCTGAAGCGACGAGCACGCCAGTGCTCATCGTTCCAGTGCTGCGGCGGGCGGCAGGGCGAGCCGACCCTCTCGACTCCCTCACTCCCCCTCCCGCACTGGTTTTCATCCATTTCATCACGCGCGGGTGAGCGCGAGAGGGAAACATGCAACGCACACTATCACTGGCCGCGGCACTGCTTGCCGGCGGCACATCCGTATCGATCCATGCCAGCGAGACCATCGCGCCGGTCATCATCACCGCCACGCGTACCGCGCAGACCGTCGACGAAAGCCTCGCCGCCGTCACCGTGCTCGATCGCGAGGCCATCGAGGCCAGCCAGGCGCGCAGCGTCACCGAGCTGCTGGCCGGTCTGCCCGGCGTACAGGTCACCAGCAACGGCGGCTACGGCAAGAGCAGCAATGTCCATCTGCGCGGCAGCAACGCCAATCATGTGCTGGTGCTCGTCGACGGCATGCGCATCGGCTCGGCCACGCTGGGCAGCGTCGCCTTCGAAGACCTGCCGCTGGACTCCATCGAACGCATCGAGATCGTGCGCGGCCCACGCTCCAGCCTGTACGGCGCCGACGCCATCGGCGGCGTGATCCAGATCTTCACCCGCGGCGGCCAGGGCACGCCGCGCCTGCGCGCCGCCGTCGGCAGCGGCAGTCACGACACCTACCGCGCCAGCGCCGGCCTCGGCGGCAAACAGGGCAACACCCGTTATGCCCTGGATGTCAGCCGCCTCACCACACAGGGCTTCAACAGCATCGACGGCAACGATCCGGACCGCGACGGCTACCGCCGCAGCGCGGCAAGTGCGCGCATCGCTCACCACTACGCCCCCGACCACAGCCTCAGCGTCAGCGCCCTGCGCAGCGAGGGCTATAACGAGTACGACGGCTGGCTCGCCAGCCAGAGCTATACCGGCGAGTCGGTGCAGCAGGCGCTGAACGCCCGCTGGGACATCGCCCTCAGCGACATCTGGTACAGCCGGCTGAGCGTGGGAGAGAGCCGCGATGAATCGCGCAACTTCAGCGCCGGCGTGGCCGGCGATGACTTCCGTACCCGCCGCAGCCAGGTGACCTGGCAGCACGACGTGCAGACCGGCGACAGCCTGCTGCTCACCCTCGGCGCCGATCACATGGTGGACAAGGTGGAAACCACCGCGACCTACAGCCGCACCCGCCGCGACAACAGCGCGCTCTTCGCCCAGGGGCAACTGGAACAGGGACGGCACAACTGGCTGCTCGGCCTGCGCCACGACGACAACGACGCCTACGGCACCCACGACACCGGCAATCTCGCCTGGGGCTACCGCCTGGATGACGACACGCGCCTGACGGCCAGTTACGGCACGGCCTTCAAGGCCCCCACCTTCAACGACCTTTATTATCAGGATGCCTGGGGCTCCAACGGCAATCCGGACCTGAAGCCGGAACAGTCCTCGTCCGGCGAAATCGGTGTGCAGAATGCGTTTCCCGGCGGCCAGTGGCAACTGCGCGCCTATCGCACCGCCATCGATGATCTGATCCAGTGGGTGGAGATCGCGCCGTGGACCTGGCAGCCCAACAACGTTGGCAACGCGCGCATCGACGGCCTGGAGTTCGGCGTCAGCGGCATGCTCGGCGCGTGGAGACTCGGCGTGACGCTGGATCTCACCGACGCCCGCGACAGTGCCACCGCTGCGCGCCTGCCCAACCGCGCCCGCGAGACCGCCCGCCTCACGCTGGAACGCCGCAACGGCCCTCTGCACAGTCGCCTCGACTGGCTGGCCGTCGGCCGGCGCTATGCCGATGTCGCCAACACCCAGGAGGTCGCCGGCTATGGCGTGCTCCATGCCGCGCTGCAGTACGACATCGAGCAGGACTGGCGCGTGGAGGCGCGCGTCGACAACCTGCTCGATCAGCCCCATCAGGAAGTGAGCGGCTACAACACCGCCGGCCGCACCCTGTTCGTCGGCCTCAGCTACCGGCCATGAGGCACGACCGCAGCAGCACCGGCCGCCACGCCCGCCCGCACATCGTGCTGGGCGGCAGCGTGCTGCTGTCGCTGCTGCTGCACGGCCTGCTGCTCGCCGGCGGGCACCGTGCGCTGCCGGTAACGGATATCGCTGCTGCCCCGCAACACATCGCCGTCATCCTGTCGGCACCGCGGCCGCGCACGCAGCCGGTGGCGCCACCGCCGACACCCGCGCCGGCGGTACGACCACCCCAGCGTGCCACGGTAACGCCGCAACAACCCGCCGTGCAGAAACAAGCGACGCCGCCATCACGCCGCGCCGCCGCCACGACGCCGGAGACCGCCGCAACACACGCAATTCCCAACCCGCCCGCGGACGCCCCGCTATCATCACCGCCACAACCCGCCGTAGCCGCCGCCCGGCCCGGGTCCGACGACAGCGCCGCCATCACCGCGCGCATCAGGCTGGAACTGGCGCGCCATTTCCAGTATCCGTCCCAGGCCGTGCGGCGCGGCTGGCAGGGCATCGTGCTGCTCGGTTTTCGCATCGGCGTCGACGGCGATATCGAGGCCATCCACATCGCGCAAAGCTCGGGCCATGCGCTGCTCGATCGCGCCGCCCTCGGCGCCCTGAGCAAGCTACACAGGGTCGCCCTGGACAGCGGCCGGCTGCGCGCCGCCCTCGACCTGCAACTGCCGGTCGTCTACCGGCTGGAGGAAAGCTGAGATGGGACACCGCCTCTCCAAGATCTACACCCGCACCGGCGATCAGGGCACAACCGGCCTCGGTGATGGCAGCCGTGTCGACAAGGACCACATCCGCATCGAGGCCTTCGGCACGGTGGACGAGCTCAACAGCGCCCTCGGCGTGGTGCGTGCGCAGACCCTGCCGGCGGGCATGGATGAATTGCTGGGCGACATCCAGCACCGCCTGTTCGACCTCGGCGGCGAACTGTCGGTGCCCGGCTACACCATCATCGATGCCGCCGATGTCACCGCACTGGAACAGCATATCGACCGCCACAACGCTGCCCTGCCGATGCTCAAGGAATTCATCCTGCCGGCCGGCGGCCAGGCCACCGCACACTGTCATCTGGCGCGCACCATCTGCCGCCGCGCCGAGCGCCGCACCTATACCCTGACGAAAGATGCGAGTGTCAATCCGCACAGCCTCGCCTACCTCAACCGCCTGTCCGACCTGCTGTTCGTCCTCGCCCGCGTGCTGGCGCGCTTCGAGCACGGCAGCGAGGTGTTGTGGCAACCGAAGCCGAAGCCGTGAGGACGAGGATTCATCGTTCCCGCGCCCTGCGTTGCCTGGACCGGTGGATTCAGCATCGCAGGGTGCGCACCGCGCACCAAACCAATGGCAAAGAGATGCACAACACTACCCATCACGCGCCAAACGCCGACCAACACATAACATGAACCCGATGCGCAATCTTCCGCTCCGCCTGGTGCTCGCTCTCCTGCTCGGCCTCACCAGCCTGACCGCGACGGCGGCCGATTGTCCGCGCATCGTCAGCCAGTCGCCCTACATCACCCGGACCCTGCAATGGCTCGGCCTGGAGGACTGCATCGTCGGCGTCAGCCGTTATGACAGCCTCGATCGCCCGCACACCGGCGGCGTGCTCGACCCGGACGCCGACGCCATCGCCACGCTGGCACCGGACCTGCTGTTCACTTCGGAGTGGACCACGGCGGAAAGGCTCACCGCGGCGACGCCGCCGGGCACGCGCGGCTTCCGCCTCGACGGCTTCCAAAGCATGACGCAGATCGAGGACAACCTGCGCCTCATCGGCCACGCGACAGGGATCAACGATATCGAACCGCGCGTCAGCGCCTTTCACCGCACCTGGCAGGAACAGGCCGCGGCGATAAACGGCCATGGCAAAAAGGTCCTGCTGCTCTCCGCCTGCTCAGGCACACCCTACTCCTTCGGCCGGAAGCGCTGGCTCAGCGAGCTATTCCGCCACGCCGGTTTCGTCAACGTCGAAACGGCAGCGACGATCCGCCACCTCAAATCAGGTGAGGAGATCGCCACGCTCAATGAACTGATCAACACGCTGCAACCGGAGCTGCTGTTCGTGTTCGAGCGCACGCAAAGCAAGCAGTGCGCCCTGATCATGCCGCAGACTCCGCTGCAGATAGTGCATCTGGACGGCGAAAAGTTTCTCCACCCCGCGCCGGTGCTGCTGGAAGGTCTGGCCGAACTGCAACAACAACAGCAGCTGTGGAGCCGCCCATGAGCCGTGATACCGATCAGCGCCACCGCGAACGCATGGCGCGCAAGAAGGCCGTGGTGGAGGAAAGGATCGCCCAGGCCACCGGCGAGCGCGGCGTGCTCATCGTCAACACCGGCAACGGCAAGGGCAAGAGCTCGGCGGCCTTCGGCGTGGCGCTGCGCGCCCGCGGCCACGGCAGGAAGGTCGCCATCGCGCAGTTCATCAAGGGGCGCGGCGCCACCGGCGAAGAGTTGTTCTTCAAGCAATTTACCGACGTGCCGTTCCATGTCACCGGCGACGGCTTCACCTGGGACACGCAGAACCGCGCCCAGGATGAGGCCACCGCGCGGCGCGGCTGGGAGCTGGCGCTGACGCTGCTGCGCGATGCGGCCATCGACCTGGTGGTGCTGGACGAACTCAACATCGTGCTGAAGTACCGCTACCTGCCGCTGGACGAGGTGCTGGAGACGCTGCGCCGGCGTCCGCCGATGCAGCACGTGATCATCACCGGACGCGGCGCGCCGGACGAACTCATCGCGCTGGCCGACACGGTGACCGAGATGCACGAGGTAAAGCACGCCTTCCAGGACGGCATCAAGGCACAGGCGGGGATCGAGTTTTGAGCGCGTGTCAGGCTGCCCCGGGCAACACCATCATTTGCCGTCTGTTTGCCGCCCTGCTGTTCGCCGCCGCACTCGCGGCACAGGCGGCACCGATTACCGTCAGCGACGACCGCGGCCACCGCGTGACACTGCCGCGGCCCGCACAGCGCATCGTCAGCCTCGCACCGCATGCCACCGAAGCCCTCTACGCCGCCGGCCTCGGTGCGCGCCTAGTCGGCGCCGTCAGTTACAGCGATTATCCGCCGGAGGCGCAGGCCGTCCCACGCATCGGCAGCTACAACAACCTGGACATGGAGCGCATCGCCGCCCTCGCCCCGGACCTGGTCGTCGCCTGGCACGAGGGCAACCATCCCGCCCAGCTCGCCATGCTGCGCCGCCTCGGCCTGACCTTGTACATCAGCGACCCGCGCGAACTGGACGGCATCGCCACGACCATCGAGCGTCTCGGTCAGCTCGGCGCCAGCGCGGCGCAGGCCGGTGCCGCCGCTGCCGACTATCGCCGCACCCTCGATGAGTTGCGTGTGCGCTACGCGCGGCAGGCGCCCGTCGCGGTGTTCTACCAAATCTGGAACCGGCCCTTGATGACCGTCAATGATGAACATCTCATCGGCAAGGTGATCACCCTGTGCGGCGGACGCAACGTATTCGGCACACTCGACGCGATCACGCCGATGGTGTCGGAGGAGGCGGTACTGCAGGCGGCGCCGGAGATGATCGTCGCCAGCGGCATGGACGAGTCGCGTCCCGAATGGCTGGATGACTGGCGCCGCTGGCAGCAGCTGCCGGCCGTGCGTGATGACAATCTGTACTTCATTCCGCCCGACCTGCTGCAACGTCACGGCCCGCGCATCCTGCAGGGTGCGACGCAGCTGTGCGCGCAGATGGACGAGGTGCGCGCAAGACGGCAACGCTGATGGATGGAACCCAACCGCAGACGGCGCGCTAAATCAGATACAAGAGCAAAGATACAAGGGAAGGCGTGCACCCTGGTTTCAATTCGGAAACACCACGAGCACAGCGAGTTCATTCCCTTGTATCTTGTCACTTGTATCTTGTATCTCTCCATCTCGCTGGATGCACTGCACCTAATCCACCCTACGACATCGCGACTGATCCCATGAACGGCACACTGATGATCCAGGGCACCGGCTCCGACGCCGGCAAGTCCACGCTGGTGGCGGCGCTGTGCCGCGTGCTGTACCGGCGCGGCGTGAAGGTCGCGCCGTTCAAGCCACAGAACATGGCGCTGAACAGCGCCGTCACCGTGGACGGCGGCGAGATTGGCCGCGCCCAGGCGGTGCAGGCGCAGGCCTGCGGCCTGCCGCCGCACACCGACATGAACCCGGTGCTGCCCAAGCCCAACAGCGATACCGGCGCCCAGGTGATCATCCACGGCCGTGCGCTCACCAATCTCGATGCCGCGGCCTACCACCAGTACAAGCCGCGCGCCATGACCGCGGTGCTGGAATCCTATGCGCGCCTGCAACAGCAGTACGATGTAATCATGGTGGAGGGTGCCGGCAGCCCGGCGGAGGTCAACCTGCGCGAGCGCGACATCGCCAACATGGGTTTCGCCGAGCAGGTTGATTGTCCAGTGGTGCTGGTGGCCGACATCGACAAGGGCGGCGTGTTCGCCCAGATCGTCGGCACCCTGGATCTGCTCTCCGACAGCGAACGGGCGCGCGTGCGCGGCTTCATCATCAACCGCTTTCGCGGCGACATCGCCCTGCTGCAGCCGGGTCTGGAATGGCTGGAGCAGAAGACCGGCAAACCGGTGTTCGGCGTGCTGCCCTGGCTGCACGACCTGCACCTGGAGGCGGAAGACGGCCTCGGCGGGCGCCTGCACTGGAGCGCCGCGGCGGCGGTCAGGATCAGCATCGCCGTCCCGCTGCTGCCGCGCATCAGCAATCACACCGACTTCGATGCCCTGCGTCTGCATCCGCAGGTGGAGCTGCGCTTCGTGGCACCGGGCGAGGCGCTGCCGCCCTGCGATCTCGTGATTCTGCCCGGCAGCAAGAGCGTGCGCGACGACCTCGCCTTCCTGCGCGAGCAGCACTGGGATGTACAACTGCGGCGTCATCTGCGCTACGGCGGCAAGGCGCTCGGCATCTGCGGCGGCCTGCAGATGCTGGGGCGGGCCATCCACGACCCGCACGGCATCGAGGGGGAGGCCGGCAGCAGTGACGGCCTCGGCCTGCTCGATGTGGAAACCACGCTGGAAACGGAGAAGCAATTGCGGCGCGTCAGCGGCGTGCTCGCCGGCAGCGCGGCGGCAGTCAGCGGCTACGAGATCCATTGCGGCATGAGCCGCGGCCCTGCCCTGCAACGGCCGGCCTGCATGCTCGACGGCCGCCCCGACGGTGCGTTGTCGGCCGATGGTCAGGTGATGGGCACCTACCTGCACGGCCTGTTCGACGAACCCGCCGCTTGCGATGCGCTGCTGCGCTGGGCCGGACTGCACGACGTCCACAGTCCCGACTACCCGGCACTGCGCGAGGCGCAGCTCGACCGTCTCGCCGACGCGGCAGAACATCACCTCGACCTCGCCGCCCTGCTGGCCATGTAGGGTGCGCACCGCCCCCGTGGGTCGGGCTTCAGCCCGACAACAATACCCCGGCGAAGCCACGACATGCCGATAGCCATCAGGCCGACAGCCTTTGCTCTGGTTGGGCGCCGATGTCGGGCTAAAGCCCGACCCACAATGCAAACGCACTACCGTACAATACGCACCAACCCACGCCGGAGAAAAACATGACCACCTTTGCGGAAATTCTGCCCACCCTGCCGCCCGTCGACGGCATCGCGCGCATCGAACTGACGCTGCGCGGCGCCAACAACGCTGGTGTGAGCATAGAAAACAAACCGGGCCAGGCCGGTTCACTGCGTGTTTATCACGCGCTGTGGCAGAAGCACGGCTGCATCGATGCCGCAGCCGCCCGGGAAGGACTGGCGCTGTACGCCGAGCACACCGCCGACGCCCGCACCCATCCCGGCAAGCATCCCAACATCGATCGCCTGCTGCAGGTAATCGCACAGGGTCTAAGCTACGACGTGCGCGTCGTCAACCAGGTTCTGTAGGAGCGAATCGTATTCGCGATAGGGTTGCGCCTTGTGCCGGCCGGTCGCGAATACGATTCGCTCCTACGATATACCGGCACCAACACGAGGGTTAAACCATGGACCACCCCATCATCGTCATCGGCACCGGCGAAATGGCCGGCGTGTTCAGCCGCGGCCTGCTCAGGCACGGCCATCCCATTTTCCCGGTCACCCGCCAGATGGACATGGAGAAACTCGCCGCCGCCGTGCCGCAGCCGCTGCTGGTGCTGGTCACGGTAGGCGAGAACGATCTGCAACCGGTACTGGCGCGCATCCCCGCAGCCTGGCGCGATCGCCTCGGCCTGCTGCAGAACGAACTGCTGCCGCGTGACTGGCAACCGCATGGCATCAGCAACCCCACGGTGATCGCGGTGTGGTTCGAGAAGAAGAAGGGACACGACTACAAGGTGCTGGTGCCGTCACCGGTGTACGGCCCGGCCGCACCGATCGTCGAGCGGGCACTGGAGTCGCTGGACATTCCGGTGTGGGAACTGAACAACGCGGCGGAACTGACCTTCGAGCTGGTGCGCAAGAACGTCTACATCCTCACCACCAACATCGCCGGCCTCGCCCTCCCCGCCGGCACCGACGTCGCGGCGCTGTGGAACAGTCACCAGGCGTTGGCACGCGAGGTGGCCGATGAGGTGATGGACATCCAGTTCAGGCTCATCGACGCGGAACTGCCGCGCGACAAACTCATCGCCGGCATGGTGGAAGGCATCAACGGCGATCTGCACCACAAGTGCATGGGCCGCTCCGCCCCCGCCCGCCTGGCCCGCGCCATCCGGCACGCCGATCAGTTCGGTCTCGCCGTGCCCCGCCTGCGCGCGATAGCTGCGCAGGCAAGCCAGAGCCCGACCTAGAAATAATGGGCGAGGCCCTGTAGGGCCGGTTTCAACCGGCCAGGCCGGCTGAAGCCGGCCCTACGACGAAGTGCAGAGCCGTTTCCGGCTGGGAGCGATATTTTGCGATGACGTGCAGACGTTAGTCCGGCGACATGTTCACGGTAGCGGCACACCCAGCAGTTCGATCACTGCCGTGCGCTGCTCGCGCACGGCCCAGTCCAGCGCCGTCATGCCCTCGCCGTCGCGCAGCTCGCGCTGCGCCCCGGCAGCCAGCAGCAGCTGCACCACCTCCGCCTCGCCCTCCTTGGCCGCCCAGATCAGGGCGCTCCAGCCCATGCCCTGATCCTGCACATCGACACTGGCACCGTGGTCGAGCAGCAATTGCACGGTGTCCACAAAACCGTTGGCGGCGGCGATCATCAGCGCCGTATAGCCGCCCTTGTCCTGTGCATTCACCTCGGCACCGTGATCGAGCAGCACACGCACCACCGGCGTATGGCCATTGCCCGCCGCCTTCATCATGGCGGTCCAGCGGCAGTCGTCGCAGGCATCCACTTCGGCGCCGCGACGCAGCAGGCGCTGCACTGCTTCCATGTCGCCGGCCTCGGCGGCCTGGATCAGCAGGGTGCGGCCGTGGCTGTCGCGTTGTTCGGTATCGAGAGCCTGGGCCAGGTAATAGGCCGCCACACCGAACAACGCCAGCAGGGCGAAAAAGCGGTAGGGGTAACGGTAGGCGACGTCACGTATCTTGTGCAGCATTGCATGCCCCCAAATCATGCCGTAGTAGGAGCCGAGTCCTCTCGGCGAACAGGACCTTCACCACACGCCCATTCGCCCGCGGAGCAGGCTGCTGCGGAAAGCAGCGCCACCTCCAGCCGCTGCCACTCGACCTCGTCGCCGGGCAAACCGAAACGCAGCGCCGCCGGTTGCTCGAAGCGGCGCACCAGGATGCCCTGCCGCGCCAGTGACTGCTGCACGGCCGCGGCCTCCGGCGTGGTCACGTACTGAAACAGCGTGGTGCCGCCGCACGGTGTCAGACCCACCTGGTGCAGCAGTGCGGCGAGACGCGTACCCTGTTCATGCAGCTGGTGGCGCATGGCGTGCTGCCACGGGCTGTCCAGCAGTGCCCGGCGCGCCACCTCGCGCGCCGGGTGGTTCACCGCCCACGGTCCGAAGGCGGCGGCCAGGCGCTGCAGCAACTGCGGCCAGGCCAGCACGAAACCGACCCGCACCCCGGCCAGGCCGAAGAACTTGCCCAGCGAACGCAGCACGATGAGACCGGCGGCGCCGCTGTGCGCGGCAATGCTGTGTTGCGGTGTGGCATCCATGAATGCCTCGTCGACCACCAGCCAGCCGCCGCGCGCCGCGAGGCGCGCATGCCAGGCCAGCAACTGCTCCGGCGTGCAGCGCGTGCCGGTGGGATTGTTGGGGTTGACCAGCAACAGCACGTCCAGTGCATCGAGTTGCGCCGCGACGGTGTCGGCCGTCAGCGGCACCACCGCATGTCCCGTGCTGCGCCAGGCGTGGGCATGCTCGGCATAGCTCGGCTGCAGCATGCCGACGCGGCAGGGCGCACGCAGCAGCGGCAGGGTCTGGATCGCCTGTTGCGAACCGGCGCAGGGCCACAGCTGCGGCGTGCCGTAATAGGCGGCGGCGACCTCCAGCAGGCCGTCGTCATCCTCCGGCAGGCGCTGCCAGCACTGCGGCGGCAGCGGCGGCACCGGCCAGCCTGACGGATTGATGCCGGTGGACAGATCGAGCCACTGCGCCAGCGGAATACCGTAGTCGCGCGCCGCCTGGCGCAGGCGGCCGCCGTGCGGCACGGGCAGCGCCAGGTGTTGCGGAATATTCTCTGCAGAAGACACGGGCACTTCCTCAAACCAGCAATGCGGCCAGCACGATCACGCCCAGCCACAACCACAGGCTGCGCTGCACCAGCCGGATCGCGCGCACGATATCGCTTGCGGCCGGCGCCTGGCCTTCGCCCAGCAGCGGGCGCGTCTCGACGACGCCGTGATACACGGCCGGCCCGCCCAGTTGCAGGCCGAGGGCGCCGGCGCCGGCCGCCATCACCACCCCGGCGTTGGGACTCGCCGTGCGCCGGCCCTGCCGGCGCCAGCAGCGCAGCGCGCGCCGGCCATCGCCGAGCAGGGCATAACTGAGGGCGGTGAGGCGCGCGGCGGGCCAGTTGAGCAGGTCGTCCAGGCGCGCCGCCGCCCAGCCGAAGGACTCGAAACGTTCGCTGCGGTAACCCCACATGGCGTCCAGCGTGTTCACCAGACGGTACAGCACCGCGCCGGGCGCGCCGAGCAGCAGAAACCAGAACAGGGCGCCGAACACCGCATCGTTGCCGTTCTCCAGCACCGACTCCGTCGCCGCCCGTGCCACACCCTCCTCATCCAGCACCGCGGTATCGCGGCTGACCATCCAGCCCACCCGCTGCCGCGCCAGCGCCAGGTCGCCGCCGGCCAGGGCCGCGGCCACGGCACGGCCGTGCTGCGCCAGGCTGGTGGCGCCGATGGCGAGATACAGCAGCAGTACCTCGGCCACCACACCGACCTGGGGCAGACGGGCCAGTGCGGCCGCCAGCAGCACCAGAGGCAACACCGCCAGCGCCAGCGCCAGCACGCCCAGCGCACGGCGGCGCCGGTTGAGCCGCGCCTCCAGCCAGTTGGCAAGGCGGCCGAAGCCGGCCAGCGGGTGATAGCGGCGCGGCTCGCCCAGCCACAGGTCGAGCAACACCGCACAGCCACAGATCAACGCCACCGTCATGCTCAGGCGCCGTCGATGATCCGGCTCAATTCACGCAGGGCATGCACCAGCCGGTGCGACAGCGCGGAATATTCGTGGTGCAGCAGATGCTCGGCCTCCGCCAGCTTGCCGGCATCGTGCAGATGAAGGACCTCGCCGGCGCAGCGGTGAAAGGCGGCATGCGCTTGGATCACCTCCCAGTACAGGGGCTGGTCCTGCCAGGTGGCGAGATTGGCATACAGCCAGTGGCCCAGCTCGCACAGATTTTCCTGTCCCACCGCATGGACATCCAGCGCCGCGTCGGCGATACCGAGCAGATGATTCTGCAGGTGCACCTTCCAGGTCACATGGCTATTGATGGCGTCGAAGAAATTCATGGCGTTCCGCACTCGGGCCGGCAGCGCAGCCGGTGCCGCGATTATACGCCCGAATTGGGTTAGACTAAGGGAACCATTCACCACCCGTACCCTCCCATGGACATCAGCGCCCTGCACTCTGCCCGTGATCGTATCCAGGCCGATCCGCGTTCCGGCCAGTCGTTGCTGCTGTATGCGCTGATCAAGACGCTGTCCATCCCTCAGGGCGGTCATGCCTACCTGCTGACCAAGCTGAAGGAGATGAATCCCGACACCCGCCAGCTCGCCTACGCCCTGATGGAGCTGATGGCGCAGGGTGGCGCGACGCGCGTGGAGTGGAACGAGGCCGTGGCACAGACGGACGCCGCCATCGCCGGGAAATGAATTCCCATCCGCAGGAATGACCACTGTTCAGCCATAGGGCCAACATGGACAAAAACCTGTTTCAACGTCTGACCACCAGCGAGCTGGACAGCTATACCGACGAAATTGAGCATGCGGTGGAAAACCATGCGCACTGGCTCAACAACATCAACCGCTCGCTGCTTTGCCACACCCCGCCGGACGCCGCCGATCTGGCGGCCGAACCCCATCTGCATTGCCACTTCGGCCGCTGGTATCACGGCATCGACCACCCTTCCCTGCTGCGCCTGCCGGAATTCGAAACCATCGGGCCGCTGCACGAGGCGATGCACAAGACGGCGCACAGCCTGCTGGCGGCACAGCAGCGGGGGCAGCCGTTCGATCCCGCCACCTACGAACAGCTGCTGCAGCTCAGCGACGAGCTGCGCCACAAGCTCGGCCAATTGCGCAGCGGCTTCAAGCACAACATGAACCTGGTCTCGCTGCTGATGGGCAAGGTATTCGAGAATGCTGCGGAGGGCGTGCTCATCACCGACCCCAATGGCGTGATCCTCAGCGTCAATCATGCCTTTACCGAATTCACCGGCTACGAGGCCAATGAAGCGATCGGCAACACCCCGGCGCTGCTGCGCTCGGGACGGCAGAGCGAGGCCTTCTATCGCCACATGTGGCTGACGCTGCAGAACGAGGGACAGTGGGAAGGCGAGATCTGGAACCGGCGCAAGGACGGCAAGCATTATCTGGAGTGGCTCACCATCTCCGGCGTGCGTGACGAGAGCGGCACCATCACCCACTACGTGGCGGTGTTCTCCGACATCACCACGGAAAAGGAAAACGAGGAACGGCTCTACCACCTCGCCCACTACGACCTGCTCACCGACCTGCCCAACCGCATGCTGTTCTACGACCGCCTGCGCCAGGGCCTGCTGCGGGCGCGGCGCAACAAACGCCAGGTAGCGGTCATGTTCCTCGACCTGGACGGTTTCAAACAGGTGAACGACGAGCTGGGCCATCCTGCCGGCGATGAGCTGCTGCGCCAGGTGGCACGGCGCCTCAGTGGTGTGCTGCGCGCCTCCGACACCGTGGCCCGCTTCGGCGGCGACGAGTTCACCATCTCGGCCCCCGATCTCGCCCCGGACGAGGACATCAGCCGCGTGGCGCAGAAGATCATCGAAGCGGTGGCCAAACCGTATTATCTGGGCAGCAACCGCGTGCAGGTCACCACCAGCGTTGGCATCAGCCTGTTCCCCCGGCACGGCGACGACCCGGACACCCTCATCACCCACGCCGACATGGCGATGTACGAAACCAAGAAGGGCGGCAAGAACAGCTACCGGTTTTTTACGCCGTAGTTCAACGTTCAAACTTCAAACTTCAAACTGTCATTTAAGACTCTTCTCCACCACCTCCGCCACATCGCGCGACAGCGCCGGCAAGTCGCCGATACGCTGCAGCTGCGCCCGCATCAACTGCTGTCGCGCGGCATCGTAGCGGCGCCACTGCGTCAGCGGCGTCAACAGGCGTGAGGCGATCTGCGGATTGAGGCCGTTCAGCTCGCACACATAATCGGCCAGGAAGGCATAGCCGGAACCATCGGCGGCGTGAAACCCCACCGGATTGCGCGCACAAAAGGCCCCCACCAGACTGCGCACGCGGTTGGGATTCCTGAGGGTGAAATCGGCGGACGCCGCCAAGGCCTTCACCCGCGCCAGCACATCCGGCAGCGGCGCGGTGGCCTGGATGGCGAACCACTTGTCCAGCACCAGCGCCTCGTCGCGCCAGCGGGCATGGAACTCCGCCAGCGCGGCATCGCCTTCCGGCGCACCGCTGTGCACCAGCGCGGTGAGCGCCGCCTGTACGTCGGTCATATTGCGATGGGCGCGCAGCTGCGCCACGGCCAGGTCGCGCACCTCCCCATCGCCCAATTCCACCAGATAGCCCAGGCATACATTGCGCAGGCGCCTTCTGCCCATGGCGGCGGCATCGATCTGGTACGGGCCGTCATCGGTGAGCCGCTGATAGGCCGCCAGCAGCGCCGGGCGATGGGCAGCAGCAAGCGCACGGCGCAGGAATTGCCGCGCCTGATGGATGGCCTGCGGGTCGACCGCCGCCATGAACTCCGCCACGTACTCCTCCGCCGGCAGGGTCAGTGCCTCGGCAATGAGTGCCGGGTCGAGCGCGGTGTCCGCCAGGGTGCGGGCGAAGGCGGCGGAGAAGGCAGTATCCAACACCGCAGCCGCACCGGCACGCTGCGTCTCGATCAGGCGTAACAGTACGCGCAGGGCGAGCTGCTGGCCGGCCTCCCAGCGATTGAAGCTGTCGCTGTCATGGCCCATGAGAAAGGCCAGCTCGGCATCGGTCAATTCCAGCTCCAGCTTCACCGGCGCGGAAAAGCCGCGCAGCAGTGACGGCACCGGCTCATCCGGCACATCGACAAAGGTGAAGCGCTGTTCCTCCTGCGTCAGTTCCACGACACGCTCACCGCCGGGCGCAGTGGTCTCATCGACCAGACGCAACGGCAGTGGAGCACCGCCGGCGTCGAGCAACGCCATGCGCAACGGAATATGGAACGGCAGCTTGTGTTCCTGCCCCGGCGTGGCGGCACAGGCCTGGCGCAGGGTCAGCGTGTAGGTCTGCCGCGCGGCGTCGTAGGCACGCTGTACGCTGACGCGCGGCGTGCCGGCCTGGTCATACCAGCGCTTGAACTGGCTCAGATCACGCCCGGATACGTCCATCATCGCCTGCACGAAATCGTCGGTGGTGACCGCCTGGCCGTCGTGGCGGCTGAAATACAGGTCGGTACCCTGGCGGAACAGATCGGCGCCGAGCAGGGTGTGCAGCATGCGCACCACCTCGGCGCCCTTTTCGTACACCGTGAGGGTGTAGAAATTGTTGATCTCCTGATAGCTCTGCGGCCGCACCGGATGGGCCAGCGGGCCGGCGTCTTCCGGGAACTGGTGCGCGCGCAGCAGGCGCACGTCGTCGATACGCGGTACCGCGCTGCCGAGCATCGCCGTGGTGAACTGCTGATCGCGCAGCACGGTGAAGCCCTCCTTGAGCGACAACTGGAACCAGTCGCGGCAGGTGACGCGGTTGCCGGACCAGTTGTGGAAATACTCGTGACCGATGACCCCCTCGATGGCGACGTAATCCGCGTCGGTGGCGGTGTCGGGACTGGCCAGCACGTAGCGTGAGTTGAAAATATTGAGGCCCTTGTTCTCCATCGCGCCCATGTTGAAATCGGATACGGCGACGATCATGTAGATGTCGAGGTCGTATTCGCGGCCGTAGGCCTGCTCGTCCCAGGCCATCGCCCGCTTGAGCGAGGCCATGGCATGGGCGGTCTTGTCCAGGTCGTGGCTGCGCACGTACAGCCTGAGCGCCACCGCGCGCCCGCTCAGGGTGGTGAAGCGGTCTTCCACGCAGTCGAGGTCGCCGGCCACCAGGGCAAACAGATAGCAGGGCTTGGGAAACGGGTCGTGCCAGGTGGCATAGTGGCGGCCGTCGTCGCGCGCACCCTCGGCCACCCGATTGCCGTTGGACAGCAGCACCGGATACTTCGCCTGCTCGGCGATGAGGGTGGTGGTGTACACCGTCATCACGTCGGGACGGTCGGGGAACCAGGTGATCTTGCGGAACCCCTCGGCCTCGCACTGGGTGCAGAAGTTGCCGCCGGAAACGTACAGTCCTTCCAGCGCGGTATTGCCCGCCGGGTTGATGACGGTCTCTACCTCCAGCGTGAAGCGGTCCGGCACCTGCGCGATGGTCAGCGCATCGGCATCCACCGTGTATTCGTCCGCCGCCAGCGCACGACCATCCAGCCGGATGGCCACCAGCTCCAGCTCCTGCCCATCGAGGCGCAGCGGCCCGGCATCGAGTCGCTGCCAGTGCGAACGTGCCGTGACGCGCGTATGCGTCTCCTCCAGCTCGAAGCGCAGATCGATGTTCTCGATGCGGAAGGGATAGGGCGCGTAGTCTGTCAGATAAATGGTATTGGGCATCAAAGAAGTTCCAAGTGGCAAGTTCCAAGTTACAAATCGCAATGACGGAAGAGTGTTGTCTTTAACTTGTCACTTGCAACTTGTAACTGTCTTTTACAACGCCAACGCCACCAGACAGGTGACCTCGATCACCTCCAGCAGCGCGCCGGCGGTGTCGCCGGTGGTGCCGTGGATATGCTTGAGCATCAGCCGGCGCAGCAGCCAAGCGACCAGCGCCAGGATCAGCAGCATGCGCAGGCCCTGCCAGCCGAACAGCAGCGGCATGGCCAGCGCGACGATACCGCATACCAGCCAGCCGGTCTCGCGCGGCAGGTGGCGCGCCAGGTCGCTGCCCAGGCCGCCTTCGCGCACATAGGGCGTGGTGAGGAACAGCCAGATCAACAGGGTGCGGCCGAGGATCGGCGCGATCAACAGCACCGGCCACAGTTCGGCGCGCAGCAGCGCGGTAAGGGCGGCGAACTTCACCAGCAGCAGCATCACCACCGCGGCCACGCCGGCCGGGCCGCTGCGCGGGTCCTTCATGATCTCCAGGGTGCGCTGCGTGTCGCCGCGCCCGCCCAGCCAGGCATCGGCGCTGTCGGCCAGACCGTCCAGGTGCAGCGCCCCGGTGACGATGACCCAGGCGGTGAGCAGCAGCGCCGCCTCCAGCCACGGGTCCGGGGTTCCCAGCAGCCAGTCGAGCCCCACCAGCAGCAGGCCGATGACGCCGCCGACCAGCGGATAGGCCAGCAGGGAACGGCCGCGCGCCTCCGGCGTGGGCGTGTCGGCCAGATGTACCGGGAAACGGGTGAGAAACTGCAGGGCGATGAGGAAGCTGTGCATTGCCAGGGGCTAGGGGCTAGGGGCTAGGGGCCGAATTATAAACGGATCCAGCGTGCCCACACCCGGCAGGGGAAGGATAAAAACTGTGCGCACAGCGCACTTATACCCTAGCCCCTCGCCTCTCGTCCCCGGTCCCTGCCGTTCAAAGCCTGCCGTCGTGGAATACCAGCTGCGGCAGGGCATCGGCGCCGCTGCCGTCGATGCGGATGCGGGTGATGGCCGCATTGCCCACCTGCAGGCGAAACAGCCGGTCCAACGGCATGTCCAGCACCTCGCGGATGATCATGCGCATCATGCCGGCATGGCCCACCACCAGCACGTGCTGCCCGGCATAGCGGGCGAGCAGGTCGTTCCAGCCGGCGATGATGCGTTCCCGGAAGGCCAGCAGGGTTTCTGCCCCGGGCGGGGTGTGGTGCAGCGGGTCACGCCAGAACCGCGCCAGCCGCTCCGGGTCGTCGGCCAGCAGCTCGGCCGCCGTCTTGCCCTCCCAGGCACCGAAGCCGATCTCCATCAGCCGCGCCTCCAGCTGCAGCGGCAGGCCATGGCGCGCCGCCAGCTCTTCGGCGAAGGCGGCACAGCGGGACAGCGGCGAGCTGACGATGGCCTGCCAGGGACGGTGCTCGCCGACGGCCGCGCGCATCTGGCGCCAGCCCTTGTCGCTCAGCGGATCGTCCACCTGGCCGCGGTAGCGGCGCCCGCCCACGGGCTCGCCGTGGCGGATCAGATCGATGAGTGTGGTGGTGTAAGCGGACATGGCCCCCACCCTACAAACCCGGCGGGGGAAATACAAGCGCAAGGGCAGCGGGCACACGCCTGTGCCGCAACGGCGTGTGACGGCATCCCGGCAGGCGCGCGCGGCGCCAACTCAGGCCGGCCGGTGTGGTACCGGACCGTCAGTCGTCCGCTGCCGGCTCCAGCACACCGTCCTGCAGCAGGCGGGTAAAGTCCTCGGCGTCGACCGGGCGGCTGAACAGAAAACCCTGCGCATAGTCACAGCCCAGCTCCAGCAGCAGTTGCCGCTGCGCCTCGGTTTCCACGCCCTCGGCCACCACGCTCATGCCGAGGTCGTGAGCCAGGACAATGGTGTTGCGCACGATGGTCACGCTGTGCGCGGCACCGGGCAGGCCCTTGACGAAGGAACGATCGATCTTGAGACGATCGGCGGTGATTTGCTGCAGGCGCATCAGGCTGGAATGGCCGGTGCCGAAGTCGTCGATGGACAGGCGCAGCCCCCGCTGACGCAACCAGCAGATGCTGCGCCGGGCGCGCCGCGGCAGCGCCATGGTGACGGTTTCGGTGATCTCCAGCTCCAGCGCACCGTAACCCAGCCCGTGCGCGCTCATCGCGGAGCACAGGCCGCGCAACAGGCCGCGGTCATACAGTTGGCGCGGCGAGATATTCACCGCCAGCACGAAATCCGGCGCCAGCGTACGCCACTGCGCCGCCAGTTTGCAGGCCTCGGCATTGACCCAGTTGCCGATGGTGCAGATCTGGCCGGTCTCCTCGGCCAGGGGGATGAAAAGGTCCGGCGCGACCAGGCGCCCCTCGTCGCTCCAGCGCAGCAACACTTCGCCGCCCACGATGCGGCCGCTGGCCAGCTCCACCACCGGCTGCACTACCAGGTGCAGGTCGCGGCGCGCCAGCGCACCGCGCAGGCGCGTCTCCAGCAGCAGCTTGTCCTGCACGCCACGATCGCCCCCCGGCGTGTACACCGCCGTCTCGACGCCCGCCTGCTTGGCCTGATACATGGCCTGATCGGCATGGCGCAGCAGGGTGTCCGCATCGCCGGCGTGCTCCGGCAGGCAGCTGATGCCGATGCTGACACCGATGTACAGCTCTCGCCCTTCGATGGTGAAGGGCTGCGCCAGCGCCGCATGCATCTTGCCGGCGATGCGGAAGGCCGCCGGGCATACCGCACCGTCTGCGCCGTCGTCCCCCTCGGCGCTGCACACTGCGATGAATTCGTCACCGCCCTGGCGTGCCAGCAGGTCGCCCGCGCGCAGCACGCCATGCAGGCGCATCGCCACCTGCATCAGCAGGGCGTCACCGGCGTGATGCCCGAGAGAATCGTTGACCTGCTTGAAGCGGTTGAGATCCAGGAACAGCACCGCCAGGGGCCGCGGGCGGCGGTGGCCCTGGGCAATCAGGAGACGCAGATGCTGCAACAGGAAACTGCGATTGGCCAGGCCGGTCAGGCTGTCGTGATACGCCAGATGATGAATGCGCTGCGCATCATCCTTGCGCCGGCTGATGTCGGTAAAGGCGACCACCGCCCCGGTCAGTGCGCCGTTCTCGCGCAGGGGCGTGGCATGGCACTCCACCGGAAAGCAGGTGCCGTCGCGATGCGTGAAGGACTCCTCGCCGTGATAGGCGACCCCATCGCGGAATGCGCCCAGCAGCAAGCATTCGCTGCGCGGCAAGGATGTGCCGTCGGCGCGCCGGCCATGAAATGCATCATGGGCGTTGCGGCCCAGCAACTCTTCCTCGCGCCAGCCCAGCAACTGTTCCGCGGCCGGATTGAGGAAACGCAGAAAGCCCTCGCCATCGACGCAGTACAGCCCTTCGCCGAGGGCCGCGAGTATGGTGTTCTGATAGTCGTGGGAGCGGCGCAGTGCCTCCTTGATGCGATGCTGCTCGGTAACGTCGCTGTAGATGCCGACGTAGTGCAGCAGCTCGCCCGCGGCGTCGCGCACCGCGGCGATGGACAGGCGCAGCAAGGCCAATTCGCCGTCGCCGCGCCGGTTCCATATCTCGCCGCACCATTGACCTTGCTGCACGATCGCCTGCCACATGGCCTGATAAGACGCCGCATCGTGGCAGCCGGATTTGAACAGGCGCACGTTGCGATACATCAGCGTGCGCCCGGGATAGGCGAGCATCCGGCCCAACGCGGGATTGACCGCCTGAATGATGCCGCGCGCATCGGTGACGAGGATGCCGTCCAGCGCGTGCTCGAATACGCTGTCGGCCAGCCGCTGATAATGATCATGCTGCTGCCACATGTCGACCAGGCCATTGATGGAGCCGGCCAGCGCCGCCATCTCACCGCCGCCCGGCGCCTCGGCCCGCACATGCGCGTCCGGCTCGTGCTGCAGTGCATGGATCATCCGCGTCAGACTGAGCAGCGGCCGGGCATGGAAGCGCAGCAGGCCAAAGCCATAGAGCGACAGCGCCAGCAATGCGGCCATGCCGGCGCAAACGATGACAAAGCCGCGCAACCACGCCATCAGCAGCAGTTGCTGTGTTTCGCTGCCGAGCCATTGGCCAAACTGCCGCTCGATCACCACCAGTGCGGCATAGCGTGCGGCCGCTGTGTGCTGCAGGGAGGCGGTGCCGACCTCCCCCGCAAACAGGGTGCAGGCGCGCGTCTGCGCAGGCGGTGCGCCGTGGCTCAGGGAGGCGGCGGCCAGGGCGAGATGGGGCGGCAGGTTCCGCAGCAGGCGCCCCTGCAGCGGCTCGTCCAGGCGTGCCGCGAGGCTGCACAGATCAAACGCTGCCGTGCCGCCCTCAGGCATTGCCGCCGCCAGCCGCGCGGCCAGGTCCCGCTCCTGCGCCGCATAGTCCAGCACCTGCAGCAGATCGAGCCAGGTCGTGACCGGCAGGGCGAGCGCTGCCGGCAGCACCACCGCAGCCGCCTCCGTCCTGGCCTGCTGCAGCAGCGCCGTGGCGGGCGGCCATACGGTAGCGACAGGGCGGCGCTGCACCGCGGGAAACACGCTGGCCGGCGCCTGGTTCTGCAGCACCGGCAGGCTGTCGCCGAGGGGCGCTGCGGCGGTGCGGCCGTCGGCCAGCGCGCCGACAGCCGCATGCTGCTGCGCGTGCAGCGCCTGCAATTGCGTGGATATCAGATGCAGGCGCCCCAGCAACATTTCGGTGTCGCGCACTTCGCGCAGGCGCACGCCGGCATCCCACAGCACCAGACCGGCCGGAATGGCCAGCAGTACCGTAAGCACCAACGCAAACAGCAGGAATATTCGGAACAAGCGCATACCCGCACGCGCCGCAACGGCGCGGCCACCTTACTGCATGGTGGTCGCCCGCATCGCCGCGTAGAGGCGTATCAACGCCAGCTGCACTTCGCCGGACTTGTGGCGTACCTTTTTCAAGGCCAGATCGGCATCGGTGACGGTGCCATTGTCGACATCATTCAACACGGCGCCGACCGCGATATGGAAATCGGCATGCACCCGGCGCAGCTCGGCATACTCCGGCGTCTGGCCAAACTCCTGGCGTGCCGCGCCATGGATCCATTTGCCCAGCGTGCACAAATGATCCGCTGCCACCTCGGCGACCTCATAGTGCGCAGCGTCATTGCCCTTGAGATGAGTTTCCACGCGCCGGGTCCAGGCAATGTGCGCATCCAGCGCCTCCTTCATGTTCAGACCGCGAAAGTGCTCCTCGCCGGGGATGAACTGCATCGGCTGAAGCGCGATGGCATCGGCCACATCAGCACCGCCCTGCGTGACACCCTTTAACCAGGATAATATGCTCATACTGTCTCACCCCTGCTGTTGTTATCATCGTTTTCATAGTGTTATCACCCCCTGCTGGAAGGCCAGGCGCACCAGCTGCACCGGTGAGCGGATATCCAGCTTGTGCATGATGCGGGTGTGATGGACGCCCGCCGTCTTCGGGCTGATCGACAAGACACCGGCGATGTCGTTGACCGAATACCCTTCGGCCAACAGACGGAAGACTTCGAATTCACGCGGCGTGAGCGCCGTCAGCAGCGAAGACGCTGCCGTGCCTGGTGTCGCGCTTGCTTGCCCGGCCAGGGCCGGATCAAAATATTTCTCCCCCGCTGCCACCTGTCTGACCGCAGAGACGATCTGCTCTGCGGCGGCACACTTGGTCAGATAGCCTGACACGCCCATGCCCAGTGCCTGACGGAACAATGCCTCGCTGTCAGAGGTGCTGAATGCCAGAATCTTCGCCGCGGCATCGCGGCGGCGGATGCGGCGTACCGCCTCGTGCCCGCCGATACCTGACATGCGCAGGTCCATCAACACCGCGTCGGGATGATGAATGTTGTAAAGACGGTATGTCTCCTCGCCTGTGGAGGCCTCCGCCACGACACCGATATCGTTGGTTTCCAGCAGGCGCCGCATGCCTATACGCGTCACCGGATGATCGTCCGCTACCAGAACGGAAATTTTCTCACTGCTCATCACTACCCATTTCACGACACAACGCAACGGCACACACCGCCGACCCTACCGGCAAGATGCCTGTTGATACCAAAGAGTGAAATAAGCAGATGGCGTATTTTTATGGCAACCATAACGCCGAACGAGATTTAGATTTGGAATAAATCAAAGTCCACCGCCACCGTGGTGCAGGCAACATAAGGTGGTATGTAGTAAAAATAACTACAAACAGAAACTGCTGCACAGGCCGCGGCATGCACAAGCGCTTACGGCATGATCACACCATGGCGCAGGGCGAGCCTGACCAGCTGCACTGAGGTGACGACCTCGAGCTTGTGCATGACGCGGGTGTGGTGCACACCCGCGGTCTTGGGGCTGATCGACAGCAGGCGGGCGATGTCGTTGACCGAGTGCCCCTCGGCGAGCAGGCGAAACACTTCGAACTCACGCGGCGTCAGGCGCTCCAGCAGGCCGTTGCGGCCGTTGCTGACGGCGCGCCCCACCAAGTCGGGGTCGATGTACATCTGACCTTGCTCCACCGCCTGCACCGCCTCCAGCAGGATCGACGGCGCCGACTGTTTGGTGAGATATCCGAGCACGCCCGCCTGCAGCGCGCGCGACAACATCGCCTCGTTATCGTGGATGCTGAACACCAGGATACGGGCATCACTGTCATGCGCCATCAGACGGCGCACCGTTTCCAGCCCGCCCATGCCCGGCATCGACAGGTCGAGCACCACCACCGCGGGCCGCAGTTCCTGGTACAGCCGCAGCGCCTCTTCACCGCTGCCCGCCTCTGCCACCGCCGCCTCCGGATTGACCTCGAGCAGACGGCGAAAGCCGGCGCGCACCACCGGATGATCATCCACCAGCAGCACCCGAATCCGTTCATGTTGCATGTTGCACCTCCCGCTCCGTCAACGGCAGCACCACACTGATGGCCGTACCCATCCCGGGCCCGGTGGTGATCTGAAACTGACCGCCCACCGCCAGGGCGCGCTCACGCATGCCGATCAGACCGTAACCGCGTTCATTGGCCGCCCTGGCGATGCCGCAGCCGTCATCGCGCACCGACAATTCGAGCACCGCGTCTACCGCCCGCAAGGTCAGAGAGACGCGGCTCGCCTGCGCATGTTTGGCGATATTGGTCAGCGCCTCCTGCACGATGCGGTAGACGACCAGTTCCAGCGCCGGCGTCAGCCTCGGCAAGGGCTCCAGCACGGCCTCCTGCACCAGCTCGGGGTGATGACCACGCCACTGGCGCAGCAGTTCGGTCAGCGCCGCCACCAGACCGAGATCATCCAGCAAGGAGGGCCGCAGGCGGTGCATCATCCCGCGCACCACGCCATACACCTGTCCAGCCACGGCGCTGATGGAGCCGGCACACTCGCTGATGGTGGGGCTGCGCTCGCGGTTGATCTGCAGGATGCACTCGGCCTCGGCGCGGATGGCGGTGAGCGACTGGCCCAATTCATCGTGCAGTTCGCGCGCCAGATTCGCCCGCTCCTCCTCCTGTATCGCCAGCGCCATGCGGGCCAGCAGGCGATTTTCCTCCAACAGCCGCGTCGTTTCCTGCTCCGCGCGCTTGCGCGCCGTGATGTCCTCACCCACCGACTGAAATTCTCGAATCGTGCCGTCCTCCTCGAACAGGGCCCGATCCACCCAACGCTCCCAGCGCTGCGTGCCGTCGGCCTGCGGCAGCGGAAATTCCATCACCACCACCGGCTGGGCGCGATACAGTGCGGCATCAAAACGGCTGGCACCGGGGTGAAACAGGGGAAAGCCGCCGTGCTGCAGCAGCTCTTCGCGGGATACCTGGAAATGCCGGCAATAGGCCTCGTTGACGTAACTGATGCGGCCATCCGGATACCAGCGGCAGATCATCTCCGGGATATCTTCCAGGATGGTGTGATAGAACTGTTCGCGCCGCTGCAAGTCCTGCGCGACGGCGCGGCTCTGCGCCAGCTCGTCGGCCTGGCGGCGCAGCGCGGCCGCCTCCGCGCGGCGCGCCGCACGTGTCTGGCCGGCACACCAGGCCAGCACGGCGCCACTGGCCAGCAGCCCGCCCACCGCCGCCAGCAGCAGTGGCGCATCGAGGTCCACCCGGCCGCCCAGCCAGCCGGCCAGTACGCCGGACACCCCCGCCGCCAGCAGCCCCAGCGGCGCCGGCCAGCCGGCGCGTATCGCCTCGGTGTGTCTTTCTGACTGCATAGCCCATCCCTGCAGTTTGCGGAGCGGCCCCGTGCCGATACCGGCCGCGTCAGGTCAGCGTCGGACCCGGCCGGCCGACGAAATACCCCTGCACATAATCGATGCCGGCATCGTGCACATGCGCCATCACCTCGGCGTCCTCGACAAACTCGGCGATGGTGCGGATGCCGAGGTCATGCGCCATGGCGGCCATATGACGCACAAACACCTGATCACGTTCGTCATGCATCAGGTTGATGACAAAGTCGCCATCGATCTTCACGTAGTCGATGGGGAAGTGCTTCAGATAGTGGAACGAGGAAAAACCGGAGCCGAAATCATCGATGGCGAACTGAAAGCCGTGCGCCTTCAACTCGGTGACGAAGGTCTGCAGCAGGGCCAGATTGCGCACCGTCTCACGCTCGGTCAATTCGAACACCACCTGCTCCGGGTTGATGCCGCAGCGGCCGATCAGCAGTTCCACCGTCGGCACGAACTCCGCCAGGATCAGCGCCTTGGGCGACAGATTCACGAACAGCTTGCCCTGGTAACCGCTGCGGCGCACCGCCTCGAAGGCATGTTCCATCACCTGGTAATCCAGCTTGTGCACCACGCCCATGCGCTCGGCCACATCGATGTACTCCCCGGCCACCGTCACCTCCCCCGCCTCCCCCCGCATGCGGCTCAAGACCTCGAAGGCAAACGGTGCGCCGTCGGCAGTGGTGACGATGGGCTGGAAATACGGGATGAAACGCCGCTCCTCCAGCGCCGCCAGGATGGAAAAACTCTGCGCGCCGATGCCGCGATAGATCTCCGCCACATCCTCGCCGCCGGCCAGCAGCACCCGATTCTTGCCTTCGTGCTTGGCGCGGTACATCAGATTGTCGGCGATGAGGAACAGGTCGCGCGCCACCTCGGCATGGTCCGGGCACAGCGCGATGCCGATGGAGATGGTGACCCGCACCGCCTTGCCGTCCGGCGCCGCCAGGCTGAGCTGCGCGGTGTCTTCCACCAGGCGCTGTGCCGCCGTCCAGGCCTGGTTCTCCGGCGCATCGGTGAGCAGCACCACGAATTCATCGCCGCCATAGCGGGCCACCACGTCGCCGTGGCGGAAGACCTGCTTGAGCAGCGCGGCGAAGGACTGCAGAAAGGCATCGCCGAAGGCATGGCCGTAGGTATCGTTGATACCCTTGAAGTTATCCATATCGATCATCAGCAGGCCGATGCGATCGCCCTTGCGCTTGGCGCGGTCCATTTCATACTCCAGCAGCTCCCAGAAGGCGCGCTGGTTATAGAGATGGGTGAGCGGGTCGCGCGTGGCGTAGTACTCCAGCTCCTTGGTGTACTTGTAGATGGCCTTCACCGAGCCGACCACGTTGAGCAGGGTGGAGAGGATGCTTTCCATCACCAGCAGGCGCATCGGGTCCTTGCCCAGTCCGGCCTGCACGCCGATGCCGACGATACCGCCGATCTTCGGCGTGTCCACGAACAGGCTCTTGCTCTGCAATTCGATGTCGGCCTCGGACAGGCTGGGCATATCGCGGCTGTTGTCGGCCACATTGTGATTGACCTCGACGGTCGCCATGCCCTTGAAATAGGGGTGGCGCTGCAGCACCGCGCGCACACTGCGCTCCAGCACCTGGGTCATGTGCGGCGACGGCCGGTTGCGCCAGAAGATCTCCAGGTCGAATACCTCCTCCTCGACCTTGAACACCGAGAACAGCACGTAGGCCTCCATCACCTTGTTGATCTCCAGCAACAGGTGATTGACGTATTCGCGCCAGTCGCGCACCACCTCGGAGGTGATGATGAAACGCTCCAGCAGGCGGATCTCGAACTCCAGCAGGTCCTTGTCCACGGCAAACTCGCGCAGCCGCGTCACCAGGCCGCGCACCTCGGCCAGGATGTCGTCCAGCTCGCGGAAACCGACCTGAGAGTCGTCCATGGCGAAATGCGCCAGGTCCGCCACCCTGTTGACCTGTCCCACCCGGCCGCGCAGCTGGCGCACCGCATCATCGATGCGGCCGTGGATGAACATCGCCACCAGGAAGGCGCCCACCAGCATCACCGGCACCACCAGCCACAGCGCCGCCATGAAACCGGCGCGTGCGCGTTCCAGCACCGGGCGCAGGTCCTGGCGCAGGTCGATCACACCGAGGGTATCGCCCACCGCGGCATTGCCATGGCAACCGAGACACTCCTGGCGCGCGCGCAGCGGATAGACATGACGCAGGCCGTTGTCATCCTCATGCACCACATTGTCGCCGTCACGAAAGGCCTGGGCGATGGCGGCGTCGGGCTGCGGCTGCGCGATGGGGCCATACAGCGCCTCGACGATTTCGCCGCGGTAGATTTCCAGGCTATAGGGGGTATCGGCAAAGCGTCCGCGCATGGCGGCAAGAAACTCTTCCAGCTCGGTGCGGGTCCAGCCCTTGCGCATCACCTGGAACATGGCATCGAAGGTCTGGCCGGCCAGCACCCCGGATACCTCGCGGGCATCCTCGCGCACGGTGCGGTCGTAGAGCGAGGCCACCACGGCATAGGCGCCCCCGAACAACAGCAGGGAGCCGGCCAGGGCCGCAAGCAACATAAAACCCTTGATGGTTCGAAACCGGTGCCACATAGCGATGGCCTTGATTATTTTTATGGAAACACAGCGGCAGGATGACAAATCACAATTCCCGCACCCCTTGCGCTGCAACTATCACACAGCGGCCAAAGGACTCGATATGGGGATACTCCTTATCACCAAGAGTAGTCCAGCAAATCGCTAAAGATAAGTGACGGGCAATGCGGGCGGAAATTTCGCCGGTGAGCGGCAACGTGCGACGCGCTACTTGTCACTGACCCCGGCCTCGGCAAAGGTTGCCATCTCGTCGTGCAGGCGGCAGGCCATCTGCAACAGCGGCAGGGCCGTCGCCGCGCCGCTGCCCTCGCCCAGGCGCAGCCCCAGACTGAGCAGCGGATAGGCCTCCAGCGCCGCCAGCAGGCGGCCATGGCCGCGTTCGGCGGAGTGATGGGAAAACAGCAGCCAGGGACGCACGGAGGGATTGATCTGCACGGCCATCAGGGCCGCGGCCGTGGTGATGAAGCCATCCACCAGCACCGGCACACCGGCCTGGGCCGCCGCGATGTAGGCACCGGTCAGGGCCGCGATCTCGAAACCGCCGACGCAGCGCAGGATGTCCAGCGGGTCTTCCAGCTCCTCGCGGTGCCGGGCCAGCGCCCGCCGCACCACCTCGGCCTTGTGGCCGATGGCGGCCGCATCGAGCCCGGTGCCGGCGCCGGCCACCAGGGCCGGGTCCAGATGCAGCACGGCACACGCCACGGCGGTGGCCACCGTAGTATTGGCGATCCCCATCTCACCGCCGATGAACAGGTCCATCCCCTGCTGCAACGCCCGCTCGATGGCCTCGCGGCCCGCGGCCAGCGCACTGTGCAGTTGTTCCGCGCTCATCGCCGCCTGGCGGCAGAAATTGGCGCTGCCGTTGGCGGCACGCCGGCTCACCACGCCCGGCAGTGCCTCCACTGCACCGGCCGCGCCCACGTCCACCACCTCGAGGGTCGCCCCCAGTGCCCGCGCCAACACACTGATGGCGGCGCCGCCACGGGAAAAATTGCGGATCATTTCCACCGTCACGGCCTGGGGGAACGCCGACACGCCCTCGGCCGCCACGCCATGATCGGCGGCGAAGACCACGATGCGCACCCGCTCCAGCTGCGGGCGGGCACGCCGCTGCAGGCCGGCCAATTCGACGGCAATCTCCTCCAGTCGCCCCAATGCCCCGGGCGGTTTGGTCAACACGCCCTGCCGCGCCTGGGCAGCGGCAATGGCGGATTCATCAGGAGCGGAGACCGGCTGGCGCAGCCATGCATCGAGCATTACAAAGTCCTTGTACGGAAGACGGGGGAGGCCCGCATTTTCACCCGGTCACGCATAAATGGCCAGATTTCGCGCGCACAAAAATGCAAACTGCGCGGCCGCGGAACATGAAATGATTAATATCAACGCAAGCACCCGGAGGATGCGCGCGATGTCGTTCGAGAGTGCGTCTACTTGAGCGCCAGAGGCAGACCTGCGACCACCAGGGTCACGTGATCGCACAGAGTGGCGAGCTGTTGATGCAGACGACCCGCCTCATCGCGAAAACGGCGGGCCAGCGGATTATCGGGCACGATGCCCCAGCCGACTTCATTGCTCACCAGCAGCAACCGGCCCGGCAACTGCGGCACGGCCGCGTACAGGGCGGCGATCTCCTGCTGCATGCGCGCGTCATCCACGGCCAGCAGATTGCTGAGCCAGAGGGTGAGGCAATCGACCAGCAGGCAACCGTCGGCAACGGCATGCGCGCGCAGCACCTGCGCCAGCGCCAGCGGCTCCTCCACCAGTGACCACGCCGCCGGGCGTTGCGCGCGGTGATGCGCGATGCGCTCCTGCATCTCGGCATCGGCCGCCACGGCAGTCGCGACATAGGTAACGGCGCCGCCCGTTGCCAGCGCCAGCTGCTCGGCATGGCGGCTCTTGCCGGATCTGGCGCCGCCCAGGATCAGCTGGCGCACGGGCATGCCATATTCCGCCGAACGCACGCGAGGCAAACCATTTACTTCCGTCCCGCCGCCGGTGCGTCCACCACGCGCAGCTCGATGGCATCTGCGCGCTGGCTGCCGGGCAGCAGGTCTATGCGTTGCGACGACAGGCCCAGCGCCACCAGCCAGGCCTGCAGCTCGCGCACCCACAGGCTGCCTTCATCCCCCCCCGGGTAATGCAGCTCCAGGCGCTGCCCGTCCTGCAACTGCGTCATCACCTGCGCCAGGGCCGGATATTGCAGCAGGGCAGCGCCGGTGCGCGGCTGCGCCCACTCCACCGCCGTCACGAACAGCGGCTCGGCGGCAGACGCCTGCACCTGCCACACGGCGGCCAGCAACAACACTCGCAACATCATCACGCTTTACCTCATTCCATCTGTTACGACGCACCACCCGCGGCAGGGACGTCAGGCGCCTCCACCGGGTCGGCCATCTTCTCGATCACCGGCTGATCCCACGAGCCGGTGACGTGATATTCGCTGCGCGCCGCCTCGTCGACATTTTTCTTCAGCAGGCGCTGGAACAGCAACATCACCGCCCCCACCTGCGGGCCGAAGGCCAGCGTCCCGACCACCGGCGCCGTGCCCGACAGATTGGGCACCACCGTCACGGTCTGATCATAATCGCGCGCCACCAGGCCGGTACGCCCCTCCACCCGCACGGTGGCGGAGGTGGACTCCAATACGAGATTGGAGGTATAGGCATCGCCGGCGCGCAGACTGATGTCGCCGCGGATGTTGCTGAAGGACAGCCCTTTCTGGAACAGATCGCGAAAATCGAGGATCAGACGCCGCGGCAAGGCCTGCAGACTGAGCAGGCCGAGCAGGCGACCGGCCCCCGGCTCAACCTCGTCCATCAGGCCATCGTCGATATTCACCGCGATGGTACCGCTCAGCGTGGCGAGCGCAAACGACTGCAACGGCCCGGGCCAGTTCAGTTCCGCCTGGCTGCTGGTCTTGCCGCGGGTAATCACGCTGGCCACGCCGAGGTGCTGCAGCATGTTGCCCACATCCGGCGATTCCAGCTGCAGCTTCATCTCGCTGTACGAACGCGGGCGCAGCTGCCAGCGCCCCTGCCCGGTCAACTGCAAGGATGGCGCCGTCAGTTTCAGATCATTCAGCTGCATCGCCTCCGCACTGCTGTGCAGGCTGAACGTCAGTTGTTCCAGCGCCAGCGCGCCGTGGCCGAAGCGGGCGATCGCCACCTCCATCGACGGCAGCGTGTTCCACGCGCTGTTGTCGGCCACATCGTCACCGTCATCCGCCGCCGCCGCCAGCTGCAGCTCGTCCATCGCCAGCCGCAGCGGCAGACCCAGGCCCGGGTTCTGCTCCTTGTCCTTGCCGCCGCGCAAGGCGTCGCGCCACTGCTCCAGGCTCAGATCGCGCAGGGTGCCGCTGACATGCAATTCATCGCGCTCCGGCAGGCTGGCAACACCGCTGCCGAAATGCACCGCACCGCGGCGCATGCCGTGCTGCGGGTCCAGCAGCAGCTGCAGCTGCACGTCGTCGCCATAGGCCAGCTGCAACTGGCCGCGCCTGGGGCCGGAAAAATGATGCGCCAGCTCCAGCCCCCGCGCCTGCCCCTGCGGCTTGCCCAGGGGATGCGGCAGCTCCACCGCGACACCCGTCAGATCGGAACTGAGCCAGAGCCGGGTGCCCTCGCTGCCGCCGCGTTGCGGGATGGTGAGCAGGCCCTGCCAGGCGCTGCCGCCGCGCACCCCCGCCAGCAACGGCGTAGCATGCAGGCGCGGCAGCGCGGCCGCCTGAAATTCGCCCCGGCCGGCGATCACGGTACGGGCCGCGGCCCCTTCACCCTCGCCGTAGATCGCGAGACTGGCCGGGCCATCCAGCAGGCGCACCGTCAGCCGCTCGGCCCGCAGGCCGCTGTCGGTAAAATCCAGGCGGCCGGCAATGGCCTCGATGGGCAACACATCCTCTACCCACAGCCGGTTGTCCTGCAGGGTCACCGCGCCGGTCAGCCAGAAGGGCCGCGACTGTTCCACCGCCGCCGTCAACGGCAAGCCAAACTCGAGCGCCAGTTCGCTCTCGCCCTCCAGGCGCAGGCCGGCGACATACTCACCCACGCGCTGCTGCAACGGCGTATCGCGCAGCAGCCTGAGAGCGTCGTCCCCCTGCAGTCGCGCGGTGCCCTGCACCGTCAGCAGCGGCCGATGCAGATCATCGATCGCCACCCGCGCGCCGTGAATGCGGCTGCCGTACATGCGGCCGCTGTCGGCCTCGATCACCATGCCGCGATTGAGGAAGACGACGCGGGCACCCACCTGCCGCAGGCTGGGCCAGCCGGTCTGCAGAAACAGTTCGACGTCGCGGGCGTGGAAGTCGACCTCGAAGCGGCCCTCCGCCTGATCGAAGGGAAAGGCGGCCAGCGGCCCGTGGAACAGGACGCCGCCCTGGGTGACCGTGCCGGCGCGAAACGCTTCATCGAGCCAGCCCAGGGCCTCCTGTCCCATGATGCCCGCCGGCAGATAGTGCGGCACGGTGACGGCGTGGCCGTTGCGGAAGCTGCCGCGCAGGTCGAGATAGGGGGTCGCATCGGGCGGCAGCGCCAGCGTCGCCGCAAGCGTCAGCTGTATATCGGCGTTGGCCAGTTGCAACTCGTCGATGGTGACACGCCAGCCCTGGTGGTCATGCCGCAGGCCGAGCTCGCCCTGCATCTGCGCCAGCCGCAACGGCGCGCGGAACAACTGCGGCAACGCCAGCGTGGCGTCACGGCCGTCGAGGGTGATCTGTCCATGCGCCGCGTTCCACACTCCGTGTCCGTTCAACCCGGTGACTCCGGGCAGCTGCTGCCAAGGCGCCCAGGCCGCCTGCTCCAGCCGCCCCTGCAGGTGGCTGAGGCTGCCGTCCGCCGCCAGCCGGGCGCGCACATCCCGCAACCGCCCGCGCGGCTGCAGGGTGGCCAGGGCGGCGCGCTGCGTGGCATCGAGCTGCGGCAGCAGCGGTGCCAGCAGCGCCAGATCCTCCAGCCGCAACGCGCCCAGCTGCAGGTCCCAGCCGCTGTCGGTGCGGTGCAGCCGTGCCTGCACCCTTTCCGCCGTATCGCCGACCCTGCGCCACAGGCGCAGCTCATCCAGCCGCATCTCCCAGCCGTCGGCATGACGTTGCCAGGAGGCCGCTGCCACTGCACGCGGCAGCGCCAGACTGCCGTGCGGCGCGCGCAGCGCCAGTGCATCTACCTCCACCATGCCGTCGGCCCGCACCAGACGGCCGGCGTCCCACTCGCCCCACAGCGCCAGGTCGAACACGCCATGCTGCAGGGTGACACCGGCCACCGCCGCCCACTCCTCCAGCCATGGTGCCGGACGCAGGCCATGGCCCTGCAGATGGCCGCGTCCGCGCCACGCGCCGGGCACCAGCACGTCGCCCTCCAGATCGAGGGCCAGGCGCAGATCGCGCCCGGCCCCCGGCGGCAGCGCGATATCCACATTCAGCTGGTGACGTTCGCTGCGGTTCTGCAGCTCGATGGCGACCCGTTCGAAGTCCAGGCTGCGCCCGGTCTTCAGGTCACGCCAGTGCAGGCGGCTGTCCAGCAAGGCCAGGTGGTCCTGTGCCAGCAGCCAGCGCCCGATCCCCTCCGCGGCGCCGCCATCGTCGCCCGTGCCGGCCAGCCCCTGCACCTCCAGGCGCCCATCGGCCTGACGCACGATGGTCAGGTCGGCGCCGACCACCGTCAGTGAAGTCATCACCGGCTGCAGGCGACGCAGGCTGGTCAGCGGGTCGAAACCGATCTCCACTTCGCGAAACTGCGCCACCGTGAATTCGTCGCTGGCGTTGCGCAGCGCCAAGCCCTCCAGGACCACCACCAGGGACAGGCCGCGCAGACGCGAACTGAGGGTGCTGATGCGCACCGGCTGGCCCAGGGCCGCGCTGGCCTGGGTCTCCACCTGGGCGCGATAGCCCTGCAAACCCGGCAGCAGCAGACGCGTCAGGCTGAGCAGCACCGCCACCAGAATCACCAGCCCCGCCGTGGCGAACCACAGCGCACGGCGCAGGCGGCGAAACAGGCTGGGCTTTTCCATGCAAAGTGGTCCGAAAAGGGAGTATCAGTGGCTTCCGCTTTGGAGCAGCCTAACGGCAGATAAGTTGCGCATCCCGCGCCGAAGTCACGGTTTTACTTGTAACTTGTATCGTGCAACTTGCCTCTGCCTCTACAGCAACACCACGTCGTACTGCTCCTGGGTGTACAGCGTCTCCACCTGGAACTGGATCGGCTTGCCGATGAACTCCTCCAATTCGGCCACCGCGGTGGACTCCTCGTCCAGCAGGCGATCGACCACATCCTGCGAGGCCAGCACCAGCAGCTGCTGCGCATCGAACTGGCGCGCCTCGCGCATGATCTCGCGGAAGATTTCAAAGCACACGGTCTCGGCGGTCTTCAGCGTGCCGCGGCCGTTGCAGGTGGGGCAGGTGGAGCACAGCACATGCTCCAGGCTTTCGCGCGTGCGCTTGCGCGTCATCTCCACCAGGCCCAGCGCCGACACCTCGGAGATGTGGGTGCGCGCATGGTCGCGCTCCAGCGCCTTCTCCAGGCTGCGCAGCACCTGGCGGCGATGCTCCGCATCCACCATGTCGATGAAGTCGAGGATGATGATGCCGCCCAGGTTGCGCAGGCGCAGCTGGCGCGCGATGGCCTGGCTCGCCTCCAGGTTGGTCTTGAAGATGGTCTCCTCCAGATTGCGGTGGCCGACGAAGGCGCCGGTGTTGACGTCGATGGTGGTCATCGCCTCGGTCTGATCGATGATCAGATAACCGCCGGACTTGAGCGTCACCTTGCGCTCCAGGGCGCGCTGGATCTCGTCCTCGATGGCGTAGAGATCGAAGATCGGCCGCTCGCCGGCATAGTGCTCGATGCGCGGCACCAGTTCGGGGATGAACTTCTCGGCGAAGCGCTGCACCTTGCGGAAGGTCTCGCGCGAATCGATGCGCACCTTCTCCACCTCGGCGCCGACCACGTCGCGCATGGTGCGCATCACCAGCGGCAGGTCCTCGTGGATCAGCGTGCCGCTGCGCTCGCTGCCCACCCGGGCGCCGATCTCGCTCCACAGCTTGTGCAGAAAGGCGATGTCGGCGCGCAGCGCCTCGTCGTCCGCCTCTTCCGCCGCGGTGCGCACGATGAAGCCGCCCGGACCGAACTCCGCCGCCAGTGCCGTGATGCGCTCCTTGAGCCGCTGCCGCTCGCCCTCGTTCTCGATGCGCTGCGACACGCCGATGTGGCTGGACTGCGGCATGAACACCAGGAAGCGGGCGGGAATGGTGATGTGGGTGGTGAGACGCGCCCCCTTGGTGCCGAGCGGGTCCTTCACCACCTGCACCAGCAGCTCCTGTCCCTCGCGCAGCAACTCGTCGATCTGCCGCTGCGGCGCGCGTTCGCCGTCGTCCGCTTCGCCCTTGAGACAGCGCTCGCGCTCGTCGCTGCCGTTGTCCGGACAGAGGATGTCAGAGGCATGCAGAAAGGCGGTGCGCTCCAGGCCGGCATCGATGAAGGCCGCCTGCATGCCGGGCAGCACGCGCCGCACCGTGCCCTTGTAGATGTTGCCGACCAGGCCGCGCTTGCGCGCGCGCTCGATCTGCACCTCCTGCAGCACGCCGTTCTCGACGAAGGCGACGCGGGTTTCGTGCGGCGTGACGTTGACCAGGATTTCGCCGCTCATCGCCGGCGTCAGGGGGGCATTCATGGACATGATCAGGGTTGTTCCAAAATTGAAATCTCGCAACCGCGCAGCAGTGCAGCGGTCTCAAACAGCGGCAGGCCCATCACGCCGGAATAGCTGCCTTCCAGCCGCTCGATGAACACGGCGCCCAGCCCCTGCACCGCGTAGCCGCCGGCCTTGTCGGCGGGCTCGCCGCTGTCCCAGTAGGCTTCCTGTTCCGGCGCGCTGATGGCGCGAAAGGTCACCGCACTCACCGACAGCCGCGTATGCGCCTCGCCGGCGGCATCCACCACGGCCACGCCGGTATACACATGATGGGTATGGCCCGACAGCCGCGCCAGCATCGCCAGGCCGTCGGCGCGATCGCGCGGCTTGCCCAGGATGGCGCCGTCGACCACCACCGTGGTATCGGCACCGAGCACCGGCCAGTCGCTGCAGATCGCATGCCCGGCCTGCGCCTTGGCCAGGGCCAGGCGCACCACATACAGCTCCGGCGCCTCGCCCGCGTGCAGCGCCTCATCGACCTGCACCTCCACCACCTGATGCGCCACGCCGATCTGCGCGAGCAGTTCGCG
>JANJXC010000013.1 GCA_024709225.1 Gammaproteobacteria bacterium | reverse complement strand
ACCATTGAGGCGTTCCGCATACTCACTGTCTATCTTGGTCCCATACTGCCAAAGATCGCAGCAGAGGTAAGGGAGTTCCTGAATATCGACTCCCTTAACTGGGATGACCTAGGTAATACCTTGGCCGGTGGCCACCACATCAACGCTTATAAACACCTGATGACCCGCATCGATACCAAGCAGATCGATGCCCTCATCGCCGCCAACACCGCCAGCATGGCGCCTGCGGCCGACAGCCATTCCCAGGCACGCCACGCCGAACATCAACAGCACGAGACCCAACCCGTCATGGACCCCATCGCCGAAACCATTACCATCGACGACTTCGCCAAGGTGGACCTGCGCGTGGCGCGCATCGCCCACGCCGAGCTGGTAGAAGGGGCCGACAAGCTGCTGCGCCTGACCCTGGACCTGGGCGGGGAAACCCGCAACGTCTTCGCGGGCATCCGCTCCGCCTACGACCCCAAGGACCTGGTGGGCCGCCACACCGTCATGGTGGCCAATCTGGCTCCGCGCAAGATGAAGTTCGGCCTGAGCGAGGGCATGGTGCTGGCCGCCGGCCCCGGCGGCAAGGACCTGTTCATCCTCAGTCCGGACGACGGCGCCCAACCGGGCATGCGCATCAAGTAGGCAGTTACAAGTTGCAAGAGCAAAGATAAAAGGGGATTGCGAATGATCATTCTTGCCCATCCGCCGCTTCTGCTATCTTTGCACTAACTTTTTGGACACTTTTCTCTTGGATCTTTCCACTTGCATCTGACCCAATGACCGAATACGCCCTCATCCTCGTCAGCACGGTGCTGGTCAACAACTTCGTCCTGGTGAAGTTTCTTGGCCTGTGCCCGTTCATGGGCGTGTCGCGCAAGCTGGAAACGGCCCTGGGCATGGGGCTGGCCACTACCTTCGTGCTGACCCTGTCCTCGGTGTGCGCCTATCTCACCAACGAGTACCTGCTGGCGCCGCTCGGCATCGAATACCTGCGCACCATCGCCTTCATCCTGGTCATTGCCGTGGTGGTGCAGTTCACCGAGATGGTGGTGCACAAAACCTCGCCGGTGCTGTATCAGGTGCTGGGCATCTTTCTGCCGCTGATCACCACCAACTGCGCCGTGCTCGGCGTGGCCCTGCTCAACACCCAGGCGCAGCACAGCTTCCTCGAATCGGCGGTGTACGGCTTCGGCGCCGCCGTCGGCTTCTCCCTGGTGCTGGTGTTGTTCGCCGCCATGCGCGAGCGCATCACCGTCAGCGATGTCCCCGCCGTGTTCCGCGGCCCCGCCATCGCCCTGATCACCGCCGGCCTGATGTCGATGGCCTTCATGGGCTTCTCCGGACTGGTGAAGGGATAATGCGGATGGCGAGCCTTCTGTTGAGGAATAGGTTGCAAGCGACAAGTTCCAAGTGGCAAGAAAAAGCTCTTTTTTCTGTTCACTTGCAACTTGCAACCTGCAACTTGTAACCATGTTCACAGCCATCCTCGCCCTCGCCCTGCTCGCGTTGGCCTTTGGCCTGCTGCTCGGTTATGCCGCGGTGCGCTTCAAGGTGGACAGCGATCCCATCGTCGACAAGATCGACGCCATCCTGCCGCAGACCCAGTGCGGCCAATGCGGCTTCGCCGGTTGCCACCCCTACGCCGAGGCCATTGCCAAGGGCGAGGCCGACATCAACATGTGTCCGCCCGGCGGCGAGACGGTGGTGATGGCGCTGGCCGATCTGCTGGGACGCGATGCCAAGCCGGTGGAAGGCGGCGTCAAGGAAAAGATGGTCGCCTTCATCGATGAGCAGACCTGCATCGGCTGCACCCTGTGCCTGCAGGCCTGCCCAGTGGACGCCATCCTCGGCGCCGCCAAGCAGATGCACACCATCATCGAAGGCGAGTGCACCGGTTGCGAGCTGTGCGTGGAACCCTGTCCGGTGGACTGCATCAGCATGATCCCGATCAAGGTGGCTCCGGCCACCTGGACCTGGCCCTATCCGGCCACCAGCACCAAGCCGGAACAAGCATCATGACCAAGCCCACCAGCACCACCACTGCGGCTGCGCGCAAGCTGTGGCAGTTCCATGGCGGCCTGCACCTGCCTGACCACAAGTCGCTGTCCTGCGAACAGCCGATCCAGCCCGCCGTGCTGCCCAAGCGCCTGGTGCTGCCCCTGCAGCAGCACATCGGCGCACCGGCCAAGCCCATTGTCGAAGTGGGTGAGCGTGTACGCAAGGGACAGACCATCGCCCAACCCGACGGCTTCGTCAGTGCTGCGCTGCATGCCCCCACCTCGGGCACGGTGGTCGCCATCGAGGAGCGGGCGGTACCGCATCCCTCGGGCCTGACCGCACCCTGCATCGTGCTGGAAAGCGACGGTGAAGATCGCTGGGTAGAGCTGCAACCGCATGGCAACTGGACCACACTCGATGCCAGCGAGTTGCGCAACCTCATTCGCGAGGCCGGCATCGTCGGCCTGGGCGGCGCCGGCTTTCCCAGCTTCATCAAGCTCAACCCCGGTGCCCGCACCGAGATTGACACCCTGATCCTCAACGCCGCCGAGTGCGAGCCCTACATCACCTGCGATGATCGCCTGATGCGCGAACGCGCCGACGAGGTGATCGCCGGCGCGCGCATCATGCGCCATGCCCTGCACGCGCGCCGCGTGGTGATCGGCATCGAGGACAACAAGCCCGAGGCCCACGCCGCGCTGCGCGACGCCCTGGCCCGCGTCGACCGCAGCGACATCGAACTGGTGCAGGTGCCGACGCGCTATCCCACCGGCGGTGAAAAGCAGCTGATCAAGGTGCTCACCGGCAAGGAGGTGCCGTCGCAGGGCCTGCCCATCGACATCAACATCGTGTGCCACAACGTCGCCACCGCCGCCGCGGTGCATCGCGCGGTGGAACACGGCGAACCGCTGATATCGCGCATCGTCACCGTCACCGGTCGCGGCGTCGCCACGCCGCGCAATCTGGAGGTGTTGATCGGCACCCCGGTCGACGACCTGCTGCGCCAGTGCGGCGGCACCACGCCGACGCTGTCGCGGCTGGTGCTGGGCGGCCCGCTGATGGGCATCACCCTGCCGCACAGCGGGCTGCCGATCACCAAGACCGGCAACTGCATCCTGGCCCTGGCGCCGGGCGAATTCGGCCAGCACGGACCGGTGCGCAACTGCATCCGCTGCGGCGAGTGCGCCCGCGCCTGCCCAGCCAACCTGTTGCCGCAGCAACTGTACTGGCACGCCCGCGCCAAGGATTTCGACAAGGTGCAGGATTACAACCTGTTCGACTGCATCGAGTGCGGCTGCTGCGCCTACGTCTGCCCGGCCAACCTGCCGCTGGTGCAGTACTACCGCTACGCCAAGACCGCGATCTGGGCCCAGGCACGCGACAAGAAAAAGGCCGAGCTGGCGCGCGAGCGCCACGACTTCCGCACCGAACGTCAGGAACGTGAAAAGGCCGAGCGCGCCGCCAAGCTGGCCAAGAAAAAGGCCGCGCTGGAAGAGTCTCCCGCCGCCGACAGCGAAGAGGCCAAGAAGGCCGCCATCAAGGCGGCCATGGAGCGGGCCAAGGCCAAGCGCGAGGCCGCCGGCGTCGAACCGAAGAACACCGACAACCTCACCGCCGATCAGCAGCGCCAGATCGACGAGGCCGAGGCACGGCGCGCGACGGAAAAAAAGAATGAGTCCGCGAATGAACGCGAATAAACGCAAATGCAAAGTCATCAGCGAGACTGGACTGTCATTTATTCGCCTTCATTCGCGTTCATTCGCGGATAGAGATCGATAACCATGACCAATCCAGTCATCAGTTCGCCCCACGTCCACGGTCCGGCCAACGTCAGCAATGTGATGCTGCGCGTGGTCTACGCGCTGTTGCCCGCCGTTGCCGGCTGCATCTGGCTGTTTGGCTGGGGCGTACTGGTCAACCTGCTCGTCGCCATCGCAACGGCGCTGGCCAGCGAGGCTGCAATCCTCGCCCTGCGCCAGCGCCCGATCATCGACACCCTGCGCGACGGCAGCGCCGTCGTCACCGCCCTGTTGCTCGCCATCGCCCTGCCGCCGCTGGCGCCCTGGTGGCTGGTGGCGGTCGGCACCCTCTTTGCCATCGTCTTCGCCAAGCAGCTGTACGGCGGCCTTGGCTTCAATCCGTTCAACCCCGCCATGGCGGGCTATGTACTGCTGCTGGTGTCCTTCCCGCAGGAGATGACCTCGTGGGCCGCCCCGGAAGGTCTGCGCAGCGCCGACCTCGGCCTGGTGCAGGTGCTGCTGCACAGCCTTACCGGCGCCCTGCCCACCGATATCCAGATGGATGCCCTCACCTCCGCCACCGTGCTCGACACCATGAAGGTGCAGCTGGGGATGGCGCATACGGTGAGCGAGATCCGCGGCGGGCCGATCTTCGGCCTGTTCGGCGCCAAGGGCTGGGAGGTGATCAACGGGCTCATTCTGCTCGGCGGCCTGTGGCTGCTGTGGCGCCGCGTCATCACCTGGCATGTGCCGGTGGCGGTACTGGGCAGTCTGGGACTCATCGCCGCGCTGTTCCACCTGATCAATCCGGAGCTGTATGCCAGCCCGCTGTTCCATCTCGCCAGCGGCGGCGCCATGCTCGGTGCCTTCTTCATCGCCACCGACCCGGTGAGCGGCGCCACCAGCGCGCGCGGCCAGCTGGTGTTCGGCATCGGCATGGGCATTTTGATCTTCGTCATCCGCAGCTGGGGCGGTTTCCCCGACGGCGTCGCCTTCGCCGTACTGCTGATGAACATGGCTGCCCCCACCATCGACTACTACACCCAGCCGCGGGTGTACGGCCACGACAGGGGATGACGATGCCGCTGAAGAAGATGCTGCTCAGCGCCTCCCTGCTCGGCCTGTTCGCCGTGCTCGGCACGAGCCTGGTCGCCTTCACCTACGAAAGCACCCGTGAGCGCATTGCGCAAAACGAGCGCGATACCCTGGTGCACAGCCTGAGCGCGCTGATCCCGCCTGAACACTACGACAACGACCCGGTCACCGACAGCACTGCGGTCACTGATGCCGCCCTGCTCGGCAGCCCGCTGCCACAGCAGGTCTACCGCGCCCGCAAGAATGGCCAGCCGGTGGCGCTGGCGCTCACTGCCATCGCGCCCGACGGCTACAGCGGCGACATCAACCTGCTCATCGCCATCAATCTCGATGGCAGCCTGGCCGGCGTGCGCATCACCGCCCACCGCGAGACCCCGGGCCTGGGTGACAAGATCGAGGCGGCCCGCTCCGGCTGGGTCCACGGCTTCGCCGGCCGCTCGCTGCGCGACCCGCTGCCGGAGAAGTGGAAAGTGAAGAAGGACGGCGGCGTGTTCGATCAGTTCACCGGCGCCACCGTCACCCCGCGCGCCGTGGTGAAGGCCGTGCGCAACGCGCTCGGCTACTATCAACAGCATCGCGACACACTGTTCGACAGTGGCGATGCAACGGCAGCGCAACAGGAGGCCCCTCATGGCGGATAAAACCCTGCGCCAGATCGCCGGCGACGGCCTGTGGCACAACAACGTCGCCTTCGTGCAAATCCTCGGCCTGTGTCCGCTGCTGGCGGTGACCTCCAACGTGGTCAACGGCCTCGGCCTCGGTCTCGCCACCCTGCTCACCCTGGTGCTGTCCAACGTCACCGTCTCGGCGATCCGCAACCTGATCCGCCCCGACATCCGCATCCCGGTATTCGTACTGCTCATCGCCAGCATCGTCACCGCCATCGAGCTGGCGATGAACGCCTGGTTTCACGAATTGCACGGCATCCTCGGCATCTTCATCGCCCTCATCGTCACCAACTGCTCGATCCTCGGCCGTGCCGAGGCCTTTGCCTCCAAGAACAGCATCGGCCGCTCCTTCGTCGACGGCCTCACCATGGGCCTCGGCTTCGCCGCCGCCCTGGTGCTGCTCGGCGCCATGCGCGAACTGCTCGGCGCCGGCACCCTGTTCGACCAGGCGCACCTGATGTTCGGCGAAGCCGCCCGTACCTTCCGCCTCACGGTGTTCGAGGACTACAAGGGCTTCCTCCTCGCCATCCTGCCGCCCGGCGCCTTCATCGGCCTGGGACTGCTCATCGCGCTGAAGAATGTCATCGATCAGCGCCGCGCCAGCGTACCGCAACCGGCACCGGCCGCCGCCGAGCTGGCCGCGGAGTGACAAGTGACAAGTGACAAGTGACAAGTGACAAGTGACAAGTGACAAGTGACAAGTGACAAGTGACAAGTGACAAGTGACAAGTGACAAGTGACAAGTGACAAGTGACAAGCACAGAGCCTGTGATTTTTCTTGTAACTTGCAACTTGTAACTTGAAACTGTTTCCCCCATGAACCCTGCCAAACGCCACGAAATCTTCACCCGCCTGCGCGCGGAGAATCCCGCCCCCACCACCGAGCTGAACTACAGCACACCGTTCGAGCTGCTGGTGGCGGTGGTGCTGTCAGCGCAGGCCACCGACAAGGGCGTCAACAAGGCGACGGCGAAGCTGTTTCCCGTCGCCAGCACGCCACAGGCGATCCTCGACCTCGGCCTCGACGGACTGAAGGACTACGTCAAGACCATCGGCCTGTACAACAGCAAGGCGGAGAACATCATCAAGACCTGCCGCCTCCTGCTGGAGCAGCATGGCGGCGAGGTGCCGGCCGAACGTGCCGCCCTGGAGGCCCTGCCCGGCGTCGGCCGCAAGACCGCCAACGTGGTGCTCAACACCGCCTTCGGCCAGCCCACCATCGCCGTCGACACGCACATCTTCCGCGTCAGCAACCGCACCGGTATCGCCCCGGGCAAGACCGTGCTGGAGGTGGAGAAGAAACTGGAAAAGGTGGTGCCGGCGGAATTCAAGCAGGACGCCCACCACTGGCTGATCCTGCACGGCCGCTACATCTGCGTGGCGCGCAAACCCAAGTGCCAGGCCTGCATCATCGAAGACCTGTGCGAATACAGGCAGAAGACCACCGGTGACGGCGAGACAAAAGCCAAATGGCCTGTAACCACCAGGGGCGCGAAGTCCGCGAAGAAGAAATCATGACCCACGACAAAACCTGCCTGCGCGCCCCGCGCGCCGTTGCGGTGAGCTAACCATGCTGTTCGGCAATGACAGAACCGCGCTGCGCCGCTTCTATCTGGAGGCCTGGCGCAAGCAGCGCGAGAACGCGGCGCTGGAACCGCTGGAACGGCTGGTGGCCGAGGTGGTGAGTGAGCATCCGGAGTATCACGCCTTGCTGGAAGGCGACGAGGCGCTGGTGCAGGACTACAGCCCGGAGATGGGCCAGTCCAACCCCTTTTTGCACATGGGCATGCACCTCGCCATCCGCGAGCAGCTGGGCAGCGACCGACCGGCCGGCATCGTCACCGCCTACCGTGCCCTGCTGCTGCGCCTGGGCGATGCCCACCGCGTGGAGCATCACATGATGGAGTGCCTCGGCCAGTCCCTGTGGGAGGCGCAGCGCGCCGGCCGCGCGCCGGACGAGGCGGCCTATCTGGCGTGTCTCCAGCGCCATGGCGGCTGAATGCATGCACCGCACACGCGCAAAGAAGGCCTATGACAGCAAATCGTTGTTGCGGAGACGCCGTTTATCGACACATCTCCCGCTGCGCCAGAATGGTTTTGAGCAGCGCACGGCCCCGAGCGGTTTCATCTTCCCGCGGCTGTGGTAGTCTTGCGGAACCTCCGGCTTCCACCGGCGGTCACATGTTTACTCCCGCAAACGGATCCCGTTGATGCAAGGTTGGCGTAAGGCGATAGTCTGGCTGGTGCTGCTGTGGCTGCCCGTGCAGGGTTTTGCCGCCGGCTTCATGCCGTTCGCCTGCCACCAGCACCCGGCCGAAAGTGCCGCCGCCTCGGCGCACGATGCCCATCACCATGAGGCCGCTGCCCATCATGGGCACGATCAGACCGTCCCCGATGCCGACCAGAATCACGGCCTCTCCTGCGACAACTGTACCCTGTGCCAGATGTGCGGCGCCCTGGCCCTGCCGGTCACCCTGCTCAGGGAACACAGCCCGTTGTCCAGTGGCGTCAGCGACAGCATGACCCCACGGCTGCAGTCCTTCATCCCCGCCCTGCCCCACCGACCACCCCGCGCGCTCCTCGTCTAGGGACGGCTGAACGCCTGCCCGGCGTGCCCCTGCACGCCGCGGCCGCACATCCCGTCCTGTCGTATGGATGTTTTATTTCCGTACCCGACGAGGATCATCATGCGTATCTTTTTACCCCTGCTGCTGGCGCTATGGGCGCCGGTACTGCCGGCCCATGAGGGCCACGACCACGGCGATGCCGCACCGGCACTGCCGACCGCACCGCTCGCCCCCCGCTTCGAGGCCCATGGCTCCGGCCTGGAACTGCTCGGCCGCCTGCATGACGGCGCACTCACCCTGTGGCTGGACGCCTGGGACAGCAACGCCCCCGTCAGCGGCGCCACGCTGGTGCTGGAGTCGGGCGCGTGGAGTGTCGAGGCAACGGAGACAGGCCCCGGCAGCTACCGCGCAGAGGCCGGGCCGCTGGCCCAGGCCGGCACGCACAACCTGATGATCTTCGTCCACGTCGGTGACGTCGACGAGGTGTTGATTGCCACGCTGGAGGTCGCGCAGGCGGCGGAGACCGGGACCGCCGCTCCCACCTGGCTCTGGCCCGGCGTGACGGCCTTGCTGCTGCTGGCCACCCTGGCCCTGCTGGCCGGCCGCCGCCACCTGAATCGGGCGGCCGCCCCCGCCGTGCTGCTTCTGCTGCTGCCCCTGGCCGACGGCCATGCCCATGAAGGTCACACCCACGCAGCCGCCGAACCGCTGAACATCGTTGCCGCCGACGCGCTGCCCGCGCGGCTGCCCGACGGCGGCCTGTTCCTGCCCAAGCCGAGCCAGCGCCTGCTGGATATCCGCACCCTGCCGGTGCAGCCGGCGGCGCTGGCGCGCAGCGTGGAGCTGATGGGCCATGTGATCCCCGATCCCAATGCCAGCGGCACGGTGCAGGCGCCGCGCGCCGGGCGCCTGCTGGCCGGCCCCGACGGCCTGCCCCACCTCGGCCAGGGTGTGCGCCAGGGTCAGATGCTGGCGCGCCTGGTGCCGCTGGCCGCCGCCATCGATCACGGCGAGAAGGAGGCACAGCTGGCGGAGATCAAGGGCGAGCTGGAAGTGGCGGAACGGCAACTGATCCGGCTGCAGCAGTTGCGCGACAGCGTGACGGAGAAGGAACTGGATGCCGCCGCAGTGGCTGTGAGCAGCCTGCAGCGGCGCCGTGACGCCGTGGCCGCCGGCCTGTATCGGGAGGAGGCGCTCACCGCGCCGATCGCTGGGGTGGTGAGCCACACCACCGCCCGCGTCGGCGGCGTGGTGGCCGCCGGCGACACGCTGTTCGAGATCGTGCAGCCGCAACGCCTGTGGGTGGATGCGTTGGCCTACGAGCCGGCCCTCGCCACGCGCATCCTGGACGCCAGCGTGCGGCTGGCCTCCGGTGCGGTACTGCCGGCACGCCTGCTCGGCGCCGGCACGCGGCTGCGCCAGCAGGCGGTGCCGCTGCAATTCGAACTGCAGCCGCCGCTGCCGCCGCTGGCGGTGGACGAAAAGGTCACCGTGTTCGCGCGCCTGTCCGACACCTTGCAAGGCGTGGCACTGCCGCGCGAGGCGGTGACGCGCGGCCCCGGTGGCGAGTGGCGCGTGTGGCTCAAGCAGAGTGCCGAGCATTTCACCCCGCAGCGGGTGAGTATCGAGGCGCTGGACGGCGCCCGCATCGCCATCACCAGCGGCCTGGGCGGCGGCGAGCGGGTGGTAGTGCGCGGCGCGTCGCTGCTGGAACAGATCCGCTGAAGGAGACCGCGCCGTGTTCAACCAACTGATCACTGCCAGCCTGCACCAGCGCCTGCTGGTGCTGACTGCTGCCGTACTGCTCATGGCCTGGGGCTCGCTCAGCCTGCGCCAGATGGGCATCGACGTATTCCCCGATCTCAACCGCCCGACGGTGACGCTGATGACCGAGGCCTACGGCATGGCGCCGGAGGAGGTGGAGCAGCTGGTCACCTTCCCCATCGAGTCGGCCATGAACGGCATGCCCGGCGTGGTGCGCGTGCGCTCGGTGTCGGGCATCGGTCTGTCCATCGTCTTCGTGGAGTTCGACTGGGGCACCGACGTCTACCTCAACCGCCAGCAGGTGGCGGAGCGTCTCGGCCTGGTGCGCGATCAGATCCCCGCCGGCATCACGCCGCACATGGGCGCCATCAGCTCCATCATGGGCGAGATACTGCTGGTGGCGATCCCGGTGGCGGAAGGGGCCGATGCCATGGCGGCGCGCGAGGCCGCCGACTGGGTGATCCGGCCGCGCCTGCTCACGCTGCCCGGCGTGGCCCAGGTGATCGCCATCGGCGGCGAGGTGCGCCAGTATCAGGTGCGGCCCGATCCGCAGCGCATGGAAGACCTCGGCGTGTCGCTGGAACAGCTGGAGGGCGCGCTGCGCGACTTCGCAGTGAACACCAGCGGCGGCTTTCTCGACAGCGCGGCGCGCGAATACCTGATCCGTCACATCGGCCGCACCACCCACCTCGACGACCTGCGCAATCTGGTGGTGGCCTGGCAGGACAATCGGCCGATCCTGCTGCGCCAGGTGGCCAGCGCCGAATACGGTGCGGCGGTGAAGCGCGGCGATGCCGGTTTCAACGGCGCGCCGGCGGTGATCGTCTCGGTGCAGAAACAGCCGGGGGCGGATACCGTGCAGCTCACCGGCGCGGTGGAGGATGCACTCGCCGACCTGGCGCGCACATTGCCGGACGGTGTCGGTCAGCCGCAGATCCTGTTCCGCCAGGCGGACTTCATCGAGGCCTCGGTCGGCAATGTGGGCGAAGCGCTGCGCGACGGCGCCATCATGGTGGCGGTGGTGCTGTTCCTGTTCCTGCTCAACACGCGCACCACCTTCATCGCCCTCGCCGCCATTCCACTGTCGCTGCTGATGACGGTGCTGGTGTTCCGCTGGTTCGGCCTGTCCATCAACACCATGACCCTCGGCGGCCTCGCCATCGCCATCGGCGAGCTGGTGGATGATGCGGTGGTGGGCATGGAAAACGTGTTCCGCCGCCTCAAGGAACAACGCAGCCGTGGCACACCGTTCGATGCGCTGCAGGTAATCGCCCGCGCCACCGCCGAGGTGCGCTCCGGTATCGTCTACGCCACCGCGATCATCGTGCTGGTATTCGTGCCGCTGTTCGCCCTGCCCGGCATCGAGGGGCGCCTGTTCACCCCGCTCGGCATCGCCTACATCGTGTCGATCCTGGCCAGCATGCTGGTGGCGGTCACCGTCACGCCGGTGTTGTGCTACTACCTGCTGCCGCGCATGAAAAATCTGCCGGCCGACGACAGTCCGCTGGTGCACAGGCTCAAGCAGTGGGATCGCAAGCTGCTGTACTGGTCGTTCGACCATCCGCGCCTGCTGCTCGGCGCGGCACTGGCCCTGGTGCTGGGCGCGACGGCCGCGGTGCCGTTCCTGCCGCGCGCCTTTCTGCCGTCCTTCAACGAAGGCACACTGACCATCAGCGTCCTGCTCAATCCGGGCACCAGCCTGAGCGAGTCCAACCGCATCGGCGCCCTGGCCGAACGGCTGGTGATGGCGGTGCCGGAAGTGGTGCAGGTGGGACGGCGCACCGGCCGTGCCGAACTGGACGAGCACGCCGAAGGCGTGCACAGCACCGAACTGGAGGTGGACCTGGAGCCTTCACAACGCGGCCGTGAGGAGATCATGACCGATATCCGCCGGCGTCTGGCACCGCTGCCGGCCACGGTGAGCCTGGGCCAGCCCATCTCGCACCGCCTCGATCACTTGCTGTCCGGCATCCGCGCCCAGATCGCGGTGAAGGTCTTCGGCGACGACCTCGACACCCTGCGCGGCCTCGCCGCCGACCTGCACGGCCGCCTGCTGCAGATCCCCGGCCTGGTCGACGTGCAGATCGAAAAGCAGGTACTGATCCCGCAGCAGGTGGTGCGACTCGACTATCAGCGCGCCGCCGCCTACGGCGTCAATCCGGCGCAGTTGCTCTCCGCGCTGGAGACCCTGGTCGGTGGTGCCCGCGTCGCACAGGTGATCGACGGCAACCGCCGCTTCGACGTGGTGCTGCGCCTGCCCGAGGCACAACGCGGTGGCGACGCCCTGGCGGACCTGCTCATCGAGACACCGGCCGGCCACGTGCCGCTGCGTCTGGTTGCCGCCATCGAGGAGGTGGACGGCCCCAACCAGATCAGCCGCGACAACGGCCGCCGCCGTATCGTGCTCTCCGCCAACAGCGACGGCCGTGACCTGGGCGTGCTGATCCAGCAGGTGCGCGCGGCCCTGGCCGCACAGCGCCTGCCCACCGGCTACTTCCACAGCCTGGAAGGCCAGTTCCAGGCCCAGGAACAGGCCACCCGCCTCATCGGGGGCCTGTCGCTGCTGTCGCTGCTGCTGGTGGTGGTGGTGCTGTACAGCCGCTACAAGTCATGGCGCCTCACCGCAATGATCCTCGGCAGCATTCCGCTCGCCCTGGTGGGCAGCGTGGCCGCGCTGTGGCTCGCCGACGAGCAGCTCAGCGTCGCCACTCTCATCGGCTTCATCACCCTCACCGGCATCGCCGCACGCAACGGCATCCTCAAGATCAGCCACTACATCAACCTCGCCGCCTTCGAGGGCGAGGCCTTCGGCCGTGAGCTGATCGTGCGCGGCTCGCTGGAGCGACTGACGCCGGTACTGATGACCGCGCTGGTCACCGCCATCGCCCTGGTGCCACTGCTGCTCGCTGGCGGCAGTCCCGGCAAGGAGATCCTGCACCCGGTGGCGGTGGTGATCTTCGGCGGCCTGGTCAGCGCCACCCTGCTCGATACCCTGCTCACCCCGGTGCTGTTCTGGCTGTGGGGCGAGAAACCGCTGCAACAACTGCTCGGCGAACAGCGCGCCGAGGCGTACTGATGAAAGACATCGGATTCAAAATTCGAAATATTGAATCTTGAATCCGCTACCAACCCAAGGAGAACCATGATGAAACTGCTGCACACCCTGCTCGCCGCCGCCGCATTGAGCTTCGCCGGTCTGGCCTTTGCCCACAGCGACGAATATCTCGACACCATCGCCACACCGCATGGCGGCCAGATGCGCATGGCCGGCATGCACCACTTCGAACTGGTGGTGGAGCAAGGCACGCTTACCGTCTACCTCACCGACCACGCCGATCAGCCGGTGGCCAGTGCCGGCGCCAGCGGCAGCGCCACCGTGCTGGTGGGCAAGAACCGCAGCACCATCCCCCTCACGCCCGCAGGCGACAACCGCCTCACCGGCAAGGGTGAATTTGCCCTGGATGCCGCCATGCGCGTGGTGCTCAGCATCAGCGTGGCCGGCCAACCGGCCGAGCAGGCCCGCTTCACGCCGCTGGCGCCGCGCCAGGTAAAGGCCATCGCCACCGAACACAGCCACGGCAACGACGACCATCATCACCATTAGAATCAGATGCAAGTGACAAGTTACAAGATACAAGTTGTATGAGTGCGCTGCGCGCATGGTTGTTTGAATGCAAAACAACATGAGCGCAGCGAATTTGTTCGCTTGTAACTTGTCACTTGCAACTTGTATCCGCTTTTTATGGGAAAATGGCGACCTCGCCATCGAGGGACATCGCCATGAATCAATACAAGCTGGTCCTGCCCGAACACCTGAACCATTACGGCTATCTGTTCGGCGGCAACATGCTGAAGTGGACCGATGAGTACTCCTGGATCGCCGCCAGCCTGGAGTATCCCGGCTGCAAGTTCGTCACCATCGGCATGGATCGGGTGGAGTTCCGCAAGGGGGTGAACAAGGGCGCCATCCTGCGCTTCGACGTGCAGCGCGCCCATCAGGGCACTACCTCGGTGCGCTACGCCGTCAACGTCTACGCCGACAGCCTCGACACGGGAGAGGAAGAACTGGTGTTTTCCACCCAGGTCAGCTTCGTCAGCCTGGACGAGAAAGGCAACAAGCGTCCCCTGCCCCAGAAAGACAGCGGCGGGTGAGCAGCGTACGCACTGCTCACGCTACCTCGCCTCCTGGCCCTGATATTTTGACTCTGCCGTCAACGCGGCAGATTGAGGATCACGCTGGGCGCCGTCACCGGGTGCTCCGGCGGCACGATGAAACCATGGTCATTGCTGTTGTGACAGACGATGCACTGTGCGCGCATGGCACCGAAGGCATGCTGGAATGTCTCCCACTCCTTCTTCTGCAAGGCAGCATCAAATTCCGTGACCGCATGGTCGAGAAATACCTGTGCCGTGGCCGCACGCTTGGGGCTGCTGATCTGCAACATCTCGATCAGCTTGACGATTTCTTCCACCTGATAGGCGGCGAAATCCCACTGCCCCAGCTTGCCGGCCCAATACAGGTCCTGATAGCGCGCACCCACCTCGAGCATCACATGGGAAGTGGACGGCAGGGTCTTGAGGATCTGCTCCACCTTGTCGGCAGTGGTGCCGCTTTTACGCCAGTCCTTGCGGTCTTCCGCCGCCGCCATACCGTCCGTCAGCCAGACCAGCAACAATACCGTCAGTCCTTGCCATTTACGCATCACAGCCACCCGCCCACAATGAATTTAGACGGATTCTAAATTCATTGTCGCTGCGGGTAAAGTCCTCAATCCCTGCCGCCGATGAGTTCGATGGGATAACCGTCCGGGTCGGCGACAAAGGCGATCAGGGTGGTGCCGGCATTCATCGGTCCGGGTTCGCGCAGGATGCGTCCGCCGCGGGCGCGAATCTCCTCCGCCGCGCGATACACGTCATCGACCGCCAGTGCCAGGTGGCCGAACCCCGTGCCCAGCTCATAGTGGTCCACGCCCCAGTTATAGGTCAGCTCGATAACGCTGTTGCTGGCCTCATCGCCATAGCCGACAAAGGCCAGGGTGAATTTTCCTTCCGGGTAATCCTTGCGCCGCAGCAGTTTCATGCCCAGTACCTCGGTGTAGAAACGGATGGAGCGATCGAGGTCACCGACCCGGATCATGGTGTGGAGTATGCGCATGACTTCTCCTTGAAAGCAGATACAAGATACAAGAGTAAAGATACAAGTGAACGAACTCGCTACGCTCGTGCCATTTCTATATTCAAATCACCGTGCGCGTAGCGCACTCATCCACTTGTATCTTGTCACTTGTAACTTGTATCTGCCTTTTCATGCTGCCGCGTTTCCAATGCCAGTATCTCGCTGAAGGGACTGGGGACGGCGATGCCGCTGCCCTGAGCATAGTCGATGCCGGCCTTCTCCAGCGCCATCAGCACCGCCTCGCTTTCGGCAAACTCCGCGATAGTCTTCAGGCCGAGGACATGTCCCACCTGATTGATGGATTCGACCATGGCGCGATCCACCCTGTCGACCACCATGTCGCGCACGAAACCGCCGTCTATCTTGAGATAGTCCACCGGCAAGGTCTTCAGATAGCCGAAGGAACTGAGGCCGGAACCGAAGTCGTCCAGTGCAAAGCTGCAACCCATGCCGCGCAACACGGTCATGAAGCGGGTGGCGCGGGTCAGGTTGGCAATGGCGGCGGTCTCCGTTACCTCAAAACAGATGCTCTCGCAGGGTATCCCGGTGCGCTCGAACAGGTCGATGACATATTCGAGAAAATGTTCGTCACACAAGGACTGGCCCGACAGGTTGACCGCGCACTCCACCGGTGGGAAGGCCAGCTCACCCTGGGCGGCGCGCAATTGGGCAAAGGTCTCGCGCAATACCCAGCGATCGATGGTAGGCATCAGGTTGTAGCGCTCCGCTGCCGGAATGAAGGCGCCGGGCGGCACCACGCGTCCGGTCTCGTCGATCATGCGCAGCAGCACCTCGTAATGGGACACCACGCGATCACCGGCGACATGCGCCACCGGCTGGGCATACAGCACGAAGCGCTCGTTGTCGAAGGCCGAAGACAGGCGATGCACCCATTCCATCTCCCCGTGACGCAGCGCCACCGCCAGATCATCCGGCTGATAGACATGGATCCGGTTGCGGCCGTGGTCCTTGGCGACATAACAGGCGGCATCGGCCGCTGCCAGCACATCGGCCAGGTTGCCGCTGTCGGCGGCAATGGGCACCACACCGATGGAGACGCCGATGTCAAAGCTCTTGTCGTCCCAGGCAAAACGATAATCGCGCACAGCCGCGCGTATCCCCTCGGCGATGAGACAGGCCTTGTCCAGCGGGCAATGCTCCAGCAGCACCCCGAACTCGTCGCCGCCAAGACGCGCCAGCACATCGGTGTCACGCACGCGCTGCTGCATCAGCTGGGCGATCTGTCCCAGCAGCTCGTCGCCGGCCTGATGGCCGCAGGTATCATTCACCACCTTGAACTGATCGAGGTCCATGTAGAACAGTACGCTGCTGCCGCCACCGGCCTGCGCCTCACGCAGCTTTTCCTCGGTGCGCTTTTCGAACACACGGCGGTTGTACAACCCGGTGAGCATGTCGTGGCTGGCCTGATAACTGAGCTGACGTGCCATACCCATCACCTCGGTAATATCGTGCAGCGCCAGCACGGCGCCCACCACATGGCCGAAGTGGTCGCGCATCGGCGCCGCCGTCACCTTGAGGTGGTAACGGGTACCGTCGTCCTGGATCAGCATACCCTCATCAACGTGTACGGCGCCGGCATCCAGGGTCAGGCACATGCGCACCAGATCGCCCAGTGACTCGCCGCTGCCCTCATCCACCAGGCGCACCACCTCGCTGTAATGCTTGCCCAGCGCCTGTCCGGAACCGACGCGCAGCAGGCGCTCGGCGGTGGGATTGAGATAGTCCACCATGCCGAATTCATCGGTAGTGATCACGCCATCACCGATGGATTGCAGGGTGACCAGCGCCCGCTCCTTTTCATGGTGCAGCGCCTGCTGCGCCTGCTTCAGTTCATTGATGTCGCGGATGGTGCCTTCCAGGCCGACTACGCGGCCACGCTCGTCATGAATGAGCTGGGCATTGAGCGATACCCACACGCGCTGACCGTTGCAGTGCTGCATGTGTATTTCATAATTGCGCAACACGCCACCGCGCACATGCAGGTCATCCAGAAAGGTCTTGCCGTAACCCGCGACCGCATAAAGATCGGCGATGCGCATGCCGACGCACTCTTCCGGCCGGTAGCCGAGCAGCTTTTCCATCGATCGCGACACCGAGCTGAGACGGCCCACCGGATCGGCGCGGTAATAGGTATCCTGCATGTTGTTGAGGATCCGATTCAGTTCCTGCAGCGTGTTGCGGGTCTTCTGCTCCGCCGCCACCCGTTCGGTGATATCAATCATCACTCCCTGCAGGCTGACGGCCCGGCCGGAGGCATCCCGCACCACCTCGCCGGCATCACGCAGCACACGGGCACGGCCATCGCCGTGCACGACGCGGAACTCGCGGCTGTACAGTCCGCCGCTGCGCACCGCCTCCTCGAGGCGGTACTGGAAGGTGGCGCGGTCGTCCCCATGAATGGCGCCGAGAAATTTCTGTGGCGTAAGCGTCGCGCACGGCTCCAGGCCGAGCAGGCCGCAGGCCGCTGCCGAGCAGCGGATGTCGCCGCTGACCAGATCCCACTCCCATTCCCCCAGGTCCGCCACGCGACGGGCATGGACGAAATTGCTGCGCTGCCGTGCCAGCTCTGCGGCCTGCGCGGCGACGCGCGCCTGCACCCCCCGCCCGGCAGCGATGATGCCATGCAGATGGTGCAGCAGCGCCAGCAACACCGCGGCGTACAGCAGCACCAGCAGGCCGAGTGCCTGATGTGCCTCGTCGCCAACATGGAAACTGCCCACCGCCAGCGGCAGCAGCACGATCAGGATGAACAGGGAACCGCTCCAGCGGCGGGACGTATGAGACAGCAGGGTGGATGCCGCGACCAGGGCCGGCAGCAGCAACAGCGGCGGCTGTTGCAACGGAGTCAGCGGCGCGAACAGGATGATGGCGCTGCCCCAGGTCACGGCAACCATCATGCCCGCGACCGTGCATGGCGCCGCGGCCACCGGCTCGCGCCACAGCAACAGCACGGCGCCCCAGCCCAGATAGGACAGCAGCAAGGCGGTCAGCCAGCCGTACAGGCGCAAGGGCAACACCGCATCGCGCAGCAACCACGCCAGCAACAGGCCTGCCAGGCTGCCGCCGAGCAGCACCATGGCGGCATGCCCCGCACTGCGGTCGGCCAACGCCGCTGCAGCCGTGTTCGGTACCGTTACATCCTGTATCATCCTTCCTCCCCTGTGCCTATCCGGCAGCACCGTACCTCAGCATCAACCATCCGGCGTCATGTCGCGGTCCCGCATGGCCAGCGCCAGCACATCACGCAGCGGCATCGGGGTACCGATGACATTGCCCTGGGCATAGTCCACCTGCAACCGGCGCAGGGCATCGAGGATGGCATCGCTCTCGGCAAATTCGGCGATGGTCTTGAGGCCCATCACATGGCCGATTTGATTGATTGATTCGACCATCGCGAAATCCACCGTATCACGGACCATGTCACGAACGAAACTGCCGTCGATCTTGAGGTAGTCGACATGCAGATTTTTCAGGTAACCAAACGAGCTAACCCCGCTGCCGAAATCATCCAGCGCAAAGCGGCATCCCATCCCGTGCAGCACGTCGATGAAATTCATCGCGCGGCTAAGGTTGGAGATAGCCGCGGTTTCAGTGATCTCGAAACAGACGCACTCCGGCACCACATCGGCCTCATGGAACTGCTCGATGACGAACTCGAGGAAATGATCGTCGCCCAGCGACTGGCCCGACAGGTTAATGGTGCAATTGATGGGCGGGCGATCGTGCGGTCCCTGTGCCTGGCGCAACTGTCCCAGGGTCGTACGCACCACCCAGCGATCGATGGTAGGCATCAGGTTGTAGCGTTCCGCGGCCGGGATGAAGGCCATCGGCAGAATCAGGTCGCCTTCGCTGCCGATCATGCGCATCAGAATTTCGTAATGCGTCGGCACGCCGTCCGCGGCAGTGAGCGACAGGATCGGCTGGGCGTACAGGCTGAGCCGTTCGTCCTCGAAGGCCTGGGTAATGCGATGCACCCAGGCCATTTCCCCATGGTGATGCACCACTTCACGATCATCCGGCGTATACACGTGGATGCGGTTGCGGCCCAGGTCTTTCGACACATAGCAGGCGGTATCCGCGGCGCTCAATACCTCGGCCAGACGGCCGCTGTTTTTTCCTACCGGCACGACACCGATACTGGCGCCGACCTCGAAGGTCTGACCCTGCCAGACGAAGCGGAATTCGCGCACCACCTGACGCAACTCCTCGGCGATCAGCAGGGCACTGTCCAGCCCGCAGTCTTCCAGCAACACGCCGAATTCATCGCCGCCGAGCCGTGCCACCGTGTCCGCCTCGCGCACATGGCGCTGCAGCAAGGTCGACAGCAAGACCAGCAGCTCGTCACCGGCGCGGTGGCCGCAGCTGTCATTGACCAGCTTGAACTGATCCAGGTCGATATAGAACAGGACATGCTCGCCATCACCGCTGCGCGCCCGGCGGATGGTGCGCTCCAGCAGGCGCTCGAACTCGCGCCGGTTGACCAGTCCGGTCAGCATGTCGTGGCTGGCTTGGTAGCCGAGCTGGCGCGCGATCCCCATCACCTCGGTGAGGTCGTGCAGCACCAGCACGGCGCCGATCACCTGGCCGTCGCTGTCACGCATGGGGGCGACACTGACATTGATGTTGTATTGCGTGCCATCGGCATGGCTCAACACGCCGTCATCGGCGTGCACCATGGCCCCATCCCGGCTCAGGCACAAGGTCACCAGATCGGACAGCGACTCGCCGGTCGCCTCATCCACCAGGATCAGTACATCGAGATAGTGCTGGCCGATGGCGCTGCTTTCAGCAAAACCGGTCAGCCGTTCCGCGACCGGATTGATGTAGTCGATGATGCCGTTGGTATCGGTGGTAATGACGCCGTCACCGATGGACTCGAGGGTAACCAGCTGGCGTTCCTGCTCCTGCTGCAGACGCCGCTCCGCCGCCTCACGCTGCCGCACCTCATGCTGCAGACGGACGTTGAGCATCTGCAACTCCGCCGCACGATCGGGCACGCTACATTCCTGGGCACTGTCGCACAGCTGTTGCTGCGCGCGCTGCAGGCTGGCGACGTTGGGCATCCAGCGCCAGAATCCCCAGGCCAGCACGGCGACCCCACCCAGATAGCCGACCACCTTTTCCAGCAGGGCCTCGAGCGGGGTATCACCGATGAGGATGAAGCGATTGAGTTGCGGGAAATTGTCGGTGATGTCGAGGAGGCTGCCGCAGAAGATCAGCAGAAAGCCCGTCCAGATGATGCGCCAGCCCGGCTGCCGTGCCAGGCCATGACGACGTCCCATGCGCCACAGCCAGACGACTATCGCTCCCAGCAACAGCGCGCGCAGGCTTTCCAGTATGACATCCGACATGGCGGTCAGGTCCGTGGCGGCGGGTGGTCACATGACCACCCGCTCCCCCCGTAAGGTCTCAGCGACCGCGCTTGGCGGCGATGCGCATGCGCAGGGCGTTGAGCTTGATGAAGCCCTCGGCATCCTTCTGGTTGTAGGCGCCGGCATCGTCCTCGAAGGTGGCGATGTTGGCGTCGAACAGCGAATCGTTTTCCGACTTGCGGCCGGCGACGATGACGTTGCCCTTGTACAGCTTGAGGCGCACCACGCCGTTCACATGTTCCTGCGAGGCGTCGATCATCGTCTGCAGCATCTTGCGCTCCGGGCTCCACCAGTAGCCGTTGTAGATGAGCGAGGCGTAGCGCGGCATCAGCTCGTCCTTCAGATGCGCCACCTCGCGATCCAGGGTGAGCGACTCGATGGCGCGGTGGCCCTTGAGCATCACGGTGCCGGCCGGGGTCTCGTAGGCGCCACGCGACTTCATGCCGACGTAGCGGTTCTCGACGATGTCGGCGCGGCCGATGCCGTTGGCGCCGGCCACCGTGTTGAGGTGGGCCATCACCTGGGCCGGGGTCATGGCCTGGCCGTCGATGGCGACGATGTCGCCCTTGCGGTAGGTCAGCTCGACATAGGTCGGGGTGTCCGGGGCCTTCTCGGGCGACACCGACCAGCGCCACATGTCCTCTTCCGGCTCGCACCAGGGATCTTCCAGCACGCCGCCTTCATAGGAGATGTGCAGCAGGTTGGCGTCCATGGAATAGGGCGACTTCTTGCCCTTCTTGGCGAAGTCCACCGGGATCTGGTGCTGCTCGGCGTAGGCCATCAGCTTCTCGCGCGAGGTCAGGTCCCATTCGCGCCACGGCGCGATCACCTTCACGTCCGGCTTCAGCGCATAGGCGCCCAGTTCGAAGCGCACCTGGTCGTTGCCCTTGCCGGTGGCACCGTGGGAGATGGCGTCGGCGCCGGTCTCGTTGGCGATCTCGATGAGCCGCTTGGCGATGAGCGGGCGGGCGATGGAGGTGCCGAGCAGGTACTCGCCCTCGTACAGGGTGTTGGCGCGGAACATGGGAAACACGAAGTCGCGCGCGTACTCCTCGCGCAGATCGTCGATGTAGATCTCCTTCACGCCCATGGCCTGGGCCTTGGCGCGGGCCGGCTCGACCTCCTCGCCCTGGCCGATGTCGGCGGTGAAGGTCACCACCTCACAGCCGTACTTGTCCTTCAGCCACTTGAGAATGATGGAGGTGTCGAGGCCACCGGAATAGGCCAGGACCACTTTCTTGATGCCGGACATGGAAGACTCCCCGAAAGATATGTGCCGTACGCCGCCGCCCGGCGGCGCAAAGGGGGGAATTATAACCGAGACGCTGCGCGGCCATTGGAAAAATTGGCCCCTGCCTAGCTGGGCCGCCCAAGTGCCTTGAAGGGTTATTGCACCAGCAAGACGAGGACGCGGCGGTTGGTGGCGCGACCACGCTCGGTGGCGTTGCTGACCGCGGGCCTGGCTTCGCCGTAGGTGAGGATCTCGAACTTGTCCTGCGCCACCCCCTTGGCCACCAGATAGTCACGCACGGCCGCACTGCGCTGGCGGCCGAGGCGCTCGTTGTAGCGGCGGAAGCCGACATTGTCCGTGTGCCCCTCGATCCGCACGCTGCCTACCGAGGCGTCGGCCAGCAGGTACTCGGCCACCCGGTCCAGGGCCAGCCGCGCCTCACGGCCGATGGCCGCGCTGCCGAAGGCGAAGTTGATGCGGGTGTTCTTTACGGCGCTGAAGTCATAGGACAGCAGGCCGTCCAGACAATGCAGAAACTCACCCAGCGCCGCCTTCACGTTGACCGCCGACACGGTCACCGTCACCTGATCGCGGCCATCGGCCCAGTCCTGGTAGGTGAAGGTAGGGAACATGCCCTTTTCCAGCTCGGCGAGCAGGCGGCGGGCCAGCGGGCGCTCGAAACGGAAGGGCTCGGCGCTGTCGGCCACCTTGACCTGGCCCAGGTCCAGCGCCGGGGCATCATGCTTCCAGGCCGGTGCCAGCGAGGCCAGCTGCGCCACCCCGGAGCGGGCCGGGCGCCGCAACACCTGTACGGCAAAATCGAGCCCCCCGCCGGCACGCCCTTCGAAACGGACCGTGCCATAGAGGGGAATGTGATGGCTCAGGGTACACATCAGGCGACTGGAGCTGACCTCCCAGCGGGCCTCATGCAGGGCGGCGCCATAGTACTGGGTGCCGGCCAGCACCAAGCCGGCCGGAAGCAGTCCGACGCACAACACCATACATTTCCGCAGGAACAAGGCCACTGGAATACCCGCCATTACCGGTTTACCCGCTATGTCGGCGGCGGCGGCGGAAACTTGAACCCGGAACGGCGCAAGAACGCCAGATCAGGAAACCAAACCCATTCGTCGCAGAGCCGCTGAGACGCGGAGGCAATGAGGGTGGAACCTCTGGGGCTCTGCGGCATGGGTTTGAAGTTTTGGCGCCCTATTCCCCCGCCACATCCAGGCGCAGCAGCTGGCCGGGGTCGTGGTCGGTGAGCAGCCACAACCTGCCGTCCGGCCCCAGGCGCACATCGCGGATGCGCCGCTCCAGCGTGACGAGCAGTTTCTCCTCCGCCACCACCCGGTCGCCCTTCAGGGTCAGGCGCGCCAGATGCTTGCCGGCCAGGGCGCCGACGAACAGGTTGCCGCGCCAGTGTGGAAAGACCTCGCCCGCGTAGAAGGCCATGCCGGAGGGGGCGATGGACGGCGTCCAGTGGTGCAGCGGCTGCTCCATCCCCTCCTTGTGGGTGCCGATGCCGATGGGCAGGTAGGTGTAGTCCACGCCGTGGGTGATCACCGGCCAGCCGTAGTTGCGGCCGGGACGCACGATATTGATCTCGTCGCCGCCGCGGGCGCCGTGCTCGTGCAGCCACACCGCACCGCTCTCCGGATGCAGGGTCATGCCCTGCGGATTGCGGTGGCCGTAGCTGTAGATCTCGGGGCGTACATCCTTCCGCCCGACGAAGGGATTGTCCGCCGGCACACGGCCGTCATCGTGCAGGCGCAGCACCGAGCCGGCATGGTCATCGAGCCGCTGGGCGCGGTCCATGTCGCCGCGATCACCGACAGTGATGTAGAGATAGCCCTGGCCGTCGAACACCAGGCGCGAGCCGAAATGATGGCTGCGGCGCGAGCGTGGCAGGGCCTCGAACAGGACCTGCACCTCGCTCAGGGCCAGGCGTTCGGCATCAAACCGGCCGCGGGCAACGCGGGTGGTGAGTCCTCCCTCACCGGCCGCAGCATAGGAGAAATAGATCTGATGGTTGTCGACAAACCGCGGATGCGCCACCACGTCGAGCAGGCCGCCCTGACCGCGGACGGCGATCGCCGGCAAGCCGCTCACCGCCTGCGGCAGCAGGCGACCGTCACGCACCACCCGCAACCGCCCCGGCCGCTCGGTGACCAGCGCCGTGCCGTCGGGCAGAAAGGCCAGCGACCAGGGATGCACCAGGCCGTCGACCACCGTCTGCACGCGAAAGCGCTGTTGCGCCGACTCGAACACCGGCTGCGCCGCCGCCGGCAAGCCGGCAAGCAGCAGCCATGACATCAGCAGAAATTTCAGCATCACAAGACTCCAGTCAGCGTACTGCCCCGGCATGGCACCCATCCGGGGGAAACGGCAGGTCCTGATTGCGGCGCATCTGCCCGGCTTAGGGAAGGTCTGAATAAGTCCATCCTGGACTTCTCAGACCACGCGAATCGAAAAGTGTGATTTTCGATTCGCTTCATTTTCCAACGACTTATCGTCGTTGAAAAATGGCGACACATTCCTGTGCCGCGGAAGCTCTGAACATATTCAGAGCTTCCTTAGGCCGCCCGGCCGAGGAATGGCGCATGAATCAGTCAAATCCGCGCGGGTTGTCGCACAGGCGCGATGTGTTAGATTGAAACAATGCCGCAGCGCAGGCGGCAAAGGAAAAGGTAGCGTATGGCCCGCGCCGGCGGGAGTCCTGTATGCTGACCGCCGGGCTACGCTGAATCCCGGTACGGGAGGAAATATGACCTTGCTGTTGAAACAACTGTTCGCGCTGTTCCGTCTGCTCAACTCCGACACCGGCACCAACCAGATTGCCGCCGGTTTCGCCTGTGGCCTGATCCTCGGCTTTGCACCGGCCTTCTCGCTGCAGACGCTGCTGGTGGTGATCTGCCTCTTCTTCTTTCGCGTGCAGATAGGTGCGGCCCTGCTCTCCGCCTTCTTCTTCACCTTTGTCGCCTGGACCTTCGATCCGCTGCACCACGCCGTCGGTACGGTGATCCTGGAGAGCCAGGCACTGCAACCGCTGTTCACCGCCATGTACAACATGCCGCTGGTGCCGCTCACCCGCTTTTACAACAGCATCACCATGGGTGCCGCCGTGGTCAGCATTGCCCTGGCGCCGTTCATGTTCCTGCTTGGGCGTGGCCTGGTGCTGCGCTACCGCATGACCGTGGTGGCGCGTCTGCAACAGACCCGGGTATGGAAACTGTGGACCGGGACCACCTTCTACAAGTGGTATGCGACCTATGACAAACTCTACGGCTGACAGCGCACAGAAAAAGCCCCGGCGCCAGGGCCCCATCCGTACCGAGGCGGTGCTGCCGTTTGCCCTGCTGGCACTGCTGACCTGGGCCTATTTCTTCTTCTTTTTCGACGCTCACCTGCGGCGGGCACTGGAGTATGGCGGCACCCGTGCGGTGGGGGCCGAAGTGAACGTGGGCGCCGTGGAGTCCAGCGTCTGGCGCGCCAGCCTCAGCGTGCGCGACATCCAGATCACCGACGCCGCCACGCCGGCGCGCAATCTGGTGCGCATCGGCGAACTGCGCTGGCAGATGCTGTGGGATGCCCTGTTGCGCGGCAAGGTCGTGATCGACGAGGCCGCGATCGACGGCATCCAGCTGGGCTCCCCCCGGGCCCGGCCCGGCTACGTCGTCCCTGTTGCGCCGGCAGAGCCGTCCGCGGGACCGGGTTACGCCGACACCGTGCTGGACAACGTGCAGAAGGAATTTTCCGCCAACGTCTTCGGCGACCTGGCGGCGCTGGCCCAGGGCGCCGATCCCGGCGCGCAACTCAGCCAGATCACCGGGCAGTTGCAGAGCCAGGCACGCCTGGCCGAGTTGCAGGCGGAGCTGGGACAGAAGACAACGGCATGGGAGCAGCGCATCGCCGCGCTCCCCGGCAAGGACACTGCGGCCGCACTGGGCGAGCGGCTGCGCCGGGTCAAGCGCGACAATTTCAAGGACGTGAAGGAGCTGCAGTCCTCCGTCAAGGAACTGGAGGCGATCCGCGACGAGTTCGACGTTCAGGCCGCCGCCGTGCGCGATGCCGGTGCCGCCCTGGGCAGCGAGACGCGTGCCGTCCGGACGGCATACGCCGAGATCGACCGCCTGGTGCAGGAGGATATCCGCGCCCTCAAGACCCGCTTCCGCATTCCGTCGCTGGATGCGCGCAGCCTCTCCAACGTACTGTTCGGCCCGGAACTTTACGCCAAGGTGACCGACGCCCGCCGCTATATGGAGACGGCGCGCGACTACATGCCGCCCAAGCGCAGTGCCGAGGAAAAGGCGGCGCGCGAACTGCGTGCCCCGGAACGTGGCGCGGGACGCAACTATGCCTTCGGCCGCCCCAACACCTATCCGCTGTTCTGGCTCAAGCAGGCGCAGATCAGCTCACGCTCGAGCAGCGGCGACTACGCCGCCGACCTCACCGGCCAGATCACCAATGTCACCAGCGACCCTGTCATCATCGGCAAGCCGCTGGTCGCCACCATCACCGGCCATTTCCCGCAGCAGGGCTGGTACGACACCCGTACCGAACTGGTCATCGACCACACCACCGCCACCCCGCTGGAACGCCTGTCATTCACCATCGGCCGCTATGCCCTGACCGATTACGCACTGGTCAGCAGTGAGGCGGCCAAGCTCGGCTTTGCCAAGGCGGCGGGCCGCTCGGAGTTCAACGCCGAACTGCGCGGACAGCAGGTGGACATCCGCCTCGACAATACCTTCAGCGGCGTCGAATTTGCCGTGGCCGGCAGCTCGGACACCATGCGCAAGATCCTCACCTCGGCAGTGGCGGGCGCCGACCAGGTCAAGGTCGATGCGCGGGTCTCCGGCAGCTGGAGCGATATCAAGTGGACGCTGCGCACCAATCTGGCCGACCTGCTGGAACAGGGCTTCCGCCGTCACGTGCAGGCGAAGATCGAGGCCGCCCAGGCACGCGTCCAGGCCCAAGTCAACGAACGCATCGCCGCCGAGCGGCGCAAGTTCAGCGACCAGTTGGCAGCGGCCGAGGGCAGTGTCAGGGACCGGATCAGCGCCCGACAGGCAGAGCTGGATCGCCTGCGCGCCGACCTGGACAAGGCCAAGGCAGATCTGGAGGCGCGCAAGAAGGCGCTGGCGAATGAGCAGGAACAGAAACTGAAGCAGGAAAGCGGCAAGCTGCTGGACAGCCTGAAAAAGAAATTCTGAGGGCGTAATGGTGTGGGGCAAGAGGGTGTTGCCCGACGCGCAGCCGTAACCCGACAACACGCGGTCGGCCCTGGACACGTCGGGTTACGCTGCGCCAACCCGACCTATACCTGATTTCAAAAGCAGTACGAGCGCAGCGAGTTCATTCCCTCGTATCTTGCCACTTGCATCGTATATCCCGATTACCCCACCCACACCCGCGCGTTGCGGAACATGCGCAGCCAGGGGCCATCTTCGCCCCAGGTATCCAGCCCCCAGGAATGCTGCACGGCGCGGAACACGCGTTCCGGGTGCGGCATCATGATGGTGACGCGGCCGTCGGCGGTGGTCATGCCGGTGATGCCCAGCGGCGAGCCGTTGGGATTGAACGGATAGATCTCGGTGGGGTCGCCGTAGTTGTTGACCCAGCGCATGGCCACGCGGTGATCGCGCAGGGCCAGGGCCGGCCCCATCTCGGCGTCGGCAAACTCGGCGCGGCCTTCACCGTGGGCCACGGCGATGGGCATGCGTGAGCCTTCCATGCCGGCGAGGAACAGCGACGGTGATTTCACCACCTCCACCATCGCCACGCGCGCCTCGAACTGTTCGGACTCGTTGCGCACGAAGCGCGGCCAACCCTCGGCGCCGGGGATGAGTTCGTGCAGGTTGGACATCATCTGGCAGCCGTTGCACACGCCGAGGCTGAAGCTGTCGCCGCGCTGGAAGAAGGCCGCGAATTCATCGCGCGCCCGCGGGTTGAACAGGATCGACTTGGCCCAGCCGCCGCCGGCGCCGAGCACGTCGCCGTAGGAGAAGCCGCCGCAGGCCACCAGGCCGGTGAAATCCTTCAGCGCGGTGCGGCCGGCGATGATGTCGCTCATGTGCACATCCACCGCGGCGAAGCCGGCGCGATCAAACGCCGCCGCCATTTCCACCTGGCCGTTGACGCCCTGCTCGCGCAGCACGGCGACGCGCGGACGCTGGCCGGTGTGTATAAACGGCGCCGCCACGTCTTCGTCGATGTCGAAGCTGAGCTCCACATGCAGGCCCGGGTCGTCGGCGTCGAGCAGGGTGTCGAATTCTTCCTGCGCGCACTCGGGATTGTCGCGCAACGCCTGCATGCGGTAGCTGGTCTCGGCCCAGGCACGCTGCAGTTCGATGCGCGGCTCATTGAACAACTCGATGCGATCCTGCGTGATGACCAGGCGGTCGTCGTCGTTGAGCGTGCCGATGACCAGGCTGTGCCTGCCGAGGCCGGCATCGTGCAGATACGCCAGCACGTCGTCGGTGTCGACGTGGCGCACCTGGATCACCGCACCCAATTCCTCGTTGAACAGGACTGAGGCGGCGTCGCCCTCCAGTCCGTCCAGTTCGATGCTGATGCCGGTGTGGCCGGCGAAGGCCATCTCCGCCAGGGTGGTGAACAGGCCGCCGTCGGAGCGATCGTGATAGGCCAGCAGCAAGCCCTTGGCGTTCAACTCCTGGATGCAGCCGAAGAAGGCCTTGAACTGCGCCGCATCGTCCAGGTCCGGTGCGTGGTGGCCCAGTTCCTTGTACACCTGTGCCAGACAGGAGCCGCCCATGCGGTTACGCCCCTTGCCCAGGTCGATGAAGATGAGGTCGGTGTCGCCGTGCTCGGCGCGCAGTTCGGGGGTCAGGCTGTTGCGCACATCGGACACCGGGGCGAAGGCGGTGACGATGAGCGACAGCGGCGCGGTGACACTCTTCTTGTCGCCGTTCTCCTCCCACACCGTCTTCATGGACATGGAGTCCTTGCCCACCGGGATGGCGATGCCGAGCGCCGGACACAGTTCCATGCCCACCGCCTTGACCGCAGCGTACAGGCCGGCGTCCTCGCCGGGATGACCGGCCGGGGCCATCCAGTTGGCGGACAGCACGATGCGGGAGATGTCGTCGATGCGGGCGGCAAGGATGTTGGTCAGCGCCTCGCCCACCGCCATGCGCGCCGAGGCGGCGTGATCGATGAGGGCGACGGGGGTGCGCTCGCCCATGGCCATGGCCTCGCCGGTGTAGACGTCGAAGGAGGTGGCGGTGACGCCGCAGTCGGCCACCGGCACCTGCCACGGGCCAACCATCTGGTCGCGGCACACCAGGCCGGTGACGGTACGATCGCCGATGGTGATGAGGAAGTTCTTGCTCGCCACCGTGGGCAGGCGCAGCAGGCGGTAGGCGGCATCCTTAAGGTCGATGTGCGCGGTGCGCAGCTCGCTCTTGTGGAACGGCTTGTGCTGCACGTCGCGCAGCATCTTGGGCGGCTTGCCCAGCAGCACCTCCAGCGGCAGGTCGATGGGGGTGTTCTCGAAGTGGCCGTCGCCCAGCACCAGGCGCTGTTCCTCGGTGGCCTCACCGATCACCGCATAGGGCGCGCGCTCGCGCTCGCAGATCCTGGCGAAGCGCTCCAGGTCCTCCGGCCGCACGGCGAGGACGTAGCGCTCCTGCGCCTCGTTGCACCAGATCTCCATCGGCGCCATGCCCGGCTCGTCATTGGGGATGGCGCGCAGCTCGAAGCGCGCACCGCGGCCGGCGTCGTTGACCAGCTCCGGCATGGCGTTGGACAGGCCGCCGGCGCCGACATCGTGGATGGAGACGATGGGATTCTGTTCGCCCAGCTGCCAGCAGCGGTCGATGACCTCCTGGCAGCGGCGCTCGATTTCGGGATTGCCGCGCTGCACCGAGGCGAAGTCCAGGTCCTCGTGGGACTGGCCGGTGCTCATGCTCGATGCCGCGCCGCCGCCCAGGCCGATGAGCATGGCCGGACCGCCCAGCACCACCAGCTGCGCGCCGGGCGGGATGCGGTTCTTCTCCACGTGGTCGACGCGGATGTTGCCGAGGCCGCCGGCCAGCATGATGGGCTTGTGGTAGCCGCGCACCTCTTCGCCGTTGGGGCCGGCAACCTTCTCTTCATAGGTGCGGAAGTAGCCGTTGATGGCCGGGCGACCGAATTCGTTGTTGAAGGCCGCCGCGCCGAGCGGGCCGTCGATCATGATCTGCAGGGCCGAGACGATACGCCCCGGCTTGCCGTGGTCGCGTTCCCAGGGCTGTTCGAAGCCGGGGATGCGCAGGTTGGAGACGGAGAAGCCGGTCAGGCCCGCCTTGGGCTTGGAGCCGCGGCCGGTGGCACCCTCATCGCGGATCTCGCCGCCGGAGCCGGTGGCCGCGCCGGGAAACGGCGAAATGGCGGTGGGGTGGTTGTGGGTCTCCACCTTCATCAGGATCGCCACCGGCTCCTGGTGATAGCGGTATTCGTTGCTACCGGGCAGCGGGTAGAAGCGGCCGGCCTCATAGCCTTCGATCACCGCCGCATTGTCCTTGTAGGCGGACAGGATGCCGCGGGAGTTGTGGTGATAGGTGTTGCGGATCATGCCGAACAGCGACTTTTCCTGCGCCTGGCCGTCGATGACCCAGTCGGCGTTGAAGATCTTGTGGCGGCAGTGCTCGGAGTTGGCCTGGGCGAACATCATCAGCTCGACGTCGGTGGGATTGCGGCCCAGGGCGATGAAGTTCTCCACCAGATAGTCGATTTCGTCGCCGGCCAGGGCCAGGCCCCACTCCCGGTTGGCCCGCTCCAGCGCGGCGCGACCGCCGGAGAGCACGTCCACCGTGCGCAGCGCGCCCGGCTCCTGCACGCGAAACAGCCCGGCCGCCTCGTCCAGGGCGTCCAGCACGCTCTCGGTCATGCGGTCGTGCAGCAGGGCCGCCACGGCGGCGGCCTCGTCCTCGCTGAACGGGGCATCCCCCGCCTTGGCAGCGTAGTAAGCGACGCCACGCTCCAGCCGGTGCACCATGGACAGGCCGCAGTTGTGGGCGATGTCGGTGGCCTTGGAGGCCCAGGGGGAGATGGTGCCGAGGCGCGGCACCACGAAGAACAGCCGCCCGTGCGGCTCCTCCACGCTCAGGCGCGGACCGTAGGACAGCAGCTGCTCCAGCACGCTACGCTCGGCGTCGGTGAGCGCCCGCTCCGTGTCGGCGAAGTGGACGAATTCGGCGTAGAGGTGTTCCACCGCCGGCACCGCGCGGCGCACCTGCGCCAGCAGCTTTTCCAGACGAAACGGTGACAGAGCCGGACTTCCGCGCAACAGCAGCATGACAGGGCAGGCCTTTCGGTGAGAATTCGGAGAGGCGCCAATGATACTGGCAAACCGGGGAAAGGGAAAACGCGGGATGCGGGCGGAAACCCCGGCCCCGGGCCGGCCGGACCGCCGCCGACTTCATGAAAACTTCAGGAATGTCATGGAACAATGGCGCCCCAACTTCCGGGTGCGCGAACCATGACCGACAACACACGACACTTCTGGCTGCGGCACGGCCTCCTGCCGGCGCTGCTGTTTCTCATCCTGGCCGTGCTCGGCCAGTTTTCCGGGCTGGACCTGGCCGTCAGCAACCTGCTCTACGACGTCGAACTGGCCCGCTGGCGCATCGGCGATACCTGGCTGACCCAGAAGGTGCTGCACGACGGCGGCGCCGACGTCATCAGGCTGATCGCCATCTTTGTCCTGCTCGGCCTGGCCGGTTCATGGCTCGTGCCGCGGTTGCGCCACTGGCGGCGTACCTTCGCCTATGCCTTCCTCTGCATGCTGCTCGGCACCGGGCTGGTCGCCCTCGGCAAGCACTACTCCAACGTGGACTGTCCCTGGAATCTGGCGCAGTACGGCGGCGACCGGCAGTATGTCCCGGTGTTCAGCCCGCGTCCGGCGGACATGCCGCGCGGCGTCTGCTTTCCCGGTGGCCACTCGTCGGGTGGGTTTTCGCTGTTTTTCCTCTACTTCCTGTTCCTCGGCCGCAACCGCCGCCTGGCCCTGGCCGGCCTTGGCCTGGCCCTGGCCACCGGCACGCTGTTCGCCGCCACCCAGTGGGTACGCGGCGCGCACTTCGTCTCGCACGATGTCTGGTCGGCCTTCATCTGCTGGAGCGTCGCCCTCGGCCTGTATGCATGGGCCTTCCGGCAACGGGTCTGGCCCGTCAGTTGACGCCCCAGGCCTGGAGGCCGCGGTGATAGAGCGCGCTGGCCCCCTGGTACAGCGCCACGGTGTCGGCCAGTTCCCCGGCATCCGGCGCCGTAACCCGCAGGCGGCCGCTTCCGGCATCCACCGTATAGGCGCTGACCGCCTGCTGCGGTGACAGCACGGTAAGGCGGTCGCCGTGCAGATAGCCCAGCTTCTGGTAGTTGCCGATGAAGGCCCGGCCGCCGCTGCCGGCGGCCAGCAGGTCCTGGCCGAAGAACTTGCTGTCGTAGCTGAAGTCGAGCAGGCCGAGCACGGTGGGCATGACATCGATCTGGCTGGCCAGCGTGTCGACCTGCTGCGGCCGGATATGGCGCGGGGCATAGACCAGCAGCGGAATGCGGTAGCGCGCCACATCCAGCTCGGCCCGGCCGGCGCTGCTGGCGCAGTGGTCGGCGACGATGACGAAAATTGTGTCGTCGAACCAGGGATGCTGCCGCGCCTGGGCGATGAAGTTGCCCAGCGCCCAGTCGGTGTACTTCACCGCCCCCTCGCGCCCCGTCCCCGACGGGATGTCGATGCGCCCATCCGGATAGGTATAGGGGCGATGATTGGAGGTGGTCAGCAGGTGCTGGAAGAACGGCCGCCCTGCGGCATGGGAGCGATCCGCCTCGGCCAGGGCGCGGTTGAACAGATACTCGTCCGCCACCCCCCAGATGGTGGCGAAGGGCGCCTCGGTCTCATCCATGTCGGTGCGGTCGACCACCTCGTAGCCGTTGCCGGCGAAGAAGGCGTTCATGTTGTCGAAGTAGCCGTAACCGCCATACAGGAAGCGGGTGTCGTAGCCGCGTTCGCGGAACAGAAAGCCGGCCGAGAACAGGCCGCCGTTGTTCGGCCGCTTGACGATGGAGCTGCCCGGGGTCGGCGGCAGGGACAGGGTCACCGCCTCCAGCCCGCGCACGGTGCGCGTCCCCGTGGCATACAGGCGGGTGAAGTGCAGGCTGTCGGCGGCGATGGCGTCGAGATGCGGCGTCAGACCGCGCTCATCGCCATAGGCGCCGAGGAACTCGGCGCTCAGGCTCTCCACCACCACCAGCATCACGTTGAGCCGACGCTCCGCCCCGTGCCCATGGATAAGGTGGTGCGCAGAAAGCCCGTCGCCGGCAGGGTCGCCCCCGTCGCCCACCAGGCGTTCCAGATGTTGCTGCACGACCGCCTCGGGCTCGGTGCGGTAAAAGGTGTTGTAGTCCAGCTCGTTGTTGCGGAAGGCGGCAAAAAAGCTGTACGGCCCGTTGCTCGCCAGCTCGTTTTCGTAGCGGTTCTCCGAAACGTGGGCCAGGGAACTGTCGATCAGAGCGGTGGCCAGTACCGCCGCACCGATAAAACCGGCGGCATGGCGCAGGCGCGCCGCGAAACGTGTGGGGTGGGCAAGGCCGGCGAGGAGGCGGCGGCGAATGAACACATGCAGGGTGGCCGCCGCCACGGCAATGCCGCTGAGCAGGGCCGTCAGCGGATAGGATTCGCGGATATTGCCGATGACCTCCTGGGTATAGATCAGGTAGTCCACGGCGACGAAGTTGAAACGGCTGCCGAACTCGTCCCAGAACAACCATTCCGCCATGCCGATGAACAGCAGCAGGGCGAATGCCGCCACATAGCCAAGCTCCAGCAGCGCCCGCTGCAGCCGGTGACGGAAGACGACCTCGGGAATCAGCAGCAGATAAAGGACAAAGGGAAGGGCAAAATAGTTGGCGGTAATCAGGTCATACAGTACACCGACGGCAAAAACCTGCAGCAGCCCGAACACTCCGGCATCGATGTCGCCCCACTGCTTCCACAGCAGCGCCAGACGCACGAGGGCGGACAGGGCGATGAACACCGCCACATAGGCCAGCACGGCCGTATAGCGTCCCTTGAAATCAAATTGCAGAGCACGACCCATAACTGTTCCACCACCCAGGCATGACGAGTGGGGGAACACTAGCAGGGGAAGCTTAAAACCGGCTTAAGCACCCGCTGCGCGGCGCCGGTGCAGAGCGGAAAGTGGGAGCAAACGCACGCAAATATTCAAAGTTCCCGGGAAACGCGCTAAGGTGGCGCCCCTGACTTTCACTGCCGGCCTGCCATCTTGAACGCTGACCTCGCCCCCTGCCCCCTGCCGCGCCGCCTGGCCGCGGCGATGTACGACACCGTGCTGCTGCTCGGCGTGGAACTGTTCGCCTTCGTGCCCTACACCCTGCTGCGCCGCGGCGCCGGCGACGGCAGTTTCGACCCGCTGGCCCTGTTCTGGCTGCTGGCGGTGGCGTTTCTGTTCTTCGGCTGGTTCTGGACCCACGGCGGCCAGACCCTGGGGATGCGCACCTGGCGCATCCGCGTGCAGACCCGCGACGGCCATGCCATCGGCTGGATGCAGGCGCTGCTGCGCTTCATGACCGCCATCGTGTCGTGGGCCGCCCTCGGTCTGGGCTTCTGGTGGTCGCTGTGGGACAGGGACAGGATGACCTGGCACGACCGCTGGTCGGAGAGCGTGCTGGTCAAGATCAGGGGCTAGGGACTGAGGGCTAGGGACTGAGGGCTAGGGACTGAGGGCTAGGGACTGAGGACTGAGGACTGAGGACTGAGGACTGAGGACTGAGGACTGAGGACTGAGGACTGAGGACTGAGGACTGAGGACTTAGTTCGCTGCGCGAACGGTTTCTGATCTAGACAATCGTGCGCCTGGCGCACTCAGTCCCTAGTCCTCAGTCCCTACCCCCTACTCCTCTATCCGATACACCGGCGCCAGCTGTTCCGCCCCGGTGACCCGCACGCCCAGGTCGCGCAGGATGCCGTCCTTGACGCTGTAGATGCAGCCGTGCACCGACAGCTGCTGCCCGTTGTGCCAGGCGCGCTGCACGATGGTGGTGTGGCAGACATTGGCCACCTGCTGCACCACGTTCATCTCGCACAACCGATCGACGCGCTCCTCCTCGCTCAACCGTTCAAGCTTGCTGCGGTTGCGGTCGTAGATGTCGCGCACATCGTACAGCCAGTTGTCGATCAGCCCCAGCTCGCGGTTCTGCAGGGCGGCGCGCACACCGCCGCAGCCGTAGTGGCCGGTGACGATGATGTGCTTGACCTGCAGGATCTCGATGGCGTACTGCAGCACCGACATGCAGTTGAAATCGGTGTGGTAGACCATGTTGCCCACGTTGCGGTGCACGAACAGCTCGCCCGGCGCCAGGCCGACAATGTCGTTGGCCGGGACGCGGCTGTCGGAACAGCCGATCCAGAGGTATTGCGGGTTCTGCTGCTGCCACAGGCGGGTGAAGAAGTCGGGGTCCTGGGCGATATGCTGGGCCGCCCAGTGGCGGTTGTTCTGGAACAGGTCGGCAAGTTCGTCGGCCATCATGCGTATCCAGTCGTGAGTGCGGGCGCGTATTCTACCCCATCCCCGCAACGGGAAAAGAATCCCGTCCGCCCCTCAGCCGTACCCGCCCGCACTCACTGCACCCGCCGCATCAACCCCCACCACAGCCCATACACGATGACGGTGGGCACGATGGCGCTGAGCAGGGGCGACAGGTCATAGACCAGGGCGATGCGGCCGAACACGCCGTTGAACAGGTGGAAACCGATGCCGAGCAGGCCGCCGACGGTAATGCGCAGGCCGATACTGACGCTGCGCAGCGAACCGAAGATGAAGGGCACCGCGAGCAGCATCATGCCGCCGGCGGCAAAGGGCGCCACCACGCGCGTCCACAGCGCCAGTTCGTAGCCGCGGGCATCGAGGCTGTTGCTGCGGGTGTAATCCACATACCCGGCCAGCTCGGCGATGGAAAGCTTGTCCGGCTGCAGCGCCGCCACGCTGATCACCTCGGGGGTCAGGCTGGTCTGCCAGGGCAGCTGCTCCAGCGCGCCGGTGGCCACGCCGGCGTGGTCGATGCGGCTGCGCATCACCTGGTGCAGCGTCCACTGCCCTCCGGCGTACACCGCCTCCCTGGCCTGCACCATTTCCAGCAGCCGCTGCCCCGTGTCGAACACGTACAGCGTGATGTCATGGGCCACGCCCTGGGGCAGCAGGTGGCGGACGCTGATGTAGGTGTCGCCGTCGCGCACCCACAATCCGCCCTTCACATTGAGGCTGACATTCTGGCTGATGGCCTGCGCCCGCATCATGCGCGCCTGCTGCTCCAGCTGCGGCGCCACCAGCTCACCGATCAATGCCACGGCCAGCATCAGCAGCAGCGCCGTCTGCATCACTGCCAGCATGATGCGCCGCACCGACACGCCGGCGGCACGGATCACCGTCAACTCGTTGCTGCTGGCCAGCGTGCCCAGCCCGAGCATGCCGCCGAGCAGGGCCACCAGCGGAAACAGTTCGTAGATCTGGCGCGGCAGCAGCATCAGGGCATACTGCAGGGCGCCCAGGATCGAATAGCGTCCCTGGCCGACGTAGGCCAGCTCATCCATCAGCGTGATGAAGAAATAGATGGCCAGCAGCACCGCCATCACCATCAGGGTATGGGTCAGTACGGTGCGGCCGATGTAACGGCTGAGAATCCTCACCCCGGCACCGCCTGGCGCCGCGGCCCCGGCAGGCGCCGCTGACGCCAGATGATCACAAGCAGCAGGGCCACCACCAGACCGTGCACCCACCACATGCCCAGCCACGGGCTCACCGCCCCCTTCGCCAGGGTGGATTTCGCGGTGAACAGCAGGTAGCTGTAGATGATGTACAGCAGGATCGCCTCGGCCAACCGCCCGTAGCGCCCCTCGCGCGGCGAGCTGCGGCTCAGCGGCACCGCCAGCAGACCGAGCAGCAGGGCCGAGAGCGGGACGGTCAGGCGCCACTGCAGCTCCGTCATGTCCGCCAGCGTGCCGCCGCGCCACAGCGCCAGGCTGGACAGGGCCTGGCGCGGCCGCTCGCGCGCCACCACCTCGCGCTCCACCAGGCGGATGCCATGCTCGCGGAACTCGACGATGCGGAAATCCGGCGTCCCCGGCTCGCCCTCGTAGCGGTAACCGTCGTAAAACACCAGGTAGCGCTCGCCGTCCAGCTCCTGCTGACGCGCCCGCGCCGCCGTCAGCACATGCTGGCGCTCGTCGTCCTCGCCGCGGCTGAACACCTCGATCATTTCGCGCCGATCCGCGGAAATGCCTTCCAGATAGACCAGCAGGCCGCCCGCGCCCAGCTGGTTGAAACGCCCCGCCGTGAGTCCCTCGATCTCCGAACGCGCACCGGCCTCCTCCTGCAGGCGGTAGGCGCGGTCCTTGGTCCACGGCACGAATGCCAGCGCCAGCGCGCCCAGCGTCAGGGCCACCGCCAGGGTCACGGCGCCGACGCTGCGGTAGATCCGCTCCGGTCCGATGCCGCAGGCGAACAGCACGGTCATCTCGCTGTCGCGATACAGACGCCCCAGGGCCAGCAGCACGGAGAGGAAAAAGGCCAACGGCAGGATGAACACCAGATTGCCCGCGCTCTTGAGGGCGAACAGCTCCAGCACCACATCCGTCGGATAGGTCCCCTCCACCACCTCGGACAGGACGCGCACGAAGGTGCCGCTGAGGACGATCAGCGACAGCAGCAGCGCCACCCCGGCGAAGGTGGTCAGGATCTCGCGCAACAGATAGCGGCGGATAATCAAGAAATTAGACATCCATTGTGGTTGTCGAGGGCAGACAAGTTTACGCTATAGCCATAGCCGGCGACACCGGCCCCCCATTCCAACACTGTTCAGGAGTCGTTCATGGAGTTTTCCGTCAAGCACGGTCCGGTTGAAAAGCAGCGCAGCGCCTGCATCGTGGTCGGCGTGCATGAAAAGCACAAACTGAGCCCCGCCGCCGCGGCGCTGGATGCCGCCTGCGGCGGCGCCATCGCCCGCGTCCTCAAGGGCGACGACATCAAGGGCAAGGTGGGCGACACCCTGCTGCTGCACCACGCCAGCGAGCACCTTGAGCGCGTGCTGCTGGTGGGCTGCGGCAAGGCCGGCGAGGCGCTGTCCGCCGCCGACTACCGCAAGCTGCTGGGCGCCGCCCTCGGTGCCCTCAAGGGCACCGGCGCCAGGGACGCCCTGCTCGCCCTCGCCGAGCTGGAGGTGAAGGAGCGCGACCTGGCCTGGAAGGTACGCCAGACGGTGGAACTGGCCGGCGGCGTGATTTACCAGTTCGACCAGCTGAAGAGCAAGAAGGACGACAAGGAACCGCCGCACATCAAGAAGGTGGCCGTGCTGGTGGCCGATGCCGCGGCGGCGAAGGTGGCCCAGGAGGCGGTACGCCAGGGCCGGGCCATCCAGGCCGGCATGAAGCTGACCAAGGACCTGGCCAACCTGCCGGGCAATATCTGCACCCCGCGCTACCTCGCCGAACAGGCCGAGCAGCTGGCCAAGGGCCACAAGAAGCTCAAGGCCACCATCCTCGACGAGCAGGAGATGGAAAAGCTGGGCATGGGCGCCCTGCTCTCGGTGGCGAAGGGCAGCCGCCAGCCGCCGCGCCTCATCGTGCTGGAGTACCAGGGGGGCAAGAAGAAGGACAAGCCGGTGGTCCTCGTCGGCAAGGGCCTCACCTTCGACGCCGGCGGCATCTCGTTGAAGCCCGCGGCCGCCATGGACGAGATGAAATACGACATGTGCGGCGGCGCCACGGTGCTCGGCGTGCTGCGGGCGGTGGCGGAGCTGGAACTGCCGCTCAATGTAGTAGGCGTAGTGCCGAGCTCCGAGAACCTGCCCGACGGCGCCGCCAACAAGCCCGGCGACATCGTCACCTCCATGTCGGGCCAGACCATCGAGATCCTCAACACCGACGCCGAGGGCCGCCTGATCCTGTGCGACGCCCTCACCTACAGCAAGAAGTTCGACCCGGCGGTGGTCATCGACATCGCCACCCTCACCGGCGCCTGCGTGGTGGCCCTGGGCTCGCAGGCCTCCGGCCTGCTCGGCAACGACCAGGCCCTGGTGGACGCCCTGCTCGCCGCCGGCCAGGCCAGCGGCGACCGCGCCTGGCAGATGCCGCTGTGGCCCGAGTACGACGAACAGCTCAAGAGCCCCTTCGCCGACATGGCCAACATCGGCGGCAAGGAGGCCGGCACCATCACCGCCGCCTGCTTCCTGGCCCGCTACACCAAGGACTACACCTGGGCCCACCTGGACATCGCCGGCACCGCCTGGAAAAGCGGCAACGGCAAGGGCGCGACCGGCAGGCCAGTGCCGCTGTTGATGCAGTATCTGCTCAACAAAGTGACAAGTGACAAGTGACAAGTGACAAGTGACAAGTGACAAGCAGGATTGCTGGCCTTTTCTTGCAACTTGTAACTTGAAACTTGAAACTGATTCCAACATGACCCGCATCGACTTCTACATCCTGGAGCACGGCGGCCCCGAACAGGGGCCGCAGGTGGCCTGTCGCGTGGCGGAAAAGGCCTGGCAGGCCGGGCACAAGGTCTACATTCATGCCGCCGACGCCCGCGAGGCCGAGCGGCTGGACGAGCTGTTGTGGACCTTCCGCCAGGGCAGCTTCGTGCCGCACCAGAGGTTGGAGGCGGGTACGCCGGCCGACGCACTCACGCCCATCCACATCGGCTGGGGCACGGAGCCCGAGGTGCATGACGAAGTGCTCATCAACCTGGCCGCCGAGGTGCCGCTGTTCTTCAGCCGCTTCGAGCGCGTCGCCGAGATCGTGCCGGCCGACGACAGCGCCAAACAGCAGGGCCGCGCCCGCTACAAGTTCTACCGCGACCGCGGCTATCCGCTGGAGACACACACCCTCACTCAGGGATGAGCCGATGGCCGATCACCCCAGGAAATCCTCCGCCGAAATCCTCGCCGAGCTGGACCGCGTCCGCGCCCTGCTGGCCACCCGCGCGCCCGCGCCGCCCAAGACAGAAGACGGCATCCCGCTGCTCGACGAGGTGGTTGCCGCAGGGAGCGAGACGATAACGGAGACCGTGGCGGTAGTCGCGCCGCCGTCCGCCGAACTGCCCCCGCCATCGGAGGCGGAGCTGGAGACCCTCATCGACCAGATCATCGACCGCGAAATGCCGCGCATCCGCCTGGAACTGAAGCGCGTGCTGCGCGACGAACTGCGCATGCGCAACCTGCTGAAATAGGCCGCACCCCGCCCCCATCGGGTATAATCCCGCCTCGGTTCAAACCAGATACAAGAGCAAAGAGACAAGATACAAGGGGAGGTGTGCGCTGCGCGCACGGTTGTTCAGACTCAAAACCATCACGAGCGCAGCGAGTTCATTCCCTTGTATCTTTCCTCTTGTATCTTGTATCTGGTTTGAACCGAAGGCGCTGCGCCAATCCACCCTACCACCCTTAAGAACATCACCATGGACAAGAGCTACGAACCCCATTCCATCGAGCAGCGCTGGTACCAGGCCTGGGAGCAGAACGGCTGGTTCGCCCCGCAGAGCGACAGCGGTGCCAACAGCGATGCCTACTGCATCATGATCCCGCCGCCCAACGTCACCGGTTCGCTGCACATGGGGCACGCCTTCCAGGACACCATCATGGATGCCCTGATCCGCTACAACCGCATGTCCGGAAAGAACACCCTGTGGCAGCCGGGCACCGACCACGCCGGCATCGCCACCCAGATGGTGGTGGAGCGCCGCCTGCTGGCCCAGGGCAAGACCCGCCACGACCTCGGCCGCGAGGACTTCCTCGATGAGGTGTGGAAGTGGAAGGCCGAATCCGGCGGCACCATCACCCGCCAGCTGCGCCGCATGGGCGCCTCGCCCGACTGGTCGAAGGAACGCTTCACCATGGACGAAGGGCTCAACGACGCGGTGAAGGAAGTCTTCGTGCGCCTGTACAGCGAAGGCCTCATCTACCGCGGCAAGCGCCTGGTCAACTGGGACCCGGTGTTGCACACCGCCGTCTCCGACCTCGAGGTCATCTCCGAGGAAGAGAACGGCTACATGTGGCACTTCCGCTATCCGCTCACCGACGGCAGCGGCCATCTGGTGGTCGCCACCACCCGTCCCGAGACCATGCTGGGCGACAGCGCGGTGGCGGTGAATCCCGAGGACGAGCGCTATAAGCACCTCGTCGGCAAGACCCTCACCCTGCCGCTGGTGGGACGCGAGATCCCCATCATTGCCGACGACTACGTCGACGCCGCCTTCGGCACCGGCTGCGTCAAGATCACCCCGGCGCACGACTTCAACGACTATGCCGTCGGACAGCGTCACGACCTGCCGCAGATCAACGTCTTCACCAAGGACGCGAAGATCAACGACAACGCGCCGGAACAGTACCGCGGCCTCGATCGCTACGAGGCGCGCGTTCAGATCGTGCGCGACCTGAAGGAACTGGACCTGGTGGAGAAGATCGAGGACCACAAGCTGATGGTGCCGCGCGGCGATCGCTCCCACTCGGTCATCGAGCCGCTGCTCACCGACCAGTGGTACGTCAAGGTCGCGCCGCTGGCCGCCGAGGCCATCAAGGTGGTCGAGGACGGCCGCATCCGCTTCGTGCCCGACAACTGGAAGAACACCTACTTCGACTGGATGCACAAGATCGAGGACTGGTGCATCAGCCGCCAGATCTGGTGGGGCCACCGCATCCCCGCCTGGTACGACGAGCAGGGCAATGTGTATGTGGGCCGCAGCGAGGCCGCGGTGCGCGAGCAGCACAAGCTGGGCTTCGACGTGGCGCTGCGCCAGGACGAGGACGTGCTCGACACCTGGTTCTCCTCCGCCCTGTGGCCGTTCTCCACCCTGGGCTGGCCGCAGCAGACCGCGGCCCTCAAGACCTTCTACCCGACCTCGGTGCTGGTCACCGGCTTCGACATCATCTTCTTCTGGGTCGCGCGCATGATCATGATGGGCCTGAAGTTCATGGGCGACGTGCCGTTCCGCGAGGTCTACATCCACGGCCTGGTGCGCGACGCCCACGGCCAGAAGATGTCCAAGTCCAAGGGCAACGTGCTCGACCCCATCGACCTCATCGACGGCATCGAGCTGGAACCGCTGGTGCAGAAGCGCACCACCGGCCTGATGCAGCCGGAGATGGCGAAGAAGATCGAAAAGCAGACCCGCGCCGAGTTCCCCGACGGCATCAAGCCCTACGGCACCGATGCCCTGCGCTTCACCTTCGCCGCGCTCGCCTCCACCGGCCGCGACATCAACTTCGACACCGGCCGCATCGAGGGCTACCGCAACTTCTGCAACAAGCTGTGGAATGCCGCGCGCTACGTGCTGATGAATACGGAAGAGAAAGATTGCGGTCAGACCGGCGGCAATGTCGAACTGTCCCTGGCCGATCGCTGGATCCTGTCGCGCCTGCAACGCACCGTGGCCACCGTCAACGAGGCCATACACGGCTACCGCTTCGACCTCGCCGCCCAGGCCATCTACGACTTCACCTGGAACGAGTACTGCGACTGGTATCTGGAGCTGTCCAAGCCGGTGCTGACCAGCGGCGATGCCAGTGCAGAACAAGAGCGCGGCACGCGCCAGACCCTGGTGCGTGTGCTGGAGGCCCTGCTGCGCCTGGCCCATCCGATCATGCCCTACATCACCGAGGAGATCTGGCAGCGCGTGGCGCCGCTGGCCGGCGTCAACGGCCCGACCGTCATGCGCCAGCCCTACCCCAAGGCCGCCGACTTCACGCTGGATGCCGGCGCCGAGGCCGAGATGCAGTGGGTGATGGACTTCATCGTCGGCGTGCGCAAGATCCGCTCCGGCATGAACATCGCCCCGAGCAAGGCCCTGCCGGTGCTGCTGCAGAACGGCTCCGCCGAGGACCAGAGCCGCCTGGAGCGCAATGGCCTGTTCCTGCAGCGTCTGGCACGCACCGAATCCATCACCTGGCTCAATGCCGGCGACGCCGCACCCGAGTCCGCCACCTCACTGGTGGGCGAGATGCAGCTGCTGGTGCCCATGGCCGGGCTCATCGACAAGGAGGCGGAGCTGGCGCGCCTGGCCCGCGAGATGGGCAAGCTGGAGAAGGACATCGAGCGCATGCAGGGCAAGCTGTCCAACGAGGCCTTCACCGCCAAGGCCCCGGCCGAGCTGGTGGAAAAGGAACGCGCCCGCCTCGCCGAGGTGCAGACCGCGCTGGCGCAGTTGGGGGAACAGCAGGCACGCATCGCCCGCCTGTAACCGCGGGAGCCCCGATTTTTTGCCATGGAAGGCATTATGTGGCGAAAGGACAGGAAGTCCGAAGCCACCATCGGGCGATGACGGCGCCGTCCCGGCCGCAGCGCGGTCCTGCCGCCCGCATCCGCCCAATTGCCAGCGTCGTCCGTTTGCGGCACGATTTGCCTGCGCATCGTGCCGTGCGCGGCACTTTTCCCGCCCCGGCGCGGTCAACAGCTACGGTTGACCCGCAGGCATGGAGGAGACATGGCGGAATTCATCGAGTGGCAGTCCCACCTGAATCTGGGCATCGCCCCCATCGACTACCAGCACCGCGAGCTGGCGGACCTGCTCAACCGGCTGGCGGATACCCTGAACACCGGCACGACAACGGCCGAACCCGCCGCGCTGCTGCAGCGCATCCACCGTCATGCCCGCGCCCACTTCCTCTATGAAGAGCAGCTGATGCTGTCCAGCGGCTTTCGTGACCACATCCACCACCAGCGCGAACACACCATGCTGCTGGGCGAACTGAAATCACTCACCACCACCGTGAGCCGGGGCCACGCCCCCATCGACAGCGATTTGATGCATGCGCTGCGCGACTGGCTCATCGCCCACATCGTCACCAGCGACCGCGAGTTTTCCAACCACTATCTCCGGGTGACAACTGACAACTGACAACTGACAACTGACAACTGACAACTGACAACTGACAACTGACAACTGACAACTGACAACTGACAACTGACAACTGACAACTGACAACTGACAACTGACAACTGACAAGCAAGGATTATCGGCCCTTGCCTGCTACTTGCAACTTGAAACTTTTTACCGGGAACTTCTGTATATGTCCTGCACCGCCGGCGGGATGGCGTTGATGAACTCTTCGCGCAGCGACTGATCGGTGCCCAACTGCGCCAACATCGGATCATCCTCCGACTCCGGCAGCTGGTAGACCGAAAAGGCGATGATCGGCGCCAGCCACATGTACTGCTCATCGGATTCGAACAGGCGATCCCAGTGCTCGCTGCGCAACTGGGTGGCGCGCATGAAGCCGGAACACCAGCCCTCCGGCTCCACCACCTCGTTGTCGTCATCGTCCAGCCCCACGTACCACATGGGTTCAAAGGAGTCGCTGTCGCGCAGCTCGTCTTCTATGGTGCGGCGCAGCGCGTGTATCAGGCCGACGATCTCCTGCTCTTCCGCGGCATCGGCAAAACCGGGCGCGACGCCGCCCCAGACCTCGGCCAGCCACTCCGCCTCGGGTACCTCCTGCGGCGTGCAGATCAGCGCCGTCATGAAGCCGTCCAGTTCGTCCAGCACCATGCATTCCTGCGGGCGCTGTTCGGCACTGAGAAATTCTTCCAGCCGTACCAACCCGGCCTCGTCCAGCATTGCTGTGTTGATCATCGTAAATGTTTCCGTGTGGAGAGCCGAACGTGATTGCATGGCTGATGCGGCGCCATGATAGCCGACGCCATGCCAGGATAGCCATCATCCCGTGTAGTTACCGCAGATAATCCCGCAGCAAACGGCCCGGCACGGCCTCACGTCATGCGGGCTCGGAATAGATGCAGACGCGGTTGCGTCCCGCGGACTTGGCCTGATACATGGCGATATCCGCCCGTTTGAGCAAGTCGTCGCTGGTGAGTCCGGTGCCCGTATTGAGGCAGATGCCGATGCTTGAGCTGCCCTGATGCACCAGGCCATTTTCCAGATGATAGGGCTGATTCAGGGCAGCCTGAATTTTTTCGCCGACGATCATGACCTGGCGCGCTGCCGCGTGCCGGTCGCTGCCCAGTCCGTGCAGCACCAGAACAAACTCGTCGCCGCCCTGGCGCGCTACCGTATCGCTGGAGCGGATACAACCGAGCAAGCGCGTCGCCGTCTGCTGCAGCAGTTCATCGCCCACATGGTGTCCCCGGGTGTCGTTCAAGGTCTTGAAGTTGTCCAGGTCGATAAACAGCACGGCCATGAATTGCCCGCTGCGCTGGCTGTGGTGCAGCGCCTGCTGCAAGCGGTCCAGGAACAGGCTGCGGTTGGGCAGGCCGGTAAGCGCGTCATAAAATGCCAAATGAGTGATTGCGGTCTGCATGCGGCTGAACACGCGGTACTGGCCAAACAACAGCCCGCCGAGCAGCAGCAGAATGCTCAGACTGCTCCACAGCACGTATTGCCACACCTGCTCCAGAGAACGGCTGGCAGGGGACAACGCCACCAGGTTGCCGACATCCTCGCCGCGATAATTTTCTATGCCGAACACCTTGTAGACCACTCGGCGTTCGCCCTGCTGGTCGAAGAATGCAATATTGCCCGCACTGGCCGCGCCATGTTGCGCGGCGGTCAGCAGCTCGGCCGAGAGGCCGCGGAATGCAAAGAAATCGTCCCCGATACGCTGCAGACCCGCCTCGCCATGCTCCTCCAGATAGGCCTGCATGGCCCGGGCATGGAACAAGGGGACTACCTGTACGAAAAAAATACGGGAGATCTGTTCGGTGAAATAGCGAATATTGATGCCCATCTCCAGCACCCCCAGATGGACACCGCCATCGCTGATCGGCAGCGCCACCCGGTAGCTGATGCCGTTCTTGCCTATCTCGAACCCCTTGCGCAACTGCCAGTTGCGGTTGGCATCGACGATCATGGGCCGGACCGCGCTCAGATCATCACCGAAATGTTGCGGCTGGTGCAGACGCAACAGGGTCCGGTTGTCGGGGCCGTGAAAATGCAGTACCTCGAGATAGGGATTCTCGTCCTGCAAGCTGCGATAGCGCCAGGCCATTTCCGCGAGCAGCGCGGCGCGATCCCGGTTGCGGACGTGCTGGAGGATCTGGGGGTATTTCAGCAGGTTGTTCAGGCGTGCGGTCATCAGCCGCAGGGTGCTGTCGATCTCGTGGCGGTAACTGCTGCTCAACTGCTGCTGCAGCTCGCCATAGGCATCCTCGACCAACATCTGGTTCAACAGCTGGCCGGCGATCTGCATGCCCAGGACCAGCAGCAGGGCGCCGCCGGCGGTGAGCGCCAGCAGCTGGCGGCGCAGGGATCGATAATCCGATACTGTTCCGGTCCGGGACCTGGCCATCATGGGCACACCTGAATTGAGCCGCACATCAGCACCGCCGCCTGCAACATGGTTTCACAATCGAACCGGGACATGGTGAAATAGCCGCCATGAAAAGTATCGCGCTCAACTTGTTCGCACTTGTCCTGCTTACCTCCGCCGCCCTGGCCGGGCCGCTGGAAGAGGGTTCCGCCGCCTTCATGGCCGGGGACTACGCCAAGGCGCTCCAATTGTGGCAGCCTCTGGCACGGCAGGGCAACGCCGACGCGCAATACAACCTGGGCCTGCTGTATCACAAGGGCTGGGGGGTGGCGCGCGACACGAAGCAGGCCCACGAGTGGTACACGCAGGCCGCCAATCAGGGCCAGGCCGACGCCATGTACAACCTTGGGGTGATGTATATCTCCGGCGACGGCGTATTCCGCAGCCCTCGCCAGGCCCTGCCGCTGTTCGAGCATGCGGCGGCGCGCGGCCATGTGCCGGCGATCTACAACCTGGGCGTGATGTATGCCTACGGCTTCGGCACCGGGCAGGATGCGGCCAGGGCCGTCGAACTGTGGACCCAGGCAGCCAACCAGGGCAGCCGCGAGGCACGTGCCGCGCTGGTGCAGGCCTACGAGCAGGGCTTGACCGGGCTGGCACCAGACCCGGCCAGGGCGGCGCAGTGGCGCAATCCGAAGCAGTGAGCGCATCGCCGCATAACGTGTTTGCCTGTAGGAGCGGCTCTGCCGCGATACGCTGCCTGGGGTAATCGATACACCATCGCGGCAGAGCTCCTACAGGCCGTCAAGACAGGAACGTCGGCATGGATACAGCACAGCACACCGGCCCGGCCGTCTTCGAGGCCCGCGGGCTGACCAAGGTCTATCAGATGGGCGAGGTGCAGGTGCAGGCCCTGCGCGGCGTCGATCTCGATCTGTGGCCGGGCGAGTTCGTGGTGATGCTCGGCCCCTCGGGCAGCGGCAAGTCCACCCTGCTCAACATCCTCGGCGGCCTCGACGTCCCCACCGCCGGCACGGTGCGCTACCAGGACCACGACCTCTCCGTCTACAACGATACCGCCCTCACCCGCTACCGGCGCGAGCATGTCGGCTTCGTGTTCCAGTTCTACAACCTGATCCCCTCGCTCACCGCGCGCGAGAATGTGGCGCTGGTCACCGAGATCGCGGAGAAACCCATGACGCCCGAGGAAGCGCTGCGCCTGGTGGGCCTGGGCGACCGGCTGGATCACTTCCCCGCCCAGCTCTCCGGCGGCGAGCAGCAGCGCGTGGCCATCGCCCGCGCCATCGCCAAGAATCCCGCCGTACTGCTGTGCGACGAGCCCACCGGCGCGCTGGACGTCACCACCGGCATCGTGGTGCTGGAGGCGATCAGCCGCATCAACAAGGAGCTGGGCACCACCACCGTGGTAATCACCCACAACAGCGACATCGCCGCCATCGCCGATCGGGTGATCCACATCAGCGACGGCCGCGTCGCCAGCGTCGAGCACAACGCGCGCAAGCTGGACCCGCGGGAGCTGCACTGGTAAGCCGGCCATGACCGCCCTCGACCGCAAATTGTGGCGCGACCTGTGGCAGCTGCGCGCGCAGATGTTCGCCATCATGCTGGTGATGGCCTGCGGCGTGGCCACCTACATCATGTTCAGCAGCACCCTCGACTCGCTGCAGCAAAGCCGCAGCGACTACTACCGCGACTACCGCTTCGCCGAGGCCTTCGTCTCGCTCAAGCGTGCACCGCAGGCGGTGGCACCGCGCCTGGAGGAGATCCCCGGCGTGATGGTGGCGGAAACGCGGGTCACCGCCTGGGCCTCGGTCGACCTGCCCGGCTTTCCCGAAACCATCACCGCCCTCATCACCTCGCTGCCCGATCACGGCCCGGCGCTGCTCAACGCCCTGTATCTGCGCCAGGGGCGCAGCGTGGAGCCGGGCCGCGACGACGAGGTGGTCATCGACCATTCCTTCGCCGCGGCACACCAGCTGCGCCCCGGCGACCGGATCCCGCTGATCATCAAGGGCAAGCGCCGCGTGCTGACCATCGTCGGCACCGCCATGTCGCCGGAACACATCTACCAGCTGCGCCCCGGCGCCTTCTTCCCCGATGAGCAGCGCTACGCGGTGATGTGGATGGCGCGCACGCCGCTCGGCTATGCCTACGAAATGAAGGGCGCCTTCAACAGCGTCGTCTTCCGCCTCGACGGCAGCCGCAGCGTCGAGGACGTGATTGACTACGCCGACGACATCCTCGCCCCCTACGGCGGCCTCGGCGCCTATGCCCGCGCCGATCAGCTGTCGCACAAATTCCTCAGCGAGGAATTCAAGCAGCTCGACACCATCACGCGCATCTTCCCGGTGATCTTTCTCGGCGTCGCCGCCTTCCTGCTCAACATCGTGGTCAATCGCCTGGTCACCACCCAGCGCGAACAGGTGGCGGTGCTCAAGGCCTTCGGCTACAGCAACGCCGCCATCGCGCTGCACTACATCAAGCTGGTGCTGGTGGTGGTGGCCCTCGCCGTCATCGTCGGCCTCGCCGCCGGCGTCTGGCTGGGGCGCGGACTCAGCACCATCTACATGGGCTTTTATCGCCTGCCCTATCTGATGTTCGTGCTGCGCCCGTCCCTGGTGCTCAACGCCACGCTGTTCACCGCCGCGGCCGCCACCCTCGGCACCCTGCTGGCGGTGCGCGCCGCGGCGCGCCTGCGCCCGGCGGAGGCCATGCGCCCCGAGCCGCCGGCGCGCTACCGCGAAACCCTGCTCGAGCGCCTCGGCTTCAAGCACGCCCTGGCGCAGCCGACGCGCATGATCTTCCGCCACATCGGCCATCGCCCCTTCAAGTCCACGCTCACCGTGCTGGGCATCGCCCTCGCCGGGGCCATCACCACCACCGGCCTGTTCCAGGGCGACACCGTCGGCTACATGATGGACATCCAGTACAACGTCGCCTCGCGCGAGGACATGTCGCTGACCTTTACCGAACCCAGCTCGCGCCGCGCCCTGCATGAACTGTCCAGCCTGCCCGGCGTGGAGTACGGCGAGGTGTTCCGCAACGTGCCGGTGCTGCTGCGCCACGAACACCGCAGCTACCGCACCTCGATCCGCGGCGTCGAGGTCGGCAACCAGGTGAAGCGCCTGCTCGATACCGAGCTGCGCCCGCTGCCCATTCCCGTCGATGGCGTGCTGCTGACCGATTATCTCGGCGACCTGCTCGAGCTGCGCGTCGGCGACCTGCTCACGGTGGAGGTGCTGGAGGGAAACCGGCGCGTGTATCAGGTGCCGGTGGCCGGGCTGGTGAAAGAATACCTGGGACTGTTCGCCTACATGGACATCGCCACGCTGAACCAGCTGCTGGGCGAAGGGCGGGCCATCTCCGGCGCCTGGCTCGCCGTGGACGCCACCGCCTACGGCGAGCTGCATCAGCGTTTCAAGCGGACGCCGCGGGTGGCCAGCGTGGTGGAGCGCACCCAGGACATGCAGAACTTCAACCGCATCATGGAAGAGACCATGCTGTACGTCGCCTTCATCTCCACGGTGTTCTCCTGCATCATCGCCGTCGGCGTGGTGTACAACAGCGCGCGCATCATCCTCACCGAGCGCGGCCGCGAACTGGCCAGCCTGCGCGTGCTCGGCTTCACCCGCGGCGAGATCTCCTACATCCTGCTCGGCGAACTGGCCCTGCTCACCCTCGCCGCCCTACCCATCGGTCTCTGGCTTGGCTATGCCCTGTGCGGCTATATTGCCAGCACGCTGCAGAACGAACTGTACCGGGTGCCGCTGGTGATCGACACCGAGACCTACGCCTTCTCCGCCGCCGTCACCGTGGCCGCCACGGTGATCTCGGCCCTGCTGGTGCGGCACAAGCTGGATAAACTGGATTTGATTGCGGTGTTGAAGACCAAGGAATGAATCTGAAATTCAGTGGTAGGGTGCGCACCGCGCACCAAATCACAGCAGGTATCGGCACGGTGCGCATTGCGCACCCTACATTGAACCGGCACTGTTCGCCGCGAGGACCCGGCCCTCACAATGAGCCGGGGATGGACCGACAACAAGGAATGAACATGCACTGGCGCAGAAATCTCATCTTCGGCCTGATCGGCGTCGGCATCCTCGCCGCCATCGCCCTCGGCTTCCGCCAGCCGCCGCGCGCGGTGGACCTGGCCACGGTACACACCGGCCCGCTGCAGGTGACGGTGCAGGAGGAAGGCAAGACCCGCGTCATCGACCGCTACGTCATCTCCGCGCCGGTGGCCGGCTACACGCCGCGCATCACCCAGCGCGTGGGCGATTCCGTGCAGCACGGCGAAACCATCGTGCAACTGGAGCCGCTGCGCCCGACGGCACTGGATGCCCGCAGCCGCGCCACCGCCGAGGCCCGCGTCGCCGCCGCCCAGGCCGCACAACAGGCCGCCGGCGAACAGGCACGCGCCGCCGCCGCCGAGGCGACTCAGGCCGAGGCCGAATACCAGCGCCTGCTGGAGCTGAGCAAACAAAACCTCATCTCGCCCAACGACGTGGAACGCGCCCGCGCCCGCACCGCCGCCGCCACGGCAACGGAACGCTCCAGCCGCTTCGCGGTGGAAGTCAGCCGCCACGAACTGGAGGCCGCGCGCACCGCGCTACACTACGCCGGCGGCGAGACCGTCAGTGGCGCGCGCGTCGCCATCACCACCCCGGTGGACGGCCGTGTGCTCAAGCTCTATCAGCAAAGCGAGGGCGTGGTGAACGCCGGCCAGCCCCTCATCGAAGTGGGCGACCCGCAGCGGCTGGAAGTCGCCATCGAGGCCCTGTCCTCCAACGCCGTGCGCATCCAGCCTGGCATGCGCGTCCTGTTCGAACGCTGGGGCGGCACCCCGCTGGAAGGCCGCGTGCGCCTCATCGAGCCCGTCGGCTTCACCAAGATCTCCGCCCTCGGCGTCGAGGAACAACGCGTCCTCGTCATCGCCGACATCGCCGCCCCGCCGCAGCAATGGCAGACCCTCGGCGACGGCTACCGCGTCGACGCCCGCTTCATCCTGTGGGAAAGCGACGCCGCGCTACAGATCCCCGCCAGCGCCCTGTTCCGCCGCAACGACGGCTGGGCCGTGTTCGTCGCCACAGACGGCCGCGCCCGCCTGCGGGAGGTAAAGCCCGGCCAACGCAGCGGCCTGGCGGTGCAGATCCTGGACGGGCTGAAGGAAGGCGAGCGAGTGATCATCCATCCGGATGAGACGGTGGGAGATGGGGTGCGGATTGCGGAGCGGTAGGAGCCATCTGTGGCCTGCCCTCGTGCGGACCGCTTTGACATTGCGCCGGGGAGTTTTTACTCTGACCCCGAACTCGCCGAACTCGTTACCCCGAACTCGTTCAACTTAGGAGGAATTTCATGAGTAATTCTGAAGCAAAACTGCACCTATCTCTTGCCGAGGGAGTTTTTGAGATATCAGGATCTGAGTTATTTGTTTCGCAACAGATCGAGAATTTCAAAGAGATTATTCTGGAGGCCTTGCAAAATAAAGGAGTTCAGAAACCCGGTGCCACATCTACTGGCAACGACGATGCGCCTCCCGCTGCGGCCAAGTTGCCCGAGGGTGCTAAGTCGGAGCATGGGTTCGATAAAAAGTCATTTCCAAGAGTTCTCCATATCGAAGACAAGAGCGTAAAGATTATCAAGAAGATGCCTGGCGCCAATAATGCGAAGAAGTCTGTCAATACAGCTTTGGCATATTTATGGGGAAAGCGGTCTGTCGGTGTAGAAGGGGTGCCTTATCAAGAAATTCGAGACCTATGCCAGCATCAGGGCTGCTTAGACTCGAGTAATTTTTCATCAACAATGAAAGGTGCTAGAGAGTACATAATAATCGATGGAAAAAAGGGTTCATCAGCTCAAACATGTAAGCTAACTTTGCCTGGAGTCGAGCGAGCCGAAGAGCTTCTGGAAGACCTTAATGGAGAGTAAAGTCCTCGCAATAATTGAGCAGGCATCTGATTCAGATCTCGCTAATCTGATTATTGATTCGTACAAAGAGGTCGAAAAACATTACTTTGTTAAACAATGGAAGACTAGCGAGCTAGATGCCGGCCACTTCGTTGAGGCTGTAAGGCGATTTATTGAACTCCGTCTTAACGGAAAGTACACACCAATAGGGAAGTCTCTGTCGTCTTTTAATGACAAGACGATGCAGGCGTACTTGAATGAAAGTGGTGACGATTCATACCGCATCCACATTCCCAGGGTATTATTGTCCATCTACGGCATTCGCAACAAACGCGGTGTTGGACATGTATCACTGATTGCTCCGAATTATCTAGACGCAACATATATTATCGCATCCGCCAAATGGGTCCTTGCAGAATTAATTAGATTGAACTCGACATTGTCAGCTGACGAGACATCAAAAATTGTAGACCACATAGTAGAGCGGGATGTTGAAGGTGTTTGGGAGCAAGGCGAAGTTACCAGAATATTAGTCGACGGACTTAGCCTAAAAGAGCAGATATTGTTTTTATTGGTTTCCACTGATACGAGCACTGAAGACAAGCTTATGTCGATCATAGAGGCTAAGGATAAAGGTTATTTTAGGAAGCTTCTGAAACAGCTACACGCAAAGAGGCTAATTGAATACAAGGCAGACGGTACCTGCGTGCTGTCTCCAAAAGGTAAGTTGGAAGCCGAGCAGCTGATTTTGTCTAAGGTTAAAGCATAACAATGGAACAATTGAGCAGGGAGGAACAACAAAAGGGGTCAGTACCCTTAAACTTGGCTTAAGGGTACTGACCCCTTTAATACTTTGACCGCTTTGACATTGCGCCGGGGTGTTTTTACTCTGACCACGAACTCCTTGTAGAGCGGCAGCCGAGCCAACCTTGACTGCAGCAGTTATAACTCATCATTCCACCGGATCTGCGCGAAAAGCCGCGCAGACCGGCAAATTCACACGTTAGCTTTCACAGGCACCATCTATGACCATTGAAACTCAAGCGGACATCGTTGCTCTACAACGCATCGGTAGCGTCGTATCCATTGTTCTTCATAAGATGCTTGATTCTATCGAGCCAGGGATGACTACCGAGGAGCTCGATGCTATCGGGGGGAGGCTGCTCTCCCAGTATGGGGCGCGCTCAGCACCCCAGTTAGCTTATGGATTTCCCGGGAACACTTGCATAAGTGTTAATGAAGAGGCAGCGCACGGCGTTCCCGGCAATCGAGTAATCAAAGCGGGCGACGTCGTAAATGTTGATGTCTCCGCCGAGTTAGATGGCTATTTTGCCGACACTGGAGGATCGAAGATTGTCCCGCCAACCACACCGATCAAGACGAAGCTTTGTCACGCCACTCGCACGGCACTATCTGCGGCAATTCGAGTAGCGAGAGCTGGTCAGCCGATTAATCAAATTGGCCGCGCCATTCAAAGTGTCGCGAGTACCCACCGGTTGAGAATCATCGAGAACCTTGGAGGGCACGGCGTGGGAAGAGCGATCCACGAAGAACCTGAACACATCCTCGGGTTTTTCGACCCTCATGACCGCCGTGTGCTACGAGAGGGTATGGTTATTGCGATTGAACCCTTTCTGTCCACGAAGAGCAGAACGGTTTCGGAATCCGAAGATGGTTGGACCTTAGTCGGAGCACCCGGCAATCTTTCGGCTCAATTTGAACACACCATTATTGTTACGCGTGGCGCTCCAATCATAGTCACTGTCCACTAGGTGAAAGCTAACCCTGCAATGCAGCGTACCTGGGATTTATCACATGTTCAGAGCGCGGCGAAGTTCGCTGGGACAGACCACGGATAAATTGGAAATCGGTGTCAGAGTAACAACTTCAGAGTAAGGGAGAACGATGAACAAAAAACTCATTGGCATAATTCTTATTGTGGTAGGCGTTTCCTTGGCATTTTGGGGTTACGACGTTTATGACTCAGCGGCGTCAAAATTGGGGCGTGCCATCAGCGGAGATACGCCGATAGAGGCGTGGCTGGGCATGGTCGGCGGCGCTGTGTGTATCGTCCTCGGCGTTCTGAAGGTCAAATAGCCAGAAATCCACCAAGGGACTCATCCCTTGAGAAAAGCGGGCGCCCGAGGCGCCCGCTTGCGATCAGTCCCTGGACTTTTTCTGCCGCTTTTCGCGTTTCTCCGCCTTCTTTTCCTTCGGCGTCTTTTGCGGTGCCTTTTTCACGTTTTCCTTGCTCATATCGCTCACTCTGATTTGGCCCCCGGGGGGCATCACGTGCCGCCGTGCGTGCGGCCCGCGGGGGCGATTGGATATCCGACGTGACGTTGGCGGCAGGCTTGCGGGTGCAATGCTCGTATCCTCCTCTGCTGGATGGCGCCGTGCGTGTCTACGACACGTTGTGCACCACGTAGGAATGGCGATAGCCGAATAACGACACTTCAACCTTGTCACCCACTTTCTTGCCGAGCATGGCCGATCCCAGGGGCGACAGAACCGACAACAGGCCACGCTGCGGGTCGCTCTGTTCCGGCAAGGCCAGTTCAAACACCACCACCGTGCCATCGTGCAGGTCGATCAACCGCACCAGGGAGCCGATCCGCGACACATTGGGGATATCGGCGTCGTTACTGCTGTCCTCCTGCATCCGCTCCAGCTTGAGCAGGACGTCCTGCAGCGCGAGGGGGCTCAGGAAAAGGTTGACACTGTTGAGCATGCAGTACTGCTCGATCTTTCTCAGGTAGTAAGTCATATACGACCTCAATCGTTCGACAGGCGACATAAACCCTCCAAAGGAATTGGCGGGAATGAAGAATGATAGAAACGGGGGAGCAAGCCAGGCGCCATCAGGCGCCTGGCTCAAATGAGAAAGGCGGGAGAACAGGCTCGATGGATCAAAACACGTGCGTGCATGTCGGCTTCAAAACGTCGCAGTGACTACCGGGGGAATTGGTCCGAACCATAGCCCGGACAGGAAAATAATGCAAACTTTGCCGGGTTTGGCCTGCAGATTTGGCTGAGATATGCGACCCAACAACCAACATCATGTTGGGTTAGGCCTTATCAGGCCAATCCGACCTGCATTTCCGGGGTTTCCTTGTGTGCGCGAAGCGTGCGTGACCCGCGCGATGCCGCAGGCGAGCCGGGTTTGGCTTTCAACCCCTTTTGTCTCGCCGAGTAGCGCAGTTCAAAACGGGCAGGCCCGCAGGGGATGCGTCATGGATGGCGAATCTTTCGCCGTCAGCAGGTAGGTTGGGCTGAGGTACGAAGCCCAACAGCCAACGTCATGTTGGGTTACGCCTTATCAGGCGAACCCAACCTACATTTCCGGGTTTTCCCTGCGTGCGCGAAGCGCACGCCAACCGCGCAATGCCGCAGGCGAGCCGGGTTGGTTCCCGTTTGCCGCGTCGAGCATCGCAGCCCGAATCGGATTGAGCCCACAGGGGACATGCCATGGATGGCAGGTCCTCGCCTTCGCGCCAGGGATGGCGCGTAGGCGAGCGCCGATTCGGGCGATAAGCGCAGGGACGAATCGGCAGGCCAGCCGATTCGCACAGCCGCAGGCTGCCCGAAGGGTGAGGCACAGGGATGTGCCGAATGAACCCGCAGGGCGTGGCAGTCGGGCCGACTTTCTTTGGTTACTTTCTTTGGCGGGACAAAGACCAATTCGCCGGGAGCGAATTGGAACAGCCGCAGGCTGGCCCGGAGGGCGAAGTCCAAGGATGGACTTCGTAAAGTGACCCGCGCGCGGGGCGGCTCCCCGCATAAATACTCAGCGCGCGAAGCGCACCTTACACCCTCGCCATCACGATGTTGGGCATCCTGCGTCAGCCCAACCTACCTGAGCGGAGGGGCAAGAACAGCGGCGCTTCCGCGCCACCGAGTCAGCGCTTCCGCGCCTCCTCCTCCATCTGATCCAGCGACACATGGCGCACGTCCTTGCCGCGTACCAGATAGACGACGTATTCGCAGATGTTGCGGGCATGGTCGCCGATGCGCTCCAGGGCGCGGGCGGCCCACAGCACGTCGAGGGAGCGGGTGATGGTGCGCGGGTCTTCCATCATGTAGGTGATGAGCTGGCGGGTCAGGGCGTCGTATTCCTTGTCGACGTTGATGTCGTCGCGCGCCACCTGCACGGCCGCCTCCGGGTCCATGCGGGCGAAGGCATCGAGGGCGTCGTGCAACAACTGGCGCACGTGATTGCCGAGGTGAACCAGGTCTTCGTAGTGGTTGCGGTTCTCGCGCCCGCCGGTGAGGCGCATGGCGATGCTGGCCACGCGCTCAGCCTGATCGCCGCAGCGCTCCAGGTCGGTGATGGTCTTGATCACGGCGACGATCAGGCGCAGGTCGCTGGCGGCGGGCTGGCGGCGGGCCAGGATGCGCGAGCATTCCTCGTCGATGTTCACCTCCATGGCGTTGACCTTGAGGTCGCCGTTGATCACCAGTTCGGCCAGTTCGGTGTTTTCATCCATCACCGCAGTCAGGGCGTCGGCGAGCTGCTGCTCGACCAGGCCGCCCATGTTCAGCACGCGCGTACGGATGTCCTCCAGCTCGGCGTTGAACTGTTGGGAAATGTGCTGACCGATACTCATCTTGTCCATTGCTGCGGTTCCTTCTCGCTGGATACGCGTGTTGTCGTTGCCCTTGTAAGCGGTGCGGGTGTTCCCGTTGCCGCTGCCGGCGGGCTGAAGCCCGCCCTACAAATATGTTTTGCTCCGCGTGCTCGCCTGCATGGCGGCGCCATCTTCCCATCGCGAATACGATTCGCTCCTACCAAACGCGCCGGTACCCGTAGGAGCGGATGGCATCCGCGATACAGCGCCGGACGGAGCCACCCCCCATCGCGAATACGATTCGCTCCTACCAAACGGGACGGTCCCCGTAGGAGCGGATGGCATCCGCGATACAGCGCCGGTCGGAGCCACCCCCAATCGCGATTACGATTCGCTCCTACCAAACGCGACGGACCCGTAGGAGCGGATGGCATCCGCGATACGGCGCCGGGCGGAGCCACCACCAATCGCGAATACGATTCGCTCCTACCAAACGGGACGGTCCCCGTAGGAGCGGATGGCATCCGCGATACAGCGCCGGACGGAGCCACCCCCATCGCGAATACGATTCGCGCCTACCAAACGGGCCGGTCCCCGTAGGAGCGGATGGCATCCGCGATACAGCGCCGGTCAGAGCCACCCCCATCGCGAATACGATTCGCTCCTACCAAACGCGACGGACCCGTAGGAGCGGATGGCATCCGCGATACAGCGCCGGTCGGTGCCACCCCCATCGCGAATACGATTCGCTCCTACAAAACCTGATGTGCACGGTGCGTGCCCTACATCAAATCAACCGTAGCGGCCGGTAATGTAATCCTCGGTCTGCTTCTTGGCCGGATTGGTGAAGATGGTGTCGGTATCGCTGTATTCGATCATGTCGCCCATGTACATGAAGGCAGTGTAGTCGGAGACGCGCGCCGCCTGCTGCATGTTGTGGGTGACGATGACGATGGTGTACTGCGACTTGAGCTCGTTGATCAGTTCCTCGATCTTCAGGGTGGAGATCGGGTCCAGGGCCGAGGCCGGCTCGTCCAGCAGCAGCACTTCCGGCTCGATGGCGATGGCGCGGGCGATGACCAGACGCTGCTGCTGGCCGCCGGACAGGCCCATGGCGTTGTCGTTGAGGCGATCCTTCACCTCGCCCCACAGCGCGGCGCCGGTCAGGGCCTTCTCTACGGCCTCGTCGAGAATGCGGCGGTTGTTCACGCCCTGCAGGCGCAGGCCGTAGGCCACGTTCTCGTAGATGGACTTGGGGAAGGGATTGGGCTTCTGGAACACCATGCCCACCTTGCGGCGCAGCTCGGCGACATCGACGCCGCGCTTGAAGATGTCCTCGCCGTCGAGCAGCACCTCGCCCTCGATGCGGCAGCTGTCGATGAGGTCGTTCATGCGGTTGAAGCAGCGCAGCAGGGTGGACTTGCCGCAGCCGCTGGGGCCGATGAAGGCGGTAACGCGCTGCGCCGGGATCTTCAGGCTGATGCCCTTCAGCGCCTGGTCGGCGCCGTAATACAGGTTCAGGTTGCGCACGTCGAGGCAGATGGTCTCGTCGGCGAGACTGAGCTTCTGCCGCTCCTCGCCTTCGAACATATGGCTGCTGACGGAATGGGTGCGCACTGCGGACGGGTTGCTGCTGGTCATGTCCATATCCTTGCCTATAGCGTTCATTTGTCTGTCTGCTCTATCCGGTGCCGGTGCATCAATCGGATTCGCTGCGGTACTTCTCGCGCAGGTGGTTGCGGATGCTGATGGCGGCCAGGTTGAGGATCACGATCAGGATCACCAGGGTCAGGGCGGTGGCGTACACCAGCGGCCGCGCCGCCTCGACGTTGGGGCTCTGGAAACCGACATCATAGATGTGGAAGCCCAGGTGCATGATCTTGCGCTCCATGTGGATGAAGGGCAGGTTGCCGTCGATGGGCAGGGTCGGCGCCAGCTTGACCACGCCCACCAGCATCAGCGGCGCCACCTCGCCGGCGGCGCGGGCGATGGCAAGGATAAGTCCCGTCATCATCGCCGGGGTGGACAGCGGCACCACCACCTTCCACAGCGTTTCCGCCTTGGTGGCGCCGAGGGCCAGGCTGCCCATGCGGATGGTGCTGGGGATGCGCGCCAGGCCTTCCTCGGTGGCGACGATCACCACCGGCAGGGTCAGCAGGGCCAGGGTCAGCGAGGCCCAGAACAGGCCGGGGGTGCCGAAGGTGGGCGACGGCAGCGCCTCGGGGTAAAACAGCTCGTCGATGGAGCCGCCGAGGAAATAGACGAAGAAGCCGAGGCCGAACACGCCGAAGACGATGGACGGCACGCCGGCCAGGTTGTAGACGGAGACGCGGATCAGGCGCAGCAGCGGCCCCTGCTTGGCGTATTCGCGCAGATAGATGGCGGCGAGGATGCCGAAGGGCGTGACGATGATGGACATCACCATCACCATAGTCACGGTGCCGAAGATGGCGGGGAAAATGCCGCCTTCGGTGTTGGCCTCGCGCGGATAGCCGCCGACGAACTCGCCGAAGCGGTCGAAGTAGTAGCCGATCTTGGCGAACAGCGACATGGCGTTGGGCTGCGAGGCGCGCACGATGTTGGCCACCGGCACGTTCACCTTGCGCCCGTCCATGAGCTCCGCCACCAAAGTGTCGCGCTTCACGTCGCGGTACAGCACCTCGAGCTGCTCGGCCAGGCGCGCGTACTCCGCATCCAGCTCGGCGCGCTCGGCCGCCATCTGCGCCTTGCGCTGCGCCACCTCCGCGGCGGGCATGTTCGGGTCCAGCGCCATGCGGCGCTCGTCCAGGCGCAGGCCCTCCATGCGGAAATTGACCTTGCCGATGTCCTGGCGCTCGATCCTGCGGATTTCGTCGTGTATGTCGTTGGCGCGCTCGATCCGCGCGAGCAGCGCGGGCCACAGGGCCTCGCCCTGCGCGACGGTCTGGCCGCCTTCCTTCAGCTCCAGCGGATAGCCGTACAGATTTCCCCACTCGCGCCGCTCCAGCACCATGGCGTTGACCGGATAGCTGGGCTCGCCCATGCGCGGCGCCAGGTACCAGACGAAGTCGCGGCCCAGGGTATCGCGGTTGCCCTGTTTGATCAGGTGACGCTCAACGGTCAGGATATCTCGCGGAATTTGCACGCCGGCATCGTGCAGCACCGAGGCCGGCAGTTCCTCGCTGCGCACCAGCTCGCCCAGCACGCGCTGCACCGTACCGTCCGGACTGGTGACGTCCACCTCCATCAGGTCGTGCGGCCAGAAATGGCCGAAACCGCGCACCGCGATGAGCAGCAGCAGGCCCAGCACCATCACCATGCTGGCCGCCACCGCACCGGCGTTGAGCCAGATCCAGGGGGCGCCGCTCTTGCTCCAGGTTTTGATGTTCACGAGACTCATTCTGGGTGCGCTCCGGATCAGAGGGTGCTGTAACGCTTGCGCAGGCGCTGGCGCACAATTTCCGCTGCGGTGTTCATCACGAAGGTGAGCACCAGCAGCACCAGGGCGGCGAGGAACAGCACGCGGAAGTGGGTGCTGCCCAGCGGCGTCTCCGGCAGCTCCACCGCGATGTTGGCGGACAGGGTGCGCATGCCCTCGAAGATGTTGAAGTTCATCACCGGGCTGTTGCCGGTGGCCATCAGCACGATCATGGTCTCGCCCACGGCGCGGCCGAAGCCCATCATCACCGCGGCGAAGATGCCGGGGCTGGCGGTGGGCAGCACCACGCCGACCATGGTCTGCCACGGCGTGGCGCCGAGCGCCAGCGAGCCCTGGGTGAGGTGGCGCGGCACGGTGAAGATGGCGTCCTCGGCGATGGAGAAGATGGTGGGGATGACGGCGAAGCCCATGGCGATGCCCACCACCAGGGCGTTGCGCTGGTCGTAGGTAATGCCCACGTCGGTCAGCCACTGGCGCATGCTGCCGTTGAAGAACCAGACCTCCACCGAGGGGCTCATCACGACGCACAGCCAGCCCACCAGCAGGATCACCGGCATCAGGATCACCACCTCCCAGCCCGGCGGCACCAGCAGGCGCAGACGTGCCGGCAGGTTGGCCCAGCCATAGGCCACCACCAGCATGGCGATGGGCATCAGCAGCAGGATGCTGAACACCGCCGGCAGGTTGTTCTCCATGAACGGCGCCAGCCACAGGCCGGCGAGGAAGCCGAGGATCACCGTCGGCAGCGCCTCCATGATCTCGATGCTCGGCTTGACGAAGCCGCGCAGGCGCGCGGTCATGAAATAGGCGCTGTACAGCGCCCCCATGATGGCGAGCGGGATGGCGAACACCATGGCGAAGAAGGCCGCCTTGATGGTGCCCAGGGTCAGCGGCGTCAGGCTCAGCTTGGGCTCGAAGTCGTCGCTGCCCGACGAGGCCTGCCACACATACTCCTCGCCGGCGCGGTTCTCGTACCACACCTTGCCCCACAGGGCCTTGAGCGAGATCTCGGGATGCTCGTTGTACAGATTGAGGAAATGCATCCGGCCGGCGGCATCAGTCACCAGCAGGGTGTCGTTCACCGGCGACATGGTCACGCCGGTGATGGCGGCGTCGCTCACCTGCTCCAGCAGCACGGTGCGGCCGGAGGTGGTGAAGTGCGCGCCGACATGGCCGGAGGCGTCGCCGACGACGAAGCCCTTGCGCGCATACTCCGGCGCGATGAAGGTGATCGCGGCCGGATGCCGTTCGAAATCACGGATATGGGTCAGGTGATAGGCGTTCTGTTCGTCGCGCACCGGGAACCACTGCGCCAGGCTGCCGTCGGAACCGCCGACGATGATCGACACCGTGCCGGACAGATAGCGCATGGCCGCGATGGTGACGCCGTCGGCCACGGCATGCACCCGCTCCAGCAGGCGCGGCTCGTCGGGGTCGACGATGTCGTAGTGCGTGATGTAACCGGCCGCATCCGCCACGAACAGGTTGCGCATGTTCTTGTTGATGAGGATGTGGGTGGGGCGGCCGGCCAGCGGCGGCAGGCTGTACGCCTCGCGCTTGATCTCCACCTCGCCGGTCATGAACGACACGGCGGCGCTGTAGATCGCCAGGGTCAGGCGGCCGTCTGCGGTGGCGCCGGCCAGGGCATAGCCCTCGCCCACCGCCTGGATGCCGACCACGGCCAGCGGCGCGCCCTGCTCGTCCAGCATCAGGGGCTGGTCGCCCAGGGGATAGGTGATCTCCGGCTCGGTATGACGCACGTCATCCGGATAGGTGACGGTATATTCGTGCTGGGTCACCAGCACGCGGCCATCGGACAGGCCGTGGGCCAGCAGGCCGTACTTCGCCTCGGCCGGCGCGCCGCTCGTCACCGCCACGCCCGCCGGCAGCGGCAGGTCCACGCGCTTGAGCAGCTCGCCGTTGCGCGGGTTGAGGAAGGTGACGCTGCCATCGCGGCCATAGACGCCCGCCACCTCGGTATAGCGCTCGGTGGCCAGGTCGACCACCTGATCGCCGCGCACATCGGCCGGTAGGGCATAGGCGCTCACCGGCGTCACATCGGCCGGGCGCAGCATGGGAAAGACTTCGTAGAACAGGTAGACAAAGATCAGCGCCAGGGCGACCACCACGCCGAGACCGCCGATGGCGACGCCGTAGCGGGAAATGCGGTCCTTGGCATAGCGCCAGCGCCGCAGCCGGGCGCGCTGCTCGCCGCTGGGCAGCAGGGAAACACGGGCGCCGTCCCCGGAGGCGGCCTTGGCGACGGTATTGGTCATGGAACGGGGGTCTCGTCTGGATTCGGTCGTATGACAGGACTGTTACGGTAAAGCAGGAATGTTACAAATCGATTACACAACGGCAGTTGCAAGTGACAAGTTACAAGTGACAAGGGAATGTGCCCGCTCCGCGGGAGCTGTTTTGATATACGGCGCGCGTAGCGCATTCCATCACTTGTATCTTGCCACTTGTAACTTGTATCTGCCTTTTAAAGCCCGTGGAACTGGCGGAACTGGGCGATCAGGGGACTGGGGACGGTCTTGCTCTGCGCCTTGTTGCGCACATAGACCACGGTTGCCTTCCCGGCGCCGGCGCCGACGTAGGTGAAGACATAGGGGGCTTCGCCGCTGTTGCGGAAGGCCTTCATCTCGTTCCAGCCGTCGAACACGTAGTGGCGGCCGCTCTTGACGATTTCGCCGTAGAAACCCTCGGCAGCGCCTGCCACCTTGCCCTCGAACAGGGCGACCTGGCCCAGGCTGGCGACCTTCTTGCTCTCGTCCTTGGTCAGGCCGAAGACCACGGTCTCGCGCTTGGGCCCGGCACCGATGCGGGTCATGGCCAGGGGTACTTCCTTGCCGGCCACAGCGCCCTTGTACAGGGCGGCGTCACCGAACACCCAGATACGGCCGTCCTTGTGCAGTTCGAAATACTGCTGCGGCAGGGCCGCACTGGTTTCCACGGCGGCGGCCTTGGCCATCTCGGTCTTGGCCTCGCCCTTGGCGGCGCCCTGCTCGGTGGCGCAACCGCTCAAACCCAGACCCAGCAGCGCCACGGCGGCGAGCGTCATCCTGCTTTTGTTCGCAAGCATCATTTATCTCCCATCGATTCATTGGAAAACAGACCGCCCCGGACGGGGCGGTCTGTGGTTTGCGATTTACAGCCCGAGCTTCTCCAGCTCGCGCTTGACCACGGCGGCGGGCAGCGGGATGTAGCCATCCTTGACCACGGTTTCCTGACCCTGCTTGGACAGCACCAGCTTGAAGAACTCGCGCTCCATCGGCGACAGCGGGCGGTTCGGGTGCTTGTTCACGTAGACGTACAGGAAGCGTGCCATCGGGTAGCTGCCGTCGGCGGCATGCTCGGCGTCGGCCGGGGCGAACGGCTTGCCTTCGGCCTTGGCCAGCGGCACGGCGCGCACGCCGGAGGTGATGTAGCCGATACCGGAGTAGCCGATGCCGTTGACCGACTCGGTCACGCCCTGCACCACCGAGGCCGAACCCGGCTGCTCATTGATGTTCGCCTTGAAGTCACCCTTGCACAGGGCGTGCTCCTTGAAGAAGCCGTAGGTACCGGACACGGCATTGCGGCTGTACAGGGTGAAGTCGCGGTTGGCCCAGGCACCGGTCAGGCCGAGCTGGCCCCAGCGGGTGATGTCTTCCTTGCCGCCGCAGCGGCGGGTGGCGGAGAAGATGGCGTCCACCTGCGCCATGGTCAGGCCCTTGATCGGGTTGTCCTTGTTGACGTACACGGCCAGCACGTCGATGGCGACGGGCACGGCGGTGGGCTTGTAGCCGTACTTGTTCTCGAAGGCCTGGATTTCCGAGGACTTCATGGCGCGGCTCATGGGGCCGAAGTTGGCGGTGCCTTCGGTCAGCGCCGGGGGCGCGGTGGAAGAACCGGCGCCCTGGATCTGGATGTTGACGTTGGGATAGAAGCGGTTGTAATCCTCGGCCCACAGCGTCATCAGGTTGTTCAGGGTGTCGGAACCGATGCTGGAGAAATTGCCGGACACACCGGAGGCACGCTGGTATTCCGGCAGGCCGGCATCAACCTTCGGCATGGCAGCCATGGCACTGCCGGCCACCAGGGCCGAGGCCAGGGCGGCCGCGGTGAATACTTTCTTGAAAGTCATACAGGTCAATCCTCTGTCTGGGTAGGTTGAAACAAGAGCCGGAACCATCGGCCCCCGCTTTGCAACGGAACGCAGTATGGGAGCGGGTGTTGTCATATGTATGACACTACTGTTACTGCTTTATGACAGCGGCCCAAGCGGGTACGCTTGCAGCCCATGCATCCCCCCCACCCCACGCCCGACTACCACGCCCTCACCCCGCTGGGTGGCGCAGAGCTTTTTTTGCGTTTTTACGGACCTTTCGAGGGGCGCCGGATCCAGTGGGATGCCCACTTCATGACGCGCCGCCATAGCGGCGTGGCGTGCAATTACATCGACATAGGCGCAGAGGGGCCGGATGGCCGCCAACTGACCGTGGTACTTGATGTACACTGCTTCGATGCACCCACGGTGCACAAGGCCATCATCATGATGCGCCAGTACAAGCGGCTGCGTTGCGGCCGCCACGAATTCGGAACATCAACTTCATGACCAACACCTTTTCGTTCGACACGGACCCGCAGGCCGCCACCCTGGAACTCCTCGGGCACAGCCCACTGTTTTCCGGCGTTTCCGCCCAGTCATTGCAGAGCCTGGCGGCCGGCTCGCAGCTGCGGCGCTACGATCGCGACGCCATACTGTTCGAGGCGGGCCAGCAGTGCGAGTATCTGTATGTGCTGGCGCAGGGCAGCGTCCAGCTCAGCGCCAGTACCCCCGATGGCCGCGAGGCGGTAGTGGAACTGCTGCGCCCGTTCGAGACCTTTGTGGTAGCCACCGCCCTCACCTCGCAACGCTTCCTGCGTTCGGCACGGGCGGTGGAGCCCTCCCACATCCTGCTGATCCCCACCGGCCTGCTGCTGGCAGAGCTGAAGAACAATCCTGACCTGGCCATCGCCCTGCTCGGTTCGATGGCGCAGAAATATCGCCACATGGTGCGCGAGATCAAGAGCCTGCGCCTGCGCACCGCCTCCCAGCGCCTGGCGTTGTACCTGCTGCATCTGGTGGAGAACAACAGCAGCGGCCAGACCACACGCCTGCCCTACGACAAGAAACTGCTGGCCTCACGCCTCGGCATGACACCGGAGAGCTTCTCCCGCGCCCTGGCCGAACTGCGCGGTTACAGCGTGGATGTGCGTGGCGACGAGGTACGCGTCGCCGATCTGGAACAACTGCGCGAATTCTGCCGCCTGGATCACCTGCTGGACACACTGGAGCACGATCTGAAGGTGATGCTGCCGACGGAGGAATAGTCCATGCAAAATTGCGGTTCCGATACCTTGTGGTTCTGACTTACTTCTGAATCACTCATACAGCCGGCTGATATCCGTCTCAGCCACACTCAGTTCAAGCGGCGGCCGCGTCCGGCGTCATGGCCGGAACCTCCCTGCCCTGCAGCCAGTGCAGACTGTCTTCCGCCCAGTGAATCAGGTGCAGCCGACCTTCGCGGTCCTCCGCCAGGGCGCTGCAATGCTCTACCCAGTCGCCGGTATTGGCATAGCACAGACCGGCACCATATCGCATGGTCGGCTGGTGGATATGGCCGCAAATCACCCCGTTGACACCATGCCGCTCCGCCTCGCGCAGTGCCGCCTGTTCAAAACGCTGGACATAGGCGGCCGCATTTTTGATCCGGCTCTTGATCCAGGATGACAGTGACCAATAGGAAAAGCCGAGGCGGCGGCGCACCTGATGGTGGATGCGGTTGAGCCATAGCAGTACGTCATAGGCGCTGCTGCCCAGCAGGTTCAGCACGCGATTGCAGCGTACCGCGCTGTCGAACTCATCGCCGTGCAGCAACAGAAAGCGGCGGCCGTCTGCAGTGTGATGTACGGCGCCCAGGCGCAGCTCGATGCCGTTGAACTCGCTGCGGGCGTAGTCCCGCAGCCACTCGTCATGATTGCCCGGGACATAGATCACCCGGGTGCCGCGCCGTGCCTTGCGCAGCAGCGCCTGCAGCACCTCGGTGTGCTGCGCCGGCCAATACCAGCCCGATTTGGCCTTCCAGAAATCCACCACGTCGCCAAGCAGGTAGAGATACTCGCTTTCGGTGTGGTTGAGAAAATCCAACAGGTGACTCGCCTGTGCATCGCGGGTTCCCAGGTGGATATCGGAAATGAAAATGGCGCGAAACTGCAGGTTCTGCATGGCGGCACTCCCCGTGACGGTAATGCCCGGAGTCTGCACAGCAAATATGGCGCATTCACGGCACCGAGGTTACAGCGCGGTTACTCTGCGCGGACCCGCCCGGCACCATTCCCGCTCTGCGGCGCCTGCCGCATCCATCGAAGAGAAGCATGGCGGTAATGCCCTCGTCACAAGCCGCCTCTAGGCTGACTCCATCCTTGATTCCGGCAGCGGCGGAGGCAGTCATGACAACAACAGAACCCACATCTCCCTTTCGACTCAACGGCAGCCTGCGCTTGACACGTCACGCGGCGCTGGACCGCCTGCTGGAAGGCGCAGTGGAGAGGGTGTTTGCCCTCAGCCAACTTGACCGGATGTATCGCGCGCTGCCGCCGGTGGCCGGCAGCGATGCCTTTCTGCAACAGGTGCTGGATGCATTCCACATCCAGGTACAGTGTGACGAACACGCCCTGCTGCGCATCCCCTCCAGCGGCGCCCTGGTCGTGGTCGCCAACCATCCCTTCGGTGCGCTGGAGGGCGTGCTCCTGGCGCAGCAGCTGCGCCACGTCCGCAGCGACGTTAAGATTCTTGCCAATCATCTGCTGGAGCGCGTGCCCGAACTGCGGGATCTGTTTATCGGCGTCGATCCGTTCGGTGGCGCCGCGGCCTCCCGCCGCAACCGTCGCGGCCTCAAACAGGCGCTGGATCATCTGCAGGCCGGGGGGGCGCTGGTAGTCTTCCCCGCCGGTGCGGTATCCCATCACCGCCTCGGCCACGGCACCAGCGATCCGGCGTGGCACACCAGCGTGGCCCGCCTGCTGCGCCACAGCCGGGCGCAGGCCCTGCCGGTATATTTCCCGGGCCATAACAGCCTGTCGTTCCACCTGGCAGGCCTGCTGCACCCCCGGTTGCGCACCGCGCTGCTGGCGCGTGAACTGCTCAACAAGCGGCAGCGCCAGATGGCCATTCATATCGGCCATCCGCTCCCCTTTGCCCAGCTCCAGGCCCTGGACGATGCGGCGTTGACCGCACAGCTGCGCCTGCGCTGCTATGCCCTCGCCGCCCGGCAGGTCACCGCCGGCCGCCACACCACCCACAGCGACCGGCAGCATCATGCCGATATCGCGGCCGCGGTGCCGGTGCCGCTGTTGTGCGCCGAGGTGGATGCGCTGCCTGCAGCCCAGCGCCTGGAACAAAGCGGCGAACTGGAGGTGTGGTATGCCCGCGCCGACGAAATGCCCTGGTTGTTGCAGGAGATCGGTCGCCTGCGCGAAATCAGCTTCCGTGCCGTGGGCGAAGGCACCGGCCGCAGCCGCGACCTCGACTTGCACGATGCCCTCTATCTGCATCTGTTTATCTGGGACCGCAGGCAATCGCGGGTGGTCGGCGCCTACCGTCTGGGACTGAGCGACGAGATCGTCAACCAGTGTGGACTGAAGGGACTGTATACCCATTCCCTGTTCCGTTACCGCCGCACACTGCTGCAACAGATGGCGCCGGCGATCGAGCTGGGCCGCTCTTTCGTGCGACCGGAAGACCAGCGCAGCTATACCCCGCTGCTGCTGCTGTGGAAGGGCATCGGACGTTTCGTGGCGCGCCACCCGCAATATCACACCCTGTTCGGTCCGGTCAGCATCAGCAACAGCTATACCTCGACCTCGCAACGCCTGCTGGTGCGGTTTCTGCGCGCCAACAGCTATCTGCCGCAACTGGCGCGGCAAGTGCGGCCGCGCCGGCCATTCCGTCTGCCCCTGCGCGCCTCCTGGCCGGCAGGAGCGGAGGCGCCCGGCAGCCTGGAGCAGTTGTCGGAATGGCTGGCCGCACTGGAGCCGGATCAGAAAGGTGTTCCCGTATTGCTGCGGCAGTACCTGAAGCTGGGTGGCCGGCTGCTCGGTTTCAATGTCGATCCCTCGTTCAGCAATGCCATCGATGGCCTGATTGTGGTCGACCTGCGCCAGACGGATGGCGCGGTGCTGGCCAGGTACATGGGACGGGAAGCAGCAGAGCATTTTCGTGCGCTGCACGAACCGGAAGCCGCCGCGCGGCATACGCAGGCTGCCGCGGCGTCCTGACACACTGCGGTAACGCTCCGGTTATCGCACTGCAACACACCTGCGGCAGGCTGTCAGCACACGCCTGTATGAGGCAGGCCAGATCGAGGTTGTCCGTGTGCGCATCTTGATGGTCTCCGATGTATTTTTCCCCCGCGTCAACGGGGTATCCACCTCCATCCGCACCTTCCGCCGCGAATTGCACGCCCTCGGCCATACCGTCACGCTCATCGTGCCGGACTACGGCATCGCCCATGGTGACGACGATGCAGACATCATTCGCGTGCCGTCACGGCAGGTGCTGTTCGATCCGGAAGACCGCCTGATGCGTCGCGGCGCGATCCTCGGACTGCTGCCCGCACTGCGCACGCGCGACTACGACCTGGTGCATATCCAGACCCCCTTCGTCGCCCACTATCTCGGACTGCATCTGGCCCGCGAGTTGGGCATACCGGTGCTGGAGAGCTACCACACCTTCTTCGAGGAATACCTGTTCCACTACATCCCGTTCCTGCCGCGCGGCTGGCTGCGCGCGCTGGCCCGGCATTTTTCCCGTCGACAATGCAATGCCGTGGACAGCGTGGTAGTGCCCTCCAGCGCCATGCTGGACGTGCTGCGCAGCTATGGTGTGGAGAGTCGCATCGAGGTCATTCCCACCGGCATCGAGCTGGACGAATTCTGCCAGGGTGACGGTGCCGCCTTTCGCCGCCAGTACGGCATCACGGCAGGGCGTCCCCTGCTGCTGTTCGTCGGGCGCATCGCCTTTGAAAAGAATATCGATTTCCTGCTGCGCATGCTGGTACGCGTCCGCCAGGCCGTACCCGAGGTGCTGCTGGTCATCGCCGGGCAGGGGCCGGCAGTGGAGCATCTGCGCAACATGACGCAACAACTGGCGCTGGACCGCCAGGTGATGTTTCTCGGCTACCTCGCGCGCGACGGCGCGCTGCAGGACTGCTATGCCGCCGCCGATCTCTTCGTCTTCGCCTCGCGCACGGAAACCCAGGGTCTGGTGCTGCTGGAGGCCATGGCGCTGGGCGTTCCGGTGGTGTCGACCGCGGTGATGGGAACGCGTGACGTATTGCGCGAAGGCGCGGGCGCCGTTATCGCCCCGGACGACGAAGCGGAGTTTGCCGCGCGCATCGTTGCCGTGCTGCACGACACCGAACAGCGCGCAGCCCTCGGCCTGACGGCACGCGCCTACGCTGCCCGCTGGGCGGCCCCGCGCCTGGGACGGCAACTGGCAGAGCATTACGCCGCCAGCGCCGCTGCCGATGCGATGCACCTGGATGTGGAGGCCGCGCAGGAGATGTCCCCTGTCGCCACCGGCAGCACGACGGATATCACGGAATGATCATCATCCTGTCATCGGCGCTTCACGCAACAAGGAGAGAGTGCATCCCATGCAAACCGATGCCCCGGCCATCACTGCGTGCTCGACGAGCCCTATCCACCTTCATCTGGGGATCGTGACGGAGACCTATCCGCCCGAAATCAACGGCGTGGCCTTGACCGTGGGGCGACTGGCCGAGGAGATGAGCCGGCGCGGTCACCGCATTCAGCTGGTGCGGCCCCGTCAAGGTCACGGCGACTGCCCTGCCGATACGTTGGCGACTGATTTCGAGCCACCGCTTGCCACGACGCTGGTGGCCGGAGTCACCATGCCCTGGTACCGCGAACTGCGCCTGGGCCTGCCCGCCGGCCAGCGGCTGCGTCAGTTGTGGCGACGGGAGCGCCCCGATGTACTCTATGTGGCGACCGAGGGACTGCTCGGCTGGTCGGCGATCCGTGAAGCGGCGCGGCACAACATCCCGGTGATCAGCGGTTTTCACACCAATTTCCACAGCTACAGCACGCACTATCAGGTCGGCTTCCTGCAGCGCCCGATCTACGACTACCTGCGCCGCCTGCACAACCGCACCGCCTGCACCCTGGTGCCCACCGAGGCGCAGCGCCAGGCATTGCTGGCCGACAATTTTCACAATGTGGAGGTGCTGGGGCGCGGCGTCGACAGCCAGCGATTTTCGCCGACATGGCGCAACGATGAGCTGCGCCGTGCCTGGGGCCTGCGCCGCCATGATCAGGCGGTGCTCTACGTCGGCCGACTCGCCGCGGAAAAAAACCTGCCGCTGGCGATGCATGCCTTTCGCGCCATGCGCGAGCGCACTCCCAACCTGCGCCTGATCATTGTGGGGGACGGCCCGTTCTATCAGGAGCTGTACGCCAACGAGCGCGACGTGATCTTCTGCGGTGCGCAAACCGGCACGGCGCTGGCCGAGCATTATGCGTCGGCCGACATCTTTCTTTTTCCCAGCGAGACGGAAACCTTCGGCAACGTAACCCTGGAGGCGATGGCATCGGGCCTGGCCGTGGTGGCCTTCGACTATGCCGCCGCCCACCTGCACATCGAGCCAGGACGGGACGGCCTGCTCATTCCACTCGGACAACATGAGTCCTTCATTGCCACGGCCAGCGCTCTGGCCGACCAACCGGAGCGCGTGCGTCAGCTCGGTGCCGCGGCACGACGCAAGGCGCAGCGCCTCGACTGGCGCGGTGTCGCGGATCGCTTCGAATGGTTGTTGCGCACCTATGGTCAGAGGGGGGCATGATGGCGCTGGGCGGCGGACGACTGCGGCAACGCGCCGGCGAACTGGACCTGTCGCTCTGCCTGTTGTTCAACCGCGGCGGACGGCGCAGCGCCGTACAGCGCCTGTTCGCCGTGGCCAGCCGTCTGGGCAACGGCGTCGCCTGGTATGCGTTGATGGCGGCGTTGCCGCTCTCCTACGGCACCGCCGGCCTGGCCAGCGCCCTGCACATGGCGGCGGTCGGCGTCGTCGGGGTGTTGCTGTACCGCCTGATGAAGAAACGCTTCAACCGCGAACGGCCCTTCGTCAACCACCCGCAGATCCGGCTCGGCACCATGCCGCTGGACCGCTTCAGTTTTCCCTCCGGCCATACCCTGCATGCGGTGGCCTTCACCTGGGTGGCGCTACACCATCATCCATCACTGGCCCTGGTGCTGATTCCGTTTACCCTGCTGGTGGCGACATCGCGCATGGTGCTCGGCCTGCACTACCCGTCGGATGTCGTGATGGGCGCACTGGTCGGCGCCGGACTGGCGGCGGGCAGCCTCTTCTTCCTCTAGCCGACAACCTCAATTCAGAATTCAAGATTCAAAAAGGCCGACTCACTTCTCGAATTTTGAATCTTGAATTACCTTAAAGCGCCCACGCCGGCACCAGCCGCCCCGCCTTGCGCATCGCCTGGTCCAGCATCCGGTAGCCCGGCTGCATCTTTTCCACCAGGGCCCAGAAGCGGGTGGAATGATTGAGGTGCACGGTATGACACAGCTCGTGCACCATCAGATAGCGCACCTGCTCCGGCGGCAGAAACAGCAGGCGCCAGTTGAGGTTGATCACCTTCTTCGCTGAACAGCTGCCCCAGCGCGTCTTCTGGCCGCGGATGGTGTAGCCGTTGCAGGTCATGCGCAGTTCATCCGCCAGCGCCAGCAGGGCCGGCCCCAGGGTCTGGCGCGCGCGCTCGGCCAGCCAGCGCTGCAACACCTGGTCCCATTCCTGGTTCTTGTATTGCACCAGCAGGCCGCGTCCGGCCCGCTCCCACCAGCCGTTGCGCCCGCCGCTGCGGTACTCCAGCCGCCACTGCTCATCCAGCGCCGGCAGATACAATTCGAGAGGCGCCACGCGCTGCGCCTGCTGCTGCACGTGTTCGCCCTGGATTCGCGCCAGCGTATCGATGAGCCACTGCCGGTGCTGCTGCACGAAACCGGGCAGCGCCAGGCGGTCGTGACGGGTGGGCAACACCAGCTCCACCCGCCCCGGCGGCAGCACGCGCAGCCGCACGTAACGCGCGCGGGCGCTGATGCGTACGCTGGTTTCCGGCGCGATGCCGGGCCAGTCCAGTTTGGGAAACTCGATCATCGGCTCGACAGGATGGACTCAGGACTCAGGACTCAGGACTCAGGACTCAGGACTCAGGACTCAGGACTCAGGACTCAGGACTCAGGACTCAGGACTCAGGACTCAGGA
>JANJXC010000008.1 GCA_024709225.1 Gammaproteobacteria bacterium | reverse complement strand
GCGCTCCACCAGCTTGTCCACCGGCTGGTAGGCCCAGTTCATGCTCGGATGGTTCTTGATCGCCTCGGCGCAGGCCTTGGCGATGGCCACCGTCACCGACACGCCCTTCTTCTTCGCCGCCTTGAGCAGGGCATCCTGCTTGGCGTTGATGGTGACGCGGAAGGTGGGCATGGTGAGGGAGGCGGTCATGGAGTGGGTGACCGCCTTTTCCATCGCCGTCATGGGACGGCCGTGGCCGGGCACCTGGATCTCCGGCATCACGTGCGCGGGGACGGCCTGGGCCACCTCGGTGGGTCGCTCCACCGGCTGGGCGCGGCGCACGTCCGCGGCGGTGATCTCGCCGTTGGGGCCGCTGCCCTTGAGATTGTTCAGGTTGACGTAGAGCGAGGCGGCCAGCTTGCGCGCCAGCGGCGTGGCGGCCTTGTTGGTCGGGCGCGGCGCCGGCTGCACGCCGGCGGCCACTGCAGGCAGCGGCGCGGGCGCGCGGCTGGCCGGTGCGGCGGGGGCCGCCGCTTCCTTTGCCGCCGCGGGCCTGGCGGCGACCGCAGTGGTGTCGCGCACCACCTGCTCGGCCTGCTCCACCAGATAGGCCATGGGGTGACCGACATGCACGGTGGAATCCACCGCCACCATCGGGCCGGACAGGTACCCGTCGCGGAACACCTCGACGTCCATGATCGCCTTGTCGGTTTCCACCGTGGCCACCACGTCGCCGCGGCTGATCCTGTCGCCCGGCTGCTTCTCCCAGCTCACCACCACGCCCTCGGTCATGGTGTCGGACAGCTGCGGCATCTTGATCACGTGCACGCAGCCGGCCGGCTCGCCGGCCTTGGCGTCGGGGCCGTGTTCCAGGTCCACCTTGCGCGGCACATCGCGCGCCGAGGGCGACGGCGCCTCGCCCACTTCGCCGTGGCGCGACACCAGCTCGACGCTGTCCACCAGAAAGCCGATGGGCTCGCCCACGTGCACGCTGGAATCGACGGACGCCAGCGGACCGGACAGAAACCCGTCGCGGAACACCTCGACGTCCATGATCGCCTTGTCGGTCTCCACCGTGGCGACGATGTCGCCGCGGCTCACCTTGTCGCCGATCTTCTTCTCCCAGCTCACCACCACGCCCTCGGTCATGGTGTCGGAAAGCTGGGGCATTTTTATGATGTACGGTTCGGACATAGAATCAGTTCCAAGTTTCAAGTTACAAGTTTCAAGTCACAAGACAGGCCGCGCTTGCGCGCTCCAACCACTTGCCACTTGCCACTGGTCACTTGCCACTGATCATTTTCAGGACGGCAGCGACGACGTCCTTGGCATTGGGAATGGAGGCCTTTTCCAGCGTGTGGTTGAACGGCGTCGGCACCATCTTGGCCGACACGCGCACCGGGGCGGCGTCCAGCTCGAAGAAGCATTCCTCGTTGATGATCGCCATCACCTCGGCCCCGACACCCACCGGCGCCTCGGCCTCTTCCACGATCACCGCGCGATGGGTCTTGCTCACCGACTCGCGGATGCCGGCGCGGTCCAGCGGCGCCAGCGAGTAGAGATCGACCACCTCGGCCTCGATGCCGTGCTGCTTGGCGAGGATCTCGGCGGCCTGCATCGACCAGTGCACGGAGATGTTGTAGCCGAACAGGGTGACGTCGCGCCCCTGGCGGGTGACCTCGGAGCCTTCCAGCGGATGGAAGTATTCGCCGTCCGGCACCTCGCCCTTCATGTTGTACATCAGTTCGTGCTCGTTGATGAACACCGGGTCGTTGCAGCGCACCGCGCTCTTCAGCAGGCCGTAGGCCTGCTTCGGATTGGACGGCGTCACCACGCGCAGACCGGCGATACCCATGAACACCTTCTCCATGCGCGCCGAGTGCTGCGCGCCGAGCTGGTGGGCGGTGCCGCCGGGGGAGCGGATCACCACCGGCGCGGTGAGTTGGCCGCCGGACATGTAGCGCACCTTGGCGGCGGAGTTGAAGATCTGATCCATCGCCAGCCAGGCGAAGTTCACCGACATCAGCTCGATGATCGGCCGCACGCCGAGGAAGGAGGCGCCGATGCCGAGGCCGGTGAAGCTGTTTTCGGAGATCGGGGTGTCGATGATGCGCTGCGGGCCGTACTTGTCGTACAGGCCCTTGGTGGCCTTGTAGGTGCCGCCAGCCACGCCGATGTCCTCGCCCATGGCGATCACCAGCGGATCGCGCGCCATCTCTTCATCGTGGGCGCGACGGATCGCTTCCCAATACATAATCTCGGCCATTTAGCGCACGCCTCCCTTCACGTAAGGATCGTTTTCAGCCAGCACGTACTTCTCCAGTTCCTCGACCTTGGGTTCCGGCGAGTTCTCGGCGTAGGGAATGATCTCGTTTTCGATCGCGGCGAAGATCTCCTTGTCCATGGCCTGGTAGTCCTCCAGGGTGATCTCGCCGGCGGCGATCAGGCGATCGCGCAGGATGATGATCGGGTCGCGCTTGCCCCACTCCTCCACCTCGTCCTTGGTGCGGTAGGCGCCGGAGTCGGACATGGAGTGGCCGCGGTAGCGGTAGGTCATCAGTTCCAGGAAGTACGGCCCCTGGCCGGAGCGCACGAAGTCCACCGCGACCTTGGCCGCGGCATACACCTGATCGATGTCCTGGCCGTCGGTCTGGTTGGAGGTGATGCCGTAGGAGCAGGCGCGCTTGTACTGGTCGGTCACGGCGGTGGAACGGTGCGTCGCGGTGCCGATGCCGTACAGGTTGTTCTCGCAGATGAACAGCACCGGCAGGTTCCACACCGCCGCCATGTTGAGCGACTCGTGGAAGGTGCCCTGGTTATTGGCGGCGTCGCCCAGGAAGCAGATGGAGATTTCATCGCCGCCCTTCATCTGGATGGCCTTGGCCATGCCGACCGCCAGCGGGAACGGGCCGCCCACCAGGGCATAGCCGCCCATGAAGCGGTGCTCGACGTCGAAGATGTGCATGGAGCCGCCGCGCCCCTTGGAGCAGCCGGTCTCCCTGGCGAACAACTCGGCCATCACCGCCTTGGGGTCGGTGCCGCACTTGATGGCGTGGATGTGGTCGCGATAGCCGGTGATGACGTAGTCGTGCCCCGGACGGGCCGCCTCCATCACGCCGATGGCGCAGGCCTCCTGGCCGGGGTAGAGATGCAGGAATCCGCCGATCTTGCGTTCGACGTAGGCCTCGTAGCAACGCTCTTCAAAGCGCCGCGCAAACAGCATTTCGCGCAGGACGCGTTTCTTATCTGCGGCGTTCATGGTGCTCCCTTGTTCTGTTGGTATTTCTCTGTGGTGTTGCGCCGGCAGCGGGCGGGACCGATACCTGCCGGGACGAAAGCCCGGTATCATCATTGTTTCGCTTGGGGCGGTCAAGTTGACAATTACACTAGGAAATCAACAACCCCATGAATATCAAGCCAAAATATAATTTCACCGGCATAAAAAACCATACGGTTATCACGTTATTAGATAACCCCGGCATCCAATATAATTTTATATCTTAGAAAATTCCTGGTGTTTATCGAATTGGGCCCCCTCATGGAGGAGAACAAGTACGTCGCCGAACAGTGGCTCAGGACCTACGCCTATACCATTGCCACCAACAATCTCGATGCCCACCTGGACCTGGTATCCCCTCAGCTGCATGTGATGGGCATCAGCCGTGCCGGCTTCCTGGACTACAACGAATGGGCCAAGCGGCGCCGCAACGACATGGCCAAGCACCGCCTGCTGCGGGTGAGCCACCACAATCTGGTGATGGGGCCCAGCAACCCGGGCCGCCTGCGCTTTACCGTGGAGGAGACCCTCAAGAGCACCCAGGGCGAAAGCTACATATTGCGCAAGGATGTGGTGCTGGAGCTCGAGCCGGACGGCAAATGGCGCGAAGTGGAGGAGTTCGTTCACAATGTGCGTCTGCTGCCGTCCAACGGCAATGGCGCGCCACCTACCTAACCTCAAGCCCCGCGCTGCTGCCGGGCCCCCGGATGACATGATGAGCAACTACCGCATTGAAAAAGACAGCATGGGCGAAGTGCGCGTCCCTGCCGATGCCCTGTATGGCGCGCAGACCCAGCGCGCCGTGGACAACTTCCCCATCTCCGGCCAGCCGCTGCCGCGGCCGCTGATCCGCGCCCTGGGCCTCGTCAAGGCCGCCTGCGCCGAGGCCAACCGCGACCTCGGCCTGCTCGACGGCAAGATTGCCGAGGCCATCGGCGCCGCCGCACTGGACGTGGCCGACGGCCGCCACGACGGCCAGTTCCCCATCGACATCTTCCAGACCGGCTCCGGCACCTCGTCCAACATGAACGCCAACGAGGTGATCGCCGCCCTCGCCGCGCAGCGCCTCGGCGGCAAGGTGCATCCCAACGACCACGTCAACATGAGCCAGAGCTCCAACGACGTGTTCCCCACGGCGATCCACGTCGCCGCCTGCCTGGAGATCGAGGAGCGCCTGCTGCCGGCGCTGGAACACCTCGCCGTCACCACCGAGCGCCGCGCCGCGGAATTGCAGGACGTGGTGAAGACCGGCCGCACCCACCTGATGGACGCCATGCCGGTCACCTTCGGCCAGGAGATCTCCGGCTGGGCGGCGCAGTTGCGCCACGGCATCGAGCGCATCCACGCCAGCCTGCCGCGCCTGCGCGCCATCGTGCAGGGCGGCACCGCCGTCGGCACCGGCATCAACGCCCCGGCCGACTTCGGCCCGCGCGTGGCGAGCGCACTGACGCGCCAGAGCGGCGTCGCCTTCACCAGCATGGACAACTATTTCGAGGGGCTGTCGTCGCAGGATGCCGCCGTGGAGATGAGCGGCCAGTTGAAGACGCTGGCCGTGTCGCTGATGAAGATCGCCAACGACCTGCGCTGGATGAATTCCGGCCCGCTGGCCGGCATCGGCGACATCCGCCTGCAGGACCTGCAGCCGGGCAGCTCGATCATGCCGGGCAAGGTCAATCCGGTGATCCCGGAGGCGGTGATGATGGTGTGCGCCCAGGTGATGGGTAATGACGTCGCCATCAACGTCGGCGGCCAGCACGGCAACTTCCAGCTCAATGTGATGCTGCCGATGATCGCGCGCAACCTGGTGGAGAGCGTGCACCTGCTGGCCAATGCTTCTCTGGTGCTGGCCGACAAGGCGATGGGCAACTTCAGCGTCAACGTCGAAGGCGTACAGGCCGCGCTCAATCGCAACCCGATCCTGGTCACCGCGCTGAATCGCGTCATCGGCTACGAAAAGGGCGCCGCCATCGCCAAGCGCGCCTACAAGGAAAACCGTCCGATCCTCGACGTGGCCAAGGAGGAAACGGGCCTGAGCGAGGACGAGCTGCGCCAGCTGCTCGACCCGGCGCGCCTGACGCAGGGCGGCGTGGGATAACAGCACCACCCGGCGGCAGGGAGGCCGCCACCGCACAGGACGTGTTGCCATGGAACTGCCGCTCTATCAGCTCGATGCCTTTGCCGACCGCCTGTTCAGCGGCAACCCGGCCGCCGTGTGCCCGCTGCCCGCATGGCTGCCGGACGCCACCCTGCAGGCCATCGCCGCCGAGAACAATCTGTCGGAAACCGCCTTCTTCACCCGCGACGACGCTGGCCTGCGCATCCGCTGGTTCACCCCCCTGTGCGAGGTGGCGCTGTGCGGCCACGCCACCCTCGCCGCGGCCTGGGTCTACTTTCATCTGACGCCGCAGCACGACCGCGTGGTGTTCAACTCGATGAGCGGCCCGCTCACGGTAAGCCGTGCCGGCGAACTGCTCAGCCTCGATTTTCCCGCCACGCCGCCGGCACCGATGGCGACGCCGCCGCAACTGGCTGCCGCCCTCGGCGTTGCGCCGCTGGAGGTGCTCGCCGCCGCCGACTGGCTGGTGCTGCTCGACAACGCCGCGCAGGTACGCGCCCTGCGGCCGGATATGGCGCTGCTGCGGCAACTGGACCGGCGCGGTGTGATCGTCACCGCGCGCGGCGAGGACTGCGATTTCGTCTCGCGGTTCTTCGCGCCCAATTACGGCATCGACGAAGACCCGGTCACCGGCTCCGCCCATACCCAGCTGACGCCGTACTGGGCCGACAGACTGGGCAAGCTCACGCTGCAGGCACGGCAATTGTCGGCCCGCGGCGGCGCGCTGCACTGCGAACTGCGCGGTGACCGTGTGCTGATCAGCGGCCGGGTGGTGCCCTACCTGGCCGGCACCGTGACCCTCTGAGACACGGCGCGGCACCGGCTGACGACGGCGTCACGGCGCGCGCAGATGTGACGCGGACGCCAGGTCGCCGCCACGCCGGCTATACTCCAGCCATCACCCAGCCGGAGCCTGCGCCATGCATGAACACCCCCTGCATTACCGCGCGGTGGAAATGAATGAAGCGGACGGCGCGCTCGTCAAGCGGCTGTTCCCGGTGGCAGGGCTGCGCCATATCGATCCCTTCGTATTGCTGGATGAGTTTTTCCTTCCCCCCGAGGCCGGGGTCAGCGAGCACCACCACCGCGGCTTCGAGGCCATCACCTATCTCCTCGCCGGCAACCTGCATCACCGCGATCAGCTGGGCAACGATGCCATCGTGCCGGCGGGCGGCGTCCAGATGTTCACCGCCGGGCGCGGCCTCTCCCATGCCGCCGGCGCTGCCGACGACACCACCGTCCACGGCATACGGCTGTGGGTCAACACGGCGAAGATACACAAGGATCTGCCGCCGTCCTGCCAGCAGGTGGATGCCGAACAACTCCCGCTACAGGACCTGTCGTGCGGCCGGGTACGCACCATCGTCGGCCCCGGTTCGCCCATCCATCTGCACACCTCGATGAGCTACCACGACGTGCAGCTGGAGCAGGAGGGGGAATTTCACGTCGCCGTGCCGGCCCATCACATGGGCCTGCTCTACGCCCTGACAGGGCAACCCGAGGTGGCCGAAGAGCGCTTGCCCGCCGGTGAGGCGCTGGCTCTGGCCGGCGGCTCGGTGCTCACCGTCTATGCCGACCGGCCCTGCCGCTTCATCTGCATCAGCGGCCAACCGCACGGTGATCCGATCGTGCAGAACGGATCGTTTGTGGATTGAGCCCAGGCACGGGCCGGTGGCGAGCACAACCGGCAACGGTACCACGGCGCCGGGCGGTCAATGCCGGACCTGCTCCTCGCCCGCATCCATTTCGTGCAGCACGAAGGGGCCCATCTCCAGATGCAGCGCGGTGACCTGCCGTCCCAGCAGTTCCACCTCGCCGCTGCTGCGGTTGTCGCCCTCGTTGCTGAATTCGAAGCGAAAGCGGCGGCGCCAGCCTACCCGGCCATAGGGGTCGCGCCCGAGACGCAATTTCACCAGCGCCACCGTTTCATCCAACAGCTGCACATCGTGACGGACACAGGCGCGGCGTACCACCAGCAGCGCCGCCTCGCGTGCGCGCATGGAGTCGACCCAGAACCACACGATCGCCAGCAACGCCGGCAACAACCAGAATTCGCTCATCAATGTTTGCGCACCGTTTCCATTTGCACGCCCCAGCGCTCATGCAGCTCGGGCAGATTGTCGGCGTGGGTGATCAGCACCACCTCGTCATCCTCCTGCAGACGGCTATCGTCCTGCAGGGGGACGAACTTGCCGCCGCGATAGAGGCAGATTAGGCGGCTGCGCGCAGGCAGCTTCAATTCGTCCACCGGCAATTCATCATCGTGACGGGCGACGAAGGTAAAGATACGCGCCTCATCCTTGATCACCCCGGACAGATCGAGCAGATTCATGCCCTGGAACAGATCGGCCAGATAACGGCCGATGGTGCGCGAGGGAATGATCATGTCCTCCAGACCCAGCTCGATGCAGATGTGTTCGAATTCAGGGTCATCGATCTTGGTGACGATGCGGGCAAAACCCAGCGAGCGCCCGACCAGCGAGGCGAGGATGTTGGCCTGATCGTTTCCGGTAAGGCAGAACAGCACGGCCGTGCGCTCCGGATCGGCCTCGCGCAGCAGCGCGGGCTTGCTGCCGTCACCAAGCAGGAAACCGCAGTCCAGCTCACCGGCCAGGGACTCGATGCGCTCCTTGTTGCGTTCGATGATCACGACCTCATGGCGCCGCCGCAGCAGAAACCGCGCCGTCATCACCGCCAGCGAACTGGCCCCGACGAATACCGCTCTCATGATACGTTCGCCCTCTTGCCGAACCAGGTGCCGGGAAACAGCAGCACCAGCAGCGCCACGATCTCCACCCGTCCGGCCAGCATATCGAAGCACAGCACCCCTTGCAGCAGCGGCGGCAAATCACCGGCGCTGAGGCCGCTCGACAAGCCGACCGTGGCGGTTGCCGATACCACCTCGAACAGGGCGTCCAGCGGGTCATGCCCCAGCAGCACGAAGGGCAGCCAGGACAGGGCAATCACCAGCAGAAACAACAGGATCAGCAGCAGCACCCGCTCGATGTCGTCATGTTCCAGACGACGCGTCCCCAGCCAGGGTTGCACCACCGCATGCTCGGCGACGGCGGTACGCCATAGTGCAAGCTGCACCAGACGGGCCAGGATCAACAGCCGCAACAGCTTGATGCCGCCGGCGGTGGAACCGAGGCTGCCGCCGCCGAGCATGGCCAGGATCAGCAACAGCATGGCGCCATCGGCAAGACCGCCGATCTCCAGGCTGGAAAAACCGCTGGTGGTCTGTGCCGAAATGCCCAGCAACACACCATGACGCAGGGCAGCATCCCACGGCATGCCGTGGGCAGCCAGTACCAAGGCCAGGGCAACACCGAACACCGACAACATCAGCAGCAACGCGCGCAACTCGACGTCGCGCATGACCTCGGTCAGGCTGCGACTGAATGTCAGGTAATACAACGGCAATGCCACGGCGCCGGCAACACACAACAGGGACACCACGGCCTGCGCCGCCGGTGGCAATGCGGCCAGGCTGGCGTCGGCACTGGAGAATCCCCCGGTGGACACCGCCGCCAGTACATGGGTCACGGCGCTGAATATATCCACCTGCACCAACAACAGCAGAAACAGACCGCTCAGGGTCAGCAGCACATATACCAGCAGCATGCGGCGGGCGTAGTGGCGCGTGGTGGTGGCGATGTTCTCGGCGCGCAGTTCGGGATCAACCAGGCGATGGCTCGCCAGGCCGTGGCCGAGCAGCAACGCCACGGTGAGCACCACAATGCCAAGACCGCCGTACCACTGCATCCAGGCGCGGGTAAACAGAAATGCCGGCGGCATGCCCTCCACCGAAACCAGCGACGACAAACCGGTGGTAGTGACCGCGGACACCGCCTCGAACAGCGCGGCGGAAAAACCGATGCCGGCGGCCATCAGCGGCCAGGCCATCAGCAGGGCGCTGCCGGCGAAGGCCAGCGCGGTGATCACCAGCGCCTCGTTCACCTGCAGGCGCGCCGGTGCCGGCAGGCGGGACAGCACGGCGCCGATGCTACCGGTCAGGGTAATCAGCAACAGCAGGCGCCAGGCAAAACCGTGGTCCTCAAACCATAGCGCGGCCAGCAATGGCGGCAGCGTCAGCACCGCCAGCACCAGGGACAGCTGGCCCAGATACTTCAGCACCACCGGCAGGCGCACGGCATAACTGAGGGCAAGTACGGTGTCGTCACGGGCCAAGGCGGCTTCTCAAGTTCTGGCAGGCGGCACCGATACGGTTACTGCCAATACTAGGCATTTTAGCCGGCTGCCGATGGAAATACCCACTGCAGACCGATATGATGAACGTCAACACCATACCAGCGGGGGCACTATGCAGGCAGCCCAACTCAGCGGAGACGAACTCGATTACTGGGTCGCCAAGGCACGCGGCATTCCTGCGTTTCGCCAGGACGGCGTGCTGCTGTACAGCCCCGGCCACAACCTGCCGCCGCGCAAGTGGAACCCCACGCGCTACTGGTCGCAGGGCGGCCCCATCATCGAGGAGCAGAAGATCGACCTCAACTGGGACACCGAAGGCACCCTGGAATGGTCCGCCTCCATCGACCCCGACATCCTGGCCCACGGCAGCAGCGTGCTGGAGGCGTCCATGCGCGCCTATGTGATGTCGGTGTTCGGTAGCGAATTGTCCGGTGAAGACTCAGATACAAGATGAAAGATACAAGAACAAAGTGATGGCGTGAGTGCAGCGAACACCTCCCCTTGTAGCTTTCCTCTTGTATCTTGTATCTCCCCTCACGAGAAGCGCTAACTTAAGAAACCTCCATGACCACGCTCACACTGAACCGCCCCGATGACTGGCACCTCCACCTGCGCGACGGTGCCGCCCTGGCCGCCGTGGTGCCGCATACCGCCGCGCAGTTCGGCCGCGCCATCGTCATGCCCAACCTGCGCCCGCCGGTGACCACCACCGCGCAGGCGCTGGCCTACCGCGAGCGCGTGCTGGCCGCCGTACCGGCCGGCAGCAGCTTCCAGCCGCTGATGACGCTGTACCTCACCGACATGACGCCGCCGGAAGAGATCCTGCGGGCGAAGGAGAGCGGCGCGGTGTTCGCGGTCAAGCTGTATCCCGCCGGCGCCACCACCAACTCCGACTCCGGCGTCACCGACCTGCGCAAGTGCGAGGCGGCACTGCGCGCCATGGCCGAACTGCAACTGCCCTTTCTGGTACACGGCGAGGTCACCGATGCCGACATCGACATCTTCGATCGCGAGCGGGTATTCCTGGAGCGGGTGCTGGCGCCGCTGCTGGAACGCATCCCCGAGCTGAAACTGGTGGTGGAGCACATCACCACCGCCGAGGCCGCGCGCTTCGTGCTCGGCGCCGGCCCCAGGGTGGGCGCCACCCTCACGCCGCAGCACCTGCTGATGAACCGCAACGCCATGCTGGCCGGCGGCATCCGCCCGCATCACTACTGCCTGCCGGTGCTGAAGCGCGAGAGTCACCGCGAGGTACTGCTGGACGTCGCCACCTCCGGCAACCCGAAATTCTTTCTCGGCACCGACAGCGCACCCCACGCGCGCAAGACCAAGGAAAATGCCTGCGGCTGCGCCGGCATCTACAGCGCCCACGCCGCCATCGAGCTGTATGCCGAGGCCTTCGAGCGCGCCGGCAGGCTCGACCGTCTGGAAGGCTTCGCCAGCCACCACGGCGCCGATTTCTACGGCCTGCCGCGCAACCAGGACACCATCACCCTGCGCCGGGAGAGCTGGACCGTCCCCGACAACTACGCCTTCGGCGACGACGTGGTGGTGCCGCTGCGCGCCGGCGAGACCATCGGCTGGAAGCTGCAAGGCTGACCACCCGGAATGAGATTCGGCCGCAAATAAATACGGATGGGCACCAAATGATGCCCGACGTTCCTGTCTGATTTGCGTTTATTGGCGTTCATTTGCGGACCGGACAGTTGTCTTTACAGTCGCGCCCAGGCGCCGAATTGGGGTATCCTGCGCCCCCATGACGATGTCCGAACACAAACCGGCCCTGGCCCGGCGCTTTCGCGGCTTTCTCCCGGTGGTGGTGGATGTGGAAACCGCCGGCTTCAATGCCCAGACCGACGCCCTGCTGGAGATCGCGGCGGTCACCCTGCGCATGGACGAATCCGGCCTGATCTATCCCCACGAGACCCATCACGCCCACGTCGAGCCCTTCGTCGGTGCCAACCTGGATCAGCGCGCACTGGATTTCACCGGCATCGACCCCTATCACCCGCTGCGCCTCGCCCTGCCGGAGGACGAGGCACTGCGCAAGGTGTTCGATCCCATCCGCCGCGAGGTCAAGGAGCAGGCCTGCACCCGTGCCATCCTGGTGGGACACAATCCGTTTTTCGACCTCGGCTTCGTCAATGCCGCCGTGGCGCGCACCAAGATCAAGAAAAATCCCTTCCATGCCTTCAGCAGCTTCGACACCGCCACCCTGGCCGGCCTGGCCTACGGCCAGACCGTGCTGGCGCGCGCGGTGCAGGCCGCCGGCCTGAGCTGGGACGCCAATCAGGCCCATTCCGCCCTGTACGATGCCGAGCGTACTGCCGAGCTGTTCTGCGCCATCGTCAATCGCTGGCGCGCGCTGGAGTTCGGCGGCGAGTCTTAAAACAAAGTTTCGAGTTTCGGATTTCGAGTTTCGAACGGCATAAAAAAGCCGGCTCCCATAAGGGCGCCGGCTTTTTTTTCGAAACCCGAAACTCGCAACTCGAAACTGCTTTTTATTCCGTCTTGGCTGCCGCAGCTTCCTGGGCCATCTTCTGCAGTTCACCCTTCTGGTACAGATCGAGAGTGATGTCGCAGCCGCCGACCAGCTCACCGTTGATATAGATCTGCGGGAAGGTGGGCCAGTTGGCGTAGCGCGGCAGATTTTCGAAGATCTCGCGGTCCATCAGCACATTGACGTAGGCGAATTCAACGCCACAGGCGGACAGGGCCTGGGCGGCGCGGCTGGAAAAGCCGCACTGCGGCATCTGCGGCGTGCCCTTCATGTAGATGATGATGGGATTCTGTTTTACTTGCTGATCAATACGTTCCAATACGTCCATAAGCTGATGACCTCATTGTTGAAAACGGCAGCGCGCAGGGGTAGTAGGTGAACATGGGGACTATGGCCGGGAGTTCAACCCCTGCCTAGCGCACAACCATGCACATTCCGGGGTAATACCTCGCCAGGGGTAAACCTCAACGACACCGGCTAGTAGTAAACATCGACATTGCGCTGCAACCACAGTTCCAGCAGCGCCAGGTGCCACAGCTTGCTGCCGCGCAGGTAGGTGAAGTGCTGCTCGGGCTCGGCCAGCAGCCTCTCCACATAGGCCCGATTGAACAGGCCGCGCTGGCGGCAGGCGTTGGAATCGAGGATGTCGCGCATGAAATCGAGGAACGGGCCGCGCACGAATTTCAGCGCCGGCATCGGGAAATAACCCTTGGGCCGATCGATGACGCCGTCGGGGATCAGGCCGCGGGCGATCTTCTTCAGCACATGCTTGCCGCCGGAGCCGAGCTTCAGTTCGGGCGGCAGCTGCATCGCCAGCTCCACCAGCTCGTGGTCGAGGAAGGGGACGCGCGCCTCCAGGCCCCAGGCCATGGTCATGTTGTCGACCCGCTTCACCGGGTCGTCGACGATGAGCGTGGTGGTGTCCATGCGCAGCACGCGATCGATGAAGGTGTCGGCGCCGGGCTGGGTGAGCAGTTTTTCCACCAGCATGCCGGTGTGGTCCTCGCCGCGATACGGCTCGGCCACGGTCTGCAGAAACTCGCTGTGCGGGCGGTCGAAATAGTGTTTGGCGAAACGTTCCAGGTCGGTGCCGCCCTCGGCGTCCATGCGCGGATACCAGAAGTAGCCGCCGAACACCTCGTCGGCGCCCTGGCCGCTCTGCACCACCTTCACCTCCTGCGCCACGCGCTCGGCGAGCAGATAGAAGGCCACCGCATCCTGCCCCACCATGGGCTCGGCCATCTGCTCCACCGCCTCGGGCAGGCGCGTCAGCACCTGGTCGTTGGGGATGGAGTATTTGTGATGGCGCGTGTCGTACATCGCCACCACCTGATCGGAATACTCGAATTCGCTGCCCTTCTCCTCCGGCACGTCCTCGAAACCGATGGAGAAGGTGCGGATATCCTTCACCCCCTGCTCCGCCAGCAGGCCCACCAGCAGGCTGGAGTCGAGTCCGCCGGAGAGCAGCACGCCCACCGGCACGTCGGCGATCTCCAGACGGCGCTTTACTGCCTTCTGCAGCGCCGTATGGATCGCCTCGGTCCACTCCTGCTCGCTGCGCGCCTCGCCCGGGCGGTGGGCGTAGAGCTGCCAGTACTGGCGCTCGCTGCGCCGCCCCTCCTTGTCGATGGCCAGGGTGTAACCCGGTGCCAGCTTGCGGATGCCGTTGAGTATCGTGCGCGGCGCCGGGATCACGCCGTGCAGGGTGAACTGGTGGTGCAGGCCTAGCGGGTCGATGCTGACGTCGGCGCCGCCGGCGGCGAGCAGGGCCTGCATATTGGAGGCGAAGCGGAAGGTCTTGCCGTCGTGGCTGTAGTACAGCGGCTTGATGCCGAGGCGGTCGCGCGCCAGAAACAGGCGCTGGCGTTTGATATCCCAGATGGCGAAGGCGAACATGCCGGTGAGGTGCTCGACACACTGCTCGCCCCAGGCGGCATAGGCCTTGAGGATCACCTCGGAGTCGCCATCGGAGAAGAAGCTGTAGCCGCGCCCGCGCAGTTCCACGCGCAGGTCGCGGTAGTTGTAGATGGTGCCGTTGAACACCAGCACCAGGCCGAGGTCGTTGTCGATCATCGGCTGGTGCGAGCGCTCCGACAGGTCGATGATGGCAAGACGGCGATGCCCCAGCGCCAGCGGGCCGTCGGAGTAGCTGCCCTCGTGGTCCGGCCCGCGCCGCTCCAGCCGGTGCAGCATGCGCCCCAGCACCGCCAGGTCCGGCACGTGGCCATCCAGTCTCAGTTCACCGCAGATTCCGCACATAAAATCAGTCGCAAGTTACAAGTGGCAAGTTACAAGAAAAATCCATTCAACGGCTGATGCGCAGGTGGTTGACGACGTCTTTGACGCCGTCCACTTCCCGCGCCAGGCGCTCGGCACGTTCCGCGCTGCTGTTGCCGGGGACGGTGCCGGTCAGGGTGACCACGCCGTCATGCACGCTGACCTGGACATCACCGGCCCTCACGCCCTTGTCTCGCACCAGGGCACGGTTCACCGCCGCCGCCAGCAGGTTGTCGGCACGCGCCTCCTCATAGCTGCGGCCATCCTCGGCGCGACCGCCCTGGCCGGCGCCCATCATGGTCCCGGCGGCACAGCCGCCGAGCAGCGCCACGGCCAACAGCATCATCGCAACACGCCTACCCATTCCATGCCCCGCTCACCGTGAAGAACACAACGCACCGCAAATCCTCGCCGTGTAGACGCAGAGGCGCGGAAAAAGATCATGATCATGTATCTCTGCGTCTCGGCGACAAAGTTGTTTTTTCCTTGGCATTCCTTGCGCCTTTGCCTGGCAACCTTTCACCCCTGGCCCCAGCCGCCGCCACCCGGCGTGGCGATGGTAACCCGATCACCTGCCTTGACGGTGAAGCTGGCCTTGCCCGGCAACGATACGCCGTTGAGATGGTTGTCGCCCGCCGCGCCGGGGCTGCCGCCGGCCAGTCCCCACGGCGCATGGCGCCGCCGCTCGGTGAGCAGGGTCACCTGGGCGGCGGCGAGGAATTCGAATTCACGCACGATGCCGTCGCCGCCGCGGCGCCGCCCGGCACCACCGGAGCCGAGCCGCACGCCATAACGGGTCACGCGCAGCGGATAGGCCGACTCCAGTGACTCGATGGGGGTGTTGAGGGTATTGGTCATGTGCGTCTGCACCGCATCGACGCCGCCACCGCAGGCCCCGGCCCCCATGCCGCCGCCGATGGTTTCATAGTAGTCCCAATCCGCGCCGCTGTTCCGCGCCCCCATGGCGATATTGTTCATGCTGCCGTGACTGGCCGCCGGGATACGCTCCGGCAGGGCCTGCGCCAGGGCGCCGCAGATCACGTCCACCACCCGTGTGCTGGTCTCCACGTTGCCCGCCGCCACCGCCGCCGGCCACTGCGCATTGAGCAGGCAACCCGGCGGGGCATCGAGCTGGATGGCGCGGAAGGCGCCGGCGCAGGCCGGGGTCTCGCGCGGCATCAGGCAGCGGAACACGTAGTACACCGCCGCCGCGGCCACCGCCAGCGGGCAATTGACGTTGCCCGGCACCTGCGCGGCGGTGCCGGAAAAATCCACCCGGACCGAGCCGTCCGCCACCTGCACCCGCGCAGCGATGGGGATGTCCCGGTTACCGATGCCGTCGTCATCCAGCACATCGGTATAGCGATACTCCCCCGCGGGGATCGCCGCCAGGGCACTGCGCGCCAGGCGCTCGGCATAGTCGTTGAGGGCCGTCAGGGCGGCACCATAGCCCGCCGCTCCCATCCCCTGCACCAGCTCGCGCAGCCGCGCCAGGGCCGTGAGGTTGGCGCTCACTTGCGCCGCAAAATCGCCCTCCGCCTCGCTGCGCCCGCCGGCCAGGCGCGCCAGCAGTTCCTTGTCCGTCCGGCCGCCCTGCACCAGCCGGGTGGGCGGGATCACCAGGCCTTCTTCATCCAGGGAACGGGAGATGGGCATCGAGCCCGGCGTGTGGGCGCCGATGTTGGCGTGGTGGGCGCGATTGGCGACAAAGCCCAATAATTCGCCCTCCAGCAGCAGCGGCGCGATGAGCGTGACGTCGGGCAGGTGGGTGCCGCCGAGAAAGGGGTCGTTGACCACCACCATGTCGCCGTCACACCACTCCAGCCGCGAGACGATGCCGCGCATGGCGTAGGCCATGCTGCCCAGATGCACCGGGATATGCGCCGCCTGGGCGCACAGCTCCCCCTGGGCATCGAACACGGCACAGGAATAATCCAGCCGATCGCGGATATTGGGCGAAAAGGCTGCACGGCGCAGCACCGCCCCCATCTCGTCGCAGACGGCCTCAATGCGACTGGCAAACAGCGACAGTTCTATGGGGTCCATGGCGCGGGATGGTAGCCCATCCCATGACAAATCGCAGCAGGAGCGGGAAACTCCACAGAAATTCTAGTGTCACACGCCATAAGTCCCTATCATATGCCCCTCGAACGGTCTCGGACCCAAACCATTATCAACCCAAGCTCCAAGGAGTCTGTCACGTGAACACCAAGCGCAGAATCTTTCTCAAGGGCACCCTGGCCGGCAGCGCTGTTGCCGTCGCCGTAGGCGCCGGCCTGCTCTCTCCCCGCCAGGTGCTGGCCGCCTGGCCCAAGGCCGCCTTCGAGGCCAAGGACATCGCCTCCAGC
>JANJXC010000083.1 GCA_024709225.1 Gammaproteobacteria bacterium | reverse complement strand
GACTGCCGACGCAGGTCGCGAACACGATTCGCGCACAAGCCTCCCCGAACATTGGCCACCACCATCCCCCTCAGGTATCCTCCAGTCACCACTCACTCTCACCCCAAGGAGCCCTGTCATGGTCACCTCCATCATCCTCATCAACGCCGAACGCGAGAAGATCAACGACGTGGCCGCCCAGCTGGCCGGGATCGAAGGGATCTCCGAGGCGTATTCCGTGAGCGGCCAGTACGACATCATCGCCATCGCCCGCGTGCCGGCGGCGGAGGACCTGGCGCAGCTGGTGACCAGCAAGCTGCTCGGCATCAGTGCCATAACCAAAACCGAGACGCTGCTCGCCTTCAAGGCCTATTCGCGCCATGACCTGGAGTCGATGTTCGAGGTAGGGGTTTAAGCCGGTCCGTCCGGGACGGCTTGGGGACGTTGCCGCCCGGTCCCGGGCGCGCCCCTGCCGTGAGACAACCGCGCCCGGCGCTGTCGCCGGGCTGCACTTTCGGCGCGCCGCCGCCGCTGCGCAATGGCGGCACATTCTGCCTGTGGATGGCTTGCGGCGGCGTGCAGGTGACCTGTCCGTGCGCAGCCTGTGCCGCGCGCCCTATTCCGGAAACTGATAGCCGTCGTTGCGGAACAGTGACAGGCACGCATCCACGGCCTGCGCATCGAGCTTGCTGCCGCGCAGTTTTTCGATCTGTGCCAGCGCCGGTTCGGAGCCCAGGGCCGGGCGGTAGGGGCGGTGCGAGGACATCGCCTCGACGATGTCAGCGACGGCGAGGATCTTGGATTCGAGCAACATCTCGTCGCCCGTGATGCCGCGCGGGTAGCCGCTGCCGTCGAGGCATTCGTGATGCTGCCACACCATGTCGGCGATGGGCCAGGGGAAGGCGATGTCCTTGATGATGTCGTGGCCGGCCTCGGCGTGCAGCTTGATCAACTCGAACTCCACCGGGCTCAGCTTGGACGGCTTGCTCAGCAGTTCGGAGGGGATCTGCACCTTGCCGATGTCATGGATGTAGCCGGCGAGGCGCAGGCCGTGCAGGCGGTTTTCATCCAGGCCGAGGTGGCGGCCGATGGCGACGGCGAGGTGGGCGACGCGGCGCTCGTGGCCGGCGGTGTAGGGGTCGCGCTTCTCCAGGGTGGCGGCGAGGGCGCCGATGGCCTGTTCCAGCGTGGCCTGCAGCTGCTCGGCGTGGCGCTCACGTTCCAGCAGCGACTGCTCGTAGGCGGCGCGGGTGCGGCGGCTGTCGCTGCCGAAGCCGATGTCGTCGGCCAGCTCCTCGAACAGGCGCATCTCCTCGGGTCCGAAGGCATTGACGACGTTGGCGTACACCGCGAGCACGCCGCTGACCTCGCCACGGCTGCGCAGCGGCACGGCGATGATCGAGGCCAGGCCGTGTTTGCGCGCGCGTTCGGCCCAGGGCGCGAAGCTGCCCTCGCGCAGCATGTCGTTGTAGACGATGGTGGTGTTGCCGCGCAGGGCGCGCCCCACCGGTCCCTGTCCCAGCGGCGTGTCGCCCCAGGACACCTTGAAGTCCTCCAGATAGGCGCGCGCGTTGCCGGCCTGGGCGACGATCTCCACGCTTCTGTCGGCGTCGTGTTGCGGCATGCCGATCCAGGCCAGGGCGTAGGCGTCCTGATCGGTGACGGCATCGCAGGCGGTGTCGTACAGTTCCTGGATGTTCTCGGCATGCACCAGCGCGGCGTTGCCGCGGCTCAGCGCCGACAGCGCCCAGTTGAGGCGGCGCATCTTCTCTTCGTTTTCCTTGCGCATGCCGATGTCGCGTACCGAGACCAGGATGCGTTCCTTGTCTTCCACCACCGCGGCGCGCATGTTGATCTCGACCCAGAACAGATGGCCATTGCGGTGGCGCGCCCGCCATTCGAAGGTCTGCGGTTCGCCGGCGGCGGCGCGTTGCAGATACTGCGCCGCCTCCTGCTGGGTGTAGGGCGGGACACCGGCGGAGAGCTGTTCGATGTTGATCTGGCACAGCTGCTCCACGGTGTAGCCATACATCTCGGTGACGCGGTGGTTGGCGTCGACGATGGCGCCGCTGTCGGCGTCGTGCACGAAGATGGCGTCGTTGACCGAGTTGAAGATGGTGCGGAAGCGCTGCTGCTGCAGGGCCTCGTTCTGGCGGTCGATGATGCGGCGCAGGAAGGTGGCGTAGCGGCTCTCCAGGCCGCGCGTCACATCGCGCTGGCCGAGCAGGCCGCTGATCTGGCCGGCGGCGTCGACCACCACCAGGCGGCGCAGGCCGTGTTTTCCCATGCGCTCCATCGCCGCGTGCAGCGGGGTGTCGGCGCTGATGGCGAGCACCGGCTGGGTCATCACCTGGGCCAGCGTCAGCGTGTGCGGGTCGTGCTGCTCCAGGCCGATGCGCACCACGTCGCGCTCGGTGAGGATGCCGGCCGGCCGCTGCTGTGCATCGGCAACGATGACGCAACTGTGGCCCTCCTGCGCCATGCGCGCGGCGGCCTGGGCGACGGTGGCGCCGGGTTCCATGCGGCACAGGTGCGCCGACATCACGCTGGCCACGTCGCGGAACTGGATGAAGTATTCCGGCCCCAGCTCGCGCACGATGTCGCTCTCGCTCACCATGCCGGCGATGCGACCCTGGCCGTCGAGCACGATGAGGTGACGGATGTCGTGCTCCAGCATGCGATGGTAGGCGTCGAGATAACCGGCCTGCGGCGGGATGGTGATCACCGGACCGTGCATGAAGCGGTGGCAGGGGGCGTCGAGCTGTTGCTGCAGCGTGGCGAGGGCGCCGAGCACGTCGCGTTCGGTGAGGATGCCGATGGCGATGCCGTCGGGGGCGACCACCATGGTGCTGATGCGCCGTTCCCGCATCAGCTCCAGCGCCGCGCGCAGCGGCATCTGGGGCGCGACCTGGGCCACCTCGCGGTTCATCACCGCGGTGACCGGCCGGTTGGAAAAATCATGCATGGGTGCCGGACCGTTTATTGTTGTACGCCCGTTGGAGACGGGCATTTATGGCGCCACACTATAACAGTATAAATAGTGTGGGCAAAGGCGGCTGGATGCTTACACGGGGGCCGCGCCGGCGCTGCGTTCCGCGCGCCGGCCCTGGCGGAGTGTTTGGTCAGCGCGGGTGGATGGAGAGCGGCGCGCCCCGTTCACCGGCATAGACCACCACGATCACCGCCGGGATGTCGCCCGTGTTCTCGCCGTAATGCCACTTGTTGACCACTTCGATGATCGGGTCGCCGGTCTTGAGGTGCAGGGTTGCGTTGGCGTCGGTGGTGACGGTGAGCGTGCCGCTCAGCATCAGGCCGACATTGATCATCGGGTGCTGGTGCAGGGGCAGTTTGGTGTGGGGCGGTATCTCGATCCGGACCACGGTGATCTCCGGCGTGCCGCGGGGGTAGGCCGGGAGCGGGCTGCCGTCCCAGCTGTGTGTGGCCTTGGCCAGGACCGCGGAGCGGACGGCGGGCGGTTCGGCGAGGAGCGGGGCGGCGCACAGCATGAGCAGGCAGAGGAACCAGCGGTGTCGTTTCATGAGGCAGTCCTTGCGGGGCAGGTGACACGCCGCCCGGGCGGCGCATCGTGTGGGGGATGGGGGGCCGTGCGGCCTGGCCGGTCACTGGCCATAGCCGGGCAGCTGGCCGATGTCGATGCGGTCCACCTGATCCGGGTCGAGGTAGCGGTCGGCGTACTGCTGGAACACCCGCTCCTTGATGAAGACGTCGAACAGGTCAGGGTCGAGGTGACCGTCCAGTTTCATGTGGGCCATGATGCGCAGGGTGTCGGACAGCTTCTTGCCCGGCTTGTAGGGGCGGTCGCGGGCGGTGAGGGCCTCGAACACGTCGGCGATGGCCATGATGCGCGCCTGCACCGACATCTGCTCGCGCTTGAGGCCGCGCGGGTAGCCCTGGCCGTCGATGCGCTCGTGGTGGCCGCCGGCGAATTCGGGCACGCGCTTGAGATGCTTGGGGAAGGGCAGTGCCTCCAGCATGTTGATGGTGGCGACGATGTGGTTGTTGATCACCTGGCGCTCGTCGTCGGTGAGGGTGCCCTTGGCGATGTTGAGATTGCGCACCTCGTCCTCGGTGAGCAGCGGACGCACCGCGCCGCCGGCGTCGATCCAGGTGCGCCGGGCGATGGCCTCGATGCGCGCCTGATCCTCCGGGCGCATGAATTCGCCGCCCTGGTTGGAGCGGTGGATGAAGTCACGGTCGTCCTCCAGCTGGCGCACGGTGTCCTGGTAGTCCTTCAGCAGCCGATCGGCCTGGGCCGGGTTTTCCGCGCGCTTGCGCAGCATGGCGATCTCGGCGTCGCGCTTGAGGATCTCAAAGCGCGTGTCCACCTCGTGGATGCGATCGTAGATGGTCTCCAGCTTGGTGGATTTGTCTACCACGTATTCCGGCGTGGTGACCTTGCCGCAGTCGTGCAGCCACGCCGCCATCTCCAGTTCGTAGCGGTCGTCGTCGCTCATGGTGAAGTCGCGCAGCGGGCCGTCCTGCACCTTGGCCACCGCATCGGCCAGCAGCATGGTGATCACCGGCACACGGCGGCAGTGGCCACCGGTGTAGGGCGACTTTTCGTCGATGGCGTCGGCGATGAGCTTGATGAAGGATTCGAACAGGTGCTTGAGGTCTTCGATCAGGCGCCGGTTGGTGAGCGCCACCGCCGCCTGCGAGGCCAGCGCCTCGGTCAGCCGCTGTGCCTCGGGGCTGAACGGGATCACCTGGCCGGCATCGTCCTGGGCGTTGAGCAGTTGCAGCACGCCGATGATGACGCCCTCGTGGTTCTTCAACGGCACGGTGAGGAAGGAGGTGGAGCGGTAGCCGGTCTTGCGGTCGAACTCGCGCGTGCCGGTGAAGTCGAAGCCCTCCGCGCTGTAGGCGTCGGGGATGTTGATGGTGCAGTCGTTGAGCACCGCGTGGGTGACGACGTTGTGGTGGTTGGGCCGGCCGTCGGCGCCGTACAGCGGGATGGGGGCGAAGGGGATGTCCGTGCCGGTGGTGCCGCCCATGGCGAAGTTGAGCGAGTCGGTGCGCAGGATCTCCATCTTCACCGCCTGGTTCTCCTGCACCGAGTACAGCGTGCCGCCGTCGGCGTTGGTGATCTCCTTGGCGCCGAGCAGGATCATCTCCAGCAGGCGGGCGAGACTGCTCTCCGCCGACAGGGCAATGCCGATGTCGATGAGCTTCTCGTTGCGTTCCAGCAGATGGTCCATGGTGGTTGTCCTGTCGCGGCTAGCGGTGGTTATTCTATCCCCGATTCGGTCATCTTCATGACACGGCGCGCCAGACTGATATAATCGCTGCCGGTTCATGAATTTAAACAAAAGGATAGATGATGCGGCCGAGCCTGAACTGGGTGCTGGGGCTGGTTTTGCTGGCGGGAGGCCCGGTGCATGGCGCCGACGCGCTGGACACGGCCGCCGCCCAGGTGGCGGCGGGCGACTATCGCGCCGCGCTGGCCAGCCTGGATCGCCTGGAAAATTCCTCCGCGGCGGGGGCGCTGTTCCTGCGCGCCACGGCCCTGGCCGGCAGCGGTCGGCTGGACGAGGCGGCCCTGCTGTTCGAGCGGCTGATTGCCGAGCATCCCGCCATGCCCGAGGCCTATAACAACCTGGCCGCCCTGCGCGCCCGGCAGGGGCAGCTGGCCGAGGCCAAGGAACTGCTCGAGCGCGGCCTGCGCACCGACGCACGCTATGCCATGGTGTACGACAACCTGAGCACCATCTATGTGGAGATGGCGCGCAGCTCCTACGCCAAGGCCCTGCGTCTGGAGGCGGGGGCCCAGCCGCCGCGCCTCGCCGTATTGACCGGTCTGGCCACCGTGCCGGCGGCGCCGCTGCAGGTGGCCGCCGCCGCACCCGCCCCGGCGGAGGCGGAGGTCAAGCCTGCGCCGGTGCCGGCAGCCAGGCCTGAACCCGTGCCGGCCGCGAAGCCTGAACCTGAGCCGATGCCGGCAGCCCGGCCCGAACCCGAATCTGTCCCGGCCACGGAACCGGAGGCCGCGCCCGCCGCAGCCGCAGCTGAGCCGGAGCCGGCTGCGGTGGCGATGCCCGCCGCTGCCGCGGCCGAGCCCGCGGCAGCGGCGCCGGTGCCGGAGCCCCTGCGTCTGGCCGTGGTCACCGCCCTCAACGGCTGGGCCCGGGCCTGGTCGCAGCAGAATGTGGATGCCTATCTGGCGTACTATGATGCGAGCTTCGCCCCGGAGGGCATGGAGCGTCTGGCGTGGGAGGCGGAGCGCCGCAGCCGCATCACCCGCCCGGCCTGGATCAAGGTCGAGCTGGAGGAGGTGCAGGTGGAGGCGCCGGCGCCCGACGCGGTGGTGGTGACCCTGCGCCAGCGTTACGCCGCCCCCGGCTACAAGGACACCACCCTCAAGCGCATGACCCTGGCGCTGCACGAAGGAAACTGGATGATCACCTCGGAAGCCAACCTGAAGGTCCTGCGTTAAGCCGTCATGCCGCGTTCACGCTCTGGAAAGTTGTTGTTCGCCATCGTGCTGCTGACCCTGTCGGTCGGCCTGTACGGTGCCCACCGTTTTCAGGACGGTGAGGCAGGCGCGCTGGTGACGCACGACCTGGAGCCGTCTGCCGTGACGATGGATATGGCGCTGTATCCGCGCGCCCTGGCGCGGCTCGAGGAGCGGCTGGCCTACGACCCGGATGATTACGAGGCCAGCCTGCTCAAGGGACTGATCCTGTTCCGCTCCGGCCGCCTGGAGGAGGCGCGGCAGGAGCTGGCTGGCCTGACCCGTCGCGCGCCCAAGTTCCATCTCGCCCATCTGGTGCAGGGCGACCTGCTGCTGGCGCAGACCCAGACGGTCACCGACATCGGCACGACGCCGCTGCTCGCCGGCCTGCAGGCGGAGGAAGAGGCGCTGGCCCAGTTGCGCGCCGAGGCCGAGGTGCGCCTGCGCGCCTACCTCGATGCCCTGCCGCAGGACCGCCTGCCGCGCGCCCTGCTCACCCTGGGCGAGGAGGTGCAGACGGCCATCGTGGTCGACAAGGAATCCCACCGCCTGTACATCTACGAGCGCCGCGCGCAGGGCGAGCCGCCGCGGCTGGTGCGCGACTATTACGTCAGCACCGGGCGCGCCAACGGCAACAAGGTGCTGCGCGGCGACCTGCGCACGCCGGAGGGGGTGTACTTCATCACCAGCCACATCCCCTCCAGCGCCCTGCCCGACAAGTACGGCAGCGGCGCCTTCCCGCTCAACTACCCCAACGAACTGGATCGCCGCCTCGGCAAGACTGGCGACGGCATCTGGCTGCACGGCACCGAGAACGCCTATTACAGCCGCCCGCCGCTGGACAGCGAGGGCTGCGTGGTGCTGCCGAATATCGATCTCAATCAGGCGGCGGCCTTCATCCGCCCCGGCGTGACGCCGCTGGTGATCACCGCGCGGGTGGACTGGGTGGACGAGCCAACCTGGCGCCGTGAGCGGCAGGAACTGCTCACTGCCCTCGACATGTGGGTGGCGGATTGGACCAGCGGCGATGTGGAGCGCTACCTGTCCCACTACGCCAGCGACTTCTGGAGTCCCGGTTTCGACCTGCCGAAGTGGCAGGCGCGCAAGCGCGCCGTGGCCGGCGGCAAGACCTTCCAGCAGGTGGAGCTGTCCAACCTGTCGCTGTTCGCCTACCCGCCGTCGGCCAGCGACGGCCGCGATCTGGTGGTGGCCAGCTTCCGCCAGCACTACCGCTCCAACAATTTCAATGGCGACATGGGCAAGCGCCTGTATCTCACCCGCGAGGATGGCCGCTGGCGGGTGCTGTACGAGGGCGGCGGCTGATAGTCAGTCGCGCGTGCGGCCGGCGGATTTTCCACGGCGATATAATCGGTGCTGGCGTCCAGCTCGTTGAGCGCCGGTTCGGTCCAGATTATTTCAGCCATCTGCCCATGCGATCCTTCGCCTGGTCGTGGGTGAGGATGCGGCCCTCTGCAGTGCCACCTTCGGGCAATGCAACTACACCTCACGAAACCTCTTCCCCCCGCGCCTGCCGTTCCGCCTGATAGGACGAGCGCACCATCGGCCCGCTGGCGACATTGCTGAATCCCAGCGCGCGGGCGATATCTCCCAGTTGCTTGAACTCATCCGGCGGCACGTAGCGCTGCACCGGCAGGTGGTGCGGCGACGGTTGCAGATACTGGCCCAGGGTGAGGTGGGTGCAGCCGTGGGCACGCAGGTCCTTCAGTACCTCGATGATCTCGTCATTGCTCTCCCCCAGCCCCAGCATCAGGCCGGACTTGGTCGGTACCTGCGGGTGGCGTTGGTGAAAATCCTGCAACAGTCGCAAGGAGCCGTGATAGTCGGCGCCGGGACGGGCCTGCGGGTACAGGCGCGGCACCGTTTCCAGGTTGTGGTTGAACACGTCGGGCAGGGCGGCGTCGAGGGCGGCCAGGGCGATGGCCTCGCGGGCGCGGAAGTCGGGCACCAGGACCTCGATACCGGTGGCGGGGGCGGCGGCGCGCACCGCGCGGATGCAGGCGGCGAAATGGGCGGCGCCGCCGTCGCGCAGGTCGTCGCGGTCCACCGAGGTGATCACCACGAAGCGCAGGCCCATGGCGGCGATGGTTTGCGCCAGGTGTTGCGGCTCTTCCGCATCCAGCGGCTCGGGCCGGCCGTGGGCCACGTCGCAGAAGGGGCAGCGCCGGGTGCAGATGCCGCCCATGATCATGAAGGTGGCCGTGCCGTGGCCGAAACACTCACCCAGATTGGGGCAGGCGGCCTCCTCGCAGACGGTATGCAGCCTCTGTTCGCGCAGGATCGCCTTGATGCGCAGCACCTCGGGGCTGTTGGGTGAGCGGGCGCGGATCCACGCCGGTTTCCGCAATGGCGTGTCGGTGGCCGCCACCTTGACCGGGATGCGGGAGACCTTGCTGGCACCCTTGAGCGGGTTGGGCGGGGCGATGGGCAGTTCGTCGTCTTGCATGGGGGATTCCAGGCAGGGGTGTGCCGTCGTTTTTGTGTTCCGGGGTGATTGCAGTATATTCCCCTACTACAACGATAATTTCCGGATCCAGGGGGGGATATGGCGGCACTGATCCAGATTCGCAACAACGTGGAAGGGGTAAAGGTCTTCCTGGAGGGGGACAGTTACACGCTGGGCCGCGGTGATGACAACGACATCGTGGTCAACGACGACCTCGCCAGCCGTGAGCACGCGCTGATCGAGCGGGTGGCGCTGCCCGGCAAGCAGGGCGAGATGCGCTATATGATCCGCGACCTCGGCAGCACCAACGGCACCTTCGTCAACCACAAGCAGGTGAGCGAGCAGGCCCTCAACGACGGCGATGTGATCCGTGTGGGACAGACCTTTCTGCGCTTCGCCCTGCATGAAACGGGGGATTTGGCAGAGACCAAGGTGATCAAGAAGACCATCATCCCCGGCATCTACATCACCACCGACAAGAAATAAACCCGCCCTCCGTAGGAGCGAATCGTATTCACGAAACAGCGCCGGGGCGGAGCCGGATATCGCGCATACGATGCGCCCCTAGCGGCTGAGATTTTCCACCATCCGCACCAACAACTTCTCACCCACACCGGTCTGACTCTCCGTTACGCCCAGGTCACGCAACTGCGTCACCGCCAGACCTGGATAGCCGCAGGGGTTGATGCGGCGGAACGGCTCCAGATCCATGTCGACGTTGAGCGCCAGGCCGTGATAGCTGCAGCCGCGGCGCACGCGCAGGCCGAGCGAGGCGATCTTGGCACCGTCCACGTAGACCCCCGGCGCATCCTGGCGCGCGCGGGCGGTGATGCCGTGGTCCGCGAGCAGGGCGATCACCGCCTGCTCCATCAGATTCACCAGTGCCCTCACGCCGAGGCCGCGGCGGCGCAGATCGACGAGCAGATACAGCACCACCTGACCGGGGCCGTGATAGGTCACCTGGCCGCCGCGATCCACCTGGATGACGTCGATGCCGTCGGGATTGAGCAGGTGCTCCGCCTTGCCGTTGAGGCCGACGGTGAATACCGGCGGGTGCTCCACCCACCACAGCTCGTCCGGCGTGGCGGCATCGCGCTCATCGGTGAAGCGCTGCATGTCACGCCATACGGGCGCGTACGCTTGCAGGCCGAGGCGACGAATGACGGGGGTGGGGGGCATCTTGGGGTTAAATTCCAGGTTCAAGGTTCAAGTTTCGAGATACGCACATACCGTTCTTCAATTTTGAATTTTGAATATCTAACTCATTTAAAGTGCCATCAACACCCGTTCGTGCGCGGTAAGCTCGCTGTAGATGGCGTCGAGTTGCTGCTTGCTCTGCGCCTGTATCACAACGGTAACGGAAACGTATTTGCCGTTGCTGCTGGGGCGGGCGGTTACCGCGCCTTCGTGCACCTGGCCGGCATGGCGGGTAACGATCTCCACCACCAGCAGGTCGAAGTCTGTGCCCGACAGGCCCATGGCCTTGATGGGAAAGGTGCAGGGAAATTCGAGATGGGTGTCGGTCGTGCTCATCGTACCGTTCTAAAAACAAAATCCGTTGCGGACGACTACAGGGGTGTAGTCGGTTGGACATGTCTGGAACATATTTCGCAGACGCCGAGACGCAGAGTGATGCCGGCTCTCTTCGCCACTACTCAGCGCCTCCGCGGCTCTGCGACAACGGGTTCTCAATGCACCTTGCCGGCGCGGAAGTCCTGCTTGTAGGCGCTGTACAGGGCGCTGACACGCTGCCACAGCGGCCCGGGCCGGCCGTTGCCGATCGGCTGGCCGTCGAGCTGTGTGACGGGCACCACCTCGCGTGTCGAGCTGGTCACCCACACCTCGTCTGCACTGCGCAGTTGCGCCGCACTGATGTCGGCCTCGCGGCAGGGGATGTGGTTGGCGTGGCACAGCTCCACCGCCAGGTCGCGGGTGATGCCGGGCAGCAGCAGGTTGCTCTTGGGGGGCGTGAGGACCACGCCGTCGCGCACGATGAACACGTTGCTGGCCGAGCCCTCGGTGGCGTTGCCGTCACGCAGCAGGATCGCCTCGGCCGCACCGGCGTCGATGGCCTGCTGGCGCATCAGTACGTTGGGCAGCAGGGTGATCGCCTTGATGTTGCACAGCTGCCAGCGGATATCCGTCACGGTGACGGCGCTGATGCCGCTCTGCAACACGGCGTCGGGCTCCGTGAGCGGCGTGCTCATGGCGAAAACCGTGGGCTGCACGCCGGCGGGAAAGGCATGATCGCGCCGGGGGGCGACGCCGCGGGTGACCTGCAGGTAGAGCGACTGATCGCCGCCGCCATTCTGGCGGATCAGCGCGGTGAGGATGTCGCTCCATTGCGCCTGGTCGAGCGGGTTGCCGATGCGGATGCCCTGCAGGCTGAGGCCGAGACGCTGCAGGTGATGTTCCAGGCGGAAGGCGCGGCCGCCGTAGACCGGAATGACCTCATAGACACCGTCACCGAACAGGAAGCCGCGGTCCATGACCGAGACACGGGCCTCGTGTACCGGCAGAAAGCTGCCGTTGAGATAGACGATGTCCTGCGCCATTACTGCAGCATCATGCGCACGTTGTCGAACAGCCGCTGCCACAGGCTGCCCTCGGCTACGTCATCCAGCGCCACCAGCGGACGTTCCGCCAGCATCTCGTCGCCGAGCTTGACGTTGACGGCCCCCAGATTCTGGCCCTTGCGGGTCGGCGCGATGATGGCGTTTTCCACGCTGAGCGAGGCGTTGAGCTTGTTGTACTGGCCGCGCGGCACGGTGACGTAGAGCGGCGCGTCCAGGCCCAGCTGCACGGTTTCATTGGCGCCCTTCCACACGCGCATCGCCTTGAGCGGCTGGGCGGCATCATACAGCTTGTGGGTCTCGAAGAAGCGGAAGCCGTAGTTGAGCAGCTTCTGGCTTTCGTTGGCGCGGGCGCCCTCGCTCTTGGTGCCCATCACCACCGAGATCAGGCGCATGTCGCCGCGCTTGGCGGAGGCCACCAGGCAGTAACCGGCGCTCTCGGTATGGCCGGTCTTGAAACCGTCGACGGTGTTGTCGCGGTACAGCAGCAGATTGCGGTTGCCCTGGGTGATGCCGCCGTAGGTGTACTCCTTTTCCGAGTACCAGGCGTAGTACTCGGGGAACTCATGGATCAGTACCGAGGCCAGCCGCGCCAGGTCGCGCGCGGTGCTGTAGTGCTCGGGGTCGGGCAGGCCGGTGGCGTTGGTGAAGCGGGTGCCGTTCATGCCGATGTTGCGCGCGTGTTCATTCATCAGCGTGGCGAAGGTTTCCTCGCTGCCGGCGACGTGTTCGGCCAGGGCCACGCTGGCGTCGTTGCCGGACTGGATGATCATGCCCTTCAGCAGCTGCTCAATGGAGACCTGGGTGCCGACCTCGATGAACATGCGCGAGCCGGGCATGCGCCAGGCCTTCTTGCTGACGCGCACCGTGTCGCTGAGCTGGAACTGACCGGCGCGCAGCTCGTGGAATACCACATAGGCCGTCATCATCTTGGTCAGGCTGGCCGGTTCCAGCCGTTCGTCGGCATTGCGTTCGGCCAGGATGTGGCGGCTGTGGTAGTCGAGCAGCATATAGCCGCGGGCATCCACCGTCGGGGCATCGGGGATCAGGCGCGGCGTCGCGGCGGCGGCATGAGCCACGGCAAACAGGACAACGGCAATGAGGGGCAACAGAAGACGTTTCATGAGCACGGAGAGTTTCGCTGAAAGGATGAAGGCACGGCCATTTTACCTGAAAAAGCCACAGTCACGGCACTTCCAGCTTAGTCAGGCAGCGGCCCGGTAAGTTCAGGCCGGGTATCAGTCGATGACGACGTGCGGCGTGCCGACACCGAGACTGCCCAGGCGTGCGGCCAGGCGGTCGGCCTCGTCCACGCTGGAGATGGGGCCGATGCGTACACGGTAGATGGGTGTATTGCCGGCGTCGGCGCCCTCCTGCACCCGTACCGGCGGCAGGGGTTCACCGCTGAGGCGGCTGCGCAGCTGTTCGGCGTTGCTGCGGCTGACGAAGGCGCCGACCTGCAGATAGAGGCCTACGGGCTGCGCCGCGGTGGCCGGCCCACCGAGCACTGCACCGCTGGATACCGCCGCTGTCCCCTGGGCGAGGGTGGTCGGCGGTGGCACCGGCTGGCCGGGCGTGAGGGCGCGAACCTCCACCAGTCCGGTGCCGGTCTCGACGATGCCCAGCTTGCTGGCGGCGGCATAGGACAGGTCGATGATGCGATTGTCGTGGAACGGGCCACGATCGTTGACCCGGACCACGGTGCTGCGGCCATTGTTCAGGTTGGTGACGCGCACGTAGGTGGGCAGCGGCAGGGTGGTGTGCGCGGCGGTGAGGGCGTGCATGTCATAGGTTTCGCCGCTGGAGGTGCGGCGGCCGTGGAACTTGGTGCCGTACCAGGAGGCGATGCCGCGCTCGACGTAGCCGGCGGCGCTGTTGCGCACGGTGTAGCGACGGCCATTGACCACGTAGGAGTCGGGATTGCCGTAGCGGCTGCGCGGCTCGGCGCGTGGCACCGGGTCGGGCACATGGGACAGATCAGCGGAATGGGACGGGCCGCCGTCGCGCCCGCCAAGGGCACAACTGCTCAGCAGCAGGACGGCGGCGAGGGGCGGCAGGAGTCTAGCGAGCATCGCTCTGCGCCAGCGCGGTGCTGGTGTCCTTGGCCTTGCGGATCGCCTCGCTCAACTGGTGCACCGCCATGGCGTACAGCGGGCTGCGGTTGTAGCGGGTGATGACGTAGAAGTTGTTGAAGGTGACCCAGTGCTCCGGCCCCTGCTCACCTTCCAGCGCCAGCAGCGCGACCGGGGCGGTGGCGGTGATGCCCCAGCGCGGCGTGACGCCGTAGTTGCCCAGCTCGCCGGCGGCGAGGTGCGGTTTGAGGCCGGCATCGAGCAGCGGTTTGTGGTCTTCGCCGCTCACCGTGGCCGGCACGGTGATGGTGCCGCCGTTGATCCAGCCGTGCACCTTGAAGTAGTTGGCGACGCTGCCGATGATGTCGTGCACGCTGTTGAACAGGTCGCGGCGGCCATCGCCATCGAAGTCCACGGCGTAGGCGCGGAAGCTGGAGGGGATGAACTGTGGCGTACCCATGGCGCCGGCGTAGGAGCCGGTGAGGCTGAGGGGCGCAATAGCCTCCTCGCGCGTCATCAGCAGATAGTGCTGCAGCTCGGAGCGGAAAAAGGTGCTGCGCGGCGGATAGTCGAACGCCAGGGTGGCGAGGGCGTCCATGATGCGGTGGCGGCCACGGAAGCGGCCGTAGCGCGTCTCCACGCCGAGGATGGCGACGATGTATTGCGGCGCCACGCCATAGCGCTGCTGCGCCTGCTGCAGGATCGCCGCGTGCTCATGCCAGAATTCGACGCCGCCGCGGATGCGTTCCTCGGTGAGAAAGATCGGACGGTAGGCATGCCAGGGCTTGCTCTCCGCCGGGCGCGTGATGGTTTCGATGATGTCCGGGCGCAGTTCCACCTCGCGGAACAGCGTCTCCAGGTCGCTGCGCGAGAAGGCGTGCTGCTGCACCATTTCATCGATGAAGACGCGCACCTCGGTACGCTCGTTGAGGTCGGTGCGTCCATGGCAGGAGAACGCCGCGGTACACAGCAGCAGGGCGGCGACGGTCTGGCGCAGATTCATGACATCAGGTTCTTAGCAGTTTGCGGTGTGTGTGTATGGACATCAGCATACCGAAGGATGCCATCAGGGTCACCATCGAACTGCCGCCATAGCTAACCAGCGGCAGCGGCACGCCGACCACCGGCAGCAGGCCGGTGACCATGCCGACGTTGACGAATACATAGACCAGGAAGGTCATGGTGAGGCCGCCGGCGAGCAGGCGGGTGAAGGTGTCCTGGGCGCGGCTGGCGATATACAGGCAGCGCAGGATGATGAACAGGTACAGCGCCAGCAGCAGCAGGATGCCGAGCAGGCCGAACTCCTCGCCGATGACGGCGAAGATGAAGTCGGTGTGGCGTTCGGGCAGGAATTCCAGGTGTGACTGGGTGCCATTGAGCCAGCCCTTGCCGTACAGGCCGCCGGAGCCGATGGCGATGGTGGACTGGATGATGTGGTAGCCCGCACCGAGCGGGTCGCTCTCGGGATTGATGAAGGTGAGCACGCGCTGGCGCTGGTAGTCGTGCATGCCGAAGTGCCACAGCAGCAGCGCCACAGGGATGGCGAGCAGGGCGGTGAAGCTGACCAGGCGCCAGGGCAGGCCGGCGAACAGCAGCACGAAGGCGCCGGCGCTGGCGATGAGCAGGGCGGTGCCCAGGTCCGGCTGCTTGGCGATGAGCACCGCAGGGACCAGGAAGATGAACAGGCCGACCAGGATGCGGCGCAGCGGCGGCGGCAGTGGTGTCTCCGCCAGATACCAGGCCACCATCAGCGGCACGGCGAGCTTCATCATCTCCGAGGGCTGAAAGCGGACCAGGCCGATATCGAGCCAGCGCTGGGCGCCCTTGCCCACCTCGCCCATGACCAGCACGGCGAGCAGCAGCGTCAGGCCCAGGACGAAGAAGAGCGGGGTCCAGCGGCGCAGGGCCTCCGGCGGCACCTGGGCGAGAAAGAATAGGGTGGCAAAGGCCAGGCTCAGGCGCGTCACCTGTTTCAGCACCATGTCGAAATCTTCGCCGGAGGCGGAGTAGAGCACCACCAGGCCGCAACCGGCCAGCAGCAACAGGCCGGTGAGCAGGGGCCAATCCAGGTGCAGCCGCGGCAACAGCGTGCGGCGCGAGTGTTGCGGCTCATCCAGCAGTATCACCTGAACTCCTCCCGCAGTTTGCCGTCGGCACCGAGCAGATAGGTATCCATCACGGTGCGGGCGATGGGGGCCGCCACCGCGCCGCCGCCGCCGCCGTTCTGCACGATCACGGCGATGGCGATGCGCGGCTTCTCTGCCGGCGCGAAGGCGACGAACAGCGCATGGTCGCGCAGATGCTTGGCCACGTCTTCCGCCACATACTCCTCGTCCTGCTTGATGCCGAATACCTGTGCCGTACCGGTCTTGCCGGCAATGGTGTAGGGCAGGTTGCGGCTGATGCCGCGCGCCGTACCGACGGGGCTGTGCACCACGTTGATCATGGCGCGGTGTACGCGCTGCCAGTTGGCTTGGTCGAGCACGCGTACCGGTGCGACTTCCCTGGCGGTGAGCGGTGTGCGCACATCACTGTCCGGTTCCTCGAGCGCCGCCACCACGGTGGGCGTCAGATGCCGTCCGAAGCTGGCCAGGGTGGCGGTGGAGGAGGCCAGCTGCAGCGGCGTGGCCAGGGTGAAGCCCTGGCCGATGCCGGTGATCAGGGTTTCGCCGGGGAACCACGGCTGGCGGTACGCTTGACGCTTCCACTCGCGCGAGGGCATCAGCCCGCTGGACTCGCCGGTGAGATCGATGCCGGTAGGCTTGCCAAAGCCGAAGGCGCGCATGAATTCCGACATGCGATCGATGCCGAGGGTGAGGGCCAGATCGTAGTAGAAGGTATCGCAGGACTCGACGATGGACTTGTTGAAGTCCACCCAGCCGTGGCCCTCCTTGCGCCAGTCGCGGTAGCGGCGCTCGTCGCCCTTCAGCATGAAGAAGCCGGGGTCCCAGATCTGCGTGTCGGGGCGGATCTCGCCCGTTTCCAGACCAAGCAGGCCGTACAGCGTCTTGATGGTCGAGCCGGGCGGATACTGGCCGTTGAGGGCGCGGTTGAACAGTGGCTGGTCTCTGGAGTTGGCCAGGGCATCGTAGCTGGCGCTGTCGATGCCGTTGACGAACAGGTTGGGGTCGAAGCTGGGCAGGCTGACCAGGGCAAGCACGGCGCCGTCGCTCGGGTCGATGGCCACCAGCGCGCCGTGCTCCACGCCGAAGGCAGCCTGCGCGGTCTGCTGCAGGCGCACGTCGATGTTGAGATGCAGGTTGCGTCCCGGTACCGGCGGCGTGCGCTCCAGTACGCGCAGGATGCGGCCGCGCGCATTGGTCTCCACCTGCTGGTAGCCGACGCTGCCATGCAACTGGTTTTCATAGGTCCGCTCTACGCCGGTCTTGCCGATATGGGCGGTGGCCGCATAGTTGGAGGTGTCCAGACGCTGCAACTCGCGCTCATCAATGCGGCCCACATAGCCGAGGGTGTGGGCCAGCAGCGGGCCCAGCGGGTAGTCGCGGGCGAGGCGGGACTTGATCTCCACGCCGGGCAGGCGGTAGCGGTTGACGGCGACCCGCGCCACCTCCTCGTCGCCGAGGCGCAGGCGCAGTGGTATTTCCTCGAAGCGGCGCTTGCGACGCAGGATCTGGCGGAAACGTTCCAGGTCGCTGTCGCTGACGCTGATCAGCTCGCGAATGGCGGTCAGGGTGGCCTCCATGTCATCGACCCGCTCGGGCACGATTTCCAGGCTGAAGGTGGGCTGGTTCTCTGCCACGATGACGCCGTTGCGGTCGTAGATCAGGCCGCGGGTGGGGGCGATGGGCAGGATGTCGACACGATTGTTGCGCGACAGTGTGGTGTAGTGTTCGTGATTGACCACCTGCAGGAAGAACAGGCGGATGATGATGAAGGTGAGCAGGGCGGCACTGAACACCGCCGCCACGATCACGCGGCGGCGGAACAGGTGGTTTTCCCATTGCGGATTTCTGAGCGGCGCTCCGCGGAACATGGTCAGAGGCCCCTAGCGCACCTGGAAGGTGCGGCGCAGATCGCGCAGGATCAGGAAGGCCCAGGGCCACAACAGCATGCTGGTGAGCGAGGGCAGCCAGTACAGCCAGCTGCCCGGCGACTGGCCGATGACGCCCTTCACCCACAGCACCACCATCTGGTTGAGTGCCACCATCAGCAGCACGAACAGCGCCTGCTGCCACAGCGGAAAGACGCGGATGCGCTGGTGCAGGCGCAGGGTGAGATAGGCGACCAGGGCCAGGGCCAGGGCATGCTGGCCGAGCAGCGTGCCCTTGGCCACGTCCAGCAGCAGGCCGGCGCTCCAGCCGATGCCGACACCGACGCGATCGGGCAACGCCAGACACCAGTAGATCAGCACCATCGCCACCCATTCCGGACGGAACAGCGCGGCCCAGTCGGGCAGCGGCAGCATGGTCAGCATCAGTGCCACCACGAAGGTGAAGGTGATGACCCAGCCGCCGTGGTGCCGTACCAGGCTCATGGCCGGCCCTCCGCCGTGGCCTGCAGCGATACCAGCAGAACCTCGCGGCTGCGCTCCAGGTGGGCCGCCGGCTCTGCCACCACACGGGCATAGGGCAGGCTGGGGTCTTTCTCGAATTCGATGACGGTGGCCACCGGATAGCCGGGCGGGAAACGCCGGCCGAGACCGGAGGTGATCAGCAGATCGCCCACCTGGATATCAGCGTTGTTGGGTATATGGGGGATCTCCAGCCGGTCGGCCTCGCCGGTGCCGAGGGCGATGGCGCGCAGGCCGTTGCGGTTCACCTGCACCGGGATGGCGTGACTGGGGTCGGTGATGAGCAGGGCATTGCTGGTGAACGGTGTCACCTCTACCACCTGACCCAGCACGCCGTAGGCATCGAGCAGCGGCTGGCCCTCGAACACGCCGGCATCGCGGCCCTTGTTGAGCAGCACGCGGCGGCGGAAGGGGTCCTGGTCCACGGCCAGCAGTTCGCCGATCAGCACCTGCTCGCCCACCTTGCTGGCGGAATTGAGCAGTTCGCGCAGACGGGTATTTTCCGCCTCCAAGGCATACAGCTTCTGCAGACGCACCTCCTGCAGCAGCTGGCGGGCGCGCAGTTGCTGGTTTTCATCCTGCAGGGTGGCGCGGGCGGCCAGATTCTCGCTGGCCCAATGACCGGCGGCACTGGGCAGATCGACCAGATACTGCAGCGGGTAGACCACCAGGGAGAGGCCGGCGCGGATGCTGTCCAGGTGATTCTGGCGGTGATCCATCGTCATCAGCGCCAGTGATGTGAGCATCAGCAGCAGCAGACGGATGGTGACGGGCGGCCCCTGGATGAACAGGCGTTTGATACCGGAGATCCTCTGTTAACAGCGGTGGCTTGTGTGGGGTTGGTACCGCGCCCGACGGGGCGGCTCGCTGCCCCGTGTTATTCCAGCGAGAAGATTTCGTGGCCCAGCTCGTCCAGCAGCTCCAGCGCGCGGCCGCCGCCGCGGGCGACGCAGGACAGCGGGTCGTCGGCGATGATCACCGGCAGGCCGGTCTCTTCCATCAGCAGGCGATCCAGGTCGCGCAGCAGGGCGCCGCCGCCGGTGAGGACCATGCCGCGCTCGGCGATGTCCGAGCCCAGTTCCGGCGGGGTCTGTTCCAGGGCGGTCTTCACGGCGTCGATGATGCCGGACAGCGGTTCCTGGATGGCCTCGAGGATTTCGTTGCTGTTGAGGGTGAAGCTGCGCGGGATGCCCTCGGCCAGGTTGCGGCCGCGCACCTCGATCTCGCGCAGCTCGGTGCTGGGATAGGCGGTGCCGATCTCCTGCTTGATGCGCTCGGCGGTGGATTCGCCGATGAGGGTGCCGTAGTTGCGGCGCACGTAGCTGACGATGGCCTCGTCGAAGCGGTCGCCGCCGATGCGTACCGAGGCGGAGTAGACGATGCCGTTCAAGGACAGCACCGCCACCTCGGTGGTGCCGCCGCCGATGTCCAGCACCATGGAGCCGCTGGCCTCGGAGATGGGCAGACCGGCGCCGATGGCGGCCGCCATCGGCTCCTCGATCAGGTACACCTCGCGGGCACCGGCGCCGGCGGCCGATTCCTTGATGGCGCGGCGCTCCACCTGGGTGGCGCCGCAGGGCACGCAGATCAGCACGCGCGGACTCGGCTTGAAGAACTTGAACTTGTTTTCGTGCACCTTGCGGATGAAGTGCTGCAGCATCTTCTCGGTGACGGTGAAGTCGGCGATGACGCCGTCCTTCATGGGGCGGATGGCGGTGATGTTGCCGGGGGTGCGGCCGAGCATCTTCTTGGCCTCGGCGCCGACGGCGGCGACCTCGCGGCCACCGGGCCCGTGGCGCACGGCGACCACCGACGGCTCGTTGAGGACGATGCCCTGGCCACGGACGAAAATGAGGGTGTTGGCGGTTCCCAGATCGATCGACAGATCGTTGGAGAACAGCCCGCGGAGCTTCTTGAACATTCGGCAGGGCCCGTGGAATGTGGGTTTCGGGGGTTGGCTAGCGTAGCAACCACCCCCGGGCCGGGCAAGGAAAAAACCCGTTATTCAGTGCCTTCCGGGCGGCCGTCGCGCTACCATGTCGCCCTTTGCGGGCCGGTTCCCGCGCCCCCGAACACGAGGTCCCGAACGATGGCATCCGCCCTGATCTGTGGCTCCCTGGCCTACGACACCATCATGGTCTTCCAGGACCAGTTCAAGAACCACATCCTGCCGGACAAGGTGCACATCCTGAACGTGTCCTTCCTGGTGCCGCGGATGCGCCGTGAGTTCGGCGGCTGCGCCGGCAACATCGCCTACAACCTCAAGCTGCTGGGCGGCGACCCGATCCCGATGGCCACCGTCGGCCAGGACTTCGGGCCCTACCGGGAGCACTTCGAGTCCTGCGAGATCCGCCTCGACCACGTCAAGGAGATCGAGGACCTCTATACCGCCCAGGCCTTCATCACCACCGACCTGGACGACAACCAGATCACCGCCTTCCACCCCGGCGCCATGATGCGTTCCTACGAGAACCACGTGCGCGACGTGGCCGGGGTAGGTTTTGGCAT
>JANJXC010000064.1 GCA_024709225.1 Gammaproteobacteria bacterium | reverse complement strand
TTTTTGGCCCTTCACGTGGGTTTTCTTGGTATTCGGGGGGGCCCCTTTTTTTTTTTTTTTTTTTTTTTTTTCTTACCCGGGTTGGTCGGGGGGGGGGTTTTGTTTGGGGTTTGGGGGTGGGGGGTTGGGGTGTGGGGGTTTGGGGGGGGGGGTCTTGGGCATGGGGGCTTGGGGCTAGGGAATGTACTTGCCGTGGCCGTGCCGGAACCAATATATAGTGCGCCAGACGCAGTCATCCGCGCCCCTAAATCCCAGTCCCTGGCCCTGCCGTCTTGTGGCAGAATGCCGGCCTTCCACCCTTTGAACCGATAACCATGCTCTGGACCTCATTTTTCGCCATCCTCGGCGGCTTCGTGCTGCTGGTGTGGGGTGCCGACCGCTTCGTCACCGGCGCCGCCGCCACCGCCCGCAACCTGGGCGTCTCCCCCCTGATCATCGGCCTGACCATCGTCGGCTTCGGCACCTCGGCGCCGGAGATGCTGGTCTCGGCCATGGCCGCCTGGGCCGGCAATCCCGGCATCGCGGTGGGCAACGCCATCGGCTCCAACATCACCAATGTCGGCCTGGTGCTCGGCCTCACCGCCCTGATCAGCCCGCTGGCGGTGCAATCGGAGACCCTGCGCCGCGAGTTTCCCATCCTGTTCGCCGTCACCACCCTGACCCTGATCCTGTTGCTGGACGGCGAGCTCAGCCGCGTCGACGGCGTGATCCTGCTGGGCGGATTCGGCCTGATGGTGTACTGGCTGGTGGGCCTCGGCCTGCGCGAACGTGCCTGCGACCCGGCGCTGCAGGCCTGCGACCCGCTGCAGGATGAATTTGCCGAGGAGATCCCCGCCGACATGGCCATGGGCCGCGCCCTGTTCTGGGTCGCCCTGGGCCTGGTGGTGCTGCTGGTCAGTTCGCGCCTGCTGGTGTGGGGCGCAGTCAACGTGGCCCAGCACTTCGGCGTCCCCGACCTCATCATCGGCCTGACCATCGTCGCCATCGGCACCAGCCTGCCGGAACTGGCCGCCTCGATCACCGGCGCGCTCAAGGGCGAGGACGACATTGCCATCGGCAACGTGTTGGGCTCCAATATGTTCAACCTGCTGGCGGTGCTCGGCCTGCCCGGCCTGATCAGCCCCCTGGCGACACCGGCCGAAGTCATGAGCCGCGACTTCCCCGTCATGTTCGGCTTTACCGTGCTACTGTTCGCCTTCGCCTACGGCTTCCGCGGCCAGGGCCGCATCAACCGGCTGAAGGGCGGCATCCTGCTGGCGGGTTTCCTGGCCTACATGGGCCTGTTGTTCGTCGCCAGCACCCAGTAAGGAGGCATGGCATGCAAACCGAAGAGTTCACCGTGAAGAACGTCAAGTGCGGCGGCTGCGTCGCCAATATCCACAACGGCCTCAAGGACCTGCCCGGCGTCAGCGCCGTGGAGGTCACCCTGGCGGGACAGGTGACGGTGCGCGGCGTAGGCCTGGACCGCGCCGCCCTGACCGCCAAACTGGCCGCGCTCGGCTATCCGGTGGCCGGATGACACGCCCCGCCGACGACGCCAAGCTGCAGCAACTGGGCCGGGCGGTGCTCGACACCGAGGCCCAGGCCGTGGCCGCCCTGGCCGGGCGCATCGACGCCGGCTTCGCCCGCGCCTGCCGCCACATGCTGGCCTGCGAGGGCCGCATCGTGGTCACCGGCATGGGCAAATCCGGCCACGTCGGCGCCAAGATCGCCGCCACCCTGGCCAGCACCGGTTCGCCCGCCTTCTTCGTCCACCCCGGCGAGGCCAGCCACGGCGACCTCGGCATGATCACCGCCAAGGATGTGGTACTGGCCCTGTCCAACTCGGGCGAGACCGACGAGCTGCTCACCATCCTGCCCCTGATCAAGCGCCTCGGCATCGCCCTCATCAGCCTCACCGGCAACCCGCGCTCGCGCCTGGCCAAGGCCGCCGACGTCAATCTCGATGTCAGCGTGGAGCGCGAGGCCTGCCCGCTGGGCCTGGCCCCCACCGCCAGCACCACCGCCACCCTGGCCATGGGCGATGCCCTGGCCGTGGCCCTGCTGGAGGCACGCGGCTTCACCGCCGAGGACTTTGCCCTGTCGCACCCGGCCGGCAGCCTGGGCCGGCGCCTGTTGCTGCGCATCGAGGACATCATGCACACCGGCGAGAGCATCCCCCGCGTCGGCGCGGAGGCGTCGCTGCGCGATGCCTTGCTGGAGATGACACGCAAGGGGCTGGGGATGACCTCGGTCGTCGATGCCGCCGGCCGCATCATCGGCATCTTCACCGACGGCGACCTGCGCCGCCTGCTCGACCACGGCGAGGTAGCCATCGCCGGCATGCAGGTGGCCCAGGTGATGTCGCGCGGCTGCACCACCATCCGTGCCGACCTGCTCGCCGCCGAGGCCCTGCGCATCATGGACGAGAAACGCATCAACGCCCTGCCCGTCGTCGACGACAAGGGCATACTGTGCGGCGCGATCAACATGCATGACCTGCTCAGGGCAGGTGTTGTTTAAAGGGACTAGAGGCTAGGGGCTAGGGACTAGGGAATGAGTGCGCTACGCGCACGCTGTTATCGATAACGGCACGAGCGTAGCGAGTTCATTCCCTAGCCCCTAGCCCCTCATCCCTAGCCCCTCAAAGGGGTTCCGAATGCAAGACATACTCGAAAAGGCCGCGCACATCCGCCTGGTGATCTTCGACGTCGATGGCGTGCTCACCGACGGCAGCCTGTTCATCGGCGACGACGGCCAGGAATACAAGGCCTTCCATTCCCGCGACGGCCACGGCATGAAGATGCTGCAGGCCTCGGGCGTCGAGATCGGCATCATTACCGGCCGTACCTCGCAGGTGGTCAAGCACCGCATGGACAGCCTCGGCATCCGCCACGTCTACCAGGGCAAGCTGGAAAAGCTGCCGGCCTTCGAGGAACTGATCGCCAAGCTGGGGCTGGCACCGCATCAGGTGGCCTACGTCGGCGACGACGTGGTGGACCTGCCGGTGATGCGCCGCGTCGGCCTGGCCATTGCGGTGCAGGATGCCCATCCCCTGGTCAAGCAGCATGCCCACTGGAGCGCCGAACACGGCGGCGGCCAGGGCGCGGCGCGCGATGTGTGTGAACTGATCATGCGTGCCCAGGGCACCCTCGACGCCCAGCTGCAACACTATCTGGCATGAACCGCCGCGTCCTCGCCGTCACGCTGCTGTTCGCCCTGGGGCTGCTCGCGCACTGGCTGTCGGACCAGCGCGAGGAGGCGGCAGAGGAACAGGCGGCGGCGGCGCGGCATGTGGCGGAATACTTTCTGCGGGACTTCGTCACCACCACCATGGACCTGCAGGGCCGGCCGGAACAGCGCCTCGCCGCCGCGCAGATGCTGCGCTATGCCGACGACGGCTCGATGGAACTGACCGCGCCGCAGCTGACCCTGTACGAAGAGAACAGTGCGGCGGCCCCCTGGCAGATCGACGCCGCCCGCGGCCATATCAGCCGTGACGGCCGGGAGGTGCAGCTGGCGGGCGGCGTGCGCGTCACCCGCGGCAGCGGCGATGACCGCCTGGAGCTGACCACCGCCGAGCTGCTGCTCAAACCCAGGGAACGCTACGCCGAAACCGATGCCCCGCTCACCCTCACCGAGCCGCAGGGCCGGGTCGATGCCATCGGCCTGCGCGCCTATATGAAGGAGGGGCGGCTGGTACTGCTGGCCCAGGTCAGGGGGAATTATGCGCCGTCACCTTAAACTGGCCCTGTCCCTGTGGCTGGCCCTGCCCCTCGGGGCCGCCGCGCTGGAGAGCGACCGCCAGCAGCCGATCCAGGTCCAGGCCGACTCGGTGGAACTGGACAACCGCACCGGAGTAAGCACTTACCGCGGCAACGTGGTACTGGATCAGGGCACGCTGCATCTGGAGGCCGATCTGCTCAAGGTCTACCGCGGCAACGACGAACTGGACCGCATCGAGGCAGAGGGCCGGCCGGTGCGCCTGCGCCAGCGCCCGGAGGGCGCCGCCGCCGATGTCGAGGGCGAGGCGCTGCGGCTGGAATACCGCGCGGCGCAAGACCGGCTGCTGCTGGAAGGCAGCGCCAGCGTGCGCCAGGGCGGCGACCTGTTCAGCGGCGAGCGCATCGAATACGACATCGTGCACAGCCGGGTGCAGGCCAGCGGCCAGGACAATGGCGGCGGCCGCGTCCAGGCCATCATCCAGCCGCGCGGCGACGGGGAACAAAAGCCATGACCACCGCCCGTCTCAGCGCCCAGGGCCTGGCCAAACGCTACAAGTCGCGCCAGGTGGTAAAGAGCGTGTCGCTGCACATCGACAGCGGCGAGGTGGTGGGCCTGCTCGGCCCCAACGGCGCCGGCAAGACCACCAGCTTCTACATGATCGTCGGCCTGGTGCCCTGCGATGCCGGCAGCATCACCATCGACGACCAGGACATCACCCGCGAACCGATCCACCGCCGTGCCCGTCTCGGCGTGGGCTACCTGCCGCAGGAGGCCTCGGTATTCCGCAAGCTCACCGTGGCCGACAACATCCTCGGCATCCTGGAGACCCGCAGCGAGCTGTCCCGCGCCCAGCGCGAGGAAAAGCTGGCGGCGCTGCTGGAGGAGCTGCACATCGACCACATCCGCGACAGCACCGGCATGAGCCTGTCCGGCGGCGAGCGGCGCCGGGTGGAGATCGCCCGCGCCCTGGCCATGGAACCCCGCTTCATCCTGCTCGACGAGCCGTTCGCCGGCGTCGACCCCATCTCGGTGCTGGACATCCAGGGCATCATCAACCACCTGCGCGAGCGCAACATCGGCGTCCTCATCACCGACCACAACGTGCGCGAAACCCTCGGCATCTGCAGCCGCGGCTACATCATGAGCGACGGTCAGGTCATCGCCGCCGGCACGCCGGACGACCTGCTCGGGAACGAGCAGGTAAGAAAGGTATACCTGGGGGAAGGCTTCAAACTTTGAGGCAGATACCAGAGGAAAGGTGAAAGATACCAGGGGTTGACCCGGCGCGGCTGGTGCCGCACCGGACTGCTTTTAACTTGTATCTTGTAACTTGTATCTTTTCTTTTTATGCCTGGCATGCTCTTTGCGGTAGAATTGCCCTCCCGCCCTTGGGGCGACCCAATAACCCAATGAAACAGTCATTACAGCTCCGTCTCGGTCAGCAGCTCACCATGACCCCGCAACTGCAGCAGGCCATCCGCCTGCTGCAGCTGTCGACGCTCGAGCTGCAGCTGGAGGTACAGCAGGCGCTGGAGTCCAACGTCATGCTGGAACTGGCCGAAGAGGGCGAGGACGACACGGAGAACGCCCTGGAAGAGATGCAGGGCATGGTGGCGCCGGAGGCCGACAGCTACACCGACAGCGAACCGGTGGAAACCGAGCTGCGCCGCGAGGCCCCTACCGCCGAGCACGACCTGGAGCTGCAGACCAGCAGCGATATCCCCGACGAGCTGCCGGTGGACAGCGCCTGGGAAGACATCTACGACAACATCAACAGCGGCGGCGCCTCCAGCTACGACAACGACGAGCGCGACTACGACTACGGCGACACCTCGGGCGAGACCCTGCAGGAACACCTCAACTGGCAACTGCGGCTGATGCCGATGAGCGACACCGACCGCGCCATCGCCGAGGCCATCGTCGACGCCGTAGACGACGACGGCCTGCTCGGCCTGCCGCTGGAGGACCTGTACGAAAGCCTGCGCGCCGACCTGGACATCGAGCTGGACGAGGTGGAGGCGGTGCTGCATGCGGTGCAGAACCTCGACCCGCCGGGCATCGCCGCGCGCGACCTGCGCGAGAGCCTGCTGCTGCAGCTGCGCCAGCTGCCGGAGGACACGCCGCACCGCGACCTGGCGCGCCTGCTGCTGAGCGACCATTTCGACCTGCTGGCCGGCCGCGACTACGCCCAGCTCAAGCGCCGCCTCAAGCTGGAGGAGGAGGAGCTGGGCCAAGTGATCCGCCTGATCCAGTCGCTCAATCCGCGCCCGGGGGCACAGATCTCCACCAGCCGCACCGAATACATCGTCCCCGACGTCATCGTGCGCAAGGTCAAGGGCGCCTGGCGCGTGGAACTGAACCCGGAGGCGGCGCCGCGCCTGCGCATCAACGCCACCTATGCCGGACTGATGAAGCAGGTGGGCTCCGCCTCCGACAACACCACCCTGAAAAACCACCTGCAGGAGGCGCGCTGGTTCATCAAGAGCCTGCAGAGCCGCAACGAGACCCTGCTCAAGGTGGCGAGCTGCATCGTCGAGCACCAGCGCGAGTTCCTGGAGCAGGGCGAAGTGGCAATGAAGGCGCTGGTGCTGCATGATATTGCCCAGGAGGTGGGGATGCACGAGTCCACCATCTCCCGCGTGACCACCAAGAAATACATGCACACCCCGCGCGGGATCTTCGAGCTGAAGTATTTCTTCTCCAGTCACGTCAGCACCGCCAGTGGCGGCGAGTGTTCATCGACGGCAATACGGGCATTCATCAAGAAAATGATCGCTGAGGAAAATCCGGCCAAACCCCTCAGCGACAGCAAGATTGCAGAAGTACTGTGCAAGCAGGGGATCAACGTCGCGCGCCGCACCGTCGCCAAGTACCGTGAGGCCATGGCGGTCCCCCCATCCAATGAGCGCAAGCGTCTGTCCTGATTTATTCACACGTTGAATTTGAACCATCCAAGGAGAACACCATGCAACTCAACCTCACCGGCCACCACGTCGAAATCACCCCCGCCCTGCGTGACTACGTCAGCAGCAAGCTGGAGCGTCTGGAGCGCCACTTCGACCACGTCACCAACGTGCATGTGGTGCTGAGCGTGGAGAAACTGCGTCACAAGGCCGAGGCCACCTTCTCCATCACCGGCAACAACCTGTTCGCCAACGCCGAGGAAGAGGACATGTACGCGGCCATCGATGCCCTGGCCGACAAGCTGGACCGCCAGATCAAGAAGCACAAGGAAAAGCTCACCGACCATCACCGCACGGAAGGCGCCTCGCTGAAAAACACCACCGAAGGCGAATAAGGCCCTACCGGCAACGCATCCATCATGCATATCGCAGACCTGCTCACGGCCGAACGCGTCGCCTGTGGCGACCCGTCGGCCAGCAAGAAACGGGTGCTGGAACAGCTGAGCGCGCTCATCGCGGGCGGCCAGCCGGCATTGACCCCGACCGACGTGTTCGACAGCCTGCTCGCCCGCGAACGGCTCGGCAGCACCGGCCTGGGGCATGGCGTGGCCATCCCCCATGGCCGCGTCAAGCACGGCACGGTGACCGTCGGTGCCTTCATCAAGCTGCAGCAGCCCATCGACTTCGACGCCATCGACGGCGAGCCGGTGGACCTGCTGTTCGGCCTGCTGGTGCCGGAACAGTCCACCCAGGAGCACCTGCAGCTGCTGGCCCAGCTGGCGGAGATGTTCAGTGATGCGGCCTTCGTCGCCGGCCTGCGCGCCGCCGGCTCCGCCGCCGAGCTGCACGCCCTGCTCAGCCAGTGGAAGCCGGGCCCCTGACCGCACACGCCCCCTGCCGCCATGCCCGTCGCGCCCTTAAGCGTCCGTGTCCTGTTCGAGACCTACCAGAAACGGCTGGCGCTGCACTGGCTGGCCGGCCATGGCGGGGCCGAGCGGACCATCAGCCGTGACCCGGACAACGCCTCCGATGCCGCCCTGGTCGGCTATCTCAACCTGATCCATCCCTCGCGCCTGCAGATCCTGGGCGCGGCGGAGCTGGACTACCTGCAGGGACTGGACGAGAAGACCTACACCGAGGCGCTGGATCACCTGTTCACCGATCCCACCCTGGCGGTGCTCATCGCCGGCGGCCTGCCGGCCCCCTCCCCCCTGCGCCGCGCCGCCGAACAGCACGGCACCCCCCTGCTCGGCTCGGCCCTGGCCAGCGACAAGCTGCTCAACCACCTCGACTACTACCTCACCGACCTGCTGGCCGACAAGCAGGTGGTGCACGGCGTATTCATCGACGTCATGGGCATCGGCGTGCTGCTCACCGGCGAGAGCTCGGTGGGCAAGAGCGAGCTGGCGCTGGAGCTGATCACCCGCGGCCACATCCTCATCGCCGACGACGCCCCGGAATTTCGCCGCGTCGGTCCGGATACCCTGCGCGGCAGCTGCCCCGAGCTGCTGCAGGACTTCCTCGAGGTGCGCGGCCTCGGCCTGCTCAACATCCGCGCCATGTTCGGTGACAGTGCGGTGAAACGGCACAAGAACCTGCGCCTCATCGTCAACCTGGTGCCGGTGAACAAGAGCGACATCCACAACATCGATCGCCTGCAGGGCAGCTTCAGCCACCGCACCCTGTTCGAGGTGGAGGTGCCGGAGATCCAGCTGCCGGTGGCGCCGGGCCGCAACCTGGCGGTGCTGGTGGAGGCCGCCGCGCGCAACCACATCCTGCGCGAGAACGGCTACGACGCCACCGCCCACTTCATCGAGCGCCAGCGCCACCTCATCGCGCGGGAAGAACAGGAATGAAGCTGTACATCGTCAGCGGCACCTCCGGCTCCGGCAAGTCCATCGCCCTGCATGCCCTGGAAGACCTGGGCTATTACTGCATCGACAACCTGCCGGTGGGCCTGCTGCCGGCCTTCGTGCAGGAACTGCAGGCGGCCAAGCGCCAGGGCTACAGCCATGCCGCCGTCGGCGTCGACGCGCGCAACCTGGTCAACGACTTCAGCGCCCTGCCCGAGGCGCTCAAGCACATGCGCGAAAGCGGCATCCCGTACCAGATCCTGTTCATGGATGCCGACGACGACACCCTGTTCAAGCGCTTCTCGGAGACGCGCCGGCCCCATCCGCTCACCCGCGGCGATGCCCCGCTGGCCGACGCCATCCGCCGCGAGCGCGCCCTGCTGGAACCCATCGCCTCGCGCGCCGATCTGCGCCTCGACACCAGCCACACCAACGTGCACCAGCTGCGCGACCTGGTGCAGGCCCACGTCGGCGCCTCATCCTCCGGCAAGCTGTCACTGCTGTTCGAATCCTTCGGCTACAAGCACGGCATCCCGGTGGACGCCGATTTCGTGTTCGACATCCGCTGCCTGCCCAACCCGCACTGGAAGCCCAGCCTGCGCGCCCTCACCGGCCGCGACGCCGACGTGATCACCTTCCTCGAGCAGCAGCCGGAGGTGGAGAAGATGTTCCAGTCCATCAGCGGCTTCATCGCCACCTGGCTGCCGCACTTCGAGAACGACAACCGCAGCTACCTCACCGTGGCCGTCGGCTGCACCGGCGGTCAGCACCGCTCGGTGTATTTCGCCGAACGACTGGCACGTCATTTCGCCAGCGACCGCGCCAAGGTCAGCGTGCGTCACCGCGAGCTGTCATGAGCAACGAGCCAACTGCAAAGGTCGGTATACTGCTGATCACCCACGACCCGCTCGGCCATGTGCTGCTCAGCACCGCCGACGCCATCCTCGGCCACTGTCCGCTGCCGGTGCAGGTGCTCACCGTGCCGCTGGATTCCGACCCGGACCTCACCGCCGCCGAGGCGCGCCGCCTGGCCACTGCGCTGGATCGGGGCGCCGGCGTGCTGGTGCTCACTGATCTGTACGGCTCCACTCCGGGCAACATCGCCTGCCGCCTGCTGGAATGGGAACAGGTGCGCGTGATCTCCGGCGTCAACCTGCCGATGCTGCTCAAGGTATGCAATTACGCCGGCCTCAACCTCGATGCGCTGGCGGAAAAGGCCGCTACCGGCGGCCGCGACGGCATCATGCTGTGTGCTGGAAAAAATATGTAGTCCGCAAATGAACGCGAATGAGCGCAAATAAATCCATGACCGACAATCCAGCCTCATATCAACCGGCTGATCGCGCCACAGTACTCGATTCAGTCATGAACATTTGCGTCCATTTGCGTTCATTCGCGGACTGAACCGGATTTTAGGATCACGACATGCTCAGCAAGGAACTCACCATCATCAACCGCCTCGGCCTGCACGCCCGTGCCGCGGCCAAGTTCGTCAATGTCGCCTCCTCCTGCGCCAGCAGCGTGCAGATCGCCCGCAACGGCCGCAGCGTCAACGGCAAGAGCATCATGGGCGTGATGATGCTCGCCGCCGGTCGCGGCAGCACGGTGCAGATCACAGTGGACGGCAGCGACGAGGAGCAGGCCCTGGCCAAGCTCGAACAACTCATCGCCGATCGCTTCGGCGAGGACGAATAGGGGCTGCCATGCCCGTCGCCCTGCACGGCACCGGCGTCTCCCGCGGCATCGCCCTGGGGCCAGCGCGCCTGTTGCAGCGCGGTCGCCCCGACATCCCGCAATACGTGCTGCCGCCCCACCTCATCAACGAGGAGGTGGACCGCTTCATCAGCGCCCTGGAGGCCGCGCGCGCCCAGCTGCAGGCCATCCGCCAGCAGATCCCGGCCGGCACGCCCACCGACATCGCCGCCTTCATCGACACCCATCTGCTGATGCTGGAGGATGCCACCCTCACCACTGTGCCCATCGAGCTGATCCTGCGCGAGGGCTGCAACGCCGAATGGGCGCTGCATATGCAGCAGGAGGCGCTGACCCGGGTGTTCGACCAGATGGACGATGCCTATCTGCGCACGCGGCGCGATGACGTGGAGCACGCCATCCTGCGCGTGCAGCGGATCCTGCTCGATCAGACCCAGCGCGAGGCCGCCATCGCCGCCGAACCGGAGGGCGGGCGCATCATCGTCAGCGACGACCTGTCGCCAGGCGAGCTGGTGCTGCTGCACCAGCACAATGTCGCCGCCATCGTCACCGAGCACGGCGGCCCCATGTCGCACGTGGCGATCCTGGCGCGCAGTCTGGGCATACCGGCGGTGGTCGGCGCGCGTCACGCCGGGCAATACATCCGCGACAATGAGCCGCTGGTGGTAGACGGCCGCCAGGGCGTGCTGCTGGCCGGCCTCGATGCCGCGGGCACGGCGTTCTACCGCGCGCGCCAGCAGCAGGAGAAGCGCGCCCGCGCCGAGCTGCACCGCCTCAAGGATACCCCCGCCATCACCCGCGACGGCACCGCCATTACCCTGTTCGCCAACATCGAGCTGCCGGAGGACATGCAGGCGGCGCGCCGCGTCGGTGCCGCCGGCATCGGCCTGTACCGCACCGAGTTCCTTTACATGAACCGCAGCACGCCACCGGACGAGGAGGAGCAGTACCACGCCTACAGCAAGGTGGTGAAGGCACTCAAGGGCCTGCCGGTGACCATCCGCACCCTCGACCTCGGCGCCGACAAGACCGCCGACGGCACTACCCCCGAACGCGGCGCCACCAATCCGGCCCTGGGCCTGCGCGCGGTACGCCTGTGCCTGCGCGAGCCGGAGCTGTTCCGCCCGCAGCTGCGCGCCATCCTGCGCGCCTCGCAGCACGGCACGGTGCGCCTGCTGATCCCGATGATCAGCACGGTGCAGGAGATACGCCAGGTACAGGAACTGATACACGAGGCCAAGGACGACCTGCGCCGGCGCCGCCAGCCCTTTGCCGAGAACATCGCCGTGGGCGGCATGATCGAGGTACCGGCCGCAGCCATCTGCGCCGCAGACTTCGCCCGCCGCCTCGACTTCCTCTCCATCGGCACCAACGACCTGATCCAGTACACCCTGGCCGCCGATCGCCTCGACGAGACCATCAACCACCTCTACCAGCCGCTGCACCCGGCAGTGCTGCGCCTGATCCACACCACCCTGCGCGCCGGCGCCGCAGCCGGCATCCCGGTCACCATGTGCGGTGAGATGGCCGGCGACCCCCTGCTCACCCGCCTGCTGCTCGGCCTCGGCCTGACCGAATTCAGCATGCCGCCGCCGGCCCTGCTCGAGGTCAAGCGCATCGTCACCGGCAGCGCGTTGGAGCCCCTGCACCGGGCCGCCGACAGTATCCTGCGCCAGGACGACATGGAGCAGTCGGCCCTGCTGCTGGCGGAACTCAACAGCGACGATTGACTCCCCCCGCCGCGCGGCGGGCGCAGCACACGGCACCGCCACCGCTGCACGACATGCAACTTGTGCGGGAAATGCCGCGCAAAATCACAAATCTTTCATCGTTTCGCTTTTCCCTTTGCGGCCCCCGCTTGGTACACTTTGCGCGCCGAACCCTCTACTTTCCCCCCGCGCCATGACCGAAGTCATCGAACAGGACAAGGACACCGACCGCCTGCAGGCGCTGCGTGATGCGCTGCAGGCGGATAACCTGTCGCGCGCGCAGGAACTGATCAATGACATGTACCCGGCGGAGATCGCGGTACTGCTCGAATCACTGCCCGGACCGGAGCGCATCACTGCCTGGGAACTGGTCAGTCCGGAACTGGACGGCGAGGTGCTCACCTACGTCAACGAGAACGTACGTGCCACCCTGATCCGGGAGATGGAGTCGCACGAACTGGTGGCGGCCACCGAGGGCCTGGACACCGACGACCTCGCCGACCTGCTGGCGGAGATGCCGGACGAGGTGATCCAGCACATCCTCAACACCATGGATGCACAGCACCGCCAGCGCCTGGAGGCGGTCCTCTCCTACCCGGAGGACACTGCCGGCGGCCTGATGAACGTCGACACCATCACGGTGCGCGAGGACATCACCCTCGACGTGGTACTGCGCTACCTGCGTTGGCACGGCGAGATCCCGGAAACCACCGACAGTCTGATGGTGGTGGATCGCGAGGGCCGCTATCTCGGCCTGCTGTCGCTCACCGATCTGCTCACGCGCAATCCCGACCTCAGCGTGACCGAGGTGATGATCCGCGACGTCGAGGGCATCAATGCCGCCACACCGGCCAGCGAGGTCGCCACCCTGTTCGAACGGCGCGACCTCATCTCCGCGCCGGTGGTCAACGATGACGGCAAGCTGCTCGGCCGCATCACCATCGACGACGTGGTGGACGTCATCCGTGACGAGGCGGATCACTCGGTGCTGTCCATGGCTGGCCTGTCGGAAGAGGAAGACCTGTTCGCCCCGGCCATCCCGTCGGCGCGGCGCCGCGCCGTGTGGCTCAGCATCAACCTGCTCACCGCCTTCACTGCCGCCTCGGTGGTCGGCCAGTTTCAGGAAGTCATCCAGCACCTGGTGGCGCTGGCAGTATTGATGCCCATCGTTGCCAGCATGGGCGGCATTGCCGGCAACCAGGTATTGGCTCTGGTGATCCGCAGCCTGGCCCAGGGTGTGGTGGTCAAGGAAAACACGCGCTGGCTGATCAACAAGGAAATGGCCGTCGGCGTACTCAACGGACTGATCTTCGCCATCCTGGTCGGCTCTGCCGCCTTTGTATGGTTCCAGAATGCCGGCATCGGCCTGGTGATCGGCGGTGCCATGATCATCAACCTGCTCTGTGCTGCCCTCGCCGGCGTCATCGTGCCGGTGCTGTTACGCCGCCTCGGCATCGATCCGGCGCTGGCCGGACCGGTGATCGTCACCACCATCACCGACGTAATGGGTTTCTTTTCCTTCCTCGGCCTCGCCACCCTGTTCCTCATCTGACATGACACCGACCCACGACAACGACGACTTCGACGACGAAGACCTCGGCCCCAGCAAGAGCCAGCTCAAGCGCGACGCCCATGGACTGCAGGACCTCGGCGCCGA
>JANJXC010000032.1 GCA_024709225.1 Gammaproteobacteria bacterium | reverse complement strand
ATGCCGCCGCCGATGATGGCGATGTCGTAATTCATAGATTCGAGTGGCAAGTTACAAGTGGCAAGTTACAAGAAAAATCCATCTTGCCGCTGGTTACCCGCCCTTCCTCCTTGTCACTTGTCACTTGTCACTTGTCACTTGTCACTTGCAACTTCATCCCACACGCCAGCCGCGGCAGATGTCCGACCAGCCCCATCGACTGGTACGCCAACAGGTGCTTGAGCGGCGGCAGGGTGTCCAGCGCCAGCAGACCCACGTTGCGCGCCAGCTTCAGCGGCGGCAGGTTGTTGGAGTAGGCGCGCACCAGACCGTCGGTGAAGGCGGCGGTGCGCAGATAGTCGGGGCGCCGCCAGCGCGCATAGCCCTGCAATACCTGCATGCGGCCGATGTCCTCACCGCGCGCCACCGCAGCGGCGATCACCTGCGCCAGCGCGGCCACATCGCGCAGGCCGAGATTGAAGCCCTGGCCGGCCACCGGATGGATGGCATGGGCGGCATTGCCGATAAAGGCGACGCGCTCACTGGCCGCCTCGCGCACGAAGCGCAGCACCAGCGGATAGGCCTGACGCCCGGAGCTACGCAGGAAACGGCCGGCACGGTAACCGAAGCGCTGCTGCAGGCGCTGCAGAAACGCCTCATCACTGAGCGCCAGCAACGCATCCACCTGACTGTCGCGTACCGTCCAGACCAGCGACCAGCGCCGGCCAGACAGCTCCTGGTCGGTATCAACAGGCGGATCGCAGGGCAGCAGGGCCAGCGGCCCGGTGTCGGTGAAGCGCTCGTAGGCGGTGTTGCCGTGGGCACGATCGGTGGTGACGGTGGCGATCACCGCGGTCTGGCCGTAACCCAGCTCCCAGGTGCGCGCGCCGATCTGCTCGCGCACAGTGGAGCGGCCGCCATCGGCCGCCACCAGCAGGCGCGTGCGCAGGCGGCGCGCTGCACCGGCGTGAACAAGCTGAACCTCAACACCGTCATCCTCCACCTGCAGGGACGTGAGTTCAGCCGGACACAGCAGTTCGACATTGGGACACTGCGCCAGCGCCGCGGTGAGCGTAGCGCCGATGATGCGGCCTTCCGCGACGTAACCGAGGGCGGCAACACCTTCTTCCGCCGCCTCCATATGTGCCGTGCCGAACCCGCCGCGCTCGGAGACATGGATGTGTTCGATGGCGGTCACCCCGCGCGCCGCCATGGCATCCCATACCCCCATGGTGCGCAGAATGCGCTGCGAGCCGGCGGCGAGCGCAATGGCGCGCGCATCGAAGGCCGGCTGCTGTGTCGATGCGTAAGGCACCGCCTCCACCAGAACAATGGACAGAGGCAGATCCTTCAGTGCCAGTGCCAGGCTGGCGCCGGCCATGCCGCCGCCGATGATGGCGATGTCGTAAGTCATAGTTACAAGTTGCAAGTTACAAGTTGCAAGTTGAAAGAGGTCTTTCTTGTCACTTGCGACTTGGGACTTGTCACTTTCTTCCCCTCATCCACGCCTCGATCTCGTCGGCATCCTTGAGCGCATCCCGGGTCAAAACCTCATGCCCGGTCTTGGTGACCAGCACATCATCCTCGATGCGGATGCCGATGTTGTGCCACTTCTTCGCCACGCCCTTGGCGGGGCTGATGTACAGGCCCGGCTCGATGGTAAGCACCATGCCCGGTTCCAGCACGCGCCATTCCTCGCCCACCTTGTATTCACCTACATCGTGCACATCCATGCCGAGCCAGTGGCCGGTGCGGTGCATGTAGAACTGGCGATAGGCCTGATCCTTGATCAGCTGCGACACCCGTCCCTTGAGCAGACCCAGCTTCACCAGTCCCTGGGTCAGCACCTTCACCGCCGCCTCGTGCGGCTGGTTCCAGTGATTGCCCGGCTGCACCTGTGCGATGGCGGCGTAATTGGCCTCGAGCACCAGGTCATAAAGCGCGCGCTGCTCCGGCGAGAACCTGCCGTTGACCGGGAAGGTGCGCGTGATGTCGGCGGCGTAGTAATCGTATTCGCAGCCGGCGTCGATGAGCACCAGGTCGCCATCCCTCAGCTCGTCGCTGTTTTCGGTGTAGTGCAGGATGCAGCCGTTGGCGCCGCCGCCGACGATGGAATTGTAGGAGGCAAAACGTGCGCCGTGGTGCATGAACTCGTGCAGGATCTCCGCCTCCAGCTGGTACTCATACACCCCGGGACGGCTGGCACGCATGGCACGCAGGTGGGCCTGGGCGGTGATCTTCGCCGCCTTGCGCATCACTGCCGCCTCGGCCGCGCTCTTGTACAGGCGCATGTCGTGCAGCAGGTGGTCCAGTGCAACGAACTCGCCCGGGGTGTGCACACCGGCACGCGACTTCTTGCGCAGCGTGTTGATCCAGTCCATCACCTGGCGGTCGAAGTCACGGTGCGCACCCATGGTGTAATAGACGCGCTCCTTGTTCTCCAGCAGGCCGGGAAGAATTTCGTCGATGTCGGTAAAGGGAAAGGCGTCGTCGGCGCCATACAGGGCCTGCGCCCCCTCCAGCCCGGCGCGACGGCCGTGCCAGGTTTCCATCTCGGCATCCTTCTCGCGGCAGAACAGCAGAAATTCGCCGTGGGCCCGCCCCGGGATCAGCACCGCCACCGCCTCCGGCTCGGGAAAGCCGGTGAGGTAATAGAAATCGCTGTCGGCGCGATAGTGATATTCGGTGTCGCGGCTGCGGATACGCTCGGGGGCGGTGGGCAGAATGGCGATGGAGTCCGCGCCCATGTACTGCATCAGGCGTTTGCGGCGCTTGGCAAATTCGCTACGGGTCATGTCAGTGCAGGGTCGGTTCCATGTGCGGTGCGGCACGGGTGGGATTGAGCTCCTCGTTCACCAGCAACACGGCGGTGCGCACGTATTCAAGCAGCTCGGTATAGGCCTCTTCGTCTTCCTCGTCCTCGCCCACGTCGTAGCTGCCGGCACGCGACAGCTGCACCAGATCGCGCAGCGCCTCGCCGCTGTCGCCCGGCAGCTTGGTCACATCCTTCAGCCCCCCCAGGCTCATGCCCAGAAGAAATCCCTGGCACCACTCGCCCAGGGCCTCGACCCGCTCCGCCAGCGGCTGATCATCCGCGGGCAGCAGGGGCTGGAAATCGAGCTGGGAATCGTTGAGCTGCGCCACCACCGCCTGACGCAGGCCTTCCAGGGTATCGGCCGCCTCCGTCGCCAGCACATCGCCTACGGCCCGGTCCGGCGCCATGTGGGCCAGCCACTGCTCGCGCGTCAGGCCATGCGCGGCACACAGCCAGCCGGCCAGCACACCATGACACTCGGCCACGCTCATCTCCGCGCCGAGACGGCGCAGGGCCGCATCGACCAGGGCGATGGCGTCGGTGGGATTCTCACTCATGATTTCTCCGCGGCGGGATGAGGTGCAGTGCGCAGATCGTAGCACCGCCGCCGCCATGGCAACACCCCGCAGACTATGCGTCATTGACCGCTCCACGCCGCCGCTCTATAGTGGATTCGCTTTTTGCGGCCCCTGCCGCGCGTCTGTCATTACGGAACCAACGCCGCCTGTCGACCATGAAGGACGAACTGGACATCAACATCCTGGAACGCCGTGTGGATGAACTCATCCGCGCCGTGGACCGGCTGCGCGACGAAAACCTGTCTCTGCGCGAACAGCAGTCCTCGCTGCTCACCGAGCGGGCCAAGCTGCTGGAAAAGACCGAGCTGGCACGCACCCGCGTGGAAGCGATGATTCACCGCATCAAGGCGATGGAGCAAGGCTGAGATGGCCAGCAACGATATCGTCCAGGTGCCGGTGCGCATCCTGGACAAGGAGTACACCATCGCCTGCCCGGTGGAGGAGCGTGAGGGCCTGGTTGAATCGGCACGCATCCTCAACGACAAGATGCGCGATATCCGCAACAGCGGCAAGGTCATCGGCAGTGAGCGCATCGCCGTGCTGGCGGCGCTCAACATTACCCACGAACTGTTGCAACAACGCCATCATGGAAGCGGCTATACTGGTGACCTCGGCCGGCGTCTGCGCCGTCTGCAGGAGCGCATAGAGGGCGCCCTGGACAGCGAAGACCGGCAACTCAAGCTGTAGAATCAGCAGGACCCGTTCAACTATGGGTGCCCCCTGCGGGGTTCGTTAGTCGCTGGGGATTTCTTGAGCCGATAATCACACCCCCGGGGCTGCTTGCGACGGTGTTGTGTGCATGTCCGCGCTGCGGAAAGCCTGATACGCCGCCCGGCAGTCCCACTTGAGCCATTGGGTTCAAGGAGCAACAGCGACGACGGCCCAGGCGGAGGGCACCCTCTTTAATTCCGCGCAGGGGCGCGAAGGCGTGAGAGCGTGAGATGGAAGTAAATAACGACGACGCCCTGCTCTGCCCTGCCCCCCCTCTGGCGCCTTCGCCTCCTTATACCCCTGATCGCAACGCCATCCGCCGTGAGATGCGCTGTCGGCGCCGCGCCCTGTCCCGTGCCGAACGGAACCAGTCTGCGCAGATGCTGGCACGGCGGCTGGGCAACTCCACCCTGTTTCTGCGCAGCGAACACATCGCCTTCTATCTGGCCAACGACGGCGAGATGGATCTGCGGCCGCTCATCGAACGCGCCTGGGCCATGGGCAAGCAGTGTTACCTGCCGGTGCTGAGCCCCGCCTTCCACAATCGCCTCTGGTTTGCCCCCTACCAACCCGACACGCCGTTGCGGGACAACCAGTTCCGCATCCTGGAACCGGCCTTGCCCTGGCATGCCGTACGCCCCGCCATGGCCATCGACCTGATGCTCACGCCGCTGGTGGCTTTCGACGCGACCGGCAACCGCCTCGGCATGGGGGGCGGCTTCTACGATCGCACCCTGGCCTACCTGCAGTACCGCCGCTACTGGCGCAAGCCGCTCCTCATCGGCACCGCCTACGAGTTCCAGAAGGTGGCGATGCTGCCCCATGCGGCGTGGGACGTGCCGCTGCACGGTGTCGCCACCGAGCAGGCCCTGTATCACTTTGCCACCGGCCAATAAAAAACCCGCCTCGCGGCGGGTTTCGTATTTCAGTCTCTCGTGGCTTATTTGTTTTTGTTGGCCTCGGCCACCGTGGGCGCCGGCGCATCACGCATCATCGCCTGCGTTATCCCGGTAAACAGAACCCCCATCGCAATCAGGGCAGCAAGCACCACGAGCAAGTCGGGTTTGCGTCGTCTCATCCTGACCTCCAACACGTCTTCCTGGCCTCCGTGGCAAATTCCGCATCACAGCGAATGACGTATATAACGCATGGTCTTTTGCCTGACAAGAGGCCTGGGTCACAAAAAAGCAGTATTGGCCTTCTTTTTCCCGTTTTTCGCTACCATATTGGCCGTTTGTCCCCTGGAGAGCACTTTCCCATGAACTACTGGCTGATGAAATCCGAGCCCGATGTCTTCGGCATCGACCACCTGGCAGGCCGCCCCAAACACACCGAGCAGTGGGATGGGGTACGCAACTACCAGGCGCGCAACATGCTGCGCGATCAGATGCAGGTGGGCGACCAGTTGTTCTTCTACCACTCCAACTGCAAGGAGCCGGGCATTGTCGGCATCGCCGAGATCGCCCGCGCCGGCTATCCCGACCATACCGCCTGGGATCCGGAGAGCAAGTACTACGACCCCAAGAGCGATCCCGCAGCACCGCGCTGGTACATGGTGGATGTACGCCTGGTACGCAAACTGAGGCGCAACATCACCCTGGAGGAGCTCAAGCAACGCCCGGAACTGGCCGACATGCCCCTGGTGCGGCGCGGCAACCGGCTGTCGGTGATGCCGGTCAGCCCGCAGGAGTGGGAGGCTATCCTGGCGCTGGAATAGTGCTATTCAAAATTCAAAAAGTATCCATACTCGTGGCTATCCATTCTTGAATTTTGAATATTGAATCTTGAATTATTATTTGAGAAACAGGTCGTAGGCCGGGTTGCCGCTTTCGTCCCAGTACGGGTAGCCGATCTGGGCGAGGAACTCCTGGAATTTGGCCTCGTCGGCGGCAGGGACTTGGATGCCGCACAGGATGCGGCCATAGTCGGCGCCGTGGTTGCGGTAGTGGAACAGGCTGATATTCCAGTGCTGCCCCATGTGTTCGAGGAAGCGCAGCAGGGCGCCGGGGCGTTCGGGAAACTCAAAGCGCAGCAGGCGCTCATCAGCCAGACCACCGGTGTGGCCGCCCACCATGTAGCGCACGTGCAGCTTGGCGATTTCGTTGTCGGTCATGTCCAGCAGCGGATAGCCCTGGCCCTTCAACAGGGAGACCAGTTCCTCCTTGCCGCGCGCACCGTCGCGCATCTCGACGCCGACGAAGATGTGCGCCTCACGGGCGTCCGCATAACGGTAGTTGAACTCGGTGATGGCGCGCTGCCCCAGGGTCTCGCAGAACCGGCGGAAGCTGCCCGGCCGCTCCGGGATGGTGACGGCGAACAGCGCCTCGCGCTGCTCACCCAGTTCGGCGCGCTCGGCCACATGGCGCAGGCGGTCGAAATTCATGTTGGCGCCGGAGTTGATGGCCACCATGGCCTGATCGCGCGTGTTGCCGCGCTGCACGTAGCGCTTCATGCCGGCCACCGCCAGCGCCCCCGCCGGCTCGACGATGGCCCGGGTGTCCTCGAAGATGTCCTTGATGGCGGCGCATACCTCGTCGGTGGACACCAGGATCACCTCGTCCACACACTGTCGCGCCACGCGGAAGGGTTCGGCCCCCGCCTGCCGCACCGCGACGCCGTCGACAAAGATCCCCACCTGGTCCAACACCACCCGCTCGCCGGCCCGCAGCGCGTCGTGCATGGAGGCGGCATCGTCCGGCTCGACGCCGATCACCTGCACCTCCGGGCGCAGGTACTTGATATAGGCGGCGACGCCGGCAATGAGGCCGCCACCGCCCACCGGCACGAATACCGCATGCAGATCCGGCGCGGAATACTGGCGCAGGATCTCCATCGCCACCGTGCCCTGGCCGGCGATGACATCCTCGTCGTCATAGGGGTGGATGAAGGTACGGCCCTGCGCGTCGGCCAACTGACGGGCATGGGCGTAGGCCTCATCGTAGGCATTGCCGTGCAGTTCGATGCGGGCGCCGCGCCGGCGCACCGCCTGCACCTTGATCTCGGGGGTGGTGCGCGGCATGACGATGAGCGCATCCAGCCCCAGCCGCTGCGCCGCCAGGGCCACGCCCTGGGCATGGTTGCCGGCCGAGGCGGCGATGACGCCGCGGGCACGCGCCTCGGGGGACAGCAGGGCAATCTTGTTGTAGGCACCGCGCAGCTTGAAGGAAAACACCGGCTGCAGGTCCTCGCGCTTGAGCAGCACCTTGTTGCCCAGGCGGCGCGACAGGCCGGGGGCGCTCTCCAGCGGGGTCTCCCGGGCGACATCGTAAACCCGGGCCTGCAATATCTTTTTGGCGTAATGTTCGAGCATCCGGCTACGATACCAGTTATCCCGTCCCGGTGTCAGTGCGCGCGCTTGGCGTATAATCGGACACCATTAATAAAGCCCCGCCGCGCAAAAAGGCCAAATACCTGTCGCAGAGACGCGGAGGCGCTGAGGGTGTACAGGCAGGCCGTCCTCTGTGCCTCCGCGTCTCTGCGACAAGGGTTTTGCAGTTTTTGCGGCGGAAGAATAAAGCAACAAGCAAATATCCCGGAGAGCACAATGACCCAAGACGAAATGAAAAAGGCCGTTGCCAAGGCCGCCCTGGAGCACGTGGTGCCTGACACCATCATCGGTATCGGTACCGGCTCCACCGCCAACCACTTCATCGACTTCCTGGCGGAGATCAAGCACCAGGTCGCCGGCACCGTGGCCAGCTCGGTGGCCAGCGCCGAGCGCCTGAAGAAGCACGGCATCCCGGTACTGGACCTGAACGAGGTGAGCGAGATCTCCGTCTACGTGGACGGCGCCGACGAGACCAACCGCCGCATGCACTTGGTCAAGGGCGGCGGCGGCGCGCTGACGCGCGAGAAGATCGTCGCGGCGGCAAGCAGGAAGTTCGTCTGTATCGTCGATGAAACCAAGGTGGTGGACGTGCTGGGCAAGTTCCCGCTGCCGGTGGAGGTGATCCCCATGGCGCGCAGCTACGTGGCACGTGAACTGGTCAAGCTGGGCGGCAGCCCGGTGTACCGCGACGGCTTCGTCACCGACAACGGCAACGTGATCCTCGACGTGCACGGCCTGCAGATTCAGGAACCCACCGAGCTGGAGGCCCACCTCAACAACATCGTCGGCGTGATCACCAACGGCCTGTTCGCCCTGCGCCCGGCCGACGTGGTGCTGATCGGCACGCCGAACGGCGTCAGGACGTTATAAGAAAACCATTTGCCGCGGAGGCGCGGAGACGCAGAGATGACTGGGGAAAAATTCTCCGCCGCTCTGCGCCTCCGCAGCGGGGATTTGAATTTCTTTGCGTCCTTCGCGTCTTGGCGTTGAGCTTCTTTTCCCAGCGTGCGCCAAGGCGCTAAACTCGACCGCATGGCGACGGCAAGGGATCGGACGTGGACATAGCAACGCTGTTGGGGCTCATCGGTGGCATCGTCGTGATCTTTGCCGCCATCATCACCGGCTCGGACCTGGCCGTATTCATCAATCTGCCCGGCGTGATGATCGTCATCGGCGGCACCCTCGCCGCCACCCTGATCAAATTTCCCCTCAGTCACTGCTTCAGTGCCGTGCGCGTGGCCTTCAAGGTGTTCCGCGACGAACTGGACAGCCCCATCGACCTGATTCGCCAGGCCAACGAACTGGCCCTGGTGACGCGCAAGAGCGGCATCCTGGCGCTGGACGGCCAACCCGTGGCCAATGCATTTCTGGCCCGCGGCATCCAGCTGGCGGTAGATGGCCTGCCGCCGGAGTTCGTGCGCAAGACGCTGCTCGCCGACATGGAACAGGCCATGGAACGGCATGAAATCGGGCAGAACATCTTTCGCGCCATCGGCGAGTCGGCACCCGCCTTCGGCATGATCGGTACCCTGGTCGGCCTGGTGCAGATGCTGTCCAATCTGCAAGACCCCTCCAGCATTGGGCCGGCCATGGCGGTGGCCCTGCTCACCACCCTGTACGGCGCGCTCATCGCCAACCTCATCGCCCTGCCCATCGCCGACAAGCTGGAGCTGCGCGGCAGACAGGAGCGGGTGAACAAACTGCTGATGATCGAAAGCATGGCCGCCATACAGCAGGGACAGAATCCGCGGCTGATGGACGAAGTACTGGAGGCCTACCTGCCGCACCAGCAGCGCGAAATGCTTGCCGCCCTGCTGGACGGCAAGACACCGGAGACCGGCGGCACCCTGCCGCCGTAAGCATCATGCCCAGCAAACCAGGCCGTAGCGGCGCCCCCGTCTGGATGGTCACCTTCGCGGACCTGATGGCGCTGCTCACGACCTTTTTTGTGTTGCTGCTATCCATTTCGCAGATCGATGCCCAGCGCTATCGCCAGATCGCCGGCTCACTGGAACGCGCCTTCGGCATCCAGTGGCTGGAGCAGCGCAGCGAGTCGCCGGGGCATGAGGTGCTGATGGAGGGCAAACCGGAGGGCATGCCGGACCCCGCGGCGGTGGCCGAGCCACAGCAAGATCACAACCTGCTGCGTTTCCGTGACGGCCTGATGGATGCATTGCGCCACGACCGACTGGAGGTGAGCCGCAATACCGAAGGCGAATTGCAGATCAGTTTTCGGCATGAGGCCGCCTTCGAATCGGGCAGCGACGTCCTGCTGCCGGACTTCCACCCGGTCATCGATCGCATCGGCGACCTGATCGCCACCACCCAGGGTACGGTCACCGTCGCCGGACACACCGATGACCGCCCCATCAGCACGGCGCGCTTCCGTTCCAACTGGGACCTGTCCACTGCACGCGCCGTGTCGGTGGTACACCGCCTGCTGGAGCGGCACACCGTGGCGGCCGGCCGCCTGATCGCCGCAGGCTTTGGCGCGACCCGCCCGCTGCTGCCCAACGACAGCGAGGCCAACCGCGCCCGCAACCGCCGCGTGGAAATACGTATCAAGGACTGGAGTGAAACGCCATGAGCACGCAACTACCCGATGCCACCAGGGAGCGCCGCCGCTTTTTCCGCATCGACGACGAGATATATCTGGAATACAGGCAGCTCGCGGAGGGCGAGTATCAGCAGCGCCTGCAACAATCGCCTGGCGTCCGCCAGGACAGCTCGGCGCTGGCCCTGCAGCTGCACAGCCTGACCACCCAATCGAGCAGCATCCTGTCGCAGATCCGCAAGCGCGACCCGGACGTGGGGCAGTACCTGGCGATCATCGACCGCAAACTGGAGCTGCTCAGCCGCGTCCTGCTCGGCAGCCAGCTGGGGCAGATCAGCGGCCCCAACAGCAAGGTCAACCTGAGCGGCAACGGTATCGCCTTTTTCAGCGCCGAAGCGCTGGACGCCGACAGCAAACTGGAGTTGCGCCTGATGCTGTTTCCTGGTCACACCATGATCACCACCCTGGGCCGGGTGGTGCATTGCCGCACCATGCGCGACAGCGCACCGCACCCCTACCGCATCGGTGTGGAGTTCACACACATCGAGGAGATGGCCCGCGACGCCCTGGTGCGACACACCCTGGAACTGCAGTCGGCGCGGCTGCGCCAGCAGAAGGAGCAGAGAAAAGATACAAGATGAAAGATACCAGAGAGATTGTGCGCGGCGCGCGCCCCTTCCCTTGTATCTTTTCTCTTTTATCTTTTATCTGCAGTATCAGAAGTTCGGTTTGACCGGCGCGTCCTTGTACATCTGTACGCTGGCCAGGATCTCCGCCTTGGCCGCTTCCACACCCGCCCAGCCCTGCACGCGCACCCACTTGCCCTCGTCCAGGTCCTTGTAGTGCTCGAAGAAGTGGGC
>JANJXC010000077.1 GCA_024709225.1 Gammaproteobacteria bacterium | reverse complement strand
CAGGCCGTGGTGCGCGCGTTGCAGCAGGATCGCGACGAGGCCTATGTCGGTTTCCCGGAATCCTTCTTCGCCCGCCTCAATGCACTGCTGCCGCGCCTGGTGGATCGCGCCCTGCGCGGCCAGAACGCCGTCATGCGCCGCTACGCGCAAAGCTGAAAATACGCCACAAGGAGAACGCCATCATGCTGAAGAAACTGTTCATGGTCCTGCTGCTGTCCCTCGGCGCCATGCAGGCCCACGCCGCCGGGGACGCGCAACTGGTGCAACTGATCCGCGACTGGGACAGCGCCAACTTCACCCTGCAGGGCGATGCGAAGGAGAAGGCACTGGCCGACCTGGCCGAACGTGCCAAGGCCGTCAGCGCCGCCCAGCCGAACCGGGCCGAACCGCTCATCTGGCAGGCCATCGTGCTGTCCAGCTATGCCGGCGCCAAGGGCGGCCTCGGTGCGCTCAGTCTGGTGACCGAGGCGCGCGACCTGCTGCTCAAGGCCGAGCAGATCGATGCTGCAGCCCTGCAGGGATCGGTGTACACCTCGCTGGGCAGCCTCTATTATCAGGTGCCCGGCTGGCCCATCGGCTTCGGCGACGACGACAAGGCACGCGCCTATCTGGAAAAGGCGCTGCAGATGAATCCCGACGGCATGGACCCCAACTACTTCTACGGCGATTTCCTCATCGCCGAGCATGACTACAAGAAGGCTCTCGCCGCGCTGGAGAAGGCGCTGGCGGCGGCGCCGCGGCCGGGGCGCGAGGTCGCCGACGCGGGACGGCGCAAGGAGGTCATGGCGGCGATCGACCTGGCCAGGAAGAAGATGAACGAACCGGTCTACTGATCCGCTATGCGATTGCTGCTGGTTGAAGACGACCCCCTCCTGGGCGACGGCATTGGTGCCGGTCTGCGCCAGGAGGGCTATGCCGTGGACTGGGTGCGCGACGGCGAGGCGGCGGTGCAGGCCTGTGCCTCGGATCGCTTCGACCTCATCGTGCTCGACCTCGGCCTGCCGCGCCTGCCCGGCATGGAGGTGCTCAGGCGCCTGCGCCGGGACGGCAACGACACGCCGGTGCTGATCCTCACCGCCTACGATGCCGTGGCCGATCGGGTGCAGGGACTGGACGCCGGCGCCGACGACTATCTCACCAAGCCCTTCGACATCGACGAGCTGGCGGCGCGCCTGCGCGCCCTGACACGCCGCCGCAGCGGCCGCGCCACCACCGCCATCGAGCATGGTGCGCTGGTGCTCGATCCCGCCGCCCATACCCTCACGCACAACGGCGCGCCGGTGGAGTTGCCGGCGCGCGAGTTCGCCCTGCTGCATCTGCTGTTGCAGCATGCCGGCGAGGCGCTGTCGCGCAGCCGGCTGGAGGAGGCGCTGTACGGCTGGGACATGGAAGTGGAGAGCAATACGCTGGAAGTCTATATCCATCACCTGCGCAAGAAGCTGGGGGCCGACCTGATCCGCACCGTGCGCGGCGTCGGCTACATGGTGCTGAAATGAGGTCCATCCGTCTGCGTCTGTTGCTGGTGCTGATGGGCATCTTTCTGCTGATGTGGGGCGGCATCATTTACGTTACCTGGTGGAAGACCTCGCACGAGGCGGAAGAGGTCTACGATGCCCATCTGGCCCGCGCCGGCCACATCCTGGCCGGCATGGTGCTGCACGAGTTGCAGGAGCCGCCGAAAGACCAGACGCCGCCGGTGCAGGCCGACGCGCACAATCTGCAGGAAGAGGTCGCGGAACTGGAAAAGCTGTTCTTCGATCAGAAATACGCCGCCAAGCTGGAGTTCCGTGTCTGGCTGCACGGGCGGCCTTTCCTGCAGTCGTCCGGCAGCCCGCCGTCGGGATTGCCGTTGCAGGCCGGCTTTGCCGACATCCCGGATCAAGGCGGCACCTGGCGCAGTTACACCATGCGGGTGGCGGAGCCGGAGCTGATGGTCCAGGTAGTCGAGCGCCACGGCGTGCGCGAGCCGATGATCAACGAGATCACCGAGCAGGTGCTGGTGCCCATCATCTCGGTCTTGCCGATGCTGGTGTTTGCCATCTGGGTCGGTATTGGCCGCGGACTGCGGCCCCTGCGCCTTCTCGCCGGCGATGTGGAGCAGCGTTCCGCCACCCAGCTGGATCGCTTCGGTCGCGACAACGATATTCCTCACGAAGTGCAGCCGCTGGTGGCGGCGCTCAACGACCTGCTGGCGCGGCTGGAGAGTGCCTTTGCCCGCGAACGACGTTTCACCGCCGATGCCGCCCATGAGTTGCGCACGCCGCTGGCCAGCCTGAAGACCCAGGCGCAGGTGGCGTTGCGCGCCAGGGGTGAAGACGAGCGTCGCCATGCGCTGGAGGCGATCCTCAGCGGCGTGGACCGCGCCAACCATCTGGTGGATCAATTGCTCACCTTGGCCCGTCTCGACCCGGAGCAGGGGCCGGGCGAAGTCCTGCCGGTGGCGCTGCGTGCGTTGACGGAAGAGGCCATCGGCCTGTGCATGCCGCTGGCGGTCGGCAAGCAGATCGATCTTGGTCTGGGCTCTGCCGAGACGATTGAAGTGCAGGCCAATCCTGTGGCCCTGCTGGTGCTGGTGCGCAATCTCATCGACAACGCCGTGCGCTACACGCCGGCCGGCGGCCAGGTGGAGGTCAGCCTGCGCCGCGAGGGCAGGCAGGCGGTTGTTGCGGTGGCCGACAGCGGGCCGGGGATCCCGGCGGCGGAGCGGCAGCGGGTGTTCGAGCGCTTCCATCGCGGCCTCGGTCACGACGCCCAGGGCTGCGGTCTCGGCTTGTCCATCGTGCTGCGCATCGCCGAAATGCACGGCGGCGAGGTACGCCTCGGCGCCGCGCCGCAGGGCGGGCTGCTGGCCGAGGTATGGTTGCCGGTGGGATAGCGCCCATCGGCCTGTAGACATTGGGTAGGAGCGAATCGCGTTCGCGACAGGGGTGGCTCTGGCCGGCGGCGTATCGCGGATGCCATCCGCTCCTACCGTGCCGTGCCTTTTGTAGGCGCGAATGGTATTCGCGACAGGGGTGGCTCTGGCCAGTGGCGTATCGCGGATGCCATCCGCTCCTACCGTGCCGTGCCTTATGTAGGCGCGAATGGTATTCGCGACAGGGGTGGCGGCGGCCGGCGGTGTATCGCGGATGCCATCCGCTCCTACGGGGCCGTGCCTTATGTAGGAGCGAATGGTATTCGCGACAGGGGTGGCTCTGGCCGGCTCTGAATAGCGGCGGGCATCCTCACCTAGTGTGCCTTGGGGTAGATAGCCGAGAAAGGCATTCGCGAAAGGGTGGGGGCGGGGGGGGGGGGCGGGGGGG
>JANJXC010000074.1 GCA_024709225.1 Gammaproteobacteria bacterium | reverse complement strand
ACGAATTTCTTGACCATGATGGGCCTCCCTGTGTTGTTTGCTGCGAGTACAGGTCCGCAGTGTAGGGAGGCATGCTGAACGGTTACTGAACGGAGTCGGGACGGGGGCGAACGGAGCGGCTCCGCGGCAGCGACCGCGGGGAACCACGGGCGCCACCGGTCCGCGCGGTGCAATCCGCAAGGCGCTACTTCACGCCGTACGCCGCCACCGGCCGCAGCTTCCAGATATCGTCGGCATATTCGCCGATGGTGCGGTCGGTGGAAAACTTGCCGCTGGTGGCGCTGTTGATGATGCTCATGCGTACCCAGCGCTCCTGGTCGCGGTAGGTCGCCGCGGCGACACGCTGGGCGTCGACATAGCTGCGGAAATCGGCGGCCACCAGCCAGGGGTCGTGCGGATTGCGGATGGCACGGACGATGGGCTCGAAGATGCCGGGTTCCATCTGGCTGAAGTGGCCGGACTCGATCAGGCGCATCACCCGTGCCAGGTCGGCATCCGCCGCAATGATGGCGGCCGGATCGTAGTGGCCGCGCAGCTGTTCCACCTCGGCGGCGGTGAGGCCGAAGAGGAAGAAGTTTTCTGCACCGGCCTCCTCGCGGATTTCGATGTTCGCACCATCGAGGGTGCCGATGGTGACGGCGCCGTTCATCATGAATTTCATGTTGCCGGTGCCCGAGGCCTCCTTGCCGGCAGTGGAGATCTGTTCCGACAGGTCGGTGCCGGGACAGATCACCTCCATGGCCGAGACGCGGTAGTCGGGCAGGAAGGCAAGACGCAGCAGCCCGGCGGTGTCGGGGTCGCTGTTGATCACGTCGGCGACGTTGTTGATCAGCTTGATGATGCGCTTGGCGATGGCGTAGCCGGGCGCGGCCTTGCCGCCGATGAGCACAGCGCGCGGCGTCCAGTCCTGCGTGTCGCCGCGCTTGATGCGGTCGTACAGGTGGATCACGTGCAGCACGTTGAGCAGCTGGCGCTTGTATTCATGGATGCGCTTGACCTGCACGTCGAACAGCATCGTGGCATCGAAATCGACGCCGCAATCCTCCTGCACCAGGGCCGCGAGACGCACCTTGTTGTCGAACTTCACTGCCTGCCAGCGGGCGCGAAAAGCGGCATCGTCCGCCAGCGGCAGCAGCCGGCGCAGCTGCGCCAGGTCGGATACCCAGGCGCCGCCGATCTGCTCGGTGACGAGCTGATTGAGGCCGGGGTTGCAGGCGGCCAGCCAGCGGCGCTGGGTGACGCCGTTGGTCTTGTTGTTGAACTTCTCCGGCCACAGTTCGTAGAAATCACGGAACAGGCCTGCGGTGAGCAGCTGCGAGTGCAGCGCCGCCACGCCGTTGATGGAGTAGCTGCCGACGATGGCGAGATAGGCCATGCGCACCATCTGCTCGTGGCCCTCCTCGATGATCGACATGCGCGCCAGGCGCGCGGCGTCGGCCGGCCAGCGCTGCGCCACCTGCTTGAGGAAGCGCGCGTTGATCTCGAAGATGATGTCGAGCAGGCGCGGCAGCAGACGGCGGAACAGCCGCACCGGCCACTTCTCCAGCGCCTCGGGCAACAGGGTGTGGTTGGTGTAGGCCATGGTGCGGGCGGTGATCGCCCAGGCGTCGTCCCACTCCATGCCGTGCTCGTCCATCAGCAGGCGCATCAGCTCGGCCACGGCGATGGTGGGATGGGTATCGTTGAGCTGGAAACAGTTCTTCTCCGCGAACTTGCTGAAATCGGCGCCGTGGAACTTGATCCAGTGGCGCAGCACATCCTGCAACGAGGCGGAGGCGAGGAAATATTGCTGCTTGAGGCGCAGTTCCTTGCCGCTCTCGGAGGCGTCGTTGGGATAGAGCACCATGGTGATGTGTTCGGCATCGTTCTTGGCGCGCACCGATTCGGTGTAGGAGCCGGCATTGAACTCGCCCAGGTCGAATTCGTCGGTGGCCGCCGACTTCCACAGGCGCAGGGTGTTCACGGTGCCGTTGCGGTAGCCGGGGACGGGTACGTCAAACGGCACCGCCAGCACGTCGTGGGTGTTGAGCCAACGCACGTGCAGCTTGCCGGCATCGTCGGTCCAGCCTTCGGTGTGGCCGCCGAACTGCACGCGCTGGGTGTATTCCGGCCGCTCCAGCTCCCAGATGTGGCCGTTGCGCAGCCAGTGATCCGGCTCTTCCACCTGGTGGCCGTCTTCGATCTGCTGGCGGAACATGCCGTATTCGTAGCGCAGGCCGTAGCCGATCACCGGCAGTTGCAGGGTGGCGCAGGAGTCGAGAAAGCAGGCCGCCAGTCGACCCAGGCCGCCGTTGCCGAGGCCCGCGTCCCGCTCGCTGTCCACCAGCTCTTCCATCACCAGCCCCAGTTCGCCCAGCGCCTTGGTGGCGGCATCCTGCACGCCGAGATTCAGCATGGCATTGCCCAGCGCCCGCCCCATCAGGTATTCCAGCGACAGATAGCAGGCGCGGCGGCTGTCCTGTTCGATGTAGGCGTAATTGGTGTTTTTCCAGCGGTCCATCAGACGGTCGCGCACCGCCAGGGCCAGGGACTGATAGGCGTAGTGCGGGGTGCGGCAGTACTTGTCGCGGCCGAGGGTATGGGCGAAGTGGCGACGCAGGTCGGAGGCCAGCTCAGCGGCGTCCAGACTGCGCGCGGGCAGTTCGGTCAGTACGCTGCTGGGCTGGAATTCATCGCCGGGAAACTGGGGCATGCGGGGCTCCAAAACTTGATTTATAAGATTATCTGCACACTATAGCCAATCCGGCCGTTAATTAGCAGACGCTAACATAGCGAAACAGGACGGTTTGCGCCGCGGTTCAGCCGGGCGGCAGCTGCGCCTCCATCAGTTGCAGGTTGGCATGCGCCGGCCCGCTCCCCGCCGCCGCCAGCAGCTGGCGCGCCTCGCGGCACAGCGACGCCAGTTCCTCGGCGCCGAACAGCCACAGCGCCGCCTCCAGCTCCTCCCGCGGCGAAGACAGCAGGGTGGCGGCCAGTTCGCCCGGTGCAATCGGTGTGTCCGGCCGCATGAGGTCCGCGGCCAGGGGGTGTTCCATCAGGCGGTAATGCTGTTCGCGCGCCAACCGCTCCTGGGCCAGCTCCTCTGCGGCCAGGTGATCGCCGGCCGCGGCACGCTGGATCGAGGAGACGATGGCGTCGGTAAGGCGGCGCAGAGCCTGCTTGAGCGGCGCCGTCTCGCCACCCAGCGAGGCCAGCAGAGTATAGGCCTGATCCAGGCGCGCCTTGAGGCCGAGCAGCGTCTCGCTGTCCTCGTTGGCCTGCAGGCCGGAGGCCTCTTCCAGCAGGGCGTGAAAGCGCTGCATGAAGGCCTCGCGCTCGTCCGCGTCACGCTGCCGCGCCTGCGCCAGCAGCGCGTCATCCACGCGACGTAATTCCTCGGAAAACAATGGATTATCTCTGCGGCGCAGCAGGTGACGCTGGTGACAACCGGGGTGAAGTGCATCCATCATGGCGTGCTATGCTCAGGCGTGTTCAGGGGCCGCACTCTACCACGGCCCCCGCCCCGGAGCGCAGCATGCCGCTGATACGTCTGTTCCCCCTGCTCTTGTTCTGCTGTGCCGGCAGCGTGGCTGCGGCCACGCTGGAACAGCTCCTGGGCGGCCCGCGCCCTGCCGGGGTCGTGATCGAGGTGGTCGGGCCGGAACAGGGACTGCGCCAGGGCGTCCCCCGCCTGCGCGAGATGGTGACGCGCCTGCGACAACGGTTCCCCGGACTCGATATCGCCGTGGTCAGTCATGGCCGCGAGCAGTTTGCCCTGCTGGCCGAGGCGACCCAGTTTGCCGACGTGCAGAACGACATGCGCAGCCTGATCGAGGAAACCGCCATCAGTGTGCATGTCTGTGGCGCCCACGCCGAACATGCCGGCAAGGCGCCGGAAGAGTTTGTCGGTTTCGTCGACGTCGCCGCGCATGGCCCGCGCCAGATCAAGGACTACGAGGCCCTGGGTTATGCCAGGCTCAAGATCGTGCTGCGTCCCTAGGAAAACATATACGATCGCAGAAATTGGCGGCAAATCGCCGCTGTCAGCCCACAATCCCCCGTACCATCTCCTGCCGGCACCCGCCGCCGCCGCGTCGAATATATGGTTGCTCGAATATATGGCCAGGCGTATATTCACGCCATGTCACTTGCCACCGAAGCCCTGTTCCGTGCCCTCGCCGACCCCACCCGCCTGCGTTGCCTGCTGTTGCTGCACGCCGAGGGCGAGTTGTGCGTATGCGAGCTGACCCACGCGCTGGGTGAAAGCCAGCCCAAGATCTCGCGCCACCTCGCCCAGTTGCGCGAGGCCGGCATCGTCAGCGACCGTCGCCAGGGTCTGTGGGTCTATTACTGCCTGCACCCGCAACTGCCGACCTGGGCACAGGAGGTGCTGCGCGTTACCGCCGCCGGCGTCACCGGTGATTTGCCCTACGCCGCCGATGCGCAGGCCTTGCACGACATGCCCAATCGTCCGGGCGCGGTGTGCTGCGCCTGAAGGCACGCAAAAATCTGTGTCCGCAAATGCACGCCAATAAACGCAAATCCATCCATCGTGCCCATGCTGCCGAGGGCGAAGCGTCCCTGAGTATTCGCGCCCATTCGTGTTCATTTGCGGACTAATGGCTTTTCTTCCCCTATATGTGAAACCAACGATGAGCCAAAAACTGAACCTGCTGTTCCTCTGCACCGGCAACTCCTGTCGCTCGCAAATCGCCGAAGGCTGGGGCAGACACTTCGGCGCGGGCCGCATCGAGGTGCAATCCGCCGGCATTGAGGCCCACGGCAAGAACCCGCGCGCCATCAAGGTCATGGCCGAGGCCGGCATCGACATCTCCGGCCAGGAATCGACCAAGGTGACCCAGACGATGATTGACGCCGCCGACGTGGTGGTCACGGTCTGCGGCCACGCCGATGAACACTGCCCGGCCCTGCCCGCCTCCATCCGCAAGATCCACTGGCCGCTCAACGACCCGGCCAAGGCCAGCGGCACGGAAGAGGAGATCATGGCAGTGTTCCGCGCCGCCCGCGACGACATCCGCGAACGCGTGCGTGCGCTGGTGGATGAATTGGCCAGCGGGTGAACAAAAACTTCCAAACCCTGCCGCAGAGGCGCGGAGACGCAGAGTGATGTGTGTTCGACATCTGTCTTTCTCTGCGCCTCTGCGACGAAATGGTTTTCGAATGGCACGGCTTCGCCGTACACGCTTCTGAGTGGGAGGTACGATATGTCCGCACAATGTGAAACCACGGCAAAGAAGGCCGCCGGCAGTCCGATGGGTGTATTCGAGCGCTATCTGACGCTGTGGGTATTCCTGTGCATCATCGTCGGCATCGCGCTGGGACACTTCTTCACCACGCCGTTCCAGTTCATCGGCGGGCTGGAGCTGGCCCAGGTCAATCTGCCGGTGGCGCTGCTGATCTGGCTGATGATCATTCCGATGCTGCTCAAGATCGACTTCACCGCGCTGGCGCACGTGAAGGAGCACTGGCGCGGCATCGGCGTCACCCTGTTCATCAACTGGGCGGTGAAGCCGTTTTCCATGGCACTGCTGGCCTGGATCTTCATCCGCGGCGTGTTCGCCGATACGCTGCCCGCCGACCAGCACGACAGCTACATCGCCGGTCTGATCCTGCTCGCCGCGGCGCCGTGCACGGCGATGGTGTTCGTCTGGAGCCACCTCACCAAGGGCGAACCGCACTTCACCCTGACCCAGGTGGCGCTCAACGACACCATCATGGTGTTCGCCTTTGCCCCCATCGTCGGCCTGCTGCTGGGCCTCGCCTCCATCACCGTACCGTGGGACACGCTGCTGTTGTCGGTGCTGCTGTACATCGTCACCCCGGTGCTGTTCGCACAGTGGTGGCGCCGCCGCGTGTTGCAGCACGGCGGCCAGGAGGCATTGGACGCCCTGCTCAGGCATATGCATCCCGTTTCCCTCGTTGCCCTGCTCGCCACCCTGGTACTGCTGTTCGGCTTCCAGGGCGAACAGATCCTGGCGCAGCCGCTGATCATCGCCATGCTGGCGGTGCCGATCCTGATCCAGGTGTATTTCAACTCGGGCCTGGCCTACCTGCTCAATCGCCAGTTCAAGGTGGCCCATTGCGTCGCCGGCCCATCGGCGCTGATCGGCGCCAGCAACTTCTTCGAGCTGGCGGTGGCCGCCGCCATCGCCCTGTTCGGCTTCAACTCCGGTGCCGCGCTCGCCACCGTGGTCGGAGTGCTGATCGAGGTGCCGGTGATGCTGTCGGTGGTGAAGATCGTCAATGCCAGTAAGGAATGGTACGAACGGCCGCAGAAGAAAGCCGCTTAAACGCAAAGACGCAAAGACCGTCAAGAACGCAAAGTGGAATGAAGTTGCCCCCGACATCATCTATGTCTGGTGGATGTTGAACCCTGATATAACGGAGAATCTTACATGCGTATCCTGACAAAACTCCTGCTGGCGCTCAGCTTGCTCATCGGCGCCCATGCCGCCCTGGCGCGCGACTTCCTCGTTGATGCGGCCTGGCTGGAAGAACACATCAACGATCCCAAAACCGTGGTGCTGGAGGTGCGTTATCACCCGCACCGCTACTATACCGTGGGTCACATCGAGGGCGCGGTGCAGGTGCAGCGCTTCAAGGACCTGGGCGACAACCACGGCGCGCCCATCATGCGCTTTCCCGCCAAGGCCACCTTCCAGGCCACCCTGCGCAGCTGGGGCATCAACAACGATTCGACCATCGTCATCTATGACGACTCGCGCACCGCGCTGGCCTCGCGCCTGTACTACCTGCTTGCCCTGTATGGCTACGATATGAAGCGGGTAAAGGTACTGGAGGGCGGCACCAACGAATGGAGCGCGTTCAACGAA
>JANJXC010000073.1 GCA_024709225.1 Gammaproteobacteria bacterium | reverse complement strand
GGCTGGGGGCTGGGGGCTGGGGGCTGGGGGCTGGGGACTGGGGACTGGGGACTGGGGACTGGGGACTGGGGACTGGGGACTGGGGACTGGGGACTGGGGACTGAGGACTGGGGACTGAGGACTGGGGACTGAGGCTGGTGGGGGAGTCCTCAGTCCTGCCTCTCTACGCAGTCCTATTTTTTTCCCCTCAGTCCTGCCTCTCTACGCAGTCCTATTTTTCCCCATCTCCTCCATCAGGCGACGGATACGCTCAACGCCTTCCTGCAGACGCGCCAGGTCGGTGGTGTAGGCAAAGCGCAGGTAGCGCTCGGGATGGTGGCTGCCGAAATCGGCGCCGGGGGTGACGGCAACGCCGGCCTGCTCCAGCAGATCGCGGCTGAACTGCCGGCTGTCGGCGGCGAGCCGGCTGCAGTCGGCATAGATGTAGAACGCGCCTTGCGGGGTCAACGGGACGTCGAAACCCAGCTCGCGCAGGGCCGGTACCAGGTAGTCGCGGCGGCGCTGAAACTCGGCGCGGCGCGCCTCGAGGATGGCGAGGGTTTCCGGCTCGAAGGCGGCCAGGGCGGCGTACTGGGCCGGGGTGGACGGGGCGATGAACAGGTTCTGTGCCAGCTTTTCCACCTCGCGCACATAGCCCTCGGGCACCACCAGCCAGCCCAGGCGCCAGCCGGTCATCTGGAAGTACTTGGAGAAGCTGTTGATGACGAAGGCCTCCTCAGCCACTTCCAGGGCGGAGACAGCATGCTCGCCGTAGGTCAGGCCGTGGTAGATCTCGTCGGCGATGAGGGTGCCGCCGCGGGCGGCGACCGCCCCGGCCAGGGCGGCCAGTTCCTGGCGGCCCAGCAGGGTGCCGGTGGGGTTGGACGGGCTGGCGACCATGGCGGCGACGGTCTGGCTGTCCCAGTACCGTTCGATATGGTGCGGCGCCAGTTGCCACGCGGTGTCGGCATCCACCGGCACCGCGCGCGCCGCCCCGTCGAGGAAGCGCACGAAGTGGCGATTGCAGGGATAGCCCGGGTCGGCCAGCAGCACCTTTTCCCCCGGATTGAGCAGCACGCCGAGGGCCAGCAGCAGGGCGCCGGAGGCGCCGGGGGTGATGATAATGCGCTCGGGGGAGACGCCGACGCCGTAGCGCTGCCGGTAGAAACCGGCAATGGCCTCACGCAGGGCAGGCAGGCCCAGGGCCGGGGTGTAGTGGGTCTTGCCCTCGGCCAGGGCGCGCTGGGCGGCGGCGGTGATGGGCTCCGGCGTCGGGAAATCCGGCTCGCCGATCTCCATGTGGATGATGTCGCGCCCCTGCCCTTCCAGCACGCGGGCACGGGCCAGCAGGTCCATCACCTGGAAGGATTCGATGTCCGCCATGCGGTGGGCGAGACGGGGCGGATGGGCGTCAGTCATGGGGCAGGGATTCCCTGGGTTGTTTCAGCTTCGTTCAGGGATCATATCGCGAATACGACGCGCTCCTGCCAGCCACTGCGTCATCGCGGACACGGTCCGCTCCTACCCATGCCGGGTAGGGGCGAATGGCATTGGCGACCTCTGGGGCTGCCCCGGACGCCTTATCGCGGACGCGGTCCGCTCCTACCGAGCCGGGTAGGAGCGAATGGTATTCGCGATAGTCGCTCCACAGTTCTCACAACCAAACCGCATCCCAATGCGGGTAATCGCCGATACGCTCCACCAACCCCGCACGCAAAGGATTGGCGATGACGTAACGAGAGATTTCCCGCAGGTCCTCTTCTTCGCGCAAAGCGTGATCATGATAACCCGGCTGCCACAACCTGCCGGATTGCATGCGCATGCGGTTAACCTGCAATGCAGAGTATCCCTTGAATCGCCGCATCAATCCGGCGAGCGTTCCGTTCTGTAGCTGGATTAACCAATGCATATGATCAGGCATCAGTACATAGGCCAGCGAAACAACGTCACCCTGCCTGTGGTGATAATGCATGGCCTGTATGGCCAGGCGCGCGGTTGCCAGGTCGGAGAAAGCGGGTAGACGCTGCCAGGTAACCAAAGTCAGCAAATAAATTTGCCCAAAGCCAGAGTGACGGCCCTTCCGCAAGTCACGACCGTGTGGGCGACGTTCCTCGTCGTTCATAGACACCTCCCTGTGTGTCACTGCGTTACTGATATAGCCCAGTAACAACTTTGCTGCCAATAGGCGGCCTCATCGCGGACGCGGTCCGCTCCTACGGGGCCGTGGTTGCGTGGTTCTGTAGGAGCGAATGGTATTCGCGACCCCCGCCGGGGCGCACCCAGCGCCTTATCGCGGACTCGGTCCGCTCCTACGGGCCCGTGGTTGCATGGTTCTGTAGGAGCGAATGGTATTCGCGACCCCCGCCGGGGCGGACCCAGCGCCTTATCGCGGACGCGGTCCGCTCCTACGGGCCCGTGGTTGCGTGGTTCTGTAGGAGCGAAGGCATTCGCGACCGGTCTTGCCTCATCCCGCCGCGTGCAGCCGCCTGACCAGGTCCAGAGTCAGGTGGTCCTGCCCGGCGGCGTCGCCTCGCAGCACGGTGAACGGCAGGCCCGGTTCGCCCCAGTGGTCCAGCACGATGGCGGCGCCGTCGAAGTCGTCGTCGCGGGTATAGCCGTTGACGGCGATGATGGTGGCCAGGCCGGCGCCACGAGAGGCCAGGATGCCGTTGCGGGAATCCTCGAAGGCGATGCACTGGGCCGGGGTCAGCCCCATCTTTTCCATGGCGTAGAGATAGATGCCCGGGTCCGGCTTCTTGGCCGGGACCACATCACCGGCGGCGATGACCTCGAACCAGGACTCCGATTCCGGATGCAGGGCATGCCTGAGCAGGGCGGTGACGTTCTCCGGGGTGGTGGTGGTGGCGACGGCGAGGCGCAGGCCGGCGGTGCGGGCCTCCTGGATCAGGCGCTTGACGCCGGGCCGCAGCGGGATGGCGCCTTCGGCCAGCATGCGGGTGTAATGGGCCGTCTTGGCCTTGTGCAGCGAGGCGATGAGGGCGTCGAGGTCGCCGGCGTAGCGGAAGCCAGTGTTGTACCGGTCCAGATAGTAGCGGATGCGCTCCTTGCCGCCGGTGACGGCCAGCAGTTCGCCGTACAGCTCCGGCGACCAGTCCCAGTCCAGGCCGGCATCGGCGAAGGCGCGGTTGAAGGCGGGGCGATGGCCGTCGCGCTCGGTATCCGCCAGGGTGCCGTCCACATCGAACAGCAGAGCTTGCAACTCGGTCATGGGATTCCTGTAGTGTCGGTGGTCATGAAGGGGGCATAGCTTACCTGAGCGATTGAGAAAATAAACCCGACAAGTAGGCTTGGATATAACACCCACGGCCCGCGCCCCTCTGTAGCGGCGAATCGTATTCGCGACCGCCGGGGCGGCCCCGGCGCCTCATCGCGGACGCGGTCCGCTCCTACGGACCCGTGGTTGCGTGGTTCTGTAGGAGCGAATGGTATTCGCGACCTCCGGGGCTACCCCGGCGCCTTATCACGGGCGCGGTCCGCGCCTACTGTGCCAGGTAGGAGCGAATGGTATTCGCGCTATTCCGCCGGCCGGAGCCAGCCCATCGCGAATGCCATTCGCTCCTGCGCGCCATACCCTGATGCACGGGGCGACGGGGCCGAATAGCCTTTACCCCACCCGTGCCTTGGTTGCAGGTGTGTACCCTTTTCTGGTATTTATGCCGGCTTGTTTTTGCGCTCAGTCAGGAGACAGGCGTATGCCAACAAAGAAAGCTCCGGCCAAAAAGGCCACCGCACCCGCGAAGAAAGCGACGACTGCCAAGAAGGCGGCCCCGGCCAAGAAGGCGCCTGCACCGAAAAAGGCTGCGCCGGAGAAGAAGCCCGCGGCGACCAAGAAGGCAGCTCCGGCGAAGAAGCCGGCTGAGGCAAAAAAGACCGTCGCGGAAAAAAAGCCTGTTGCGGCGCAAAAGGCTGAAGCGGCCAAAGCAGCCCCCGAACCCAAAACGACGACGAGCAAGAAAAGCACCCCATCCATGAAGAGCAGCGCAGCCAGCAAGACCGCCCCGGCGGCCAAGAAGACCAAGTCCTCCGTTGAAGGCTTCGGCGCCTTCACTCCCTACAAGGAGAAGAAGGGCGAGGAGTACATGAGTGACGCGATGAAGGAGCACTTCCGCGACATTCTGCGCGCCTGGAAGCGCGAGCTGATGGAAGAAGTGGACCGCACCGTGCACCACATGCAGGACGAGGCGGCCAATTTCCCCGACCCCAACGACCGCGCCACGCAGGAATCCGAGTTCACCATGGAACTGCGCACCCGCGACCGCGAGCGCAAGCTGATCAAGAAGATCGACGAGGCGATGGACAAGCTGGACAAGGACGAATACGGCTACTGCGACTCCTGCGGCGTAGAGATCGGTATCCGCCGCCTGGAGGCGCGTCCCACCGCCACCCTGTGCATCGACTGCAAGACGCTGGACGAAATCCGCGAAAAGCAGATGGGTTGAGGCGCGAGTCTCGAACAGAAAAAGGGCCGCAAGGCCCTTTTTTGTTGTCCCGCGCTCGCAGGAGCGAATGGTATTCGCGAACTGCCGCGGCCCTCCCGGCGCTGCATCGCGGATACCATCCGCTCCTACGGCCCCATCACTTGTTGGAGCGAATGGTATTCGCGAACTGCCGCGGCCCTCCCGGCGCTGCGTCGCGGATGCCATCCGCTCCTACCGCCCCATCACTTGTTGGAGCGAATGGTATTCGCGAACTGCCGGGGCCCTCCCGGCGCAGCATCGCGGATACCATCCGCTCCTACCGCCCCATCACTTGTAGGAGCGAATGGTATTCGCTCCTACGCAGGCCGCGCCTGTTGCCGGCGCTCCTCCTGGATGCGCAAGGCATTGTCGCGGGCGAACTTGAGAATGAACTCATAGGCGGCAGGATTGTTCTGCGCCAGCCCGCGTTCCATCACCAGGCACTTCTCGCCGCCGATGATACAGGGCTGCACGCTGCTGGCGTAATGCAGGCGGTGATCGGGACCGAAGGTGGCGAGCAGTGCCGACATCCGTTCGATCCAATCGTTGGGACGAAAGGCGCGCCCATCCTCGCGCACGCTTTCGATGATGATGCGGTCATCTGTCTCCCTGTCCATGATGCCAACTCTGTACCGTTGCCGATGCAATAAGCATAGGCGGCATTGCACGGGCAGGCCGGGAAAAAGTTACAATCGCACGACCCACTCTTTCTGTAGGAGCGGTGTCGCCGCGATGGTTTAATGGCAACGGACGGGCCTATCGCGGCGGAGCCGCTTCTACGCAACCACCACCAACGGGGAACCGTATCGATGGATGTCACCACCGCCCTTACCCAGCGCAGCTCCATCCGCGCCTTTCTCGACAAACCGGTCAGCGATGAGCAGGTACGTACCATCCTCGATGCCGCCCGCTGGGCCCCATCCGGCGTGAACATCCAGCCCTGGCAGGTGGCCGTGGTGCGCGGGGAGACCAAGCAGAAGCTGGCCGACGCCCTCATTGCCGCGCGGGAGGCCGGGGCCTCCAATCCTGACTATCAGTATTACCCGGCACAGTGGTTCGACCCGTTCAAGGAACGGCGCAAGCGTTGCGGTCTGGCAATGTACCAGGCGCTGGAGATCCGCCGCGAGGACACCGACCGGCAGAAGGCGGCGTGGAACAACAACTACCGTTTCTTCGACGCCCCGGTGGGCCTGCTGCTGTTTCTCGACCGCCGCCTCGGCCAGGGCGCCTGGATCGACATGGGCATGTTCATGCAGAGCATCATGCTGGCGGCGCAGGAACAGGGCCTCGCCACCTGCCCGCAGGCCTCGCTGGGCGAATATCCGGACGTGGTGCGCGGGTTGCTCGGCATCGACCCGGAACTCGCCCTGCTCGGCGGCATCGCCCTGGGCTATGCCGACCCGGACGCGGCGGTGAACCGCTACCGCACCGAGCGCGAGCCGGTGGACAGCTTCACGCGTTGGTACGAGTGAATTCAAGATTCAAGATTCAAAATTCGATAAGGCCGGCGTTGTCCGCCTGTGAATCTACAATCTTGAATTTTCAATTTTGAATGTTGAATCTGATGTACATAGGCCGCTTCGCCCCCTCGCCCACTGGCCCGCTGCACTTCGGCTCCCTGCTCGCCGCGCTGGCGAGCTGTCTGGAGGCACGCCGCCGGGACGGTCAGTGGCTGGTGCGCATGGAGGACATCGACCCGCCGCGCGAGGTGGCGGGGGCTGCCGACCTGATCCTGCGCACGCTGGAACGCTATGGCTTCGAGTGGGACGGAGCGGTGCTGTATCAAAGCCGACGCCATGAGGCCTACCGTGCCGCGCTGAATGAGTTGCACCGAACCGGCGCACTGTATGCCTGCCGCTGTTCGCGCCGCGAAGCAATGGAGGCGGCGGCCGCCGCCCGTTTGACGCCCGGCGTCTATGCCGGCACCTGCCGCACCGCAGGCCATGCCGTCGATGGCCCTGGCGCCTTGCGGGTACGTACCGATGGCGCGCTGATCGCGTTTTCCGACCGCTTGCAGGGGCCCCAGCGCCAGGCCCTGGAGCGTGAGGTGGGCGACTTCGTGGTGCGCCGTGCCGACGGCCTGTGGGCCTACCAGCTCGCCGTGGTGGTGGACGATGCCGCCCAGGGCATTACCGATATCGTGCGCGGCAGCGACCTGCTCGACTCGACCCCGCGCCAGATCCATCTGCAACACCTGCTCGACCGGCCCACGCCGACCTACCTGCACCTGCCGGTGGCGGTCAATGCGGCCGGGGAAAAGCTCTCCAAGCAGACCTACGCCCCTGCCCTGCCCATGGATGACCCGCTGCCTTCCCTGTGGCAGGCCCTCGCCTTCCTCGGCCAGCGGCCGCCCCCGGACCTGCTGGAGGGTGATGTACCTGCGCTCTGGCGCTGGGCGGTGGGGCACTGGGACAGCACGGCGATCCCGACCACCCGCGCCGTGCCCCTGTAGGAGCGAATCGTATTCGCGACCTAGCGAGCTCCGACTAGCGCTGTATCGCGGATACCATCCGCTCCTACGACCCCTTTATTGCATTCGCGACCTACCGGGCCCCGCCGCGGCACGGTAGCGCGGATACCATCCGCTCCTACGCCCCCTTTATCGCATTCGCGACCTGCCGGGCCCCGCCGCGGCGTGGTAGCGCGGATACCATCCGCTCCTACGAACCCTTTATCGCATTCGCGACCTGCCGGACCCGGCTGCGGCACGGTAGCGCGGATACCATCCGCTCCTACGACTGTTACCTTTCGTAACGTTTCTGGTAAGCTGCGCCGATGGCACTTTCTCCCCAAAATGAGCGACAACTGGACCGGGTGATCCTCCTGTTCCTGCTGGCCCTGTTCCTGCTCGTCTCGCCCCTGCTCGACTGGTGGGCGGCGGACGGCAATCCCTGGTATCTGCCCTATCTCATCTGGCTCGGGCTGATCGTGGCCCTGTACCGATTGCAGGGGCGTACGCCGCAGGATCACCATGACCTTTGATCTGTGGCAGCTGTTTCTGGCGGGCGTCGGCTACCTGCTGTTGCTGTTTCTCATCGCCTATGCCGCCGAGCGCGGCTGGCTGCCGACGAAGCTGGCGCGCCACCCGCTCACCTACACCCTGTCGCTCGGGGTGTATGCCACCTCGTGGAGCTTTTACGGCAGCGTCGGCTTTGCCCAGGCGCAGGGCTACAACTTCCTCACCATCTACCTCGGCGTCACCCTGGCCTTTCTGCTCACGCCGGTGCTGCTGAAGCCGATCCTGCGCCTGACGCGGGAGTATCAGCTGGCCTCGCTGGCCGACGTGTTTGCCTTCCGCTACCAAAGCCAGTTGGCCGGTGTGCTGGTGACCCTGTTCATGCTCGCCGGCATCCTGCCCTATCTGGCCCTGCAGGTGCGCGCGGTGACCGAGTCGCTGCAGGTGCTGACCCAGGACACCACGCCGCAGCTGTTCCTGGCCCTGGGTTTCTGCCTCACCCTGATCCTGTTCGCCGTGCTGTTCGGCGCGCGCCACAGTTCGGCGCGCGAGAAACACGAAGGCCTGGTGGTGGCCATCGCCTTCGAGTCGCTGATCAAGCTGCTGGCGCTGCTGGCGGTGGGGCTGTTCGCCGTTTACGGCGTGTTCGGCGGCTTCGGCGACATGGAGACCTGGCTGGCGGCCCATCCGGAGGCGTTGAACAGGCTGTACCAGCCGGTGCGCGAGGGACCGTGGGCCACCCTGCTGCTGCTGGCCTTCGCCGCCGCCTTCCTGCTGCCGCGCCAGTTCCACATGACCTTTACCGAGAACATCGAGCCGCGCACGCTGAACTTCGCTGCGTGGGCCTTTCCCCTGTTTCTGCTGCTGCTCAATCTGGCCATTCCGCCCATCCTGTGGGCCGGCCAGCACCTGACGCCGCAGGCCTCGCCGGACTATTACGTTCTCGGCATCACGCTGTTCGGCAACAGCCCCATCCTGCCGGTGCTCACCTTTCTCGGCGGCGTCTCCGCCGCCAGCGCCATGATGATCGTGGAAACCCTGGCCCTGGCCTCCATGTGCATGAATCACCTGGTGCTGCCGGCCAGCTTCCCGCCGCGATTGTCGCCGGACACCGATATCTACCGCTGGCTGCTGTGGGGCCGCCGCGTGCTGATCACCATCATCATCCTCGCCGGTTACGGCTTCTATCTGCTGCTGGAACACAACCAGGGCCTGGTACAGCTGGGCCTGATCTCCTTCGTCGCCGTGGCGCAGTTCCTGCCCGGCATCATCGGCCTGCTGTACTGGCGCCGCGCCACCCGCCTCGGCTTCATCAGCGGCCTACTGGGTGGCGGCACGGTATGGGCGGTGCTGCTGGTACTGCCGCTGCTGGAACGCTCCGGCATCCTGCCCGCCTCGCTCGGCTGGCTCACCGGCTGGGGCCAGGTGGAGGGCCAGCCGTGGAGTCACGCCACCTTCTGGACCCTGGCGGTGAACGGCCTGCTGTTTGCGGGCATCTCCCTCATCACCCGGGCGAGCGAGGACGAACAGGAGGCGGCGCGGGCCTGCTGCAAGGAAAGCATGACCCCGCCCACCGGCGTGCCGCTGGCCATCTCGCCGGCCCAGTTCAAGGAGCAGCTGGCCCAGATCACCGGCGCGGAGATGGCCGAACGCGAAGTGGCGCAGGCCCTGGCCGACCTCGGCCTGGAGGCGGACGAGGAGCGGCAGACCGAACTGCGCCGCCTGCGCGAGCGCATCGAGCGCAACCTGTCCGGCCTGGTGGGCCCGCTGCTGGCGCGCATGATCGTCGACGAGCGCCTGCGCACCGACACCACCACCCGCAACGCCCTCGCCGCCAGCGTGCGCTTCGTCGAACAGCGGCTGGAGGAGTCGCGCTCGCAGCTGCGCGGCCTCGCCGCCGAACTGGACAACCTGCGCCGCTACCACCGCCAGGTGCTGCTCGACCTGCCGCTGGGCGTCTGCGCCGTCAGCCCGGAGCTGGAAGTGATCTCCTGGAATCAGGCCATGGCCGCCCTCTCCGGCCTGGAGGACTACCAGACCGTCGGCCGCCCGCTGCGTGAACTGCCCGACCCCTGGGCCGGGCTGTTCAACGGCTTCCTGCGCACCCAGGACCGCCACCTGCGCAAGGTGAAGGTGAACAGCGAAGGCCGTGCCCGTGTGTTCAACCTGCACAAGGCCGCCATCGAAGACCCCGCCGGCATCGATGCCGCCCTGCGCCGCCCCCACAGCGGCGGCACGGTGATCCTCATCGAAGACCTCACCGACCTGCACATGCTGGAGTCGGAACTGGCGCACAGCGAACGCCTCGCCTCCATCGGCCGCCTCGCCGCCGGCGTGGCCCACGAGATCGGCAATCCGGTCACCGGCATCGCCTGCCTGGCGCAGAACGTGCTGTACGACAAGGGCGACCCGGCCTTCGTCGAGGAGAGCATCGAACAGATCCTGGAACAGACGCGGCGCATCACCAACATCGTGCACTCGCTGGTCAGCTTCAGCCACAGCGGCACGGCAGTGGACCACACCCCGGCACCGTTCAACCTGCACGCCTGCATCGAGGACGCCATGCGTCTGGTGCGCCTGTCCCAGGCCGGCAAGCAGATCGAGTTCAGCAATCGCTGCGAGGCCGATCTGGTCCTGCACGGCGATCACCAGCGCATGATCCAGGTGTTCGTCAACCTGCTCACCAATGCCTGTGATGCCTCGCAGCCGGGTGACCGCGTCATCGTCAACGGACGCAATGACGGCAACTTCATCGAGGTGGTGGTGACCGATTACGGCCGCGGCATCGCGGAGGAACTGCAGGATCAGGTGTTCGAGCCCTTCTTCACCACCAAGCAGCCGGGCGAAGGCACCGGCCTCGGCCTGCCCATGGTCTACAACATCGTCGCCGAGCACGCCGGCAGCGTCACCCTGCGCAGCCGCCCCGGCGAAGGCACCTCGGTAATCCTGCGCCTGCCCGTATCGAGGTACGAGATACGAGGGACGAGGGACGAGGAAAAGAAGGAAGGAATCGGCGAATGAACGAACGACATGCACCCGTAGGAGCGGACCGTGTCCGCGATACCGCGCCGGGCAGAGGCATATCGGTCGCGAATACGATTCGCTCCTACCAGGCAAAGCCATGAGTCAGATTCTTATCATCGAAGACGAAGCCGTGATCCGCGCCTCGCTGCGCCGCCTGTTGCAGCGTGCCGGCTATCACGTGACCGAGGCCGGTTCGGTGGCCGAAGCGGAACAGCACGCCCTGCCCGACTTCGACCTGATCATCACCGACCTGCGCCTGCCGGGCGAACCGGGCACGGCGGTCATACACAAGGCACAGGGTGTACCGGTGCTGGTGATGACCAGCTATGCCAGCGTACGCTCGGCGGTGGAGTCGATGCAGATGGGCGCGGTGGACTACATCGCCAAACCCTTCGATCACGACGAGATGCTGCTCACCGTGGAGCGCATCCTCAAGCAGAGCACGCTGGAGCGACAGAATGCCGTGCTCAAGCAGGACATCTCACGCGCCTACCCCGCCGGCGGCATGATCGGCTGCTGCCCAGCCATGCAGGAGGTGTTCGAGCGCATCCGCAAGGTGGCGCCTACCGATACCACGGTGCTGATCCTGGGCGAATCGGGCACCGGCAAGGAGCTGGTGGCGCGTGCAGTGCACGAACAAAGCATGCGCCGCGACGCACCGATCATCGCCGTCAACTGCGCCGCCATTCCCGCCGGACTCATCGAGTCGGAACTGTTCGGCCACGAGAAAGGCGCCTTCACCGGCGCGGTGGGCACCCACCGCGGCCTGGTCGAGGCGGCCGACGGCGGCACCCTGTTCCTGGATGAAATCGGTGAGCTGCCGCTGGAGGCACAGGCGCGGCTGCTGCGCGTGATCCAGGAGGGCGAGATCCGCCGCGTCGGCTCCACCCAATCACGCAAGGTCAACGTGCGCCTCATCGCCGCCACCCACCGCGACCTGCAGCAATGCGTCAACGACGGCACCTTTCGCGGCGACCTGTACTATCGACTGCATGTGATGGAGATCCGTCTCGCCCCGCTGCGTGAGCGCGGCGAGGATATCCGCCAGCTGGCCGAGGTGCTGCTGGACAAGACCCGCCAGCGCCTCAACCGCCCGCCCATGACCTTCACGGCGGAGGCCATGGAGCGCCTGCTGCATCACAGCTGGCCCGGCAACGTGCGTGAACTGGAAAACGTCATCGAGCGTGCGGTTATTCTCGCCGACGGGCCACAGATCACCGCGCAGCTGCTGGCTATCGACAACCCACCCGGCAACGGGCAGGATAGCCCCGCAACCGTCGGCAGCGATGAAGCCCTGTCCCTGGATGACTACTTCCGCCGCTTCGTGCGTGAGAATGAGGGGCAGATGACGGAAACCGACCTGGCGCGCCATCTCGGCATCAGCCGTAAGACCCTGTGGGAGCGGCGCCAGAAGCTGGGCCTGCCGAGATTGAAAACCTAATTCAAGATTCAAAATTCAAGATTAATGACGGCAAATTTTAGGCTGACTCGCTCTTGAACCTTGAACCTTGAACCTTAAATTTTGAATTTTGAATTATTTGTAAGGACTTCGACTTTGGAACACACCGATCCCTATCTGACCGCCTTCCGCGGCTTCTTCGCCAGCGCCCTGCGCTGGGAGGACCTGGACCGGCTGTGGCAGACGCTGCGCGCGCAGGCCGACGACGGCTGGTATGTCTACGCGGTCGGTGAAGAGCCGCCCGCGGCACCGGTGAGCCGCGCCCAGTTCACCACCTTCCTCAGCGAAATCGACGCCCTGCTGCGCCGCGATCATGACGAGGATTACTGCGGCATCGTCTATGCCGACGACATGGAACATCCCGCCATGGTGAAGATCTACGACCCGCACAATCTGGGCAGTTCCTGCGGCTCGTCCGGCAATAACCCGCCGCCGCTGCCCGGCTGGGTGCTGTCGCGCCTGGCCCCGCCGGGCCTGGCGGCGATGCAGCCCACCGCCAGCCGCCGGCGCTGGTGGCAGCGGCTGTTTGCCTGATCGCCAGCGGCGGGTTACCCCTGGCGGGGTATGCCCCGCACCCGCAGACACCCTGCACAAACCGCCCAATGTGGGTAGAATGCGCAAGTTTGCGGCACCACGGCCGATAGCTCACCAATAATAATTGCCGGGAACGGCATCCCTCGGGGACGGGACACTCTTTCAGCGAAATGGCAGACGAGGCCGAAAACAAAAAGACCGAGCTGTTCGATGGCGGTGATGACGAGCGCTTCCTGCTGACGTCGAAGGCGGCTATCGCCAACGTGCTGGTCGATCTGGGCAAGCGCCCGGACATCCTCACCGCCTATTTCAACCAGGGCCACGAGTACATTCTCACCGCCGTGCTCGCGGTCATGCCCGAGCGCAACCTGCTGGTGCTGGACTACGGCGCCGACGAGAAGCTGAATCAGCGCCTGCTGGAATACGGCCGCGCGGTCTGCGTCACCAAGCACGACAACATCAACATCAAGTTCGGCTGCAATATCCTGCAGCGCGCCAAATACCAGGACCGTCAGGCCCTGGCCGCTTCCCTGCCGGAGAGCCTGTTCCGCCAGCAGCGGCGCGAATTCTTCCGTGTCGCCCTGCCGATCGTCAATGCCGTCAAATGCTATGTCCCGCAGCCGGACGGGAGCGAAATGGTGTTGCATGTGGCCGACATCAGCTGCGGCGGTGCCGGCCTGGTCGACCCGCAGCGGCGCTTCAACCCCGAGGTGGGCACGCTGTTGGCGGGCTGTCGCATCGTGCTGCCGGAAACCGGCACCCTGGTACTGGACCTGGTGGTGCGCAACAGCTTTCTGCAGGCGCAGAACGATGGCAATCAGGTACGCCGCATCGGCTGCGCCTTTGCCGGTCTGCCGCTGGACAAGAACGCCGTTATCCAGCGCTACATCCATCGGGTACAGATTGAACAAAAGGCCCTGCAAAACAGGGGATAATCAGCACAGCGGCAGAAGGCACCGATGACCCGAACGCCGCGCTGCGCATGCGCCCGTCGGGGTGTACCGCCCCGCCTCCCGAAAACTGGACTGCTACACTTAACGAGCACGCAAGCCTATGAGCGCCGATGACATGCACAGCGACGGAGTTGCTGATCTGGAACGTTTTCGGGTGGACTCCCGTGCGGAGATCGTGCGCGTGCTCAACGACCTCACCCGCACCCTGCAGCTGATCACCGTCTACTTCAACGAGGGCCGCGACTTTATCCTTACCTCGGCCCTGCGCCTGGACGATGAAAACAACCGCCTGGTGCTTGATTACGGCCCGGACGATACGCTCAACCAGCGCCTGCTCGATGCCCGCCACGCCCTGTTCGTCACCCGCCACAACCAGGTGCGTGTCCAGTTCGACAGCAAGACGCTGCAAAAGGGTACCTATCAGGGCGCGCCGGTCTTCGTCGTTCCCCTGCCCGCCTCCATCATCCGCATCCAGCGGCGCGAGTACTACCGCCTCGCCCCTCCCATCGGCCGTCACCTCAACCTCAGTCTGGTCGGCGTTGACGGCAGCATGATCCACGCCCATATCGTCGACATCAGCGTCGGCGGCGTCGGCATCATCGAGCCGCCGGAGGGACGGCAGTGCGGCTGGGACGCGGGCACCGTGGTTCCCAACTGCCGCATCGAGCTTCCCGAGGAGGGCGTGATCCACGCCGACGTCGAGATCCGCAACCGCTACCAGGTCGGCAGCGAGCACGGCGAACCGGTCTACCGTGTTGGCTGCCGCCTGCTGCAACTGGACTCCCGCAGCAACGCCGCCATCCTGCGCTACATCCACCGCATCGAGCTGGAACGGAGGAGAAGCAGGGACTAGGGACTAGGGACTAGGGACTAGGGACTAGGGACTAGGGACTAGGGACTAGGGACTAGGGACTAGGGACTAGGGACTAGGGACTAAGGACTAAGGACTAAGGACTAAGGACTAAGGACTAAGGACTAAGGACTAAGGATGACAAGAGTGTTTGTCTTTATCTTGTAACTTGCAACTTGAAACTTGAAACTGCCTTTTCTTGCAACTTACCACTTGTAACTTGAAACCGCCTTTCTGTTACCTTCCGTAACACTCCCCCGTTACACCCCGTAACACTTACCCACACTTCGCGCGCGCATTTTTTGTAACTCCTTGTAAAGCAAGGGAACAAATCATGGTACGGCGATTGCTATCTGATTCGCCAAATCTCACGTGCGCACGTGGAAGGACAGCGTTGAACCAGATAGCCACCCATCAGCCCCTAGCCCCCATCCTGGACTTCCTGCGGCAGCATGCGCCGTTCGACCAGATGGCGCCGGCGCATCTGGACTATCTGGCCAAGCGCCTGAAACTCGGTTTTTACGCCCGCGGTGAAGCCGTCACCCGTCCCGAGGACGGTCCGGCCAGCCGCTTTTTTATTATCAAGCAGGGCCGCATCCGCGGCGAGCTGGGCAAGGACGAGCCCGACGACGAAGGCGCCTGGGAACTGGTGACCGGCGAAAGCTTCCCCATCGGCGCCCTGCTCTCGCGCCGCCCGGTACGCACCATCAACCGCGCGGTGGAGGACACCTTCTGCTTCGAGCTGGAGCGGGAGGACTTCGACAAGCTGTTCAGTCAGAGCCCGGTATTCCACGACTTCTGCACCCGCCGCTTGGCCAACCTGCTGGACAACGCCCTGCGCACGGTGCAGGCCAACTCGGCCACCCGCGTCTCCGAAGACACCTCGCTCAGCTCGCCGCTGCAGAGCCTGATCCAGCGCGCCCCCATCAGCTGCACCGCCACCACCCCGGTAGGCGAGGCGCTGGCGATCATGGATCGCGAGCACATCGGCAGCATCGTGGTCACCGACCCCGCCCAGGCCCCCATCGGCATGTTCACCCTGCACGACGTGCTGTCGCGCGTGGCGCTGCCGCAGCGCAGCCCGACCACGCCGATGGCAGAGCTGATGAGCCCCGCGCCGCTGTCGCTGCCGCCGCAGGCGCGCGCCTACGAGGCGGCGCTGCTGATGGCGCAGCACGGCTTCGGTCACATCTGCGTGGTCAAGGACGGCAAACTGGCCGGCGTGGTGTCGGAGCGCGACCTGTTCTCGCTGCAGCGCATCGGCCTGGTCAACCTGTCGCGCTCCATCGCCCGCGCCGACAGCATCGAGCAACTGGCCCAGCTGGGCAGCAACGTGCACCGCCTGGTGGAACAGATGCTGGCCCAGGGCGCCTCGGTGGATCAGATCACCGAGATCATCACCACCCTCAACGACAGCCTCACCCAGCGCGCCATCACCCTGGTGCTCACCGAGACCGGCAAGCCGACGGTGGACTTCACCTGGCTTGCCTTCGGCAGCGAGGGCCGCAGCGAGCAGACCCTGAAGACCGATCAGGACAACGGCATCCTGTTCCGCACCCCGGCCAGCAAGACTACCGACGAGGTACGCGCCGAACTGCTGCCCATCGCCAAGCGCATCAACGACGCCCTGGCGATGGTCGGCTTCCCGCTCTGCCCGGGCAACATCATGGCCAGCAACCCGGAGTGCTGCCTGAGCATGGAGGAGTGGCAGAACCGCTTCAGCCGCTGGATCGATCAGGGCACCCCGCAGCACCTGCTCAACGCCTCCATCTATTTCGATTTCCGTTCGCTCTACGGCGAGCCGGCGCCGGTGGAGGAACTGCGCGTGTGGATGCTCAAGCGCGTCGAACCCAACAGCCGCTTCCGCCGCCAGATGGCGGAGAACGCCCTGCGTAACCGTCCGCCGCTGGGACTGTTCGGCGACTTCAAGGTATCCAGCGGCGGCAAGCACCCGCACAGCATCGATCTCAAACTGCACGGTCTGGCACCGTTCGTGGATGCCGCACGCATCACCGCCATTGCCCACGGCATCGCCGCCACCAACACCGTCGAGCGGCTGCGCGCCGCCGCTGCCGCCAAGGCACTCAATCCGGCCGATGTGGAGGCCTGGGCCGAGTCCTATCACTTCATCCAGCTGCTGCGTGTACGCGTACACCGGCGACAGTCAGAGCAGGGACAGCCGCTGTCCAACCACGTCGATCCGGATACCTTGAACGAACTGGATCGACGCATCCTGAAGGAGGCGTTTCGCCAGGCGCGCAAACTGCAGTCCAAGCTTGCCCTGGAGTATCAGCTTTAGAAACAACTGCCGTCCAAGCTGGGGACGGTGGCGTAAAGCAGCAACCACTGTGATTCATTCACAACGAGGAGGAAGCAACCATGTCGTTAAATGAGAAAGCGGCGGAGTACTGGAAGGCGAATGTTCGCCTTTTGATGCTCTGCCTGGTCATCTGGTTCGTCGTTGGGTATGTGCTCAGCATCATGCTCGTCGGCCCGTTGAACAACATCAGCCTCGGCGGCTACCCGCTCGGCTTCTGGTTCGCACAGCAGGGATCGATCTACGTCTTCGTGGCGCTGATCTTCTTCTATGCATCGCGCATGAACAAGCTGGACCGTCAGTTTGACGTCCACGAAGACTAAGCGGGGGATTCCTACATGGATCTGAAAACAATTACCTACCTGGTAGTCGGCTTTACCTTCGCCGTCTACATCGGTATCGCCTTCTGGGCCCGTGCCTCCAGTACCAAGGAGTTCTACATCGCCGGCGGCGGCGTGCATCCCATCGCCAACGGCATGGCCACCGGCGCCGACTGGATGTCCGCGGCCTCCTTCATCTCCATGGCCGGCCTCATCGCCTTCAACGGCTATGGCGCCTCCGCCTACCTGATGGGCTGGACCGGCGGCTACGTGCTGCTGGCCATGCTGCTGGCTCCGTACCTGCGCAAGTTCGGCAAGTTCACGGTGCCGGAGTTCATCGGTGATCGCTACTACTCGCAGACCGCGCGCATCGTCGCGGTGATCTGCCTGATCGTGGCCTCCATCACCTATGTAATCGGCCAGATGAAGGGCGTCGGCGTGGCGTTCTCCCGCTTCCTGGAGATCTCCTACGATGCCGGCCTGTACATCGGCATGGCGACCGTGTTCCTGTACGCGGTGCTGGGCGGCATGAAGGGTATCACCTACACCCAGATTGCCCAGTACGTGGTTCTGATCTTCGCCTACACCATCCCGGCGATCTTCATCTCCCTGCAGCTGACCGGCAATCCGCTGCCGCAGCTGGGCCTGGGCTCCACCATGGGCGACGGCTCCGACATGTACCTGCTGCAGAAGCTGGACCAGACCATCACCGACCTCGGCTTCGGCACCTACGTGAACCAGACCGGTTCGCTGAACATGGCGCTGCTGACCCTGTCGCTGATGATCGGTACCGCCGGCCTGCCGCACGTCATCGTGCGTTTCTTCACCGTGCCGAAGGTCCGTGATGCCCGCGCCTCTGCCGGCTGGGCCCTGGTGTTCATCGCCATTCTGTACACCACCGCTCCCGCCGTCGGCGCCATGGCCCGTCTGAACCTGACCAACACCACCCAGATCGCTGCGGTCGGCGCTCCGGAAGGCAACCTCAAGTACGAGGACCGTCCGAGCTGGTTCCAGAACTGGGAAAAGACCGGTCTGCTGAAGTTCGAAGACAAGAACGGCGACGGCCGCATCCAGTACTACAACGACAAGAACGCCGCCTTTGCCGAGAAGGCCAAGGCTGAGTTCGGCTGGAACGGCAACGAGCTGGTGACCGTTGACGCCGACATCATGGTGCTGGCCAACCCGGAAATCGCCAAGCTGCCGAACTGGGTGATCGCCCTGGTCGCTGCCGGTGGTCTGGCCGCCGCGCTGTCCACCGCTGCCGGCCTGCTGCTCGCCATCTCCTCCGCCGTGTCCCACGACCTGCTGAAGGGCGTGTTCGTGAAGGATATCAGCGAGAAGAACGAGCTGATGGCCTCGCGTATCGCCATGGCCGGCGCCATCCTCGTTGCCGGTTACCTCGGCCTGCATCCGCCCGGGTTCGCCGCGCAGGTGGTGGCCCTGGCCTTCGGTATCGCGGCCGCGTCGCTGTTCCCGGTGCTGATGATGGGTATCTTCATGAAGAGCATGAACCGTCAGGGCGCCGTGACCGGCATGCTGGTGGGTCTGATCACCACCGTTGTATACATCTTCGTGTACAAGGGCTGGTTCTTCATCCCCGGCACCAACAACCTGCCCGACAACGCCGCCAACTGGCTGTTCGGCATCTCCCCGGGCTCCTTCGGTGCCGTGGGCGCGCTGCTGAACTTCATCGCCGCCGTCATCGTGTCGAAGATGACCGCGCCGACGCCGGAGCACATCCAGCACATGGTGGAGGATATCCGTATCCCCCGCGGTGCCGGTACTGCCACCGGTCACTAAGCGGTAAGCTGTCCGTCCGCCGCCCTGCCCCGCGCAGGGCGGCGCGGCGACACAGAGGAAATACAGCCAATGGGCGTGATGAGCGCCCATTGGATTTTTAGCCCAACGAATTCTTCAGTTCCGCTGCGCCGATTCTGTGGCAGCCGGTCCTGGCCATCACGGCAAGAGAGTACCGTATGGAAGTCGAACTGATTGAAATACGTGAATTTCTGGCCAGTCATCCGCCCTTCGATCAGCTCAGTGACGAGGCGCTCGATCACCTGCCCAGGGAATTGACCATCCGTTATCTGCGCCGCGGCACGCCGTTTCCGCCGCAGGACGCCGGACAGAACTGCCTGTACATCGTGCGCAAGGGCGCCATCGAACTGCGCAATCCCAATGATGAACTGGTGGCCAAATATGCCGAAGGCGACGTGTATGCGTCGGCCTGCCTACCCCATGACCCGGCCCATACCCTGAGCGGCACCGCTGTCGAGGACAGCCTGTTCTACCTCCTGCCGTGCGACCGCCTGCAGACCCTGCGCGACGCCGACAGTGCCTTCAACGATTACTTCACCCAGTCCATCAGCACCCGCCTGCGCCGCGCGCGGGAAATCCTCCAGGACACACCACGCTCCGGCGGCAATCTGATGACCGTCGAGGTCCGCGCGCTGATCGGGCGCAGCCCGGTCACCGCGCCGCCCACCACCACCATCCAGGAGGCCGCCCAGCTCATGACCCGTGAGCGCGTCTCGGCCCTGCTCATCACCGACGAGCGCCTGCTGGTGGGCATCATCACCGACCGCGACCTGCGCTCGCGCTGCATCGCCCAAGGTATTTCCTGCACCCAGCCGGTCACCGCGATCATGACGCGCACCCTGCACAAGGTGACGCCGGACACGCCGGCCTTCGAGGCGCTGATCAACATGACGCGCTACAACATCCATCACCTGCCGGTGGTGGACAGCGGTGGCGTCCAGGGCATCATCTCCACCACCGACCTGATCCGTTATCAAAGCGCCAATGCCATCTATTCGGTGGGCAGCGTGCGCAAGTGCCAGTCGGTTGCCGAACTGGTGCAGGCCAGCGCCGAACTGCCCGAACTGCAGGTGCAGCTGGTCGCCGCCGGCGCCAGCGCCTATCAGCTGGGCCAGGCCATCTCCGCCGTCACCGACGCCATCACCCGGCGTCTGCTGGAACTGGGCGAGGCGCAGTTCGGCCCGGCGCCGGTGCCCTATGTATGGGTCGCCGGCGGCTCGCAGGGCCGGCGCGAACAGACCGTGCATTCCGATCAGGACAACGCCCTGCTCCTCTCCGACGACTACCAGCCGGAAGCGCACGGCAGCTACTTCACGCAACTGGCACAATTCGTCACCGACGGCCTCAACGCCTGCGGATTCGTCAACTGCCCCGGCGGCATCATGGCCAGCAATCCGCAGTGGCGCCAGCCGTGGCGCGTGTGGCGCCAGTACTTCGACGACTGGATCATGCGCGTCGACCGCAAGGCGGCGATGCTGGCCACCAACTTCATCGACATGCGCGCCATCTATGGCGATGAGATGCTGCACGCGCGGCTGCACGCCGAGGTGCTGCGTCAGGCCAAGGAGAACAAGATCTTCCTCGCTTACATGGCGACCAATGCGCTGAGCACCCGGCCCCCGCTCGGCTTCTTCCGCAACTTCGTCCTCATCGGCGAGGGCGATCACGCCAACAGCTTCGACCTGAAGCTGCGCGGCATCCTGCCGGTGATCAATCTGGCGCGCATCTACGCCCTGTCGGCCGGCATCCCGGAGATCAACACGGTGGAGCGCCTCAAGGCGGCGGCCGATGCCCACTCCCTCAGTCAGGAAGGCGCCGACAACCTGGAGGATGCCTTCGAGTTCATCGGCACCCTGCGCGCGCGCCATCAGGCCCAGCAGATCAAGCAGGGCATCGCGCCGGACAATTACGTCACGCCCGAAGAGCTGACGCCGCTGGAGCGCAACCACCTGAAGGACGCCTTCGGGGCGATCAGCGACCTGCAGACGGCGCTGGCCCAGCGCTACCAGACCGGGCGTTTCTACTGATGCTGGAGCGGCTGTTCAGTCTCGATTACCGGCGCCGGCGCCTGGCCGCCAAGGTGCCGGCCGGCCCGTTGCGGGACTACCTCGAGACACCTTTCGTCGCACGCAAGGCGGACTGCCGCCAGCTGGAATATGTCGCCCTGGATCTGGAGACCACCGGCCTCGATCCGAAGAAGGATGCCATCATCAGTTTCGGCTGGGTTTTGCTGCGCGGCAACCGCATCGACCTGGCCTCCGCCAGCCACCGCCTGGTGCGCCAGCACGGCGCCATCCCCGAGGCCAGCGCGGTGATTCACCAAATCACCGACGATGCCGCCGCCGCCGGCGCGGACCTCGCCACCGTGATGGCCGAGCTGCTGCCCCTGCTCGCCGGCAAGGTGCTGATCGCCCACCATGCCCGCATCGAGCTCGGCTTTCTCAATACGGCCTGCGAACAACTGTACGGCGGCGGCTTTCTCATCCCGACCGTCGACACCCAGCGCATCGCCCAGCAGTGGTTTGAGCGCCGCAACCGCAGCTACCGCCCCGGGGAACTGCGCCTTGGCAACCTGCGCAACCGCTATAACCTGCCCCGCTACCGCGCCCACGACGCGCTGGTCGATGCCCTGGCGGCCGCCGAGCTGTTCCTGGCCCAGCTGGCGGAGCGCGAGGGCAACCATCCCCTGCCGCTGAAAGACCTGATGCTGCGGCCATGATGACCCACGGGCGCAACCGGCATGGTATAGTGGGCGAACCCGTTTCGGAGCGGGTTGCGGCCGGTTTCAGCGATGTGGGCGGCCGCCGCGGGACGCTGTCCAGTGTCCTGCGTGGGGAGACAATAAAACTACAAAAGAGCACCGGTAAACAGCTTCTGTTCACCAGCCTGCGGCCAGATGCGTCACCGCAACAGGGCGTGTCGCCGTTTATTTTTTGAAGCTTTTCGCCATAGCATTTATTGACCTAGGAGAAACCCATGTCCGAGACCAAGGTATATCCCGTACCCCCTGACTTTGCTGCCCATGCCCACATCGACAATGCCAAATACGAGGCGTTGTATCAGCAATCCATCCAAGATCCGGATGGCTTCTGGGGCGAGCAGGCCCAGGCCTTCCTGACCTGGTCCAAGCCCTGGAACAAGGTCTCGCAGTGGGACTATCACAAGGGCGATATCCGCTGGTTCGAGGGCGGCAAGCTCAACGTCGCCTACAACTGCCTGGACCGCCACCTGGAGAAGCGCGGCGACCAGGTCGCCCTGATCTGGGAAGGCGACGACCCGGCCGAGGACAAGAAGATCACCTACCGCGAGCTGCACGCCGAGGTGAGCAAGTTCGCCAACGTGCTGAAGTCGCGCGGCGTGAAGAAGGGCGACCGCGTCTGCATCTACATGCCGATGATCCCCGAGGCCTCCGTCGCCATGCTCGCCTGCGCCCGCATCGGTGCGGTGCACTCGGTGGTGTTCGGCGGCTTCTCGCCGGAATCGCTCAAGGATCGCATCCTCGACTCCGACTGCCAGGTGGTCATCACCGCCGACGAGGGCCTGCGCGGCAAGAAGGCGGTGCCGCTCAAGGGCAACACCGACAAGGCCCTGCTGCAGTGTCCCAACGTGCACACCGTGCTGGTGGTCAAGCGCACCGGCGGCAGCATCGCCTGGAAGGACGGCCGCGACGTGTGGTACCACGAGGCCATGGCCAAGGCCTCGCCGGACTGCCAGCCGGAGGAGATGGATGCAGAAGACCCGCTGTTCATCCTCTACACCTCCGGCTCCACCGGCAAGCCCAAGGGCGTGCTGCACACCACCGGCGGCTATCTGCTGTTCGCGGCGATGACCCACAAGTACACCTTCGACTACCACGAGGGTGACATCTACTGGTGTACCGCCGACGTGGGCTGGGTCACCGGCCACACCTACATCGTCTACGGCCCGCTCTGCAACGGCGCCATCAGCCTGATGTTCGAGGGCATCCCCTCCTACCCCGATGCCTCGCGCTTCTGGCAGGTGATCGACAAGCATCAGGTCAACATCTTCTACACCGCCCCCACCGCCATCCGCGCGCTGATGCGCGAGGGCGTCGAGCCGGTGAAGAAGACCAGCCGCAAGTCGCTCAAGCTGCTCGGCACCGTGGGCGAGCCCATCAACCCCGAGGCCTGGGAGTGGTACTACCACATCGTCGGCGAGGAGCGCTGCCCCATCGTCGACACCTGGTGGCAGACCGAGACCGGCGGCCACCTCATTACCCCGCTGCCGGGCGCCACCGCGCTCAAGCCCGGCTCCGCCACCCGTCCCTTCTTCGGCGTGGCCCCGGCCATCGTCGACAACGAGGGCAACATCCTCGACGGCGAGTGCGAGGGTAACCTCGTCATCACCCGCCCCTGGCCGGGCCAGATGCGCTCCGTGTATGGCGATCATCAGCGCTTCATCGACACCTATTTCAAGACCTACCCCGGCATGTACTTCACCGGTGACGGCGCCAAGCGTGACAAGGACGGCTACTACTGGATCACCGGCCGCGTCGACGACGTGCTCAACATCTCCGGCCACCGCATGGGCACCGCCGAGATCGAAAGCGCCCTGGTGCTGCACGAGTCGGTGGCCGAGGCCGCGGTGGTCGGCTTCCCGCACGACATCAAGGGCCAGGGCATCTACTGCTACGTGACCCTGGTGAAGGGCGTGGAACCCAGTGATGCGCTGAAGAAGGAACTGGTGCAGCTGGTACGCAGCGAGATCGGCCCCATCGCCTCGCCCGACGTCATCCAGTGGGCCCCCGGCCTGCCCAAGACCCGTTCCGGCAAGATCATGCGCCGCATCCTGCGCAAGATCGCCGCCAACGAGACCGACAGCCTGGGCGATACCTCCACCCTGGCCGACCCGGCGGTGGTGGACGACCTGGTGCACAACCGGGCGCATAAATAAAACCTGCAGGAGCGAATCGCATTCGCGCCCGGCGTGCCTCTGCCGGGCGCTGTATCGCGGATACGATCCGCTCCTACCCAAAAAACAAAGGCCGCGACCGGCAACGGCCGCGGCCTTGCTTTTTGCATATACCCCACTTAGAGTGTCGGCATAGGCCCAATCCTTAGTCTGACAGTGGGCAATGACGACCAGCGCACCGCCAGGCGGTGTTGTTCGCGGGGTAGCATAGACCCCTCTCCAGCACGTTCGAGGACAACAACAATAACCTGCCGACATGGATGATCGCCGGGATATGGGGATGCCAATGTCCATACGCCGCCTGCTCATCACGCTGCTGGCCCTGCTCGGCCTGCTGATTCTGGCGGGTAGTCTGTGGGAGTTCCGCGAGGCGCGCGAGAAGCTGCACGCGGTCACCTGGATCGAGCAGACCAATCACCTCGCCGACCTGTCCCTGCGCGCCAGTGCCGTGATGGCCATGGAGCGCGGCATCACCGCCGCCCTGCTCGCCAGCCCCGGCCCGCAGACCGAGATGCAGCAGGAAATGGCGCGCCAGCGCCAGGACGTCGACACGCAGTATCAGCGCCTGCTGGACGGCGCCCAAGCCATCCACAACCTGCCCCCCAACCACCCGCTCACCCTGGCCCTGCACGACCTGGCGCGCAGCCGCGGCGAACTGGAGGCCACCCGTACCCTCATCGACCAGGGTCAGCTGCCCGGTGACGCCGAAACCTGGATCGCCCTGGCCAGCGCGCATATCGAGGCACTGGCCGACGTGCGCCGCGCCTGCATGGTGCCGCTGCCGGGCAATATGTACTCCTACATGCCCAATCCGGTGATGAAGGAGGCCCTGTTCACGGTCAGCGAATACGCCGGCCGCGAGCGCGCCATTATCGGCTCCGCCATCGCCCGCCAGCGCCGCCTGACCGAAGGCGAACTGGCGCAGTTGCACCAGTATCGCAACATCGTCGATCTGGCCCTGACCCGTGCCGAGCGCATCGTGCGCCAGTTTCCCGCCTCGCGCGAACTGACCCTGGCCTCCGCCAATGTCACCAGCGTGTTTCTCGCCCGCTACGAAGAGGTGCGCCAGCAGGTCTATGCCGCCAGCCGCAGCGGCGAGCCCTATGCCATCGACGCAACGCTCTGGTACAACGAGGCGACACAGGCCATCGATACCATCATTGCGCTGTCCGAGGCCATGAGCAGCCACCTGCGTCGCGATATCGCCCAGCTGCGCCACAAGGCCATGCTCGACACCACCCTGCTGATCCTGGCGCTGCTGATCACCGCCACGGTGTTCTTCCTCGTCGTGCGCAGCATCCGCCGCCGCATCCTCGCCCCCCTGCAGCGCCTGGAGGCGGCGGCAGACACCATCAGCAAGGGCAACCTGAACCAGCCCCTGCCCAGCTTCCAGAACGACGAACTGGGCCATCTGGCGACCGCCTTCGAGCGCATGCGCCTGACCCTGCTAGAAGACCTGCGCCAGCGCGAGGCCGATGCGGCCCGACTGCGCATCTTCTCCCTCGCCCTGGAGCAGAGCGCCGACTCGATGATCATCACCGACAGTGACCGCACCATCGAATACGTCAACGCCGCCTTCGAACGCATCCGCGGCTTCCGGCGGACGCAGGTGCTGGGCAAGAACGCGGCCATCTTCAAGAGCGAGCTCAACGATCCGGTGCTGTACCAGCGCTTCCACGAGGCGCTGAGCCACGGCGAGATATTCCGCGCCACCCTCACCAACTGCCGCGCCGACGGCACCCCCTATTACGAGGAGGTCGCCATCAGCCCGGTGCGCGACAGCCATGGCGCCATCACCCATTACATCTCCAGCGGCAAGGATGTCACCGAGCGCATCCGTACCGAGGCCGAGCTGCGCAAGCTGAGCCAGGCCATCGAGCACAGCGTAAGTGGCGTTGTCATCACCAACCCGCAGGGGCTCATCGAATACGTCAATCCACAGTTCACCCGTACCACCGGCTACACCGCCGACGAGGTACGCGGCGGCAAGCTCAGCATACTCAAATCCGGCCGCACCTCGGCGGAGCGCTATCGCGAGCTGTGGGGCACCATCACGCAAGGCAAAGTGTGGGAAGGCGAGCTCATCAACAAGCGCAAGAACGGCGAACTGTACTGGGAACTGATCTCCATCAGCCCGGTGCGCAACGAGCAGGGCGCCATCACCCATTACGTCGGACTGCAACACGACATCAGCGAGCGCAAGAAGCTGGAAGAACAGATCAACTTCTTCGCCTATTACGACGAGCTGACGCAGTTGCCCAACCGCAACCTGCTCACCCAGCGTTTTAGCCAGGCCGTCGCCAGCCGTCGCGACGACACCCTGCTGGCGGTGATGTCACTGGACCTGAGCCGCTTCAAGCTGATCAACGACAGCCTCGGCCACCGCATCGGCGATGCCGTGCTGCGCACCATCGCCAAGCGCCTGAACCAGGTGGCGCGCGGCCATGACACCGTCGCCCGCTATGGCGGCGACGAATTCGTGGTCCTGCTACCCGACGTGCAGCACGCCGACGACGTAAGCGCCGTGGCCCAGCGCATGATCGATGCGGTAGCGCTGCCCATCGAGCTGGAAGGTCACGAGCTGCGCCTGGCCTTGCACATCGGCATCAGCCTGATGCCGCAGGATGGCGAAGACCTTGGCACGTTGCTGCGCAACGCCGCCACGGCGTTGCACCAGGCGGCGCGGGAGGGGCGCAATCACTTCCGCTTCTACACCGAGGAGCTGAATGCCGTCGCCGCGGCCCGCCTGTCGCTGGAGCACGCCCTGCGTCGTGCGCTGGAACAGAACGAACTGGAGCTGCATTACCAGCCCAAGGTCGACCTGGCCACTGGCCACATCGTCGGCGTCGAGGCGCTGGCCCGCTGGTGCCATCCGACCGAAGGCTGGATCTCGCCGCAACGCTTCATCCCGGTGGCCGAAGAGACCGGGCTGATCCAGGCGTTGGGGGAATGGGCCTTGCGCGAGGCCTGCCGTCAGAACCGGCGCTGGCAGACGGCGGGCCTGCCGCCGATCACTATCGCCGTCAATCTCTCTGCCCACCAGTTGCGGCAGCCCTCGCTGGTGGCCGCTGTCACCCGGGTGCTGGAGGAGACCGCGCTCGAGCCGCGTTATCTGGAACTGGAGCTGACCGAAAGCGCGGTAATGGAATCCCCGGAGGCTACCGCCGAGGTGCTGCAGCAGCTCAAGGCCCTGGGCCTGAGCCTCGCAGTGGATGATTTCGGTACCGGCTACTCCAGCCTGTCGCATCTGGGCCGCTTCCCCTTCGATACCCTGAAGATCGACCGCAGCTTCGTCACCCATATCACTACCGCGCCGGATCAGGCCACCATCGCCATGACCATCATCGCCATGGCCGAGAGCCTGCGCCTCACGGTGGTGGCCGAGGGCGTGGAAACCGAGGCCCAGGCGGTGTACCTGCGCGACAAGGGCTGCGATCTGCTGCAGGGCTATCTGTTCAGCCGGCCGCTGCCCGCCGCTGAGCTGGCGCAACTGCTGCAGGAGGGGCGGACCCTGCATCTGCCGCAACGCGACAGCACACGGGAAACCAAGACCCTGCTGTTGCTGGAAGACAGGCGCAACATCCTCAGCGCCCTGCAACGTCTGTTTCAGCACGCCGGCTATCACCTGCTTGCCGCCAGCACCACCCAGGAGGCGTTCAATCTGCTGGCGCTGCACGGCGCCGGCGTCATCATCAGCAATCAGCGCCTGCCGGACATGAGCGGCATCGACTTCTTCAAGCGGGTGAAAAGCATCTATCCGGAGACCATACGCATCGTGCTGAGCGGGCATGGCGACCTGGAACAAGTCGGCCAGGCCGTCACCGACGGGGTGATCCACAAATATTTCAGCCAGCCCTGGGATGATGATGAGTTGCGCGAACAGGTGCGCAAGGCCTTCGGACTGTATCGCACCTTGCAGGCGAAGGTGACTGACTAGATGACGTGCCGGGCATGAGATAGATACCCATCCGGAATATCTATGCCATCCGTTCAGTGCGCTGCCTGGTCTGCCTGCTGCAGCGGCAGCCAGACCCGGAACCGGCTCCCCTGCCCGAGCTCGCTCTCCACCTCGATGCGGCCGCCATGCTTCTGCACTATGCCATAGGAGATGGACAGCCCCAGCCCGGTGCCCTTGCCCACCGGTTTGGTGGTAAAGAAGGGATCGAACAGGCGGCCCAGGTGCTCCGGCCGGATCCCCTTGCCGTTATCCTGCACCTCCACCCAGACCCAGTCGCCCTCGGTGCCGCTGCGCACATGGATCACTCCGCGCTCGTCAATGGCATGCGCGGCGTTCACCAGCAGATTCATGAATACCTGGTTGAGTTGTGACGGGATGCACTGCACCATTGGCAGCTCGCCATACTCGCGCACCACCTCCGCCTTGTATTTGATTTCGTTGTGTACGATGTTGAGCGTGCTTTCCAGCCCCTTGTGCAGGTCCGCCATCTGCCACTCCGCCTCGTCCTGGCGTGAAAAATCCTTCAGGTCCTGCACGATCTTCTTCACCCGGGCCACGCCTTCCGCAGATTCACCGATCAGGGCGGGGATATCCTTGCGCAGGTAGTCAAGGTCCAGCGCCTGCTTCAGGGCCTGCAACTGCTGCTGCAGCGCGGTATCCGTCACGGCACTCTCCATCTGTTCATAAACCGCCAGCAGCTGGAAAATGTCGTTCAGGTAACGGTTGAGCGTAACGATATTCGAGCTGATGTAACCCACCGGATTGTTGATCTCGTGGGCCACGCCGGCAGCCAGCTGGCCGATGGAGGCCAGCTTTTCCGACTGCTGCAGCTGTTCATCCATGCGCCGCCGCTCGGTCACATCCTTGGAAGTGGACAAGTAGTGCGTAATGGCCCCCGTGCCGTCGCGCAATGGCGTAATGGTCTTCTCTTCGTGAAACATCTCGCCGTTCTTGCGCCGGTTGGTCATCAGGGCGCGAAACGGCTGACCGGATGAAATCGTTGCCCACAGACGTTCGTAGAAGGCCGCATCCTGCTGCCCGGAGTTCAGCAGGCGGGCGTGCTGGCCAATGACTTCATCACGCTGATAGCCGGTAATCCGCTCGAACGCCGCGTTGACATATTCGATGACGCCGCTGGGATCGGTGATCATCACGGCATCATCGGTCTGTTCCGCCACACGCAACAGCTTTTGCATTTCTGCCTCGCTCTTGCGCTGCTCGGTGACGTCCGCGCCGACGCTGGCACTGCCGACCGGACGTTCGTCCGGACCATGGATCAGGATGGTATTCCACACCACCCGCCGCCGTGCGTCGGCAGCGGTAAGAATTTCGTATTCATGGGGCGAGGCAGGCAGTCCCCCGGCCATGGAGCGCAGATAGCCGGCACGCAGCGCGCCGCGCATCTCATCGGGAATGAACAGATTGAACCAGCTGTGCCCCATGACCTCGTCCCGGGTACGCCCGGTACTGCGCAACAGAAAGTCATTGATGAAGGTGATGTTGCCGGCATCATCCAGCATCACCGCCATCAGCCGCATGTTTTCCAGCAGGTCGCGGAAGCGGCGCTCCGACTCGCGCTGTGCCTGTTCCGCTTGGCGGCGTTCAGTGATATCGCGGTCGATGCCGCGGTAACCGACACACTCGCCGTGCGCATCCAGCACCGGCACACCGTTGGTTTCCAGTACCACCAGACGGCCGTTCTTGTGGCGATTGATGTTTTCCACTGCACGTATCGGCGCACGGCGCGCCACCAGTTCGGCAAACATCCGCTCCAGGCGGGAGGCCTCGTCTGCCGGCATCAATTCGAAGGGTGAGCGCCCCAGCACCTCATCGGGTTCGTAGCCCAGGATGTTTTTTACCTGGGGACTGACATAGGTATACCGCCCGGCGCCATCGATCTCCCACAGCCAGTCGTTGGTGCTCTCAACCAGATTGCGAAAACGCTGCGCACTGGTGCGCAGCAGGGTTTCGATGCGGTCTCGCTCCTGCATCTGCTCCAGCAGATTCTGCCGCATGGTGTCGAGTGCCGCCCCCAGCTCGCCCAGCTCATCCCCGCGGGGCAGCTGCAACGGCTGCGCATGATCACCGCGGCCGATGGCCTCGGCCATCTGCTCCAGTTGCCGCAGTGGCAACATGATGCGGCTGCGGATGAGCACTGCCACCACCAGCAAGGTGACCACCACCAGCACGGCGGCAAGCGCAAACACCACTACTGCATCCCGCGCCTGCTGTTCGCGCCGGGTCACCAGCGTGCGGACCACTGCATTGACGGCCCCACCCAGCTGGATGATGGCGTCTATCCCCAGACTGGCCTCCTGATACCAGGTTGCCACATCGACCGGATAGGCCGCCCCCTGCATGGCTGCCGCATAGACCGCGTCGCGCAGGGCCTGGTAACGGTGGCGAAACGCCGCATTCATGGTGGCATGCGCGGCAGTGACGCTCTCGATGTCGGCGAATACGGCCATCGCCGTATCCAGCTGCCCCAGGGCAACGCTCGCGGTATGGCGCAGCCCGATCAACAACTCGCGTTCAGCCGTGGTCAGCGGCCGCGCCTGGGCGATCGCGATGCCGAGGATGGCCCGCTCGCGCCCGGCATACTCACTCGCAGCATAGAGCGCCTCATTCAGCGTCAGATGGTCACGCCGTATCACGTCGCCACGCCAGGCCTCGGCCAGTGCCCGGGCGCGCACGGCGGCGGTGGCCTCGATAAAGGAGGTGATGGCCGACAGGAAATAGGCCTCGCCGCCCCGCTCGGCGCGCTGCAGCATGACATCGGCCGTGCTGCGTGCCCGCAGCAGGCGCTGCCGCTCGCGGCGCAATGCATCCAGGGCCTCGTGCAGCGCCGACCACGCCTGGCTGTCCAACAGCGCCTCCGTCATGCCCAGCAAGGCGAGAACCTGCTCCTCGTTGTCGCGCCGCAGACGCCGCATCTCCGCCGCCATGGCCTCACTGGACTGTGCCGGGTTCGCCAGCAGGGCTGCCGTGACGCCCCGCTCCATGGCCGCGCTGGTATTGAGCTGCAAAGTGAATTCGGCGATGCGGTTCACCAGCAGCAGATGACGGGCCTCGTTCAGATCACGCACCGCCAACCGACCGCCCCATGCCACGGCCGCCAGCGAGATGAGCGTGATCACCCCGAGCAGAACCAGCAGCAATGGCCGCATGCGGAACAGATACATGCTGCGCTGCGCTAGCTGCCGCGATCCGTGGCGTGACGGATGCTGCGCGAACAGTACGTCATAGCTGTTCAAGCCAGGCGCCGAACATCTGCTGCCCCTGGGATTGCAGGCCCGCTGCCCAGCGGGCGGTCGCGGCCCGCAGCTGCGTGACGGAAATATCCGGGGTGGCACCGATTTCACAGGCATGGCCGATGAACCAGCGCTCCAGGCCGGCTGCGGTGACCTCGGGATGGAATTGCAGCGCCAGGGCGTGATGGCCAATGGCGAAGGCCTGGTTCGGATACTGGCTGCTGCCGGCCAGCCGCTCGGCGCCGGCAGGGATATCGAAGGTATCGCCGTGCCAGTGCAGCACCGGGGTCAGCTCCGCGGCCAGGTGACGCAGGGCGGAGGCCTGACCCGCTGCGGTCAGTTGCAGCGGCGCCCAACCGATCTCCTTGCCGTTGCGCCCCGGAAACACCGGCGCTCCCAGGGCGCGGGCCATCAGCTGCGCCCCGAGACAAATCCCCACGATGGGTTGCTGCGCGGCCAGGCGCCGGGCAATGAAGTCCAGCTCATCGCGCAGGAAGGGATAGCTGTCCTCCTCATAGGCACCGATAGGACCGCCCAGTATCAGCACCAGGTCGGCGGCACGCGCAGCCAGGCCGCGCAGGTCGTCATACCCCGCCTCCAGATAGCGCAGGGTATACCCCCGCTGCTCCAGTACCGCGGCAAAACTGCCGGCATCCTCGAAAGCCACATGGCGTATGGCCAGCGCCTGCTTGCTCATTGCTGTCCTCTCCTGCTCCACACAACCACCCAATAATCACTACGCCGGAATCGCCACAGGCCAGGCGACACAACAGTATTTGGCACCAGTGGTTCAGACGGTCACATGCTCGCCCAAACCCGGCACCTGCGCCTTCCAGCCCAACTCCTGCCGCAGGGCATCTGCAAATACCGCCGCCGTCGCCGCCTCACCATGCACCACGAACGTCCGGTGGGGCGGCTCCCTGAAGGCACGCAGCCAGTGCAGCAAGGCCGCACGATCGGCATGGGCGGAAAATCCGCCCAGGGTATGGATGTCGGCACGGACCGGCACATCCTGACCAAAGATCCGCACCGCTGCCGCCCGGTCCACCAGGCGCCGCCCCAGGGTGCCCTCGGCCTGGAAGCCGGTGATAAGCACACTGTTCTCGCGCCGGCCCAGATTATGGCGCAAATGGTGCTTGATACGGCCGCCGTCGCACATGCCGCTGGCGGAGATGATCACCGCACCGCTGTGGATGTTGTTCAGCGCCATCGACTCCTCCACGGAGCCGGTGAACTTCAATACCGGCAACCCCTGGCCGGCGGCGCGCCACGCCGCCAGTTCCCTGGCGGCCGCATCGAACAGCTGCAGATGATGCATGGTGATGCGCGTCACCTCGGTGGCCATGGGGGAGTCGACAAACAGGTTCAGGTTGCGGAAGCGGCCCTGGCGGGTGAGCTCGTGAAAGTGATAAAGCAGCTCCTGCGTGCGTCCCACGGCAAAGGCCGGGATGATGACATTGCCCTGCTTGCGCAGCAGGGTATCGTTCACAACGGTGACGAACTCGTCCAGCGTCGCCGCCATGTCCTTGTGCAGGCGGTTGCCGTAGGTGGACTCCACCAGCAGGATATCGGCCTGCTCGATGAGGGTCGGGTCGCGCAGGATCGGGCGGTGCGGCTGTCCCAGATCACCGGAGAAGACCAGCTTGGTGCGGCGATATCCCTCCTGCACCCAGACCTCAATGATGGACGAACCCAGGATATGGCCGGCATCACGGAAGCGGCAACGCACCGTGGCGTGCGCTTCGAGATCGTCATCGTAGGCCAGCGGCACCAGCTGCTCGAGACTGCGCTTGGCATCGAGCACCGTATAGACAGGCCGGTCGCTTTGATAGCGCGGCTTGCCGCCGCGCCTGATGTAGCGTTGTGCCCGCTCCGCCTCCATCTCCTGGATGTGGCCGCTGTCCGGCAGCATCACCGCCAGCAGATCGGCGGTAGCGGCGGTGGTGTAGATCGGGCCCTTGAAGCCATCCAGCACCAGCTTGGGCAGCAGGCCGCTGTGATCGATATGGGCGTGGGTGAGCAGGACAAAATCGATATGCCTTGGATCGAAAGGAAAGGCGCGGCGGTTGCGTGCCTCGTGCTCCGGCGGTCCCTGAAACATGCCGCAGTCCACCAGAAACTTGACCTGCGCGGTCTCCACCAGATAGCAGGATCCGGTCACCTCGCCTGCCGCACCATGAAAGCTGATCTTCATAGGCTCACTCGCAAATCCAAGGGGTAGGTGCCGCCAGGGCCGGAACAGCCGGGCCGGGACATGGCCTTAGCGCCGCTCCAGTGCCGGCCACAGAAAACGCCACAACGCCTCGGCCTCATCCTCCAGGGGAAAGGAGAAATCCTGCACCGACCAGCGCATGATCGTCCCCTGCAACAGGGCCCCGATGTAGCGCGCATCCTGCTCCGGCTGGAGATCGGCGCGGAAACAGCCGCACGTCCGCCCCTCCTCCAGCAAGCGGGCGATGCGGCCGAGCAGATGCTGGTAGATCTCGCGCACCGCTGCCTTGAGTGCCGGCGACTCCACTTGCAGGCGGTCGGAAAACACCACCCGCGGGATGCCGCGACGCTTGCCGATGAAAGCCAGTTGTCTTTGCAGCAGGCGGCGCAGCCGCTCGTCCGGCGGAGCCGGATCGTGCTCCAGCTGCTCCAGCACGTAAAACAGGTTTTCCGCCACCCAGCCGATCACGGCAGCAAAGATGGCATCACGGCTGGCGAAATGGCGGAAGATCGTCGGCTGCGCGATGCCCACCCGCTCGGCGATGGCCTGGGTAGTGAGATTCCTCAATCCCTGCTCGGCCGCCAGTGCAAGGGTCGCCTCGACGATTTCCTGACGGCGGATGTCGTGTGATTTTCCCATGGTGCATCAAGGTAATTCATCGAATGAATTGCAGGCTACGCCGGAGCCGAAACAGTTTCAAGTTGACATAAAAACATCTGCCACTTGTCACTGGTCATTTCGCGCCAGATAGAGCAGGAACTCCGCGGCCGGCAGGGGCCGGCTGTAGTAATAACCTTGCACCAGATCGACACCGCGGGCCGCGAGGTATTCCATCTGTTCAGCCGTTTCCACGCCCTCGGCAATCACCTTGAGATTGAGCACATGTGCCATCTGGATAATGGCCTCGCATAACGCCGCATCATCGGGGTCATCGATGATATCGTTGACGAAACTGCGATCGATCTTGAGCACCCCAAAGGGAAAACGCTTGAGGTAGGAGAGCGAAGAATAGCCGGTACCGAAGTCATCCAGGGCGATGCGCACACCGAGCAACTGCAGGCGCTCGAGGATCTGCGCCGTCCCCTCCATATCCTGCAGCAGCAGGCTTTCGGTCACCTCCAGCTCCAGCCGCTCCGGCGCCAGACCGGTATCGTTCAGCACCTGCAACACCGTTTCCACCAGGTCGCCGTCGCGGAATTGGCGTGAGGAAACATTCACGCTCACCCGCAGCGGCTGCGGCCAGGCAACCGCCTCGCGGCAAGCCGTTTCCAGAACCCAGCGCCCCATGGACACAATCAGACCGGTCTCCTCGGCCAACGGAATGAAGCGCTCGGGACTGACGGCGCCAAACGACGGATGCTGCCAGCGCAACAGGGCCTCGGCGCCGATCACCCGTCCGCTGCCGCTGATCACCTGCGGCTGATAATGCAGCGACAGCTCGCCGCGCTCCTGGGCATGACGCAGCTGCAGTTCCAGCTCCAGCCGCTTGATGGCGCGCTCATTCATCTCCGGGGTAAAGAACTGCGTCATGTTGCGTCCCAATTCCTTGGCACGATGCAGCGCGGCATCGGCATTGCGCAACAGAATATGCACATCCTCGCTGTCGTCAGGCGCCACGGTCACCCCCATGCTGGGGGTGAGGTAAATACTCTTGTCCTCCACCAGGAACGGCCGTTCAAACACCGTCCGCACCTTGTCCAGCACGCGCTCGGCGTCCTCGGGCGTCGCCAGCTCGGCCAATACGATGAGGAATTCGTCGCCGCCGAGACGGGCCACCGTATCCCCCTCGCGCATGGCCGCGACGAGGCGGCGCGCCAGCTGCAGCAGCACTTCATCACCGCTGCCGTGTCCGAGGCTGTCGTTGATGTTCTTGAAGTTATCGAGGTACAGTGACACCACACCGACCCGGCGCCCTTCACGCCGCGCATGCACCACCGCCTGACCAACGCGGTCGGCCGCCAGCATGCGATTGGGCAGCTCCGTGAGGGCATCGTAGCTCTCCTGATGCAACAGCCGCTGTTCGTACTCCTTGCGCACCGTGATGTCTTCCTTGACCGCCAGGAAATGGTCCACGTCACCCTGCGCGTTGCGGATGGGGGAGATGGAGGCGTATTCCCAGAACAATTCACCGTTCTTGCGCCGGTTAAGGAATTCGCCGCGCCAGATATCGCCGCGCTTGATGGTCTCCCACAAGGTACGGTACTCGGCCGAGGCGGTATGGCCGCTCTTGAGCACGCGCGGATTGCTGCCCTGCACTTCTTCCAGCCGGTAACCGGTCACCTCTTCGAATTTTGGATTGACGTATTCGATGGCGCCGTTCAGATCGGTGATGATCACCGATACCGGGCTCTGCTCCACCGCCTGCGACAGCTTGCGCAGGCGTTCCTCCGCACGCACACGATCGGTGATATCGCGTGAGGTTTCGATGATGCCCTTGAAGGTGCCGCGTTCATCCAGCAGCGGCGTCGCCTCCAGTTCGAACAGGCGGCGGCTGCCATCGGCCAGTACATGTTCATGCACCATGGTCACCGGCCGCAGGGTGCGCCGCACCTCGTCCAGCGGGCAGGGGTGGCCGTTGCCGCCACAGGGCTGATCCTGGTTGTGCGACACCCGGTGGCAGCGCAGCGGCAAATCCTCACCGTGCCGCAAATAGCGCCGCGCCGCCCGGTTCATCATCAACACCTGGTAATCGTCGGCGATCACCATGATGGGGTCGAGGGCACCGTCGATGACGGTCTGCAAAAACACGCGCTCATGTTCTATCTGGGTATTGCCGGCGGCGACGGCATCAGCCATGGCATTGAAGGACTGGGCCAGCTCGGCCAGCTCATCCTCCCCGGCCAGGGAGACCCGTGCGGCATAGTCCCCGTCGCGCAGACGTTGCATCTGCCCCTTGAGCTGCGCCAACCGACGCACCACCACATGCTTGAGCAAGAGGGACAGCAGCACAAAGGCCGCGGCAAACACCGCCAGTCGCGTTCCCATCTCGCGGTACTGGCGTGCAGCCACACGTTTTTCCAGCTCATCGGCCGGCAATTTTATGCTGAGAATGCCCCGCACATCGCCCAGTTGATAGTCAAATCCGCTGTCATACTGTGCGCGTATGGTGTCCGGCGCATCCTGCCTGCTGCCATGACATTGCAGGCAGTACTGCTCGATGCGCAACGGCTTGGCGTAATGGTAGAAATGGCGTCCATCGGCGCTGGTGAACGGCACCATGCGCGAGGTTGCCTCCACATCAGCGCGGAAATAATTGATGGCCTCGAGCTCGACACTGTCCGCCGCATTGTGCGCATTGCGCGCGCGATCGGAGACATTGTTGAATGACAGGCCGGTACGTACGAAGTGCAGAAATTCTGCGGAGATGCGCGGCATGGCATGGGCAGGAAGAAAACCGATGGTGGCATCGTTCACCGGCAGACCGCTGGCAATGAACTGATGCTGATAGACCCGGCGCACGGCCTGCAGGGTTCCGGCGATCACTTCGGCCTCGTCGAGCAGCTGCGCGACGATGGCGGCGCGATTCTGCCGATATTGGTGGTACTCCACAGCCAGATAAAGACTGAGGAACACCGCACCGAATACCGCCAGCAACTTGGTCTGCAAACGCATGGACGCACCCGCACCGCTACGCCGTGCGCCGCGCCCGCCCGGTTACTTTATTGGTTATTGTCCGGCCCGCGCCGGCGAACGTCGTGTGGTACGTCTGCCTGCGCCGCATGAGCATTAAGTTAACCGCGGAGCTGCTCACTGTTTTGAGTCTACGCCACGGTTTACAGCCGTGCAATGCAAGGCCGGCGCAACCGTCCTGCAGCACGGTGATGTACACGATATGCAGGCATGTTTTTTGATCTATGCGAGATCAGACAGCCTCATCAACCAAAGTAATCCGGCTCATTGCCCGGCTGCCACTTGATGTTGCAGCCGATGCTGGGGCGCTGCTCCTCAGTTAGCGGCACGCCGGCCAGCAACGCCTGCACTGCATCGCGCAAGTCGCTGCCGGTCACCGGACGGCTGTTGCCTGGCCGGCTGTCGTCGAACTGACCGCGGTAGACCAGGCGGTGCGTCGCATCGAACAGAAAGAAATCCGGCGTGCAAGCTGCGCGGTAGGCCTTGGCCACCGCCTGGCTGGCGTCGAACAGATAGGGATACGGGTTGCCGCGGGCGCGGGCCTGCGCCGCCATGAATTCCGGGCCGTCTTCGGCCCGGTGAGCCGGGTCGTTGGCGCTGATCGCCACCACCGCGAGGCCGCGCCCCTGGAACTCGCGGGCAAAGTCGTCAAAGGCGTCCGCGATATGTTTGACATAGGGGCAATGATTGCAGGTAAACACCACCAGCAGCGGCCGGCCGGCAAACTGCCGGCGGCTGACTGTGCCGCCGCTGGCCGGCTCCGGCAAATCGAAATCCGGCGCCGGGGTACCCAGCTCCAGCATGGTGGAAGGGGTCAGTGCCATGGTCATTTTCCTCGCGAGTAGCGACAGCGGGCGAAGACATCAGGACGCTGCCATACCATGCGGTGCCCGCACAGTAGCGCCCGGGCGACGCGATGCGCCTCGACAGCGCGCTGATGTACCGCGTCGATTTTAGCCAAACCGTATCCACCGCGACAGCTACGCCGGGGCTGGCTCAACCGAAGGGTTCTTCCTCACGGGTCGCCTCCAGCACCAGGCTGCCGCCTTCCAGGTCGCCGACACGATACAGATTGTGGGCCAGCAACTGCGGCGCGGCCCGCAGCACAAGATGGCGACCACGTGCCAGGTGACGGACGGCGTTGACGGCGGCCACCGCCGCCATGCCGTCGGCGATATCGAAATCAGCCAACTCGAGCAGCAGTGGACCGGACATGGGCTGCAGTGCAGCAATCTCCGCCGCAAAAGCGGGAATGCCCGTCGCATCCAGCTCACCATGCAGGCGCAGCGTCGCATCCTCCAGTCGGCACCAGGTTTCAGGCCGGGCCATCCAGCCGCCTCCGCAAGGCGGTGATGATGCGCGCCACCTCGCCATGATGTCCCAGCGCATTGGCCAGGCGCACATGCTCCGCCGCTGCCGTGTTGTTGCCTTCCTGCAGGGCCAGTTCCGCCAGCAGGCATTGCACCAGGCTGCGATCATTCTCGGTGCGCAGGGCGCCGGTCGCCGCCACCAGCAGGTGCACCCGCGCCGCCTGCAGGCGGCCGTCGGCGGCCTCCAGCACCCCGCGCAGCCAGTGGTAATAGGCGCGACTGCGGCGCGACAGCAACTGCGGCCAGCGCACGCTCGCCAGGCTGCGCCGCACGCGTGGCAGATGGCCCTGGCGGAAGGCGCGAAAACCGATCCATACACCGCTGTTGCGGATGTAGTCCCACAGCAGCAGCAGCGCGCACAGCAGCGGTGCGGCCGTCCAGGGAGAGGCATGGGAGACCAACATCAGCGTCAGGGCAGCACACAGCAGCGCCAGGATCAGGCGCAGGTGGGGGGTGAAGAAGTCGCTGAATTTATACAGTCGTTCCATGAAATTGTGCGTGTGTGCGCCTTATGCACGGCAGGCCTGGGGCACTGCACAAACAAAAGGGGCCTTGCGGCCCCTTCCGTGCATTGCTTTCGGCGCGGAGATTTATTCCGCCAGCGCCTTCATGGACAGGCGGATGCGCCCCTGCTTGTCCACTTCCAGCACCTTCACCTTGATCAGGTCACCTTCGGCCAGCTTGTCGCTCACCTTCTCGACGCGCTCGTCGGAAATCTGGGAGATATGCACCAGACCGTCCTTGCCCGGCAGGATGGTGACGAAGGCGCCGAAGTCCATCAGCTTGGCCACGCGGCCTTCGTAGACCATGCCCACTTCCACGTCGGCGGTCAGCTGCTCGATGCGGCGGCGCGCTTCCTTGCCGGCGGCACCGTCCACCGAGGCGATCTTGACGGTACCGTCATCGCTGATGTCGATGCTGGTGCCGGTCTCCTCGGTGAGGGCACGGATGGTGGCGCCGCCCTTGCCGATGACGTCGCGGATCTTGTCCGGGTTGATCTTGAAGGTCTCGTAGCGCGGCGCAAAATCGGACATCTGCTCGCGCGGCTTGGACAGCGCCTTGTTCATCTCGCCGAGGATGTGCAGGCGGCCTTCGCGCGCCTGCTTCAGGGCGGCTTCCATGATCTCGCGGGTGATGCCGTCGATCTTGATGTCCATCTGCAGCGCGCTGACGCCGCTTTCGGTACCGGCCACCTTGAAGTCCATGTCGCCGAGGTGATCCTCGTCGCCCATGATGTCGGTGAGGATGGCGAACTTGTCGCCCTCCTTGATCAGGCCCATGGCCACGCCGGCCACCGGTGCCTTGACGGGCACGCCGGCATCCATCAGCGCCAGGCTGGAGCCGCATACCGAGGCCATGGAGCTGGAGCCGTTGGACTCGGTGATCTCGGACACCACACGCACGGTGTAGGGGAAGGTCTCCATGGTCGGCATCACGGCCTGCACGCCACGCTTGGCCAGACGGCCGTGACCGATCTCGCGGCGCTTCGGGCTGCCCACCATGCCGGTCTCGCCGACGCAGTACGGCGGGAAGTTGTAGTGCAGCATGAACGACTCTTTGCGCTCGCCTTCGATGGCATCGATGACCTGCGCATCGCGGGCCGTGCCCAGGGTCGCCACCACCAGGGCCTGGGTCTCGCCACGGGTGAACAGTGCGGAACCGTGGGTACGCGGCAGTACGCCGGTACGGATGGTGATCGGACGCACGGTGCGGGTATCGCGGCCGTCGATACGCGGCTTGCCGGCCAGGATGCTGCCGCGCACGGTGTTGTATTCCAGGGTCTCGATGGCCACGCGCACCTTCTCTGCCGGGAAGCAGGGATCGGCGCCTTCGCCGGTGAGCTTGCTCATGATACCGCTGCGGATCTCGTTCAGGCGGCTGTAGCGCGCCTGCTTTTCCTTGATGGTGTATGCCTCGCTGAACGCAGCCTCACCCAGTTCAGCAACGCGGGACTTCAGGGTGGTATCCGCCGCCGGCGCCTGCCAGTTCCAGGACGCGACCTTGGCCTCCGCCACCAGCTCGTTGATCGCCTTGATCACCGTCTGCATCTGGTCGTGACCGAAGATCACCGCACCCAGCATCACCTCTTCCGACAGCTCGCGTGCCTCCGACTCCACCATCAGCACGGCATTGGCGGTACCGGCCACCACCAGGTCCAGCTCGGAGGTCTGCAGGGCGGTCAGGCTCGGGTTGAGCAGGTACTGGCCATCCTTGTAGCCGACGCGGGCGCCGCCGATGGGGCCCTTGAACGGCACGCCGGCCAGGCACAGGGCGGCGGAGGCACCGATCATCGACGGGATGTCCGGATCGATCTCCGGGTCCAGGGACACGACGGTGGCGATAACCTGGACTTCGTTGGTAAAACCTTCCGGGAACAGCGGACGCAGCGGACGATCGATCAGGCGGGAGGTCAGGGTTTCCTTCTCGGTGGGACGGCCCTCACGGCGGAAGAAACCGCCGGGGATCTTGCCCGCCGCGTAGGTGCGCTCCTGGTAGTTGACCGTGAGGGGGAAGAAGTCACGGCCTTCCACGGCCTCCGCAATGGCCACAGCCGTCACCAGCACCACCGTGTCGCCCATGCTCACCATGACGGCGCCAGAGGCCTGACGTGCTATCTCGCCGGTTTCCAGACGAACGGTTCGATCGCCGTATTTGAATTCTTTTACAACTGGAGTCACGTCGTATTCCCTTCTGGTGGCGGGGCCGGTGCGGCCGTGGATTACTTGCGCAGACCGAGGCGGGCAACAATGGCGCGGTAGCGCTCGATGTCCTTACCCTTCAGGTAGTCGAGCAGCTTGCGGCGCTTGCTCACCATGCGCAGCAGACCCTGGCGCGAGTGGTGATCGTGGGTGTGTTCCTTGAAGTGGCCGGACAGGTCGTCGATGCGGGCGGACAGCAGGGCGATCTGTACTTCGGCGGAACCGGTGTCGGTCGCGGCCTTGCCGTGATCCTGGACGATTTCAGCTTTCTGGGTGGCGTTCAGAGACATCTAACTACAACTCCTAAACTGGGGTGAGGTTTAAGCGCGGTATTTTAACCGTGCGCCGGACAAGTAAACAAGCAGAATTACGGACTTAAGCGGCATGGAACAGCCGTTTCGGGGCGACCCGGCCATCGTCCAGAATGTGGCCGACGCCGATGAAATCCCCTTCCGGGCCGATCAGGCGTACCCAGCCCTGGGTAGGCGCCTGGGACACCTGCACCGCCTGTCCCTGCCGCACGTAATAGGCCAGGTTGGCGGTGAGATTGATGGCCGGCCAGCCGGCCAGGGCCCCCTCGATGGGCAGCAGCAGCCCGTCGATGGCGGCCTGCCCCCCCTCCAGCAGCAGTTGCTTGAGCTGGTCCATGGTCACCATGCCCGCCTCGGTGAAGGGGCCGGCCATGGTGCGGCGCAGCTGGTTGAGGTGGGCGCCACAACCCAGGGCCGCGCCAATTTCCTCGGCAAGCGTACGGATATAGGTACCCTTGGAGCAATGCACGTCGATTTCCAGCTCGTCGCCTGCGAGGCGGACCAGGCTCAGTTCATAAATGGTGACCCGGCGCGGCTGGCGCTCCACCTCCAGCCCCTGGTGCGCCAGCTTGTACAGCGGCTGCCCCTGGTGCTTGATGGCCGAGTGCATGGGCGGGATCTGCTCGATCTCGCCGGTAAAGCGCGCCAGGACCTCACGCACCTGAGCCTCACTGAACTCCCCTACCGGCCTGGTCTCGATGGCCTCGCCGTCGGCGTCGCCGGTATTGGTACGCACCCCCAGCTTGCAGGTGCCGCGGTAGCGCTTGTCGGCGTCGAGCAGGAAGGCCGACACCTTGGTGGCCTCGCCCAGGCACAGCGGCAGCAGCCCGGTGGCCATGGGGTCGAGATTCCCGGTATGACCGGCCTTGCGCGCGTCGAACAGGCGTTTGACCTGCTGCAGGGCGTCGTTGGAGGTAATGCCGATGGGTTTATCAAGAAGCAGGATGCCGTTGACTTCACGGCCCCGCTGGCGCTGGCGACGTGTCATTGTGCCTCAGTCGTCTTTTTTGGTGCCGTCGGCGGCGACGGCCTGGTCGATCAGGGCCGACAGGCGCGAGCCCCGCTCGACGGATGTGTCGTGGGTGAAATGGAGTTCCGGGATGGAGCGCAGCTGCATGCGGCGACCCAGTTCGCGGCGCAGGAAGCCGGCGGCGTGACGCAGTCCTTCCAGCGACTGCGCCACCTGCGCCGGGTCGTCGCTGAGCACGGTGACGAACACCTTGGCATGGGCAAAATCACGCGCCACCTCCACGCCGGACACGGTAATCATGCCCAGGCGCGGGTCCTTGAGCTCCTGCTGGATCAGCAGCGCCAGCTCGCGCTGCATCTGCTCGCCGACGCGGCGGCTGCGAGTGAATTCCCGTGCCATCGAATCAGAGCGTGCGCTGTACCTGGACGCGCTCGTAGACCTCGATCTGGTCGCCCGGGCGTACGTCGTTGTAGTTTTTCACGCCGATGCCGCACTCGAAGCCCTGCTTGACCTCGGCGACGTCGTCCTTGAAGCGGCGCAGCGATTCCAGTTCGCCCTCGTAGATCACCACGTTGTCGCGCAGCACACGGATCGGGTTGCTGCGCTTGAGCACGCCGTCCACCACCATGCAACCGGCCACGGCGCCGAACTTGGGCGAGCGGAATACATCGCGTACCTCGGCCAGGCCGATGATCTGCTCCTTGAACTCCGGGGCCAGCATGCCGGTCATGGCGTTCTTCACCTGATCCAGCAGCTCGTAAATGATGCTGTAGTAGTGCAGATCGACGCCCTGCTCCTCGATCATGCGCTTGGCGCTGCCGTCGGCACGCACGTTGAAGCCGATCATGATGGCGTTGGAGGCCACGGCCAGATTGACGTCGGACTCGCTGATGCCGCCCACGCCGCTGCCGACGATCTTCACCTTCACCTCGCTGGTGGACAGCTTGACCAGGGCATCGGAAATGGCTTCCAGCGAACCCTGCACGTCGGCCTTGAGCATGATGTTGAGGGTGTTGACCTCGCCTTCCTGCATCTGGGTGAACATGTCCTCCAGCTTGGCCTGCTGCTGCTTGGCAAACTTGACGTCGCGGAACTTGCCCTGACGGAACAGCGCCACTTCGCGCGCCTTGCGCTCGTCGGCCACCACCACCGCAGACTCACCGGCGGACGGCGTGCCGGACAGGCCGAGCACCTCCACCGGAATCGACGGGCCGGCCTCTTCGATGTGATGGCCGTTCTCGTCAAGCATGGCGCGGACGCGGCCGAATTCATGGCCGGCCAGCAGCACATCGCCCTTGCGCAGGGTACCGCTCTGCACCAGCACGGTGGCCACGGCGCCGCGACCCTTGTCCAGACGCGACTCGATCACCACGCCGCTGGCGCGGCCGTCCTTCACGGCGGTCAACTCCAGCACTTCCGCCTGCAGCAGGATCAGCTCCAGCAGCTTGTCGATGCCGTCGCCGGTCTTGGCGGACACGTGCGCGAACATGGTATCGCCGCCCCAGTCTTCCGGAATCACGTCCTGCTGCGCCAGTTCGTTCTTCACCCGGTCCGGATCGGCCGTGGGCTTGTCGATCTTGGTCACCGCCACCACCAGCGGCACACCGGCCGCCTTGGCATGCTGGATGGCTTCCTTGGTCTGCGGCATCACGCCGTCGTCGGACGCCACCACCAGCACCACGATGTCGGTGGCCTGGGCGCCGCGGGCACGCATGGCGGTAAACGCGGCATGGCCCGGGGTGTCAAGGAAGGTGACGACGCCACGCGGCGTTTCCACATGATAGGCACCGATATGCTGGGTGATGCCACCCGCCTCGCCGGCGGCGACGCGGGTACGGCGGATATAGTCGAGCAGCGAGGTCTTGCCGTGGTCGACGTGGCCCATGATGGTGACCACCGGCGGACGCGTCACGGCCGTGCCGGCCTCTTCCACCACGGCGATCTCATCTTCCAGCGCGTCGGTCTTGAGCACCTTCGCGGTGTGGCCCAGCTCCTCCACCACCAGCACGGCAGTGTCCTGGTCCAGCACCTGGTTGATGGTCACCATGCTGCCCATCTTCATCATGAACTTGATCACCTCGGCCGCCTTCACCGACATCTTCTGGGCCAGTTCGCCCACGGTGATGGTTTCGGGGATGGCGACCTCACGCACCACCGGTGCGGTGGGCATGGCAAAGCCGTGCTGACCGCCACCGGTGGCCGGTGCCGCGACACGGGCCGGGCGCTTTTTGCTGCCGCGGCGTCCCCCCTTGCCAGGGGCAACATGCAACTCTTCACGCGCCGCACCGCCACCTTCCTCGTCACCACCACGGCGACGGCCGCTGCCACCCTTCTTGCCGCCCTTGGGCGCCTCGCGCTCCACCTTGGGGGCGGCGACGGCCGGACGGGCCGGCTTGGCCTTGTCTGCGCCCTTGGCCGGGGCGGGTGCCGGCGCCGGCTCGGCCGGACGCTCCATCACCAGGGCGGCGCCACGGCGCGCCTCTTCCTCCGCCTGACGCCGGGCCTCGGTCTCGGCGTGGGCACGGGCGGCCTCCTCGGCCTGGCGCCGGGCCTCTTCCTCGGCACGATGGCGCGACTCGGTGGCAGCACGCTCGGCATCGGCGCGAACATGCTGCTCCAGCCGCTCGACCAGCTCCTCGTCGACGCGCTTGGATTCGTCCTCAGGCGCCTCTGCGGCGTCGGCCACCAGGCTACGCTTGACGTAGGTGCGCTTCTTGCGCACCTGCACCGTCACCGTCTTGGCCTTGCCGCCGGTGCTCGGCACCCTCAGTTCACTGGTGGTGCGCCGGCTCAGGGTAATCTTGGTGGGACCGGATTCCGCGGCCTCCTCTTCTTCCGGCGCAGCGCCGCCATGCTTGTCGCGCAGGTAACCGAGCAGCTTCGCCTTATCCTGATCGGAAAGACTCCCCTCGGCATCGCGCACGGACACGCCGGCCTCCTGCAACTGGACCAACAGCCGATCGACAGCGATGCCGATGGTTTCTGCAAAATGCTTGACGGTCACTTCTGACATGCAACGGTACTCCTGCCTCAACCCTGGGAGTCTTCCTCAAACCAGGGCTTGCGTGCGGTCATAATCAGGTTGGCGGCGCGTGCCTCATCCATGCTTTCGATCTGCATGAGGTCATCCACCGCCTGTTCGGCCAGGTCTTCCATGGTCTGCACACCGATATCGGCCAGCGCAAAGGCCGTCTGCTGGTCCATGCCATCCATGCCCAGCAGGTCGGCGGCCGGCTCCTTGCCGCCGTGCTCCTCGCTGCTGATCTCGCGCGTCACCAGGATATCCTTGGCGCGGGCGCGCAACTCCTCGACGATGGCCTCGTCGAATTCCTCGATCTCCAGCATTTCGTGCACCGGCACATAGGCCACTTCCTCGATGCTGGAAAAACCCTCCTGTACCAGGATGGCGGCCACCTCCTCGTCCACATCCAGCTGCTCCATGAACAGCTTGACCAGGGCCTGGGCCTCTTCCTCGCTCTTCTCTTCTGCCTGGCTCTCGCTCATCACGTTGAGATTCCAGCCGGTCAGATCGGTGGCCAGGCGCACGTTCTGGCCATTACGGCCGATGGCCTGGGCCAGCTGCGATTCTTCCACCGCGATATCCATGCTGTGGCTCTCTTCGTCCATGACGATGGAAACGACTTCCGCCGGTGACATCGCGTTGATCACGAACTGCGCCGGGTTGTCATTCCACAGAATGATGTCGATACGCTCACCGTTCAGCTCGTTGGTCACGGTCTGCACGCGTGAACCGCGCATGCCGACACAGGCACCCACCGGATCGATGCGCTGATCATTGGACTTGACGGCGATCTTGGCGCGGGAACCCGGGTCACGGGCCGCAGCCTTGATTTCGATGAGGCCTTCACCCACTTCAGGCACTTCCAGCTTGAACAGTTCCACCAGGAACTGCGGCATGGTGCGGCTGACGAACAGCTGCGGCCCGCGCGGCTCGGAATGCACATCATAGAGATAGCCACGCACACGATCGCCCGGGCGGATGGCCTCGCGGGGGATGAGGTGTTCACGGCTGATCAGGGCCTCGATATTGTTGCCCATGTCGAGGATCACGCTGCCGCGCTCCAGGCGCTTGACCACACCGTTGAGCAACTCGCCGACACGCCCCTGATACTGGTCGACCACCTGGGCACGCTCGGCCTCGCGCACCTTCTGCACGATCACCTGTTTGGCGGTCTGCGCCGCAATGCGGCCGAAGGACACCGACTCGACCTGCTCCTCGAGGTAGTCACCGGGCTGAATATTGGCATCGTCCTCGCGTGCAGCACTGAGGGTGAACTCGCGGGTCGGATGCTCCAGCGGCAGACCTTCGCTGTCATCCACCACCAGCCAGCGACGGAAGGTCTCATAGTCGCCGGTCTGACGATCGATGGACACGCGCACCTCGACCTCGCTGCCGTAGCGCTTCTTGGTCGCGGTAGCCAGGGCAGCTTCCAGGGCCTCGAAAATGATTTCCTTGGCCACGCCCTTTTCGTTCGACACCGCGTCGACAACCATCAGGATTTCTTTGTTCATATCCAGCCTCTATAGAGCCCGTATTCTTCGCATACTTGAAAAAATTGAGCCGATGGCATGCTTACCACTGCGGCACCAGTTGCGCCTTGTCGATGTCCTCCAGCGGCACCACCACCTCGGCGCCATCCTGGTCGATCACTACCGACTCGTCGCGCAGCGCCAGCAGACGCCCCTTGAACCTGCGCCGCTCGCCCAGCGGGCGCGCCAACCGCAGCGACACGACCTCACCCACGAAGCGGGCATAGTGTTCCGGCTTGAACAGCGGACGGTCCAGACCCGGCGACGACACCTCCAGGGTGTATTGCCCCTTGATGGGGTCCTCCACCTCCAGCACGCCGCTGACCTGGTGGCTGACCCGCTCGCAATCCTCCACGGTGATGCCGTCGGGACTGTCGATATACAGGCGCAGCAGGGAATGGCGCCCCTGCGCCAGGTGCTCAATACCCAGCAGTTCGTAGCCCAGGGCAGACACCCCCGGTTCCAACAACTGCTGCAACTGTTTTGCTGCCTGCGTCACCCAAACAAACCCCGGAAATAAAAAATGGGCCCAAGGCCCACTCTGTTACCCAAACTATGGCCCGGCATAATAGCGTTTTTCCATGAAAAACGCCAGGTTATGACCGGTATGGCCGGCGCCCTGCCGACCATAACAAAAAGCCCCGAAACCGGGGCCTTTGCGTCAAATCGAGTGGTAGCGGGGGCAGGATTTGAACCTACGACCTTCGGGTTATGAGCCCGACGAGCTACCGGACTGCTCCACCCCGCATTCGATGGAGGCGCATTTTACATATCATGCCCCTGCATAGCAAGGGAACCGGCACCGAAACGTCAAAATATCAACGCCGTTCCAGTAAGCGCTTGAATTCGTAACGATAGATAAACCCAGGCAAGGCAAAGACCAGGAACAGACAGAGGGTGACGGCATAGAACTCCCAGGCCTGGGGATAGACCTCGCCGTTGAGCTTGTTTTCCAGGCCCAGGGCCAGGCCGCCCACGACGAAATACAGCAGCAGCCACTCCAGCCAGCGCCACCACGCCCCCTTCCCCTGCTCGCCGGCACGCCGCACCAGCAGGACACGATCGCTCAACCAGGGCAGGTTAGCGGCAACCACGGCGATGAGAATCAGGGTCAGGGCTGGAAGCATGGGATCAGTTTCGAGTTTCGAGTTTCGAGTTTCGGACCCGAAGTTTCGATTATCGGCACTGCCGGGTCAAGGGACGCGCCGTTCGAAACTCGAAACTCCGAACTCGAAACCGCGCGGCACGCCGTGCTACGCCAGCGCCGCCACGCACAGCGCCAGCAGGCTGCCAGGGAACAAGCCCAGGCCCAGCACGGCCAGGCTGTTGGCGCTCAACACCACGCGCAGGTCGAAACCGGCGCTCACCGTGGGCGCACCCACGTCGGCCTTGTCGAAGTACATCACCTTGACCACACGCAGGTAGTAGAACGCACCAATCACCGAGAACACCACCGCCACGGCGACCAGCCACACCAGATCGGCGCCGAGGGCGGCCTGTATCACCGCCAACTTGGACCAGAAACCGAGGAACGGCGGCACGCCGGCCATGGAGAACATCAGGATCAGCATCATCAGGGCGAACCACGGGCTGCGCTCGTTGAGCCCCTTGAAGTCCTCGATGCTGTCCGCCTCGAAGCCGGCGCGGCTCATCAGCACGATCATACCGAAACCGCCCAGCCCCATGATCACGTACACAATGGCGTAAAACATGGCGGCGGCATAACCGGCCTGGGTACCCGACAATACGCCGAGCAGTAGGAAACCGACGTGGGAGATGGCGGAATAGGCCAGCATGCGCTTCAGGTTGGTCTGGGCGATGGCGATGATGTTGCCGGCAGCCAGCGACAGCACGGTGAGCAGGATCAGCATGCCCTCCCACTGCTCCTGCAGACCGCCCAGGCCGTCCACCAGCAGACGCATCATCATGGCGAAGGCGGCCAACTTGGGCGCGGAACTCAGATACAGGGTCACTGCAGTCGGTGCGCCGTGATAAACGTCGGGCAACCACATGTGGAACGGCACCGCGCCGAGCTTGAAGGCCACACCGATGACGATGAATACCAGGGCGAAGGCCAGCAGCATGGAGTTATTGTCCATGGCCGCCGTGCTGGTGTTGATCTGGCCAAGGTCCAGGCTGCCGGTGATGCCGTACAGCATGGACATGCCGTACAGCAGCATTGCCGAGGCCATGGCGCCGAGCACGAAATACTTCATCGCCGCCTCGGAGGCCTGCACGGAATCGCGCTGCAAGGCCACCATGGCATACATGGACAGCGACAGCAGCTCCAGGCCCAGGTAAATGGTAAGCAGGCTGTGCGCCGACACCAGCACGTTCATGCCCAGCACGCCGAACAGGCCGAGGACATAGAACTCGCCCTTGAACATGTTGCGCGCGCGCAGATAGTCCTTGGCGTAGAGGAACACCAGGAAGGTGGCCAGGTAGATGAACACCTTGAGCACCGAGCCCATGGGGTCATGGACGAAGGTGTCGCTGAAGGTCAGCGCCCTGCCCTCTTCATACAGACTCACCGTGAGCAGCAGCGCACCGAGCAGGGTGGACTGGGCCAGCAGATAGGTGACCACGCGGCTGCGTTCACTGAGAAACAGGTCCAGCAACAGGATGAAGCAGACCATGCCGAGCAGGAACATCTCGGGCAGGGCGGGCATGAAATCGGGCATCACGAAATTCATCAAGCGTTTCTCCGCTTACAGCTTGGATACGGCCATGTGCTGCACCAGATGCTCCACCGTCGGACGCATCACGTCGAGCAGCGGCGCCGGCCACAGACCGAACAGCAGCACCACCAGCGCCAGCACACCGAGGATCAGGAATTCACGGCCGTTGAGGTCCTTGAGCGCCGCCACCTTGTCGCTGGCCACCTCGCCGTACACCACGCGGCGCACCATCCACAGGGTATAGGCGGCGCCGAGAATCAGGGTGGTGGCGGCGAGGAAGGCAAACCAGAAGTTGGCCTTGAAGCTGGCCAGGATCACCATGAACTCGCCGACGAAGCCGGAGGTGCCGGGCAGGCCGGCGTTGGCCATGGCGAACAGCACCATGAAACCGGCGAAGCGCGGCATGGTGTGGGCCACGCCGCCGTAGTCGGCAATCTCGCGGCTGTGCAGGCGGTCGTACAGCACACCGACGCAGAGGAACATGGCACCGGAGATGAAACCGTGGGAGATCATCTGCACCATGGCGCCCTCGATGCCCATGCCGGCGCCCTGCATGCTGCCGGTGTTGGCGGCGATGCGCCAGGCGATAAACATACCCAGAGTGACGAAGCCCATGTGCGAAATGGAGGAATAGGCGATGAGCTTCTTCATGTCCTGCTGCACCAGCGCCACGAAGCCGATGTACACCACCGCAATGAGCGACAGGGCTATCATCAACCAGTCGAGCTGCTGGCTGGCGTCCGGCGTGATGGGCAGGGAGAAGCGCAGGAAGCCGTAGGCGCCCAGCTTCAGCATGATCGCCGCCAGTACCACTGAACCGCCGGTGGGCGCCTCGACGTGGGCATCCGGCAACCAGGTGTGTACCGGCCACATGGGCACCTTCACCGCGAAGGCCAGCAGGAAGGCCAGGAAGATCAGGATCTGTGCCGTAAGGCCAATCGGCATGGCGTGCAGATCGAGGATGGCGAAGCTGCCCGATTGCAGGTACATCCAGATCAGCGCCACCAGCATGAACACCGAACCGAGGAAGGTATAGAGGAAGAACTTCATGGTGGCATAGATGCGGCGTGGGCCGCCCCACACACCGATGACGATGAACATCGGGATCAACATCGCCTCCCAGAACACGTAGAACAGCATCGCATCGAGGGCGGCGAACACGCCGTTCATCAGGCCGGCCATGATCAGGAAGGCTGCCATGTACTGGGCCGGCTTGTTCTGGATCACTTCCCAGCCGGCAATCACCACCAGGACGGTGATGAAGGTGGTGAGCAGGATCAGCGGCATGGAGATGCCGTCCACACCGAGGTGGTAGTTGATGGACCAGGTGGCGATCCAGGGGCGGAATTCGGTGAACTGCATCGCCGCCGTGGCGGTATCGAAACCGCTGTATAGAGGCAGCGAGAGCAGGAAGGTGGCCAGGGCGACCAGCAGCGCCAGCACCTTGGCCTCCAGGGCGTTGCGGCTACCCGCGGCGAGCACCAGCAAACCGCCGATGATGGGGGTCCAGATAACCAGACTGAGCAGTGGCAAATCAGCGAACATGCAGCCGTACCTTTCTTGTTATCCGGCGATGACGAACAGGGCGAACATCAGCAACAGCCCCAGGATCATGGCGAAGGCATAGTGGAACAGATAGCCGGACTGGACATGGCGCACCACCGCCGCCAGCCAACCCACCGTGCGCGCGCTGCCGTTGACCAGCAGGCCGTCGATGAGGCGCACATCACCCCACTGCCACAGCAGACGGCCGATGCCGCGGCTGCCGCCGGCAAAGAACCAGTCGTTGAAGCGATCGGCATAATATTTCTGCTCCAGCAGGGTATGCAGGAACTGCAGCCGCGCCTGGATCAGCGCCGGCACATGGGTGTACTTCATGTACAGCAGCCAGGCGGTGACCACGCCGGCCAGCGCCAGCCAGAACGGCGCGGTGAGGAAGCCGTGCAGCACCATGCCCCACGGGCCGTGATAGTCCTGCGCCAGCTGGCCCAGCACATCGTGCTGCGGCAACACCTGAATGGCGGAACCGAAGAAATTGCCGAAGCCCATGTCGGTGATGTACATGCCGCCGGCCAGCACCGATGGTATAGCCAACGCGATGAGCGGCAGTGTCACCACCCAGGGCGTCTCGTGCGGCTCATGCACGGCGTGATGGCCGTGGGCATCGTGGCCGTGGTGCGCGTCGCGGAAACGCTCCTTGCCGTGGAACACCAGGAAGTACATGCGGAAGGAATAGAAGGCGGTGACGAACACGCCGGCCAGCACGCAGAAATAGGCGAAACCAGCGCCGGGCAGTTGCGAGGCGTGCACCGCCTCGATGATCAGATCCTTGGAGAAGAAGCCGGCAAAACCGGGGGTGCCGATCAGCGCCAGGGAACCGATGAGCGAGGTGATCCAGGTGATCGGCATGTACTTGCGCAGGCCACCCATGCGACGCATGTCCTGCTCGTGGTGCATGGCGATGATCACCGAACCGGCGGCGAGGAACAGCAGCGCCTTGAAGAAGGCGTGGGTCATCAGGTGGAACACACCGGCGGCGTAGGCCGAGGCGCCCAGCGCCACGGTCATGTAGCCGAGCTGCGACAGGGTGGAATAGGCCACCACCCGCTTGATGTCGTTCTGGATGATGCCGAGGAAGCCCATGAACAGCGCAGTGATGGCGCCGATGATCAGGATGAAGGACAGCGCCGTCTCCGACAGCTCGAACAGCGGCGACATGCGCGCCACCATGAAGATGCCGGCGGTGACCATGGTGGCGGCGTGGATCAGGGCGGAGATCGGGGTCGGGCCTTCCATCGAATCCGGCAGCCACACGTGCAACGGCACCTGCGCCGACTTGCCCATGGCGCCGACGAATAGCAGGATGCAGATCACCGTCATCACGCTCCACTCGGTACCGGGCCAGAGGGAGATCACCAGATCCTTTTGCAGCTCAGCGGCGTTGAACACCGCGGCGTAATCCAGGGTATTGAAGTACATCAGCACAGCGGCGATGCCGAGCAGGAAGCCGAAGTCGCCGACCCGATTGACCAGGAATGCCTTGAGGTTGGCATAGGTCGCGCTGGAGCGCTTGAGCCAGAAACCGATGAGCAGGTAGGACACCAGACCCACCGCCTCCCAGCCGAAGAACAGCTGCATGAAGTTGTTGGCCATTACCAGCATCAGCATGGAGAAGGTGAACAGCGAGATGTAGCTGAAGAAGCGCTGGTAGGAGTTCTTGCCGGCGCCGCTGCCCTCCGGCCAGTTCTCCTCGTCGTGGGCCATGTAGCCGATGGTGTAGACGTGCACCATCAGGGAGACGAAGGTGACCACCACCATCATCATCACCGACAGTTTGTCCACCAGGAAGCCCACCTCGAAGGTGATGCCGTCGGACACCAGCCAGGTATACACGCTGTGGCTGACGATGCCGGCGTCCTGAATCACCACATGGTTGAACATCACCAGCGACAGCAGGAAGGCGATGGCCACACCGATGATGGTCACCGTGTGCGCGCCGGCGCGGCCAATGGCACCGCCGAACAGACCGGCGATGATGGCGCCGAGCAGCGGCGCCGCGACGATGGCGATGTTTACGTTGTGCAGGTTATCGAGCACGGGCCTACCCCTTCAGGCTATCCAGATCGGCGACGTTGATGCTGCGCCGGTTGCGGAACAGGACCACCAGTATGGCGAGGCCGATGGCGGCCTCCGCCGCGGCCACCGTAAGGATGAAGAACACGAAGATCTGGCCGCCGGTATCGCCCAGATAATGGGAGAAGGCGATGAAATTCATGTTCACCGCCAGCAGCATCAACTCCACGCACATCAGCAGGATGATCAGGTTCTTGCGGTTGATGAACACGCCGGCCATGCTGATACAGAACAGGATGGCGCCCAGAATCAGATAATTGGAAAGTGGGATCATTCTTCTCGGGCCTCGCTTACTTGCGCTGTTCCGCGTCCATCTGTACCAGACGCACGCGGTCGTCGCGGCGCACCGCCACCTGCTCGGCTATGTTCTGCGTCTTGGTGCCGCCGCGCTGGCGCAGCGTCAGGGCGATGGCGGCGACAATGGCCACCAGCAGGATCACCGCAGCGATCTCGAACGGATAGACGTAGGTGGTGTAGAGCAACAGGCCCAGTTCGCGGGTATTGGAGTAGTCGGCGCCGTGCGGCACCGGCACCGGCATCTGCTCCAGGCCGAAGTGGCGCTGGCCCACCGCCATGGCCATTACCGCAATGACCAGCAGCGCCACCACGATGCCCACCGGCAGGTAACGCGCAAAGCCCTCGCGCATCGGTGCGGTGTTCAGGTCCAGCATCATCACCACGAACAGGAACAGCACCATCACCGCGCCGACATAGACCAGCACCAGGGTAATGGCGAGGAACTCCGCCTCCAGTAGCAGCCACAGCGCGGCGCTGGTGAAGAAGGCCAGCACCATGAACAGCGCCGCATGCACCGCGTTACGTACCGTGATCACCATCCCGGCGGCAAATACCAGGATAGCGGCAAACGCGTAAAACAGAATCTGCTCAAAGGTCATGCCAGGATACTCTTGGTAATGGATTGGGCCCGCATGATTACCGGTACGGGGCGTCCGCCGCCCGGTCCGCCGCGATCTGTTGCTCGTACTTGTCGCCCACTGCCAGCAGCTTGTCCTTGGTCATCAACAGGTCGCCGCGCTGCTCGCCGTGATACTCGTAGATGTTGGTCTCGACGATGGCATCCACCGGGCAGGCCTCCTCGCAGAAACCGCAGAAGATGCACTTGGTCAGGTCGATGTCATAGCGCGTGGTACGGCGGCTGCCGTCCTCGCGCTGGGCTGACTCGATGGTGATGGCCAACGCCGGGCATACGACCTCGCACAGCTTGCAGGCGATGCAGCGTTCCTCGCCGTTGGGAAAGCGGCGCTGGGCGTGCAGGCCGCGGAAGCGCGGCGACAGCGGCGCCCTCTCTTCCGGGTACTGCACGGTGATCTTGCGCTCGAACATGTAGCGCCCGGTGACGCGCATGCCCTGCAGCAGCTCGAGCAGGAACAGGCTCTTGAAGAAACGCATTACAGTTTTCATCGCCGTCTCCTCACGCCTTGCCGAACCAGGGTTCCAGACCGGCCATCACGGCCACGCCGACCAGCACCAGCCAGACAATGGTCAGCGGAATGAACACCTTCCAGCCCAGGCGCATCAACTGGTCATAGCGATAGCGCGGGAAGGTGGCACGGAACCACAGGAACAGGAACAGGAAGATGGACGCCTTGGCCAGCAGCCAGAACAGGCTGGGCTGGCCCAGCCAGGAATCGGTCCAACCCTGGAACGGCGACAGCCAGCCGCCCATGAACAGCAGGGCGGAGAGCATGCCGACGATGATCATATTGGCGTACTCGGCGAGGAAGAACACCGCGAAGGTGGTGCCGGAATAATCCACGTGGAAACCGGCCACGATCTCCGACTCACCCTCGGCCAGGTCGAACGGCGCACGGTTGGTCTCCGCCACGCCGGAAATGAAGTACACCACCATCATCGGCAGCAACGGCAGCCAGTACCAGTTGAACAGGCCGTAGTCGCCCTGCTGGGCGCGCACGATGTCGCCCAGATTGAGGCTGCCGGCGGCCATCAGCACCACCACCAGGGCAAAGCCCATGGCGATCTCATAGGACACCATCTGTGCCGCCGAGCGCATGGCGCCGAGGAAGGCATACTTGGAATTGGAGGCCCAGCCGGCCAGGATGATGCCGTAGACGCCCATGGAGCCGATGGCCAGCACGTACAGCAGGCTGGCGTTGATGTCCGCCAGCACCAGGGTATCGTTGAAGGGGATCACCGCCCACATGGCCAGGGCCGGGGCCATCGCCAGCACCGGCGCGATGAGGAATACCTTCTTGTCCGCTCCGCTGGGGATGACGATCTCCTTGAACATCAGCTTCACGGCATCGGCGATGGGCTGCAACCAGCCGCGCGGACCGACGCGGTTGGGGCCGATGCGCACATGCATGTAGCCGATGACCTTGCGCTCGAAATAGGTGTAATAGGCCACCGCCACCATCAGCGGCGCCAGGATCGCCACGATCTTCAGCATGATTACGACCAGCGTCTGCAAGCCGGCCGGCCAGGCGTCCCACATTATCAATGTCTGCAGCATCTCGATCATGCGTCTATTCCGCTCGCCTTAGCGCTCACTCGGCCGCCTTCAGTTCCACCACCGCATCCACCGCGCCCAGCGCAGCGGTTGCCGCCAGTCCCGCCGGCACGTATACACAGCCGTCGGGCACCCGCTCATCCAGCGCCAGCGGTAGCACGCAACCGCCGCCGCCCTGCACCACCTGCACCTTGGCCGCGCCAGCCACACCGTACTGCGCCGCGGTAGCCGCATTGAGACGCGCCACGCCGCTGGTGGCATCGGGGGTCTGTTGCAGGGCCGCGCTGCGCCGCACCATGCCGTCCACCGCGTAGATCGGATAGTCGGCGATACGGCACAGGCCGCTGCCAGCGGCCGCCGGCACTGGCGCCTGCCACTCCAGCTTGCTGCTCGGCAGCACGGCGCTGCACGCCGCCTCCAGTTCGCGCCGCACCTCGTCGGAGGCCTCGTAGTCGAAGCCGTCCAGGTTGCACAGATTGCCCAGCACGCGCAGCACCTTCCAGCCCGGACGGGTCTCGCCCGGCGCCGTGGTGCAACCGGTGAAGCTCTGCCAACGGCCTTCGGCGTTGACCAGGGTGCCCGAGGTCTCGGCAAACAACGCCAGCGGCAGCAACACATCGGCATAGTCGCGCATGGTGTCGGTGACATACGGGGTAAGCGCCACCACACATTCGGCCTGCTGCAATGCTGCGCGTGCCGCAGCGCCGTCGATGCAGTCCAGCTCCGGCTCGGCATGGAGGACCACATATCCATTCAGCTTGGCCGTCAACATGCCGCGTGCATCCAGACCTGCCGCACCGGCCGCACCGCCGGCACGGCGATGGGGCACGGCGCCGGCCAGCCATGCGCCGGCACTGTTGCCGCCCTCGCTGAGGAAACCGAAACGGGAACCGGACAGGCGCGCCACCAGGGCGGCCAGCATCTGCAGTGCGCCCTGCTGTGCATGCTGCGCCACACCATTGCCCACCAGTACGGTGGACTGCGGCGCGTCCTTGAGATGGCGGGCAATGGCACGGTGCTCATCCAGCACCGCCACACCGGCGGCCAGCGCGGCGAAACCCGCCGGGGCCTCGCCACCCGACTCCAGCAGCGCCTGGGCGATGGCGATGAGCTCCGACACCATGGCGGTCGGTGCCACGATGCGGCGCGCGGTGAGCGGGAAATTGAGCTCGTAATCGATGGGATTGACCGCCATCAGGCGCGCACCGCCCCGGGCCGCCTTGCGCAGACGCAGCGCAACGAGCGGCTGTTCCTTGCGCACGTTGGAACCCACCAGCAGCGCGGCGTCGAGATTGTCCAGATCGGCCAGCGCCTGGCCCAGCCAAGGGAACGCCGGCATGGCACCCTGAGTGGAGAAGTCGATCTGGTGCAGACGGTGATCGATGTTGTCGCTGCCGAGGCCGCGCATGAACTTCTGCAGCAGATAGAACTCTTCGGTGGTGGCACCGTAGCCGGCCAGCGCGCCGATCTGCTGCGCACCGTGCTTCTCCACCACGCCGCGCAGGCCGTGGGCGGCCGCGGTGAGCGCGGTATTCCAGTCCACCGTCTGCCACGCGCCGTCGCGCTTCACCTGCGGCGCAGTGATGCGCTCGGCGTGGGACAGCGCCAGATAGCTGTAGCGATCGCGATCGGCCAGCCAGACTTCGTTGACCTCTTCGTTCTCGCGCGGGCGCACGCGCATCACCTGGCGGCCGCGCACATCGACGGTCAGGTTGGCACCGACGCAATCGTGCGGAGAGACGGAACTGTGGCTGGTCAGCTCCCACGGCCGCGCGCTGTAGCGGTACGGCTTGGAGGTGAGCGCGCCCACCGGACACAGGTCGATGACGTTGCCGATCACCTCGGAGGACAACGACTTCTCCACGTAGGTGCCGATATGCATGTGCTCGCCGCGCCCCGGCGCACCCAGCTCGGTCACGCCGGCGATCTCGTCGCTGAAGCGCACGCAGCGGGTGCAGTGGATGCAGCGGGTCATGTCGGTGGCGACCAGCGGGCCGATGTCGGGCGAGACCACCACGCGCTTGCCTTCGCTGAAATGGGATACGTCCTTGCCGTAGCCCATGGCCATTTCCTGCAGGTCGCACTCGCCGCCCTGATCGCAGATCGGGCAGTCAAGCGGGTGGTTGATGAGCAGGAACTCCATCACGTTGCGCTGGGCGGAGATGGCCTTGGGCGAGCGGGTCCATACCTTCATGCCCTCGGTCACCGGCGTGGCGCAGGCGGGCAGCGGCTTGGCCACCTTCTCCACCTCCACCAGGCACATGCGGCAACTGGCCGCTACCGACAACTTCTTGTGGTAGCAGAAACGCGGGATGGTAATGCCCGCCTCGTCGGCGGCCTCGATCAGCATCGCGCCTGGACGGGCCTGTACCGGCTTACCGTTGATCTCAATCGTTACCATAGGGCTTCCGCTCATGCTGGTGTCACACCATGCACTTCTTGTGATCAATGTGGTACTGGAATTCATCGCGATAGTGCTTGATGAAGCTCTTCACCGGCATCGCCGCCGCATCGCCCAGGGCGCAGATGGTGTGGCCTTCGATCTGGCTGGCCGCACGCACCAGCTGATCCAGGTCTTCCTGGCGGCCCTCGCCGTGCTCGATGCGGTGCACCATGCGCGCCAGCCAGCCGGTGCCCTCGCGGCACGGCGTGCACTGGCCGCAGGACTCCTCGTAATAGAAGTGCGACAGGCGCGCCAGTACCTTCACCATGCAGGTGGTCTCGTCCATCACGATCACCGAACCCGCGCCCAGCATGGAGCCGGCCTTGGAGATGGAGTCGTAGTCCATGGTCATGCCCATGGCGATCTCCGCCGGCAGCACCGGGGTGGAGCTGCCGCCCGGGATCACTGCCTTCAGCTTGCGTCCCTTCCACACGCCGCCGGCCATCTCCAGCAGCTCGGCAAACGGAATGCCCATGGGCACCTCGTAGTTGCCCGGCTTGTTGACGTGGCCGGAAACGGAGAACAGCTTGGTGCCGCCGTTGTTGGGCTTGCCCAGCTCGAGGAACCACTGGCCGCCGTGCTGCAGGATCGCCGGCACCGAGGCCAGCGATTCGGTGTTGTTGATGGTGGTGGGCCGGCCGTACAGACCGAAGCTGGCGGGGAACGGCGGCTTGAAGCGCGGCTGCCCCTTCTTGCCCTCCAGCGACTCCAGCAGCGCAGTCTCCTCGCCGCACACATAGGCGCCGGCGCCCAGGTGCACGTCAATGTCGAAGTCGATGCCGGAACCCATGATGTTCTTGCCGAGCAGGCCCGCCGCGCGCGCCTCTTCGATGGCGGCCTGGAAGCGCTCATAGGGCTCCCAGAACTCACCGCGAATGTAGTTGTAACCCTTGCTGGCGCGGATGGTGTAGCCGGCGATGGCCATGCCCTCGACCAACTGGTGCGGGTTGTAGCGCAGGATGTCGCGGTCCTTGCAGGTGCCCGGCTCGCCCTCATCGGAGTTGCACACCACGTACTTCTGACCCGCGACGTTGCGCGGCATGAAGCTCCACTTCAGGCCGGTGGGAAAACCGGCGCCGCCACGGCCGCGCAGGGCGGAGGTCTTCAGCTCGGCGATGATGCTGTCGGGAGAGGTCTTCTCCTTGAGGATCTTCTCCCACACCGAATAGCCGCCCACGCTGCGGTAGCTCTCCAGCGTCCAGGGCCTATCCAGGTGCAGGGTGCGGAAACAGACGTCGTTGGCCATGTGCAGTACGCCCCCTTATTCCAGGCCGTCGATGATGCGGTCGATGAGCTCAGGGGTGAGCTGCTCGTAATACTGCCGCGCGATCTGCGCCACCGGTGCGTTGACGCAGGCGCCGAGGCACTCCACTTCCTTCAGCGTGTAGCGGCCGTCGGCGGTGGTCTCACCCAGCTTGATGCCAAGGCGCTGCTGCAGATGCGCCACCACGTCCTCGGAACCGCGCAGCAGACAGGAGATGTTGGTGCAGACGTTGATCTTGTGACGGCCCACCGGTTCCAGCTGATACATGGAATAGAAGGTGGCCACCTCGTATACGGCAATGGGCGCCATCTCCAGATAGCCGGCCACGGCGTCCATCAGCTCGGTGGTGAGCCAGCCGCCGTTCTGGTCCTGCGCGATGCGCAGCGCCGCCATCACCGCCGACTGCTTGCGCTCGGGCGGATACTTGGCGACCCAGGTGTCGATCTCGGCACGCGAGGCCGGCGTCAGCAATTCGATATTTGCCTGTGCCATCAGCGGTCAATCTCTCCGAATACGATGTCCTGCGTGCCGATCACGGTGACCACGTCGGCCAGCATGTGGCCGCGCACCATCTCGTCGAAGCCCGACAGATGGGCGAAACCGGGGGCGCGGATCTTCATGCGATAGGGTTTGTTGGCGCCGTCGGACACCAGGTAGATGCCGAACTCGCCCTTGGGATGCTCCACCGCCGCATACGCCTCCCCCGCCGGCAGACTGATGCCCTCGGAGACCAGCTTGAAGTGGTGGATCAGCGCTTCCATGTCCTGCTTCATTTCGGCACGCGGCGGCGGGGCGACCTTGTGGTCATCCACCATCACCGGGCCGGGATTCCTGCGCAACCAGTCAACGCACTGTTTGATGATGCGGTTGGACTGGCGGAACTCCTCGATGCGCACCAGATAACGGTCGTAGCTGTCACCGTTGCTGCCCACCGGGATGTCGAAGGCCAGTTTGTCGTACACCTCGTAGGGCTGCTTCTTGCGCAGATCCCAGGCCACCCCCGAACCGCGCAGCATCGGGCCGGTGAAACCCATCTGCAGGGCCCGCTCCGGCGATACCACACCGATGCCGACGGTACGCTGCTTCCAGATGCGGTTGTCGGTGAGCAGGGTTTCGTACTCGTCGACGTAACCGGGGAAACGGTTGGCGAAGTCCTCGATGAAGTCGAGCAGCGAACCCTGACGGTTTTGGTTGGACGCCTTGAGCGAGGCCTCCGAGTGCCACTTGGTGGCCCTGGTGGCGTACTGCGGCATGCGCTCGGGCAGGTCGCGATAGACGCCGCCCGGACGGTAATAGGCCGCATGCAGACGCGCGCCGGACACTGCCTCGTAGCAGTCCATCAAATCCTCACGCTCGCGGAAGGCATAGAGGAACATGGCCATGGCACCCACGTCGAGGGCGTGCGAGCCGATCCACAACAGGTGATTGAGGATGCGGGTGATCTCGTCGAACATCACGCGGATGTACTGCGCACGCTCCGGCACCTCGATGCCGAGCATTTTTTCCACTGCGAGGCAGTAGGCGTGTTCGTTGGACATCATCGACACGTAGTCGAGGCGATCCATATAGGGCAGGTTCTGCACGTAATGGCGCTGCTCGGCCAGCTTCTCGGTGGCACGGTGCAGCAGGCCAATGTGCGGGTCGGCGCGCTGGATCACTTCGCCATCCATCTCCAGGATCAGGCGCAGCACGCCGTGCGCGGCCGGATGCTGCGGACCGAAGTTGAGGGTGAAATTACGGATCTCGGCCACGTTACTTGTCTCCCTGCGCTGCCGGCACTTCCGGCGTCACATAGCGGTGGTCGTGGCGGATGACGCGCGGCACCAGATTGCGCGGGTCGATGCTGACCGGCTGATACACCACGCGCCCCTTCTCCGGGTCGTAGCGCATCTCCACGTTGCCGCTGATGGGAAAATCCTTGCGGAAGGGATGGCCGACGAAACCATAGTCAGTGAGGATGCGGCGCAGGTCCGGATGCCCCTCGAACACGATACCGAACAGGTCGAAGGCCTCGCGCTCGTACCAGTTGGCCGAACTCCAGATGGACACCACCGAGTCCACCAGCGGCACCTCGCCGTCGGTAAACACCTTGAGGCGGATGCGATGATTGTTCTGCACCGACAGCAGGTGATAGGCCACGGCATAGCGCGGGCCGCTCCAGCTGCCGTTGCCATATTCTGAATAGTCCAGCCCGCACAGGTCGATGAGCTGCTCGCAGGCGAACTCGGGCTCGTCGCGCAGCACGCGGCAAACTTCGAGCAGGTGTGCCTTGGGCACCTCGACGGTGAGCTCGCCCAGCGCCACGCTGCACTGGCCGATACGGCCCGGCAAGCTTTGCTGCACGCGCGTTGAAAGATTCTGATAGTAATCAGACATGCCGCAGGACTCTCGCTGTTTAACGGGCTATGGTGCTGGTGCGCCGGATCTTGTTCTGCAACTGCAGAATACCGTACAGCAGCGCCTCCGCCGTCGGCGGGCAACCCGGCACGTAGATGTCGACCGGCACGATGCGGTCGCAGCCGCGCACCACGGAGTAGGAATAGTGGTAATAACCGCCGCCGTTGGCGCAGGACCCCATGGAGATCACCCAGCGCGGCTCCGGCATCTGGTCATAGACCTTGCGCAACGGCGCCGCCATCTTGTTGCACAGGGTGCCGGCGACGATCATCACATCGGACTGGCGCGGACTGGGACGGAAGATGATGCCGAAGCGGTCCAGGTCATAGCGCGAGGCGCCGGCGTGCATCATCTCCACGGCGCAGCAGGCCAGGCCGAAGGTCATCGGCCACATGGAGCCGGTGCGGGCCCAGTTGATCAGCTTGTCGGCAGAGGTGGTGACAAAGCCCTGCTCGAGAATACCTTCTATTCCCATTGCAGGGCCCCCTTCTTCCATTCGTAGATGAAACCGATGACCAGCAGGCCGAGGAACAGCATCATGGCCATGAAACCAAACATGCCGATTTCGCGCAGTGCCACGGCCCAGGGAAACAGGAAGGCGATTTCCAGATCGAAGATGATGAACAGGATGGCAACGAGGTAATAACGCACGTCGAATTTCATGCGCGCATCTTCGAAGGCCTCGAAACCGCACTCATAGGCAGAGAGTTTTTCCGCATCCGGCTTACGCGGACCGAGGATGAAACCTAGGACGATGAAGAAGGTACCGAACAGCAGGCCGACGATCACGAAAACGAGTATCGGCAGGTAATTTTCCAGCATGCTTGCCTACGCTCCAAGAAGCGAAATTCGCACTACACCCCTGCAAATTCCGACAGAATAATTATGTTGTTTTACTGGTTATTAGAGTCCAGGGAGTCTAGGCCAGCGGCTGATCCAGTGTCAAGTTTGCGTTATGACATTTCTCTTTTTGTTTCATGACGTTATGCAGTCATTAAATTTTTTAGGGAACAACTTGCATCATGCCGTCGACAGACAGGCCGCATGACTCGTGCAACAACACCGCATCATCATTCGTCGCGAAAGACGTACTGCCGAAATCACGCAGCTTGCGCCGCTGCAGCAGAACCGACACAAGGTACACCGCGCATCACTCGCTGCCTCACAGTCATCGCAGGCACGCATTGCAGGAGACGAAAAAAAAACCCGGCTCAGTTCCGAACCGGGTTTTTTGTTTGGTGCGGACGGTGGGACTCGAACCCACACGGCTTGCGCCACCACCCCCTCAAGATGGCGTGTCTACCAATTCCACCACGTCCGCGAAATCTGAAGTGCTACTGCTTGGGTGCCGGCAGGTCCGGCTTGTCCTGCGCTGCAGGTGCGTCAGCAGCTGCCGGGGTCGCCGGCGCGATGATCTCGGTCACGCTGGCCGGTGCGGCACTGCGACCCGAAAAATAGGCCAGCGACAGGCTGGTCAGGAAGAACACCGTGGCCAGGATGGCCGTGGAGCGGGTAAGGAACGAGCCCGAACCGCGCGCACCGAACATGGTGGCCGATGCACCGCTGCCGAAGGCAGCGCCGGCGTCGGCACCCTTGCCCTGCTGCAACAACACCAGGCCAACCACACCCATGGCCGCCAATACATGAACAATCACAATAACCGTCTGCATATTCTCTATCCGGCGCGGCCTAGTTGGCGGCGCGGCAAATGGTCAAAAAGTCTTCGGCCTTCAACGAAGCGCCGCCGATGAGGCCGCCGTCGATATCGGCCTGGGCCAGCAGCGAAGACGCATTGGCAGCATTCATGCTGCCGCCGTACAGAATCTGCACCTTGCCCGCCACGGCGGCATCATGAGCGGCGATGCTGCCACGGATGAAGGCATGCACCTCCTGCGCCTGCTCGGGACTGGCGGTCTTGCCGGTGCCGATGGCCCATACCGGCTCATAGGCAATCACGCCGGCCGCCAGGGCGGCCACACCTTCCAGGTCGATCACCGCCTGCAACTGGCGCGCGACGACCTGCTCGGTGATGCCCTGCTCGCGCTCCGCCAGGGTCTCGCCCACGCACAGTATGGGCACCAGACCGGCGGCACGCGCCACGGCAAATTTCTTCGCCACCACCGCATCGTCCTCGCCGTACAGCGAGCGGCGCTCGGAATGGCCGACAATCACGTAGCGGCAGTGGAAATCCAGCAGCATCGCGGCGGCGATCTCACCGGTAAAGGCGCCGGAGGCCTCGGTGCTCAGGTTCTGCGCACCCCAGGCGACGGGGCTGCCGTCAAGCTGCGTCGCCACATCGGGCAGGTAGATATAGGGGGCACAAACCACGACTTCCGCCTTGGTCACGCTGCCGATACCCTGTTTGATGCCGTCCAGCAGCGCCTTGATACTGGCCCTGGAGCCGTTCATCTTCCAGTTACCGGCCACGAGCGGTCGTCGCATCAGCCCTATCTCCCCAAATCGGTGCAAAAACAGCGCGGAAGCTTACCCGCTGACGCTGCATAAATCAATCACTGTCCGGTGGAGGGCGACTGGCATGATCGTCCGCCGACCATCCCCTCGCTGGTGCGGAACACCGGCCTGCCGGGCCGGAAAACTACTGCACCTTGGCCGGCACGCACTCCCCGACAGAGCCCGGCATGCACACCACACCACCGCCCCATACCGCATGGTCGAGTCTGGCCCCGGAGAGAATGGCGCTGTCCAGATCGACGGTGCTGAGATCGGCGTAGGAAAGGTCGGCATCCTCCAGATTGGCGTTACTGAGGTCGGTGTTGCGCAACGTAGCCCCCTTCAGGCTGCCCTGGCGCAGGTTGGCGCCGCGCAGATTGGCGAGGGTCAGATTGGCATAGGCCAGGTCGGCACCGGCCAGATTGGCGGCGCGGAGCACGGCACCGGTCAGATTGGCGTTGCGCAGGTTGGCGCCAGCCAGATCGGCATTGGGATACTGACGGCCTTCCAGACGGCAATTGCTCCAGTTGACGCCTGGGCTGGGGGCCGCGTCACATTGCGGGTCACTCGGCTTGGGCCCGGAAGGCAGCACAAAGGGTATCGCCACCAGGGCGGTCAGAATCATGGCGACGACGAGATAATCGCGCCGGCTGATCAGGGACGCCGGCCGCTCATCGGCATCGCGTGCCGGGTGACTGAACATCAGGCCGCCGCGGCTGCGCCGCTCGCCGTCCTGTGGCGGCGGTCCCTTCGCCTCGCGCCGCTCATCGGCCCAGCGCCGTGCCGCCGCCAGGTGCTGCTGCGCCTCTTCATCATCGGGATTGGCGCGGGCAACACGAACCACATCCGGAATCAGTTCGGGCACAGCGGTAACAGGCGTCCACTCCTGACGATCACGACTCACTTCGTCGCGCTCCGTGATGCGTTGCAGCAGGATGTAGCGAGACACCAGGCCAGCCGGGAATGGCCCCTTGACCTCCTTGCCGCGCCGCACATACCAGTTCTGCGTTTCCTTCATGGCCGAGCGCACCCGTTGTTGTGGTTGGCAATGACTTATACTGCATCATGGCAACACCGCCAAGCCACCCGCCCCGTCCTGTCGCCCCATGCATATCGGCCATCCCAGCAGCGGCATCCCCCTGACCCTCGCCCTCAACAGCACGGCGGCGGCCAACCCGCAGTGGCAAAACGGTCAGATCCTCGATGCCCGGGTGCTGGGGGCCCAGAAGGACGGTACCCTGCTGCTGCAACTGGAAGGCCAGAACAAGCCGCTGCAGGCACGCAGCCCACTGCCTCTGGCGACAGGCCAGCAGGTCAAGCTGCTGGTGGCCGTCGAGGCCGAGCGTATCGTCCTGCGCCTGCTCGATACGCCCGCGGAAGAGACAACGCTGCAACAGGCCTGGCGCAGTGCACTGCCACGGCAGCAGCCGCTGGTCACCGTGCTGCAGCAGATTGCACGCCTGATACAGCACCTGCCCGCCCCGCCGTCGACCACACCAGCAGGCGCTGCTCCAGCCACTGTACCTGCCACCACGGTGGCAACCGGCATTCCCCTACCGGAGCTGCCGTTGCCCGAGCCGATATTACGGTCACCCACCGCCACAACCACCGTGCCGCCCACCACACCGAATACCGGTCCTGCGACCACGACAGCGCCGCCAGCGGAACAACTCCAGGCCCTGGCGAAGGAACTGCTGAGCCGCCTCGCCGATCCGCAGCGGCTCACCACGGCCGATGGCCTGCGTCAGGCCGTCAGCCAGTCCGGCCTGTTTCTCGAGGCCCGCCTTGCGCGCGGCGACACCAGCGCCCTGCAACAGGATTTTCGCGCCGGGCTGCTGCGCCTGCTCGGGGCGGTGAAGGAACAGATGGCCGTGCCCGCCACCGCGGCCCCGCGCAGCGGTACCGCGCCGGTTCCCCCATTGAATCCCGACCTGTTGCTGGAGCTGAGCCAGCATATCGAAGGCGCCCTGGCACGGGTCAAGGTACAGCAGTTGCAGACGCTAAGTGCGCAGAGCGGCCCCGATCCGGCCTGGCTGTTGGAACTGCCGCTGCGCCACGGCGCCGAGCAGGAGGTCATGCGCCTGCGCATCCAGCGCGAGGGCGGCGGCAGCAATGGCAATGGCGCCCCCGGCTGGTCGGTGCGGCTGCACTTCGACAGCGCGCAGCACGGCGGCGTCGACAGTATCGTCACCCTGCTCGGCGGCAAGGTGGGCGTGAGCTTCTGGGCGGAGCAGTCGGCAACGGCGGCGCGCCTTCAGCAACGTCTGGAGGATCTGCGCGGCCAACTGCAGCATGCCGGGCTGGAGGTGGAACACCTGCGCAGCGTTACCGGCCGCAGCGCCGTGAACGACGACCCCGTCCCCAGCGGCCTGCTGAACCTGAGCGTATGAGCCAACGACACACACCACCGAAGAATGCCGTAGCCCTGCACTACGACGGCAAGGGTGCGCCGCGCATCACCGCCAAGGGACGCGGGACGGTAGCCGAGGAGATCATCGAGCTGGCACGCCAGCACGGCGTGCCGCTGCACGAGGATCGCGAACTGGTGGCGCTGCTGGCACAGCTGGAGCTGAACGACGAAATACCGCGCGAACTGTATCTGGCGGTGGCGGAGGTGATCGCCTTTGCCTACATGGTGACGGAGAAATTCCCGCCGGGGTGGGGACCCGAGGGAAAACGGTAGGCGCGAATGGTATTCGCGATGGGTGTGGCTTCGACCAGCAGGGGTCGCGGATACGATCCGCTCCTACGGGGTCCGTGCCTACTCCTTGCCGAGGCGATGCATCATTGCCACCAGCTCGGCCTCGCCGCGCGACAGGCCGCACACCTCAATGAGGTCGTCCACGCCGGCCCCCTTGTGCGCCAGCTTGATGGCCTGGGTGTAGGAACGCGCCTCCGGATCTTCCTGGTTGAGCTGATCCTGGCGCAGGCCGAGAGCTTCCTGCCGCTCGGACAACTGGCGCAGGCGCCGCTCCATCTGGTTGACGCGGTCGCCCATGCCGACCGCCGCATTGCACAGGGCGCGCATGTCATTCTGCAGCGTGCGCAGGATGGCATCCTGCCGCGCGACGGCGAGGCGCCAGGCCATCACGCCGGCCACGGCTATCAACGCCAGCGCCGCTGCCGCCACCATCAGCCACTGAGTATCCGTCATGCCAGTTCCTCAAACATACACATCGATATGCGGCGCATCGTCGTCGTCATCTGCAGGGGGGGCCTCATCAGCCGGCTCGTCAGCGGCCGGCCCAGGTGGAGTCTCATCCTCCTCCGGCGGCGGCTGACGCTGCTTGTCGCGTCCCTCGGGTGGAACGCGGTGCGGCCGAATCGACGGACTCGGCGGCGGCGGCGGGACCGGCCCGATTTCAGCCATCATCCTCGCTGCTGAGCAGCTTGTTGAGGTCCACCAGGATCAGCAGCCCGTCACCGAGGTTGCTCACGCCCTGAATGAATTTGGCACTTTCGTCATTGCCGACATTGGGTGCCGTTTCGATGGATGAGGCGCGCAGATCGACCACCTCCGCCACACTGTCCACCATCATCCCGACCACCTCGTCCCCAGCCTCGAGGATGACGATGCGGCTCGATTCATCGATCGCCTTCGGCACCAGGCCAAATCGCTTGCGCGTGTCGATCACCGTCACCACGTTGCCACGCAGATTGATGATGCCGAGCACGAAGCCGGGCGCGCCGGGCACCGGGGCGATCTCGGTGTTGCGCAGCACCTCGCGCACCCGCATCACGTCGATGCCATATTTCTCCGCATCGAGACGGAAGGTCACCCACTCCGTCACCGGGTCGCTGCCGCTCTGCACCTTCTGATTCATCTCACTCATCCTCGTCCTGCATGCCGCTATCCGGCATGTCCTCCAAGCCGCTGGCCAGCACGTCGGCAAACACCGGCGGGTCCAGCAGGGCGCACATATGTTCGATCACGGTACCGGCCAGCCAGCGCCGTCGCGTACGGCTGGTACGCCAGCGCACCTCATCCGGCCGCAGCGTAACGACCTGGGCCAGTTCGTCGCAGGCCAGCCCCCAGGTCCCGTCGGCGATGAACACCACATGACGCAGACGCTCCTGCCACGGCAGCAGACTCCCCTGGCGGTCCTCCGGCATCACCAGCTGCGCCGTGTCGACCACCGGCACATTGCGCTCGCGATACTGCATCAGGCCCAGATACCAGTGCACATGGCCCGGCAGCGGCGTCACCTTGCCGTCCTGCCACTCCTGTACGCCGGACAGCTCCACCAGCGGCACCGCCAGGGTCAGGCCACCCACCTTGAACAGCAGCGCCTGAAAGGTTTCATCCCCCCAGGCCGGGCGGCCTTCACTGCGCAGCGGCGCAGCGACAGGCGCAGCAACCGGTGCCGTAATGGTTTCGATATCCAGCTCCGGCGGCGCCTCGCGCAACAATGCCTCGAAATAGACAGTGAGCGCATCCTTTTCGGCCACCAGTGCCTGCAGCTTGTCCGGTTCCATTGTCACAGCCCACCCGGCGCCTGGCCGTTGTTGCCCAGCAGCGTACCCAGCAGCGCCGTGTAGGCCACGACGCCGCGCGCGTGGGGATTAAGATAGGACAGCGGCATGCCCTCGCGGCTGGCCTCGCGGAACTGGGTGTCCACCGGAATCACCGACTTCCACAATACGTCAGCATAGTTGTTGCGCAGATTCTGCAGGGTCTCCAGCGAGGCGCGCGTGCGGCGGTCGAACATGGTCGGCAGGATGAGATAGTTGAGCGGGCGCTTGCGCGCGCGGGTCACCATGGTCAGCGTGCGCATCATACGCTCCAGCCCCTTGAGGGCGAGGAATTCGGTCTGCACCGGCACCAGCAGGTGGCTGCTGGCGGCAAGGGCATTGATCATCAGCACGCCCAGCACCGGCGGGCAGTCGATGATCACGTAATCGAAGCGGCTGGCCAGCTGCACCAGGGCGCGGCCGATGACCAGGCCCATGCCCTCCTTGGCGCCGAGCTGGCGGTCCAGCGTCGCCAGTGCCGTGGAGGCCGGCAGCAGCGACAGGCGCTCGAAACGCGTGTCACGCACGATGTCGGCCACCGGCTGGCGGGCATCGTCCTGAAACAGCGAATACACGCTTTGCTCGATGCTGTCCGGGTCGTAACCGAAATAGCTGGTGAGCGAGCCGTGCGGATCGAGGTCCACCATCAGCGTATGGTGGCCGCGCGCGGCCAGCAGGCCGGCCAGGGTTACCGCCGTGGTGGTCTTGCCCACGCCGCCCTTCTGATTGGCTACCGACCAGACCTTCATGCGCCACCTGCCGCGGTGTTGCGCTGAATGTCGAGGGCGCGGCGCGCCTTTTCATCGGCCAGGATCACCAGCACCACGCGGCGGTTCTTGCGCCGCCCCTCGGCGCTGGCATTTTCGGCAATGGGACGGTATTCACCATAACCGATGGCCGCCATGCGATCCGGCTGCACCCCCTTGTCCATGAACAGATGCACTACGCTGGCGGCGCGATGGGCCGACAGCTCCCAGTTGGAAGGGAAACCGGCGGTGGCGATGGGCACATTGTCGGTGAAACCCTCGACCTGGATGTAGTTGGGATATTTCTTGAGGATGCCGGCCAGTTCGCTCAACACCGGTGTGGCATCGTCCTCCAGCTCTGCACTGCCGCTGTCAAACAGGATGCTGGTGTTGATCTCGATCTCCACCCACAACTCGTTGCGCGAGACGTTGATCAGGTCCTGCTGGATCAACGGCGCCATGGCGCGCTCGAAGTCCGTGGCGATCTGGCCCAGTTCATTGGACTCCGCCATTTGCGCCAGCTGCTCGATGACACCCGGCGACACCGCGGAAGAGGCCTTGTCGGGTTTGATCGGGGAAGGCTCGCCGCTTACCCCCTCCTCGCCCACCTGGATCGGCTGCAGGGTCTTGGGTGGGGTGTTGAAGGCGGCCACCATGGTATCGGACAGCACGCGGTACTTGCCCTCGTTGATGGAGGAGATGGAGTACATCACCACAAAAAAGGCAAACAGCAGTGTGATGAAGTCCGCATAGGAGATCAGCCAGCGCTCCAGGTTTTCGTGCTCTTCCGGGCGTTTTCTGCGCGCCATGCCTGCTCCTAATGCAGGTAGCCCTGCAACTTGGTCTGGATGTTGCGCGGATTCTCACCCTCGGCGATGGAAACGATGCCTTCGATGATCATCAGGCGGAACTGGGTCTGGCCGTGGATGATGCTCTTCAGCTTGTTGGCGATGGGGATGAGCAGCAGGTTGGCCGCGCCGACGCCATAGATGGTAGCGACGAAGGCCACGGCGATGCCATGACCAAGCTGGCTGGGATCGGCCAGGTTGTTCATCACCTGGATCAGTCCCATCACCGCACCGATGATGCCCACCGTAGGGGTATAGCCACCCATGCTGGCGTAGATGTTGGCCGCCTGCATATCGTGATGTTCCTTGGCATCCACCTCCACCTCCAGGATGCCGCGCATCACCTCCGGTTCGGAGCCGTCCACCAGCAACTGCAGACCCTTGCGCGCAAACGCATCCGGCTCGGTCTCGGAGATCGCCTCCAGGCCGAGCAGGCCCTCCTTGCGCGCAATGTTGCTCCAGGCAATCAGCTTTTCGATGGCCTCGTCGGCGGCCAGGGTGGGCGGCCGGAAGATCCAGCCCAGCACGTAGATGGAGCGCATGAATGTCGGCATCGGGGCCTGCAGCATGATGGCCCCCATGCTGCCACCGAGTACGATCACCGCAGCCGGTCCATTCAGCAGTGCGCTGGCCTGGCCGCCCTCCAGATACTGGCCCAGCAACAGCGCACCGACACCGAAAACCAGACCGACTAGGGTGAGTATATCCATGTCACACTCTCTGGCTTATCGCCGCTCCGATCTCGGACAGCGGCAACACGGCATCGGCCAGCCCCGCATCCACGATCGCGGCAGGCATGCCGTACACCACGCAACTCGCCTCGTCCTGGGCCCATACGCTGGAACCGCCTTGCTTGAGCAGGCGGGCGCCTTCGCGGCCATCGGCTCCCATTCCGGTGAGCACCACGGCCAGTGTCTGACCGGGGAAGACGCGCGCCACCGAACTGAAGGTCACGTCCACCGACGGCTTGTAGTTCTGACCCGGATCACTCTCGGTGACGCGCACCGTAGTGCGTCCGGCGCGCTGATCCAGCACCATCTGCTTGCCGCCCGGCGCCAGCAACGCCAGACCCGGCTTGAGCTCGTCGCCATCCTGCGCCTCGCGCACCTCGATGGCGCACTGCTGGTTGAGGCGCTGGGCAAAGGCCGGAGTGAAACTGCCGGGCATGTGCTGGATCAGCACCAGCGGCAGCGGGAAGGTGGCCGGCAGCTTGGTCAGTACCTGCTGCAGCGCCACCGGCCCGCCGGTGGAGGTGCCGATGGCCACCAGGCGGTACTGGCCGCGTCGCGCCGCCGGCATGGCCGTGGGGATCGGGCGCGCTGCCGCGACGGGAGCCGGCGCCGGACGTGCAGCAGCAGTCGTCGTTGTGGTCACCGGACGGGGCGGACGTGCCGCCCGCTTGTTGCTGCCGATGGAATACACGCGCTCGCACAGCAGGCGTTTGGCCTCTTCCTGATCGCGCGAGATATCCTCAAACTTTTTCGGCAGATAATCCACGGCACCGGCATCCAGGGCATCCAGCGTGGCCTTGGCGCCGTCGGTGGTGAGCGAGGAAAACATCAGGATCGGTGTCGGTGTGGCGCTCATGATGCGGCGCGTGGCGGCAATGCCGTCCATCACCGGCATCTCGATGTCCATGGTCACCACGTCGGGACGCAGCTTGGCGGTCTGCTCCACCGCCTGGGCGCCGTCGTTCGCGGTACCCACCACCTCCAGACGCGGATCGGCGTTCAGCATCTCCGTCATGCGACGACGGAAGAACCCTGAATCATCGACTATCAAGACCCGTACGGGCATCCACAACTCTCCTTAACTAATCGCGGTGACAATCATGCCTGGCGCCGACCATAGGCCTTCATCAAACCAGGCACATCCAAAATGAGAGCAATCTTTCCGTCACCCGTGATGGTGGCGCCGGCGAGACCGGGGGTACCGTGCAGCATGCTGCCCAGCGGCTTGATCACCACCTCTTCCTGGCCGATGAGATAGTCCACCACAAACCCCACCAGCTGGGTGCCGATGTGCACCACCACCACATGGCCGGTTTCCGGCAGCGGCACGCCGCGGCAGCCGCCCACCAGCCAGCGCGTCAGGTAATACAGCGGCAAGGCCTTGCCGCGTACCATCACCACCAGCTGACCGTCGACCACATTGGTCTTGGTCAGGTCGAGATGGAAAATTTCGTTGACGCTCACCAGCGGCAGGGCGAAGGTCTGCTCCCGCAGCTTGATCATCAGTGTCGGCATGATGGCCAGGGTCAGCGGCACCTTGATGGACAGGCGGGTACCCTTGCCCTTTTCCGATTCGATGTCGATGCTGCCATTGAGCTGGGCGATGCGGGTCTTCACCACGTCCATGCCCACGCCGCGGCCGGATACGTCGGAGATCTCGGTCTTGGTGGAGAATCCGGCGGCGAAGATCAGGTTGAAGGCCTCCTTGTCGTCGAGGCGCGCGGCCGCGTCGGCATCCATCATGCCCTTTTCCACCGCCTTGCGCCGCAGCACTTCGGGGTCCATGCCGGCACCATCGTCCTCAATGATGAGCAGGATGTGATCGCCTTCCTGCTCGGCAGCCAGCAGCAGGGTGCCCTGACGCGGCTTGCCGGCCGCTTCGCGCACCGCGGGCATCTCGACGCCGTGGTCCACGGCGTTGCGCACCAGATGCACCATCGGATCGGCCAGGGCCTCGACCAGGTTCTTGTCCAGGTCGGTGTCCTCGCCCTGCATCACCAGGTTGACTTCCTTCTTCAGGTTGCGCGCCAGGTCGCGCACCACGCGCGGAAAGCGGCCGAACACCTTCTTGATCGGCTGCATGCGCGTCTTCATCACCGAGGTCTGCAGATCGCCGGTGACCACGTCGAGGTTGGCCACCGCCTTGATCATCTCCTCACGCGCCTGATTGATGTCGCCGACATGGGCCAGGGTGGCGATGCGGTTACGCACCAGCACCAGCTCGCCCACCATGTTCATGATGTCGTCGAGCCGTTTGGTGTCGACGCGCACCGTGGTCTCTGCCTGGGCCACCGCCGCCTTGTCGCCGGCCGGTTCGGCCGCTGCGGGGGTTGCCGCAGGTGCCGGTACCGCCGCCGCTGCGGGAGCAGGTGCCGGAGCAGGTGCCGGTGCCGATGCGGGAACAGGAGCCGAGGCAGCCGCGGGGGCCTTGAACTGACCCTTGCCGTGCAGCTCGTCGAGCAGGTTTTCGAACTCTTCTTCGGTGATCTCGTCGCTGGCCGCGGCCGGAGCCGGGGGGGCCGCCGCCTCTGCCGCCGGGGCCTTGAACTGACCCTTGCCGTGCAGTTCATCCAGCAGGGCCTCGAACTCTTCTTCGGTGATGTCGTCGCCGGCCGGGGCCGCCGCCTCGCTTGCAGTATCAGGCTGGGCACTGGATGGGTGTTCCAGGGCATCGAGCAGGGCCTCGAACTCCTCGTCGGTGATGTCGCCCATCTCCCCTTCCACCATGGCGGCTACCGAGGCGGCAGCCGGTGCGGGCACAGCCGCCACCGGCTCCGGGGCCGGGGCCGGGGCCGGCGCTGCCGCGGGTGCAGGCGCGGGCGCGGCGGCAACCGCAGGCTGTTCGGCATCGGCATGGGCCAGGGCCTCCAACCCGCGCAGCAGTTCCGCCGGGGCCGGGTCCGGCTCTTCGGCGGCGCGCAGCTGTTCGAACTGGGCATTGAGCACGTCCAGCACCGGCAGCACGGTGTCCATCAGTTGTGCGGTCACCTGCTTCTGGCCATTGCGCAGCAGATTGAATACGTCCTCGGAGCGGTGGCACACGTCCACCATGTTGTTCAGGCCGAGAAAGCCGGCCCCACCCTTGATGGTATGAAAACCGCGAAATACCGCATTGAGCAGGTTGTGATCGTCCGGGCTGCGCTCCAGCTCCACCAGCTGCTCGTTGAGCTGCTCAAGGATCTCACCGGCTTCGACCATGAAGTCCTGCAGGATCTCGTCATCTGCGTTCAGTGCCATCTGCGTGCTCCGTTAAAAGCCTAGGCTGGACAACAGATCGTCCACTTCGTCCTGCCCTGCCACCGTGCCGGTGTCCACGCCGGGCACCGGCGGGCCGCTGGCAGCAATGCGATCTTCCGGCTGCTCGTCCTGTCGCTCGGCCACCAGGCCCTGGCCGGAGATGCGGATCAGCTCCACCAGATTGCTCTCCACCTCGTCCACCAGTTGCACCACGCGATGGATGATCTGGCCGGTAAGGTCCTGGAAATCCTGCGCCATCAGCACTTCCTGCAGGTTGGCACGCAACCGCGGGGCATCGTCATTGACGCCATCCAGGAACTCGCCCAGGCGGCGGCTCAGGTCACGGAATTCATCCGCGCTCATCTTGCGCTGGGTAAAACGCGACCACTCCTGCTTCAGTCCAGTGGCCCGTTCTTCCAGCGAATCACAGAGGGGCATGGACTCCTCCACCGCGGTCATGGTGCGGTTGGCGGACTGGGCGGTCATGCTGACCACATAGTTGAGGCGCTCGCGTGCATCGGGAAAATCCTGCGCGGCCAGGGAGGCGATGCGGGAATCGAGGCGAAAGCTCTGCAAGGCCTCGTGGAACTCGCGGGTCAGGCGCCCCAGCTCCTGAAACAGGGTCTTCTCACGCAGGCTGGTGAGCTCATCGAGCAGGCGCGCCGCCTCGTCGGTGTTGCCCGAGTCGATGGTCTGGGCCAGGGTGCGCACCCGATCGATGTATTCTTCGCTCAGGGGGCCGGTCTCGTTATTCATTATCTGGGTCATCCTCTGCTGCTCACGCCGCCGGGCGGCCAAGGACCTACTGGCTGGCTTCGATGCGCTCGAAGATCTTTTCCAGTTTTTCCTTGAGGGTTTGCGCGGTGAACGGTTTGACGATATAGCCGTTCACGCCGGCCTTGGCGGCCTCGATGATCTGCTCCTTCTTCTGTTCGGCAGTCACCATCAGTACCGGCAGGTGGGCCAGGTTGGGATCGGCACGCACGGCCTTGAGCAGGTCGATGCCCTGCATGCCGGGCATGTTCCAGTCGGTCACCAGCAGCTCAAAATTGCCGGACTGCAGCATCGGCAAGGCGGTCAGACCATCGTCCGCCTCAGACGTGTTGGTAAAACCGAGGTCACGCAACAGGTTTTTGATGATGCGACGCATCGTGGAGAAGTCGTCCACGATGAGTATCTTTATGTTTTTATTCAAGACAACCTCCTGACACAGACTTCCGGCCGGACGACCGGAAGCCATCCGGCTAATGGTGTTGTGCCTATCTTAACCCGAACATTTCATAAATTGCGCGCACCCTCCGCCATCGTGCTGCGCAGGCGCAACAGGGCGCGGCCGTGGATCTGGCAGACGCGGGATTCGCTCACCCCCAGCACGGCGCCGATCTCCTTGAGATTCAGCTCCTCGTCGTAGTAGAGGGACATCACCAGGCGCTCCCGCTCCGGCAGTTCGTCTATGGCGGCGGCCAGGCGGCTGCGCAGCTCTGTCGCCTGCAGGCCATCCTCGACGCCGGGACCGTCGTCGGCCAACCGATCCAGGATCGATTCGTCATGGCCGGTGGCCATGTCGTCGAGGCTGAGCAGGCGGTGGCTGCTGGAGTCCAGCAGAATCTGGTGATACTCGTCGCTGTCGATGCCCAGGGCCGCAATAATCTCCTGTTCGGTGGCCTCGCGCCCCTCGCGGTGTTCGATGGCACGCACCACCTGCCCCAGCTCGCGCGCCTTGCGATGCACCGAGCGCGGCGTCCAGTCGGTGCGGCGCACCTCGTCCAGCATGGCGCCGCGGATGCGGATCCCCGCATAGGTCTCGAAACTGGCGCCCTGGCCGGTGCGGTAATTGCGCGCGGCCTCCAGCAGGCCGATCATGCCGGCCTGAATCAGGTCGTCGGCGAGGATATGCTCCGGCAGACGCCCCTGCAGGTGGTAGGCAATGCGTTTGACCAGCGGGGCATATTGCTCCACCAGGTCATCGGACCAGGTGGTTTCACGCTCGATGGCATACGCCGCCAGCCCGTTCATGGCCACATCCCCCAATCGGCCGTGTCACTGCGCACCAGCCGCTCGACGAAGAATTCCAGGTAGCCGCCGGCAGCGGTAGGCATCGGCCAGGCGTCGGCCTTCTTTGCCAGGCCGGTAAAGGCCTGCGCCGCCTTGCTGCGCGGGTAGGCCTCCACCACCGGGCGCTGCTTCTGCACCGCCTTGCGCAGGTATTCGTCGTAGGGGACGCTGCCCATGAAATCGAGTACCACATCGTCCAGGAAGCGGTCGGTGACCCGGACGATCTTGGCAAACAGTTCGCGCCCCTCCTGCGGGCTGTGGGCCATATTGGCCAGCACGCGGAAGCGGCGCACGTTGTGTTCCTTGTTGAGCAGCTTGATCAGGGCGTAGGCGTCGGTGATGGAGGCCGGCTCATCACACACCACCACAATCACCTCCTGCGCCGCCTTGCTGAAGCTGACCACGCTGTCGGAGATGCCGGCGGCGGTATCCACCAGCAACACATCCACGTCGGAACTCAGCTCGCTGAAGGCGCGGATCATGCCGGCGTGCTCCGCCGGGCTCAGCTCCGCCATGCGCTGGATGCCGGACGAGGCCGGGATGATGCGCACCCCGGCGGGGCCTTCCACCAGGATCTCCTCCAGGCTGCGCTCGCCGGACAGCACATGCGACAGGTTGTACTGCGGGTGCAGCCCGAGCATGACGTCGACATTGGCCAGGCCCAGGTCGGCATCGAACACCAGCACCTTGCGCCCCATGTGCGCCAGCGCCACGGCCAGGTTGACCGAGACGTTGGTCTTGCCCACGCCGCCCTTGCCGCTGGCCACCGCCAGCACGCGCACCGGCCGGGGCCGGTTCATGCGGCGCAGGCCGGCGGCCTGATCGTTTGCGTTATCAGCCATCGTAATTAGCTCTTTAGCTCACCCTGCGGCCGAAGGCCTCGGCCAGAATCTCTTCTCCGGGGGCCTCGCTGTTATTGTTCTGCATCAGCGCCACGCTGCCGCTGACCAGCTTGTTGGCCCGCGCCTGATGCAGGTCCTCGGGGACGCGCTGACCGTCGCTGACGTAGGCCACCGCCAGCTTCTGCTGCACTACCGCCGACAGCACCTCGCCCAGACTGGCGGCCTCGTCCATCTTGGTGACGATGCAACCGGCCAGGTCCATGTGGCGGAAGGTACGCACGGTTTCGTCCAGCGCGGCGCGCTGGGCCGTAGCGGACAATACCAGATAGTTCTTCACCCGCGGCGCCCCCTGGCGCAATACACCCAGCTGCTCGGTCAGGCGCATATCGCGCTGGCTGACGCCGGCGGTGTCGATGAGCACCAGCTGCTTGTCGCGCAGGGTATCGAGCACGGTACGCAGCTCGGCGGCATCATTGGCCACGTGCACCGGTACGCCGAGCAGGCGGCCGTAGGTGCGCAGCTGCTGATGGGCGCCGATGCGGAAGCTGTCGGTGGTCACCAGGGCGACGCGGTTGGCGCCGTGGCGCAGGATGAAGCGCGCCGCCAGCTTGGCCACGGTGGTGGTCTTGCCCACGCCGGTAGGGCCGATCAGGGCCACCACACCACCACGGCTCAGGATGTCGTCGTCGGTGACCTGGACCTGGCGCGCCAGCAGGCCGAGGGCATGACGCCAATGGTGTTCATGGTCCTGGGCATAGGACACCTGGTCCGCCAGCTGGCGGCACAGGGCCGGGGCCAGCCCCAGCTGCATCAGCCGCTGCAACAATTTGGCACGGGCCGGGTGGTGCATGCTCTGTTCGCGCCAGGCCATGCCGGTGAGCTGGCTCTCCAGCATGCCGCGCAGGGTCTTGATCTCCTCGCGCATGCCGAGCAGGGCCGGGTCCTGGCTCCATTCAATCTGGTTTGCCGTCGAAGGGGACGGCTTGAGGCGGGTGGGGGCCGCGGCAGGGACGGCGGCCGTCTTGCGCTGCAGCGCCTCGGCCACAGCACCGGCAAACTGCTCGGAGCTGCCGCGGGGCGCCACTGCCGGTTCGCTCGCCGCGAGGCGCGGCGCGGCCGCAGATTCAGGGGCGCTCCGCGGCTGCGCGGCGGCGGCCGGGCGGGACTCCTCCCCGGCCATCTTGCGTACCAGTGTCTCGTCGTAATCCACCGCCGCCACGATCTCGACGCCGCCGTTGACCTTGCGGTTGGAGAGTATCACCGCATCCGGTCCCTGTTCCTCGCGCACCAGACGGATGGCCTGGCGCATATCGGCGGCAAAGTAGCGTTTGATTTTCATCCCATCGACCCTCGCGCAGACCTGCCGCGCGGTCGCGGCTAGCCTGCCTGGTTACCTACCGTAGCCACGATGCGCAGCTGCTTGCTGTCCGGGACCTCGTTATAGGCGAGGACATGCATGCCCGGAATCGTGTGTCGTACAAACCGCGCCAGCAGTTCACGCAAGGGGGCGGAAACCAGCAGGACCGCCGGCTGTCCGGCCATTTCCTGCTTCTGGCTGCTCTGGGCCAGGCCGCGGTGGATACGCTCCGCCAGCCCCGGCTCGATGCCCGCGCCCCCTTCGTCTGACGCTCGAATACTCTTAAGCAATATCTGTTCCAACTCTGGAGCCAGCGTAATCACCGGCAATTCGTTTGCCAAGCCATTGATTTTCTGGACGATCATTCGACCCAGGGCAACGCGGATGGCGCTCGTCAAAATCCCGGCATCCTGGGTACGGGGGGCGTGCTCGGCCAGGGTCTCGGCGATGCTGCGCATGTCGCGGATGGGGATGCCCTCGGCCAACAGGTTCTGCAGCACCTTGACCACCACCGACATGGGCAGCAGCTTGGGCACCAGGTCCTCCACCAGCTTGGGGGCACCCTTGCCGAGTTGGCCGAGGAGGTGCTGCACCTCCTCGTGGCCGAGCAGCTCGTGGGCATGGGTCTGCAGCAGCTGGCTCAGGTGGGTGGCGACCACGGTATTGGGGTCCACCACGGTGTAGCCCAGGCCCTGCGCCTCCTCGCGCCGCCCCGGCTCGATCCACACCGCCTCCAGGCCGAAGGCCGGGTCGGTGGTCTTGATGCCGGTGAGCTGGCCATACACCTGGCCGGGATTGATGGCCATCTCGCGGTCCGGATAGATCTCCGCCTCTCCCACCGTCACCCCGAGCAGGGTGACACGGTAGGCCGTGGGCGACAGGTCCAGGTTGTCGCGGATGTGCACCGCCGGTACCAGGAAACCCAGTTCCTGCGACAGCTTCTTGCGTACCCCCTTGATGCGCGCCATGAGCTGGCCGCCCTGGGTCTTGTCCACCAAGGGGATCAGCCGGTAGCCCACCTCCAGGCCGATGGGGTCCACCAGCGGCACATCGTCCCAGGTCAGCTCCTTCAGTTCGGTGCCGCCTTCGGCAGCGGGCGCCGCCAGCGGCGGCGGCGCTGCCGCGGCCAGGGCGGCGGCCTTCTGCTGGCGGGACAGCCACCAGGCGGCCCCGCCGATGGCCGCGGCCAGCAGCAGGAACGGCAGGTTCGGCATGCCGGGGATCACGCCGACCAGCAGCAGCACCCCGGCGGTGACCGCCAGCACACGCGGATTGGAAAACACCTGGGCCACCAGCATCTCGCCCATGTCGCGGGAGGCGGAGACGCGGGTGATGATGATGCCGGCGGCGGTGGACAGCACCAGTGCCGGGATCTGCGCCACCAGGCCGTCACCGATGGTGAGCAGCGCATAGACCTGGGCCGCCTCGGCCATGGCCATGTCGTGCTGGGCAATACCGATGGTGAGACCGCCGATGATGTTGATGATGGTGATCAGGATGCCGGCCACGGCATCGCCGCGCACAAACTTGCTGGCACCGTCCATGGAACCGTAGAAATCCGCCTCGCGCGCGATCTCCTCGCGCCGGGTGCGGGCCGTATCGGCATCGATCAGACCGGCATTGAGATCGGCGTCGATGGCCATCTGCTTGCCGGGCATGGCGTCCAGGGTGAAACGGGCGCTCACTTCCGAGATGCGCCCGGCGCCCTTGGTCACCACGGCGAAGTTGATGATCACCAGGATGATGAATACCACCAGGCCGACGGCATAGTTGCCCCCCACCACAAACTCGCCGAAGGATTCGATCACCTGGCCGGCCGCGCCGGGACCGGTGTGGCCTTCCAGCAGCACCACGCGGGTGGAGGCGACATTGAGCGCGAGGCGCAGCAGGGTGGCGATGAGCAACATGGTGGGAAACACGGTGAAATCCAGCGGCCGCAGGGCATAGACCGTCACCAGCAAAATGATCAGCGACAACGCGATATTGAAGGTGAAGAAGATATCCAGCAGGAACGGCGGCAGCGGCAGCACCACCATCGACAACAGGATCAGCACGATGATCGGCGCGCCGAGGCCTGAGGCCAGCAGCATGCGCGTGGTATGAAGAACTCCGCCAAATTGCGCCATTGTATTTACCTGCTAAGACAAGACTGCCGCAGAGACGCAGAGGCGCGGAGATTTGGTCTGCAAACACGAGGAGGCGACGACATCGTCAGCGCGACCTCATACGTCCTGGCGTCTGCATGTTCATCACTCTGCGCCTCTGCGCCTCCGCGGCAAAGGGGTTCACATTCACTCATCGCGCCGCAACTCATCCGGGATCGGCAGGTCGGGCATGGTCACCACGCCCTCGCGGCTGTACATCGGCCCCTGGCGCAGGTGGTAGACATACGCCAGCACCATGGCCACCGCGCGGTACAGACCGACCGGAATCGGCTGATCCAGATCGGTGCTGTGGTACAGGGCGCGCGCCAGCGGCGCCGCCTCCAGCACCGGCACATCATTCTCCTGCGCCACGTTGCGAATCTTCAGGGCGATGAGATCCGTACCCTTGGCCACCACCACCGGCGCCTCGCCGCGCGCCTGATCGTAGCGCAGTGCCACCGCGTAATGAGTCGGATTGGTCACCACCACGTCGGCCTTGGGTACCTCGGCCATCATGCGCCGCTGCGCAATCTCCATCTGCATGCGGCGGATGCGCCCCTTCACCTCCGGGCTGCCCTCGGTCTGCTTGTACTCGTCACGCACCTCCTGCTTGGTCATGCGCAACTGGCGCTGGTGATCCCACAGCTGAAAGGGCACATCGATGAATGCCACCACCAGCAAGGTGGCGCTCAACAGCAAAAAGGCCCAGGCCAGCAGGTCGCCCGCATGGGCCAACCCCTGCGGCAGGGACTCGCGCCCCAGGCCAAGAAACTGCTCGCCCATCAACTTCAGCAACAGCAGGGCCGCCAGGGCCACCAGCAGAAACTTGGCCATCCCCTTGAGCATCTCGACCAGACCACGCCATGCAAACACCCGGCCCATGCCCGTGATGGGGTCGAGCTTCTCCCACTTGAAACTGATGGCGGTAAACGCCCAGCCGCCCAGCACCGCCGAGGCGGCAATGGCCACCACCATCATCAGCACGAAGAACGGCATGAAGGTCCACAAGGCCTCCACCACCGCAGCGAGAAAGTGCGCCGGCATGCCGGTGACGTCGAATACCTGCTCCCGGCTCAGGCTCAGGCCCTTGTGCATCTGCGCCGCCAGTGCGCGGGTGAGCGAATCCCCCATGGCAATCATCGCGCCGGCCGCAACCAGCAAGGCCGCCACGGTGCTCAGTTCGCGCGAGCGGGGTACCTGCCCCTTCTCGCGCGCCTCCTGCTCGCGCTTGGGCGTTGCCTGTTCTGTACGTTCCTGGCCGTCGCTCTCCGCCATGGATTACTCCCGGGACAGCAAACGGACGATAAGCCCGAAGCCGTCGCTAACCAACGACTCGAACTGTGGCACCACGGCGGGCAGGGTGAACAGAATCACCACAAAGCCCATCATCAGGGCCACCGGGAAACCGATGGCGAAGATATTCAGCTGCGGCGCCGCGCGCGCCATCACACCAAAGGCGATGTTCACCACCAGCAGCGAGGCCACCGCCGGCAACGCCAGCCACAGCGCGCCGGCAAACATCTGGCTCCCCCACCCCGCCAACAGCCACAGGCCGTTGCGGGTCAGGCCGTCCGCCCCCACCGGCAGCACGGTAAAGCTCTCCGCGATCATTTCTATCATCACCAGATGACCGTTGAAGCCGAGAAACAGCAGCGTCACCAGCAGCAGATAGAGCTGGGACAATACCGGTACCTGGGTACCGTTCTGCGGGTCCACCATGGAGGCAAAGCCGAGGCCCATCTGCATGGCGATAATCTGCCCGCCGGTGGTCACCGCGTTGAACACCAGTTGCATGGCAAATCCCATCGCCACACCGATGATGATCTGCTGCAGGATAATCAGCACCGCCTCCAGACTGAGGGGATCCACCGCCGGGGCGGCCGGCAGCACCGGGGCCACGATGGAGGTAACCGCCAGCGCCAGCATCAGCCGCACCCGCACCGGGATCAGAATCGAACCGAAGATAGGCATCGCCACGATCATGGCGGCGATGCGAAACAGCGGCCACAGATAGCTGCCGAGCCAGGCTGCGATTTCGGCGCCGCTCAGGTGCATGCCGCACCTAGCCCAGCAGCGACGGGATGCTGTCCACCAGCCGCCGCGTATAGTCGATGAGCAGCTGCAACATCCACGGCCCGGCGATCATCAGCACCGCCAGCGTGACCAGGATCTTGGGGATGAAGCTGAGGGTCATTTCATTGATCTGGGTCGCCGCCTGGAACATGGCCACCAGCAAACCGACCAGCAGGGCCGGGATCAGCAGCACCAGGATCAGCACCGTCATCACCTCCAGTGCCTGCTGAAAAACCGTCAGTACCGACTCGGGGGTCATGGCAGCTCACCGCTAGACATAGAAGCTGGCAGCCAGGGTACCGACCACCAGTGCCCAGCCGTCCACCAGTACAAACAGCATCAGCTTGAACGGCAGCGAGATGATCATCGGCGACAACATCATCATACCCATGGACATCAGCACACTGGCCACCACCAGATCTATGATGAGGAAGGGGATGAACAGCAGGAAGCCGATCTGGAAGGCCGTCTTCAGTTCGCTGGTGACGAAGGCCGGCACGATCACCGACAAGGGCACGTCATCGGGGGAGGCATAACCTTCACTGCCGGACAGGCGGCCGAACAGCTGGATGTCGCTGTCGCGCGTCTGCGCCAGCATGAAACCGCGCAGCGGCACACTGGCCTTCTGCAGGCCCTCCTGGAAATTTATCTTGTTGTCCATGTAGGGCTGGAAGGCCTCGCCATGGATGCGATCGAATACCGGCGCCATGATGAAGAAGGTAAGGAATAGTGCCAGGCCGATGAGCACCTGGCCGGAGGGCGCCTGCATCAGACCCACCGCCTGGCGCAGGATGGCCAGCACGATGATGATGCGGGTAAAGGCGGTCATCATCATCACGGCCGCCGGCAGGAAGGTCAGCGCCGTCATCAACAACAACACCTGAATGCTCAGGCTGTAGGTCTGGCCACCAGCGGGGTTGGTGGTAACCGTCACCGCCTCCAGCCCGCTCTGGGCCAGCGCCCCCACCGGCAGCAAGGCGGCGATGACAAACAGCAGGACACGCAGCCGACTCATGAACGCGCGCCCTTCTTCAATACCATGCTCAGGCGCTCGGCAAAGGTTTCGCCGCTGTCGGCCCCCGGGGCCATGCTGATCGGCTCATCCAGCACGTGCAGGGTCTGTACCCGCCCCGGCGCCACGCCGAGCAGCAGCTGCTTGCCGCCGACCTGGATCAGCACCACGCGCTCGCGTTGTCCGACCGGCACCCCGCCGAGCACACGCACCACGCCGCCGCCGACCTGAGTCAACCCGCCCATGCGCCGCATCAGCCAGGCCATGCCGACGATCAGGGCCAGCACCAGGACCAGGGCCAGCAGCACTTGCAACAGATTGGTCGCCGCCACCGGCTCGACCGGGGCAGGCGCCGGACGACCGATGTCCGCCGCCCACGCCGGCCAGGCCGGCCAGGCCCACAACGGGGCCGACAACCACAGCAGCATCAGGTGGCCGGTCTTCATTTCAGTTTCTTTACCCGCTCCACCGGACTGATCACGTCGGTCAGGCGGATGCCGTATTTTTCGTTGACCACCACCACCTCGCCGTGGGCGATGAGGGTGCCGTTGACCATCACGTCCAGCGGTTCGCCGGCCAGACGATCCAGCTCCACCACCGACCCCTGGTTGAGCTGCAGCAGGTTGCGGATGCTGATCTTGGTGCGGCCGATCTCCAGCGAGATCGTCACCGGCACGTCTAGGATGACGTCCAGGTTCACCTCGTCGGACGGCGGCGGACGATGCTCGTCGTGCAGGTCCTGCAACGGCGCCCGCTTGACCTCAGACCGGGCAGCCGGCTGCTCCTCAGCGCCCCCCGCCTCGGCCAGCGCGGCGGCCCACTCGTCCATCACTTCGCTGTCTTTATCCGTCGTGTCGTTCATGATTTACTCCGTCCACTTTCGGCGCGCCCCTTGCCGGGCCGCTCCACCTGCTTGACGATCTTGATCGCCATATTGTCATTGGCGACGCCCAGCGTACCGCGAAACACCGGAATACCCTCGGCGCGCAAGGTCACCAGCTCCGGCATTTCGATGGGAATGATGTCACCCGGCTTCATATGCATGATGTCGCGCAGGGTCAGCTCCACCTCGGTCAGGCCGCTTTCCAGTTCCACCTCGGTGGAGCGGATCTCCTCGCGCAGTGCCACCATCCAGCGCTCATCGGTATCGGTGCGATCACTCTGCACGCCGGCATCAAGCATCTCGCGGATCGGCTCCAGCATCGAATAGGGCATGGTCACGTGCAGGTCGCCACCACCACCTTCCAGCTCGATATGGAATTTGGACGCCACCACCACCTCGGTGGGGCTGACGATGTTGGCAAACTGCGGATTGACCTCGGAATTGATGTATTCGAAGTCCACATCCATCACCGGCGCCCAGGCCTCGCGCAAATCCTTGAAGGCCAGATTGAGCAGCATCTGGATCACGCGCTGCTCGGTGGGGGTGAATTCGCGGCCTTCGATCTTGGCATGGTAGCGGCCATCACCGCCGAAGAAGTTGTCCACCACGATGAACACCAGCTTGGGGTCGAGCACCAGCAGGGCGGTGCCGCGCAGCGGCCGGATCTTGATCATGTTGAGGCTGGTGGGCACGTACAGGGTGTGCACGTATTCGGCGAATTTCATCATCTCCACGCCGCCAACAGAAATTTCTGCTGAGCGGCGCAGCATATTGAACAGGCTGATGCGGAAGTGGCGCGAAAAGCGTTCGTTGATCATCTCCAGGGTCGGCATGCGACCACGGACGATGCGTTCCTCGCTGGCAAAGTCGTAGGTGCGCGCCTCGCCCTCCGCCAGGCCCTCGTCGGTCTCGGTCTCGATATCGCCGCCCGACACCCCGTGCAGCAGGGCATCGATTTCGTCTTGCGATAACAGGTCGTTGATAGCCATGGGCGTTTACTGCATCACGAACTCGGTGAAATAGACGGCCTCGACCTTGCGTTCCTTCTCGTAGGTGTCGAGGATGCTCTGTACCTTTGCCAGGATCGCGCCGCGCAGCTGCTCCTTGCCCTGCGGCGTGCTTACTTCTTCGTATTTCTGTCCGCCGAGCAACAGCAGGATGTCGTTGCGAATGGCCGGCATGTGGGTCTCCATGGCCTTGAGCGCAGCCGGGTCGTGGCTCATCACCTGCAGGTTGACCTGCAGGAAGCGCACCGGAGCCCCCGGGCCGAAATTGACCACCAGCTTGTCCAGCGCCAGATAATGGACCGGCTTCACCTCGGCCACCTTGCTGCCGGCCTCCGCACTGCTGGTCTTGCCGTCGCCCCCCTTCATCAGGAAGAACGCCGCCCCCATGCCGGCGAGGGCCAGCACCAGCAGCCCGATGACGATATACAGAATCAGCTGCTTTTTGCCCGCCGGCTTCTGCTGTACGTCGAGATCCAGTTCGTCTTTGTTCGCCATAGCCTTCTCCCCCACTGCGTTTAGCGCACTCAAGCAAGCTATATGCCAGCGTCATAAGACGCGATTATTTTCTTTTATTACAACAACTTAACAAAACGACAAAATCTCCGTCGCTGTGCACTCAATACCCCGCCGGAAAATTGGCGCGTGCTAGCGAAACAGCTTTTCCCGGTAATACTGCAATTCGGCGATGGACTCGCGGATGTCGTCCAGAGCCAGGTGGGCCCCATTCTTCTTCAGGCCGGCGGACACCTCCGGATACCAGCGACGCGACAATTCCTTGATGGTGCTGACATCCATGTTGCGGTAGTGGAAGAAGGCTTCCAGTTCCGGCATCCAGCGCGCCAGGAAGCGGCGATCCTGGCAGATGCTGTTGCCGCACATCGGCGACTTGCCCGCGGGGACATAAGACTGCAGGAACTCGATGGTGGCCCGGGCGGCTGCAGCCTCGTCATGGCGGCTGGCGCGCACCCGCTCCACCAGGCCCGAGGCGGTGTGGGTGCGGGTATTCCACTCGTCCATTCCATCCAGAACCGCAGCCGGCTGATGCACCGCCAGTACCGGCCCCTCGGCGAGGACATTGAGCTGGCTGTCGGTAACAATGGTGGCGATCTCGATGATGCGGTCGGACAGGGGTTCCAGTCCGGTCATTTCCAGATCGATCCAGATGAGATTGTCGGGGTTGGCGGCCATGGACGCGGCATGCTCCGTGTGGTGGGTCAGGTTGCGGGCTATTCTATCAGAAGCTAACCTGCCGCCCGCCGCTCACTGCACGACGATACCCTCCATGAATGGATTTACCCTGCTGTTTCTCGTTGCCCTCGCCCTGATGCTCACCGTGCAGTGGTGGCTGGCGCAGCGCCAGTTGCGCCACGTGGCGGCGTGCCGCGATACCGTACCGGCGGCCTTTGCCGGACAGATATCCCTGCAAGATCACCAGCGCGCCGCCGCTTACACCCTGGCACGTACCCGCCTCGGCCGCTGGGAGCTGCTGTATGGCAGCGCCCTGCTGCTGCTGTGGACCCTCGGCGGCGGCATCGATCTGCTCGACCGCCTGTGGCGCATGGCGGAACTGCCACCCCTCGCCGCGGGCGTCGGCCTGCTGCTCAGCGCCCTGCTGCTGATGGGCCTGCTGGAGCTGCCCTTCGCCTGGTACCGCACCTTCCGTCTGGAGCAGCGCTTCGGCTTCAACCGCAGCACGCCGGCCCTGTTCATCGGCGACCTGCTCAAGCAGGCCCTGCTGGCACTGCTGCTGGGCGGTCCGCTGGCGGCCGTGGTGCTGGGGCTGATGGCCGCTGCCGGCCCGTGGTGGTGGCTGTATGTGTGGCTGGTATGGCTGGGATTCGGCCTGCTGCTGCTGTGGGCCTACCCCGCCGTCATCGCACCACTGTTCAACAAGTTCGAGCCCCTGGACAATGCCGCCCTGCGCCGCCGCATCGAACAACTGCTGCAGCGCAGCGGCTTCGCCGCCTCCGGCGTGTTCGTGATGGACGGCTCGCGCCGCTCCGCCCACGGCAACGCCTATTTCACCGGTCTCGGCCGCCACAAGCGCATCGTGTTCTTCGATACCCTGCTGCGCAGCCTGGACGAAAACGAGATCGAGGCCGTGCTGGCCCATGAACTGGGGCATTTCCACCACCGCCACGTGCGGCAGCGCCTGCTGCTCAGTGCCGCGTTCAGCCTGACGGGGCTGGCACTGCTGGGGTGGCTGGCGGAGGCGCCCTGGTTCTATCACGGTCTCGGCGCCAGCCAGCCCTCGCTGCCCGTGGCCCTGCTGCTGTTCCTGCTGGTGGCGCCGGTATTCACCTTTTTCCTGCAACCGCTGCTCGCCCGGCGCATGCGCCGGCACGAATTCGAGGCCGACGACTTCGCGGCCCGCCAGAGCGACGCCGGCCATCTGGTACAGGCGCTGGTCAAGCTGTACCAGGACAACGCCAGCACGCTCACCCCCGACCCGCTGTATTCGGCCTTTCACGACACACATCCGCCAGCCCCGGTGCGCATCGCCCACCTCACGAGGTGAACCGTCATGCCAGACCCGCTCGCCACCCTGAAGTGCCAACCCATCGCGCGCGGAGCCCCCGCCCTCGACCCGGCGGCCATCGCGCAATGGCTGCCACAGATACCGCGCTGGACCCTCGCCGCAGACCACACCGCCCTGCAGCGCGAATTCCGTTTCCGCGACTTCTACGCCACCATGGCCTTCGTCAACGCCCTGGCCTGGGTGGCGCATCAACAGGATCACCACCCCGATCTGCAGGTGGGCTACAATCGCTGCCTGGTCACCTGGAACACGCACGCCGTCGGCGGGCTGTCCCGCAACGACTTCATCTGTGCCGCGCGCACTGACGCACTGGAACCCACCGCATGAACCTCGCCCCCCTGCTCGATCGCCGATGAGCAAACGCAAGCTGACACGCCAACAGGCCTGGCGCATCGAAAAGATTCAGGATGAACGCCGGCAACGCGCCCAGCGCAAGGCCGTCGATCTGGAGCAGTGCAACGGTGAACCGCTGGGGCCGGAACAGGAAGGCCTGGTGATCGCCAACTATGGGGCGGCGCTGGAGGTGGAGGATGCCGACGGCGGCCTGCACCGCTGCCGCCTGCGGCAGAACCTGGAGCTGCTGGTGCCCGGCGACCGCGTCATCTGGCAGGGCATCGGCCAGGAGACCGCCGGGGTGGTGGTCGCCCTGCTGCCGCGCCGCACCCTGCTCGCCCGTCCGGACGCCCTTGGCGCCCTGCGCCCGCTGGCGGCCAACATCGATCAGATCCTGGTGGTCGCCGCCCCCCGCCCCGCCTACAGCACCGACCTCATCGACCAATATCTGGTCGCGGCGGAAAGCACCGGCATCTCCCCGCTCATCGTCTTCAACAAGGTGGACCTGATCACCGACGCGGCAGAGCGGGAACAGATCGAGCGCGACCTGCAACGTTACCGGCGTATCGGTTACCAGGTAATACGCGCCAGCACCCTCGCCCAGCACGGCCTTGATGAGGTCGTGGCCGCCCTGCACGGCAAGAGCAGCGTGTTTGTCGGCCAGTCCGGCGTCGGCAAATCCTCCCTGGTGCATGCCTTGTTGCCGCAACAGGAGATCAAGGTCGGCGCCCTGGGCGAACGCAGCGGCCTCGGCCGCCACACCACCAGCGCGGCGCGCTACTATGCGCTGCCCGGTGGCGGCGCCATCATCGATTCGCCGGGGGTACGCGAATTCAGCCTGTGGCACATGGCGGCCACCGAGCTTGCGCACGGTTTCATTGAGTTCCAGCCCTATCTTGGCAACTGCCGCTTCCGCGACTGCAGTCACCGCCACGAACCCGGCTGTGCCCTGCGCCAGGCGGTCCGCGACGGCGCGATCACTGCCGAACGGCTGGACAGTTTTCACCGCATGGTGGATGAGGAAGGAGGACCTGGCTAAGGCCAGGGGAGGCGTGGGATGGAGCGCAGGCGCGCGCATCCCCTAAAAGATCGCCCCCTATCTGCCGCCGGACGGACGGCCGAGGACGCCTTCGATGGCGCCCTCCACGTCGGTGCCGTTGCTGCGCGACGGCGCCGGACGCGGCGTGATGGCCGGGGTAATCGCCGGAGCAAGTGGAGCCGCGGGCGGCGGAGGTACCGCAACCGCTGATGCCGCCACCGGGGCCTCCTCGTCGAGACCGATGGCCCGCTCGGTGGCCTTGTTCAGCACCACGATGCTGATGCGGCGGTTCACCGGATTGAAACGATTTTCCTTGTCGAACATCACCGAGTCGGCGAGACCTACCACACGGCCGAATTTCTTTTCCGGCATGCCCGCCACCACCATCTCGCGCCGCGCTGCATTGGCGCGATCGGCCGAGAGTTCCCAGTTGCTGTAATCCTGGCGCTCACGGCTATAGGGCGTGGCATCGGTGTGACCGGTGAGGCTGACGTGATTGGGCACCTCGTTGATGGTGCGGGTCAGCTCACGCAGAATCTCCCGGGTGTACGGCTTCAGCCGGGTGCCGCCCAGGTCGAACATCGGACGGTTTTCGCGATCCACGATCTGGATGCGCAGGCCCTCGCTGGTGATATCCAGCAGCAGTTGATCCTTGAAGTCCTTCAGGGTCGGGTTGGCCTCGATCTGTTCCTTCAGCTTCTGCATCAGCTCATCAAGGCGAGCCTGGTCCTCGATGATCTCGGCAATCTCCTCCGGCGTCGGCTTGGCCGTTTCGCTGGCGGCATCGCGTAGCGGCTCCTTCTCGCCACGCGGTATCTCCAGCGCCCCCCCCAGCTTGATCATCGAAGTGGAGGCGCCGCCGGGCCCCTGGATGGCGCTGGGGTTCTGGAAATACTCGGAAATGGCGGTACGCTCTTCCTGGGTAGTGGAACCCAGCAGCCACATCAGCAGGAAGAAGGCCATCATCGCCGTCACGAAGTCGGCATAGGCCACCTTCCAGGCGCCACCATGGTGACCATGGCCGCCCTTCTTGATCTTCTTGACGACGATCGGCTGTTTTTTGTCTTCCAACGCCATGGGCCACCGGCTGCGTGCTTATTTTTTCTTGACGTGCTCTTCCAGTTCGACAAAACCGGGACGCACGGTGGAGGGCAACGCCTTGCGGCCGAACTCGACGGCGATCTGCGGGGTATAGCCGTTCAGGGTGGCCATGATGCATACCTTGATACAGCCGAGAAACTTGCTTTCCTCCTCGGCACGGTGCTTGAGCGCACTGGCCATCGGGCCGACGAAACCGTAGGCGAGCAGGATACCGAGGAAGGTACCGACCAGCGCCGCGGCAATCTTGGCGCCCAGTACCTCGGGGGGTTCACCCACCGAGGCCATGGTGATCACCACACCCATGACCGCGGCCACAATACCGAAACCGGGCAGGCCATCAGATACGGTGGAGACCGAGTCGCCGGGCAGCATGGCCTCGTGATGATGAATCTCCAGTTCCAGATCCATCAGGTTCTCCAGCTCGAACGGGTTCATGCTGCCACCCACCATCAGGCGCATGTAGTCGGTGATGAAATCCAGGACGTGGTGGTCGGCCAGCACCTTGGGATACTTCTTGAAGATCTCGCTCTGCTGGGGTTCCTCGATATCGTTTTCCAGCGCCATCAGGCCTTCCTTGCGCGCCTTGGCGAACAGGTCATACATCAGGGCCAGCAGATCCATATAGGACTGCTTGTTGTACTTGGCACCGCCGAACAGCTTGGGCAGTCCCGTGAGCACGGCCTTGATCACCTGCGGCGGATTGGCGACCACAAAGGCACCGAGGGCACCGCCGCCGATAATGATGAGTTCGGGCGGATGGTACAGGGCCAGCAGCTGTCCACCGGAAAGCATGAAGCCACCAAACACACAAATGGTTACGATCAGGATGCCGACAATCAGCTTCATCCTTGGTCCGTCCTTAAACTGATATCTTTCATGAATGGCTTCGGGGTTTATCGGCAGAGGCGCCCGGTCCTTTATTCGATTTGGAGCGGAACCAGGGACGGCCGCATCCCCTCATGGGATACGTTGTGACCCGGCAGTTTACCAGCACCGCCTGCCGAAAACACCCCGCAGCACGGCTATAATCCTGTGCCTGCACGGCAGCTGATGCCTTGCCCCCGCGGCGTGCAAAAGGCACACTCCGGCGATGGAACGGGATTAAGGAAGCTTCATGCACAACACCCTGAACGCGTGGGCCGACAAGCTCCAGCACGCCGTACTGCCGGCCCTGCCGCAGCCGGTTGCCGAACTGGTCCGCCTCGTTGCCGACGACAATGTGAACATGTGGAATCTGGCACGGGTGGTGGAAAAAGACCCCGGCCTGTGCATCGCGCTGCTGCGCCGGGTCAATAACGGCGGCCACAAGCGGCTGCGTACCGAAGTCACCACGGTGGAGCATGCCATGATGATGCTGGGCCTGACCCAGCTGCGTACCCTGCCCAAGGCGGTACCGCTGATTCAGCGGGCGGGCGAACCCACCGGCCGGGAGCGCGCACTGCGCCTGATGGCGCAGAGCTATCACGCTGCCTGGCAGGCGCGGGAGCTGGCGCGGTTGCGCAAGGACATGGAGCCGGACGAAATCTTCCTGCCGGCGCTGCTGCATCACCTGGGCGAAATCCTGCTCTGGCTCTACGCCCCCGCCAAGATGACACAAATCGAAGATCTCGCCGCGCAGCAGCAGATGGATCCGGAAGAGGCCCAGTACGTGGTGCTCGGCTTCGGCCTCGACCATCTCAGCCTGATGCTGGCACGGCGCTGGGGCCTGCCCACCCTGTTGCAGGACAGCCTCAAATCGGAAAGCGCACAACAACCACGCATCTACAACATCATGCTGGCGGTGCAGCTGGCACGCAGCGCCGAACGCGGCTGGTATCGTGCCGCCACCACCGCGGTCCTGGAACAGCTCGTGGAATATACCGGGCACGACTTCGGCTTCATCACGGCCCATATCCACCACGCTGCCGCCGAGGCGGCGCGGCTCGCCGACTGCTACCCCACCACGCCGGCAGCGGCGCAACTGCTGCACCCGGGACAGCCCGAGGCCGCGCCCGGCTGGAAACCGGAGGCCATCCAACCGGCTGCGGCGGCACCCAGCCAGGCGGACTCTCTGCCCACGGAAACCGCCGCGGCCTTCTGCCTCGCACCACAGCTGCACATCCTGCGCCGCTCACTGCAGGAGTTGCAGAACGGCATGAAGGCCGGCAACCTCACCCTGCAGAAGATCCTGTCGCTCACCATGGACGGCATGCACGACGGCATGGGCATCAACCGCGTAGTGTTCGCCCTACTCACCCAGGAACGCCATCAGCTGCGCGCCCGGGCCATCGCCGGTGCCGACAACGACCCGGTATTCAACCGCTTTCACGTCGAGCTGAACGGCGCCCACCTGTTTACCCGCCTGCTAGAAAAGCCGCAGGCACTGTGGATCAACGATACCAACCGGGTGAAGTTCTGGCCCCTCGTGCCCACACCGTTCCAGCGCATCATCCGTTGCAACAGCTTCTTCGTGCTGTCGGTCTTCGTGAAGGAACGTCCGGTGGGGCTGTTTTACGCCGACCGCCACAGCATCGACTGCGCCCTGGACAGCCACGCCTATCACCGCTTCAAGCAACTGGGCCTGCTCGCGGCACAGGCGATGGGGATGGTGTCGGGGGAGAAGGAATAGGACTCAGGACTCAGGACTCAGGACTCAGGACTCAGGACTCAGGACTCAGGACTCAGGACTCAGGGCTCAGGACTCAGCACTCAGCACTCAGCACTCAGCACTCAGCACTCAGCACTCAGCACTCAGCACTCAGCACTCAGCACTCAGCACTCAGCAACAGCGTGCTGCGACTTCGAACAATCTTGAATTTTGAGTTTTGAATTTTGAATTAAACCTCGCGCCGCCCGTGGAAGGCATGCGACAGCGTGCCGCCATCCACATACTCCAGCTCCCCCCCCAGCGGCACGCCGTGGGCGATGCGCGTGACGCGGATGCCGCGGCTGTGCACCATCTCGCCGATATAGTGGGCGGTGGCCTCGCCTTCCACGGTGGGGTTGGTGGCCAGGATCACCTCCTGCACCTCACCCCCGTCCAGCCGTGCCGCCAGCCGGTCCAGTCCGATATCCTCCGGACCGATGCCATCCAGCGGCGACAGATGGCCCAGCAGCACGAAGTACAGGCCCTGAAAACCGGTGGACTGTTCCAGCGCCTGCACGTCGGTGGGTGACTCCACCACGCACAGCAGGGAGCGGTCGCGGCGCGGGCTGCTGCACAGCGGACACACCTCGGCCTCGGTGAGGGTGCGGCAGTCGCGGCAGTGACCCACCCTCTCCACCGCCTCGACCAGGGCCTCGGCCAGCCGCCGCGCGCCGTCGCGGTTGCGCTCCAGCAGGTGATAGGCCATGCGCTGCGCCGACTTGGGGCCGACGCCCGGCAGGCAGCGCAGCGCCTCGATGAGGCGGCCAATGAGGGGGCTATGCGACACGAGGAAAATCCCGTTCAAACTGACTCAACGGAGAGATACAAGAGGAAAGATACAAGGGGAGGAACCCGCTGCGCTCGTGCCGTTTGAATTCCAAACCACCGTGCGCGCAGCGCACGCATCCCCTTGTATCTCGTACCTTTGCGCTTGTATCTGCTTTCAGAACGGCAGCTTCATGCCGCCGGGCAGGTTCATGCCGGCGGTCACGCCGGCCATGCGCTCCTGACTGGTCTTTTCGATCTGGCGCACGGCATCGTTCACCGCCGCGGCGATCAGGTCTTCCAGCATCTCCTTGTCGTCCTGCATCAGGCTGGGGTCGATACTGACCCGCTTGACGTCGTGACGGCCGTTCATCACCACCGACACCATGCCGCCACCGGACTGGCCGGTCACTTCCATATTGGCCAGTTCTTCCTGCATGCGCTGCATGTCGGCCTGCATCTTCTGCGCCTGGCGCATGAGATTGCCCAATCCGCCTTTCATCGTTTCTCGTTCCTCAACAGGTTTGCGGTGAAAAATTCAGTGACTCATTCCAGCGGCCGCACCGAGCCGGGCTCGATGCGGCCACCGAAACGCTCCAGGATGGACTGCACGTTGGCATCCCCTTCGATGGACGCCTGCGCCTCGGCCTGGCGCTCCTGATCACGGCGCTGCTGCGCCGCCATCGGCGTCTCCCCGCTGCCGCTGCCCACCTGGATGGTGAGTCGCAGCGGGCGGCCCAGGTGCTCGGACAGGGCCTTGGCCAGGGCGTCCTCCCACTTCTTGTTGTGCAGGGCGCGCTGGCTCGGCTCCAGCACCAACTCGACACTGTCGCCGTCGTGGCGCAGCAGTGCGCAGTTGAGGGCCAGCTGACGCGCCAGCCCCCCCAGCGGCAGGGTTGCCGCCAGTTCGGTCCAGTTGAAGCCGGACGCCTGGGCCGATACGGGCACCGCTGCGGAAACAGCGGCCGGAGTCGGGACTGCCGGTGCCGCAGGCAGCGTACGCGGCGCCGGCTCCGCCACGGTATTGACCGGTGCAACCGCGGCGGCAGCTGGCCGGGCCGCCGCCGGCTTCGTCGCCCCCTGTCCCGCCCCGCCGGCGGGGCGGAAGGTCAGCATGCGCAACAGGATCATCTCGAAGCCACCGCGCGGCTCCGGTGCCAGCGGCAGGTCGCGCCGGCCGGTCAACCCAATCTGGTAATACAGCTGCACGTCTTCCGGGCTGATCTGCCCCGCCAGCTCCGCCAGCGCCTCACGCTGCTCCACCTCTTCACCCAGCCCGTCCGGCAGCGCCTGCGCCAGGGCGATGCGGGTCAGGGCACTGTTCAACTCGTTCAATACGCCGCCATAGTCGGGCGACAGCTCCGCCAGCGCCGCCGCCTCGGCCAGCAGCCCCGCCGGCTCCCCAGCGGCCAGGGCGCGCAACAGGGCGATCACCCGGGTGCGATCGATAGTGCCGAGCATGGCGCGCACGCCGGCGGTCTCCAGGACCCCACCGCCGTGGGCGATGGCCTGGTCGAGCAGACTGAGGGCATCGCGCATGCTGCCGTCGGCAGCGCGGGCGATCTCGCTGACCGCGGCCGCCTCGGCGCGGATCCCCTCCTGATCCAGAATGTGCTGCAAATGGCCGCGGATCTGCTCCAGCGGCAGGCGCTTGAGGTTGAACTGCAGGCAGCGCGACAGAATCGTCACCGGCAACTTCTGCGGGTCGGTGGTGGCGAGCAGGAACTTGACGTGCGGCGGCGGCTCTTCCAGCGTCTTCAACAGGGCGTTGAAGCTGTGGTTGGACAGCATGTGCACCTCGTCGATGAGGTACACCTTGTAGCGGCCGCGGCTGGGGGCGTACTGCACGTTGTCGAGGATCTCGCGCGTGTCCTCCACCTTGGTGCGGGAGGCTGCGTCCACCTCGATGAGGTCGACAAAGCGTCCCTCGTCGATCTCGCGGCAAGCGCTGCAGGTGCCACAGGGGTGCGAAGACATGCCCTGCTCGCAGTTGAGCGACTTGGCCAGGATGCGGGCGATGGTGGTCTTGCCGACGCCGCGGGTGCCGGTGAACAGGAAGGCATGGTGCAGGCGATCGTTGTCCAGGGCGTTGATCAGGGCGCGCAACACGTGCTCCTGCCCCACCATTTCGGGGAAGGAACGGGGACGCCATTTACGGGCCAGTACCTGATAACTCACGGACAAGCAGCTCTCTGATGCGGTGCGGCCGGGCCATGCCGGCGAGGCAGGCAGTATAACCGATCAGGTGGGGCTGGCATGACAGCGGGGGAAATCGAGAAAGGGTGGCGTCCCGTACCAGCCACACCCCGGCGCCCGAGTCCACTGTTACGGCTGCTCCCTTCCGGGCCTGACCGGGTTCACAGCTTGTCGTCGCGAGGGGACCGGCACGGTCCGCCATTGAACACTGGGGAAACTGCGCCGTACGGGGCGCATCATCAGAACAACAGATGAGGAAAGTGGCGGAGAGGAAGGGATTCGAACCCTTGATACGCTATTAACGTATACACACTTTCCAGGCGTGCTCCTTCAACCGCTCGGACACCTCTCCGGAAAGCGCGCAAGGTTAAACCAGATCGGCGGGCGGCGCAATACGAAGCGGCCGTCAGAAGCGATAGTTCAGGTAAAAACCTATGCTGTCCTGCTGGCTCTTGGGCTGATATACGCTGTAGAGCGAGCCCCCGCCACTGACCAGGGCGCTGTCCGACGGGCGGAAACGATAGCTGTCGTAATAGCCGCCCATGTCCCAGCGCGGATTCAGGCGATAACTGACTGCAGCATACAGGCTGTAGTCCGGCTTGGGCTTGAGAGTGGGATCACTGTCGAAACCCAGACGGGTCAGGCCGACCTCCTCGCGGGTATAGAACGGCAGCTTTACCCCTCCCTGCAGCTGCCAGCCATGATCGCCGCTGTACACCGCACCGAGCCGCCCATAGCCCACATCGTAGCGCTCGTCATAGCCATAGACATCGCCCTTGTCATGCAATGAGCGCAGCCAGGAGTCATAGCCCAGGGATACGGTAATGCCCCAGACGTAGGGCTCTGCCGAGGCCGCGAGAAAGCGATGGGTAAAATCCAGTTCAGCCGTCCAGCCCAGATAATCGGTACGGGTGGTATGGGGAACACCGGACTGGGTCTGGCCGTCATAGGCCACCTGCCCCAGATAGAGCCGGCTGCGCAGCCCGTAGGCCCAATCCGCTTGCGGCCCCGACTCCGCCGCCAGACCGACGAAATGGCGCAGACCGGTCTCTTCCAGCAGCTTGCTGGCGCCGTCGTATTCACGCCAGGTGAAATACTCACTGCCAAAGGTCACCCTCAGCTCCTCGGCCTGGGCCGGCAGCAGTGCAGCGAGCAACAGCGCTGTGGAAAAAAACCGCCTCATCGAAGACTCCGCCGGTCGCACGGCGGTATGCCGTGTCACCTAGCAAAAATGGATTTCAAAACGCTGAAAAGCAAGGAACCCGGACACACTGCGCACTCATGCCGGAGGAACTTTCTTCCGCCGGGCACTGACCAAGCGAGAGCCGGAACCGTGAGCGCGGTCACGCCCCACTGTCAACGCACTGATTTTTATGGCGTTTATCTAGGACGACGGTATCGGCACTGGCGGGGGGAAGTGGCGGAGGGAGAGGGATTCGAACCCTCGTGGGGCGGTAAAGCCCCAACTCGATTTCGAGTCGAGCCCGTTACGACCGCTTCGGTACCCCTCCGGAAGGGGGCTAAAGATACACTTCCCGCCGAATAACGACAACCGGCGGATGCTATATTTCAAAGCCACAGCGAACGCGGAGCCACACCATGTACCGACAACGACAACGATGGCGTTACGCTGCCGCCCTCGGCGGACTGCTCCTGCTCCAACTCATTGGTGGTTGCTCCCAGCCGCGCAATGAACTGGAGCAGGTGCAGCACACGGGCGAACTGATGGTACTCACCAACAATACGGCGACCACCTATTACGAGGGGCCGGACGGCCCTGCCGGGATGGAATACGACCTGGTACGCGGCTTCGCCGATGAACTGGGAGTCCGCCTGCGCCTGGTGGTGGTAAACACCGTGGGCGAGGTGCTGCGCCAGCTCGCCGAGGGCAAGGCCCATTTCGCGGCGGCCGGCCTCACGGTCACCGAACCGCGCAAGCAGTGGCTACGCTTCACCCCCCCCTATCAGGAAATCAGCCAGCAGCTGGTCTACCGGCGCGGCACCCCCCGCCCCGCCTCCATCAGGAAAATCAATGGGCACCTGGAGGTACTCGCCGCCAGCAGCCATGCCGAATACCTCACCCGACTGAAGGCCGAACACAGCCAGCTGAACTGGACCGAAAACAGCGAACTCAACAGTGAGGAACTGCTGTCGCTACTGTATGACGGCGGCATCGCATACACCGTGGCCGACTCCCATGAAGTGGCCGTCAACCAGCGTTTCATGCCGGAACTGCGTATTGCCTTCGATCTGACCGAACCCGAACCCCTGGCCTGGGCCTTTCCGCGCTTCCGTGACGAAAGCCTGTATCTGGCGGCGACGGAATACTTTCAGCGCCTGGGCGAGAGCGGCCGCCTCGCCCAACTGGTGGAAAGGCATTATGGCCACGTTAATGACTTTGATTACGTCGGCACCCGCACCTTCGTGCTGCACATCGAGCAGCGCCTGCCGAAATTCCGCCCACAGTTCGAGGCCGCCGGAAACAGCAACGGCCTGGACTGGCGCCTGCTGGCGGCGATGGCCTATCAGGAGTCCCACTGGAACCCGCAGGCCGTGTCCCCCACCGGCGTGCGCGGCATCATGATGCTGACCCAGCTCACCGCCCGCGACCTCGGGGTGGAACGGCGGACCGACCCCGAACAGAGCATTGAGGGCGGTTCGCGCTACTTCAAATCACTGCTCGACAGACTGCCCGAACGCATCCAGGGTCGCGACCGCCTCTGGCTGGCCGTCGCCGCCTACAACATCGGCTACGGTCATCTGGAGGACGCCCGCATCATCACCCAGCAACGCGGCGGCGACCCGGACAAATGGATGGATGTGAAGGAAAACCTGCCGCTATTGCACAAGCGCAAGTGGTACAGCCAGACGCGCCATGGTTATGCACGGGGTAACGAGGCCGTGCGCTATGTGGAAAATATCCGCAGCTACTATGACATTCTGGCCTGGAACATCGAGCGCAACGAACCGAAACACGCCCCGCTGACCTTGCCGGCCGCCCTGCAACTGGCCAACCCGGCGCTCTGACCCCCGGACCGGGGCAGCCGGCAATTCATTTGCGCCGTGCCTGGAAGAATGCACGCAACAGCGCACCGCTCTGCTCCGCCAGCACGCCGCCCCACACCTCGCTCTGATGATTGAGCTGCGCCGCCTGCAGCAGATTGAACACACTGCCGGCGGCGCCGGTGCGGGGATCGGCCGCACCGTACACCACCCGCCGTATACGTGCATGCACCATGGCACCGGCGCACATCGCACAGGGCTCCAGCGTAACGTACAGCGTGGCATCCACCAGTCGGTAGTTGCCGACCCGCCGCGCTGCGGCGCGCAACGCCTCAATCTCGGCATGGGCAGTGGGGTCATGGGCGGCGATGGGGCGGTTCCAGCCCTCGCCGATGATGACGCCATCCTTCACCACCACCGCCCCGACCGGTACCTCGCCCTCGGCGGCGGCACGTTGCGCCAGCTCCAGCGCGCGCGTCATCCAGCGGATGTCGTCGGCCTCGCTCATCAGGTCAGTTCGGCGATGTCGCGCTCGCGCATGCCGAGCAGATAGAGGATCGCATCCAGGCCCAGCGTGGCGATAGAATGCTGCGCCTGCTGTTTGACGATGGGCTTGGCGTGGAAGGCGATGCCGAGACCGGCGATGGACAGCATGGGCAGGTCATTGGCGCCATCGCCCACGGCGATCACCTGCTGCAGCGAAATACCCTCCTTCGCCGCCAACTCGCGCAGCAGCCGCGCCTTGGCCTGACCATCGATGATCTCGCCCTTCACCTCCCCGGTCAGTTTGCCGTCACGGAAATCCAGCTGGTTGGCGTGGATGTAGTCGATACCCAGCGTGCGCTGCAGATGCTGCGCAAAATACGTGAAACCGCCGGACAGGATCGCCACCTTGTAACCGAAGTGTTTGAGTGTGCTGATCAGCCGCTCCGCCCCCTCAGTGATCGGCAGACGCTCGGCGATGCCCTGCAACACCGACTCGTCCATGCCGCGCAACAGGGCCAGGCGACGGCGGAAACTCTCGGCAAAATCCAGCTCGCCGCGCATAGCCGCCTCGGTGATGGCAGCTACCTGCGCGCCGACACCCGCCACCTTGGCCAGCTCGTCGATCACCTCGGCCTGGATCAGGGTCGAATCCATATCGAAGCACACCAGACGGCGGCTGCGCCGATAGATATCGTCCTCCTGGGTGGCGATGTCGACCTCCAGCTCCTGCGACACCTGCAGGAAGGCCGCATGCAGCCTGGTCAGATCAGGGGCCGCGCCGCGCACCGACAGCTCCACGCAGGCGATGCGCTTCTGTTCGGGATGCTCCAGCGAGATACGGCCGGACAGGCGGGTGATGTTGTCGATGTTGAGGCCCTGCTCGGCCACCACCTCGGCCACCCGCGCCAGGTGGCGCGCGCTGATCTTGCGTCCCAGCAGGGTGATGATGTGGCGCGGCAGCCCCTGCGCCGCCACCCACTGCTCGTACTCCACGCTGCCGATGGGTGAGAAGCGAATGGTCAGGTCGAGACGATGGGCCGCGAACAGCAGGTCGCGAAATACCGCGCAGCCGGCTGCCTCCTGCGGCATCTCCACCAACAGCCCCAGCGCCAGGGTGTCGTGGATCACCGACTGGCCGATGTCCAGCACGCTGACCTCGTAATGGGCCAGCACCTCGGTGAGCGCGGCGGTGATGCCCGGCTGGTCGCGGCCGGAGACGGTGATCAGAATGACTTCACGCATGCTGCAAACTCGGAACAGGCCTCTGGATAACACTAATTAACGGACTATGTCTGGAAGCAGAAAAGGGACGGCACGCCACGCGCACCATCCCTTTTCTCCCCACCACGCACGCACGCACCGAGCGTGGCGCTTATTCCCACTCGATGGTGGCGGGCGGCTTGCTGGAGATGTCGTAAACGACGCGGGCGATGCCCTTCACCTCGTTGATGATGCGGCGCGATACGGTTTCCAGGAACTCGTAGGGCAGGTGCGCCCAGCGCGCGGTCATGAAGTCGATGGTTTCGACGGCGCGCAGCGCCACCACGTATTCGTAGCGGCGGCCGTCGCCGGTGACGCCCACCGACTTGACCGGCAGGAACACGGTAAAGGCCTGCGAGGTCTTGTCGTACAGGTCGGCCTTGCGCAGCTCCTCGATGAAGATGTGGTCGGCGAGGCGCAGGATGTCGGCGTACTCCTTCTTCACCTCACCGAGGATGCGCACGCCGAGACCCGGGCCGGGGAAGGGATGGCGATAGACCATTTCATAGGGCAGGCCCAGTTCGACGCCGATCTTGCGCACCTCGTCCTTGAACAGCTCGCGCAGCGGTTCCAGCAGCTGGAGCTTCATGTGCTCGGGCAGGCCGCCGACGTTGTGGTGCGACTTGATCAGGTGGGCCTTGCCGCTCTTGGCGCCGGCCGACTCGATGACGTCGGGATAGATGGTGCCCTGGGCCAGCCACTTGGCATTCTTCAGCTTGGCGGCCTCCTCCTCGAACACCTCGACGAACAGGTTGCCGATGATCTTGCGCTTCTTCTCCGGGTCGGCGATGCCGGCCAGCGCGGACAGGAAACGCTGTTCGGCATCAACGCGAATCACGCGCACGCCCATGTGCTCGGCGAAGGTGGCCATCACCTGATCGCCCTCGCGGTAGCGCAGCATGCCGTTGTCGACGAATACGCAGGTGAGCTGGTTGCCGATGGCCTTGTGCAGCAGCGCCGCCACCACCGACGAATCGACGCCGCCGGACAGGCCGAGCAACACCTCGTCGCTGCCCACCTTCTCGCGCACTGTGCGGATGGCGTCGTCGATGATCTGGTCCGGGGTCCACAGGGCGGCGCAGCCGCAGATGTCATGCACGAAACGGTTGATGATGCGCATGCCCTGGCGGGTATGGGTCACCTCGGGGTGGAACTGCACGCCGTAGAAGGCGCGTGCCTCGTCGGCCATGCCGGCGATGGGGCAGGAATCGGTGCTGGCCATCAGCACGAAGCCCGGCGGCATGGCATTGACCTGATCGCCGTGGCTCATCCAGACATCCAGCAGACCATGGCCTTCCGGGCTGGTGTGGTCCTCGATCTCCTTCAGCAGGCGGGTATGACCGCGGGCACGCACCTGGGCATAGCCGTATTCATGATGATCGGCCGGCATCACGGCACCGCCCAGCTGCTGCGCCATGGTCTGCATGCCGTAACAGATACCGAGCACCGGCACGCCCAGCTCGAACACCACCGCCGGGGCGCGCGGCGTCCCCTCCACCGTCACCGTCTCCGGGCCGCCGGAGAGGATGATCCCGCGCGGGCTGTAGGCGCGAATGTCGGCCTCATCCATGTCGCAGGAATGGAGTTCGCAATACACCCCGGCCTCGCGCACGCGGCGGGCGATGAGCTGGGTGTACTGGGACCCGAAATCGAGGATCAGGATGCGGTCGGCATGGATATTGATGGACATGGAGGCGATGTACCCGGCGCTGGAGAAAGACAGGGCGCCGATCATCCGTTATCTGGCCGTCCCGTTCAAGCGCCCGGGCCGGCCGCGCTGTGTTCGCCCTGCCGCTGCGCTACAATTCCCGCCCCACGCCCCAACCACAGCCCGCCGCATGTGTAGCGACCAGAGCAAAGACACGCTGTACTCCGAGCCGCACGAGCCGCTGGCGGACTTCGCCTTTGATGCACGCGTCGCGGCCATATTTCCCGACATGATCCGCCGCTCGGTGCCGGGCTATGCCACCCTGTGCGGCTTTCTCGGCCTCATCGCCGGCGAATATGCCCAACCTGACAGCCGGCTGTACGACCTGGGCTGCTCCCTCGGTGCCGCCACCCTGGCGATGCGCCGGCGCATCACCCAGCCCGGTTGCCGTCTCATCGCCGTCGACAATTCCCCGGCCATGGTGGACGGCTGCCGCGAGAATGTCGCCGCCGACAATGCACCGACGCCGGTGGACGTGGTCTGTGCCGACATCCGCGCCATCGCCATCGAACACGCCGCGGTGGTGACCATGAACTTCACCCTGCAATTCATCGCCCCGGACGAGCGCCTGGCGCTGCTGCAGCGCATCCATGACGGCCTGCTGCCCGGCGGCGTGCTGCTGCTGGCGGAGAAGCTACGCTTCGCCGACGCCACCGAACAGGCCACCCTGGAACAACTGCACCTCGCCTTCAAACGCGCCAACGGCTATTCGGAACTGGAGATCAGCCAGAAACGCGCCGCGCTGGAGAGGGTGCTGGTGCCCGATACGCTGGAGCAGCATCGCGCCCGCCTGCACGCAGCCGGTTTCGGCCAGGTGCATCTCTGCTTCCAGGCCTTCAACTTCGCCGCCCTTATCGCCATCCGATGATCGACTATGCCGGACTGTGGCGCGCACTGGCGCCCGCTGCCCTTGCCGGCTGGCAAGAGCTACTTCAGCCGCGGCTGGTGCAGGCGCTGGGGCCGGCCAGCCACGGCGACCTGCCGCACTGGTATGCCACCCTGGCGGCGCTGCCGCCGCTGACTGCATCGTCCATCAACCTGTCCGCCGATTGCCTGTGCATCGGTACTGCCGCCGACATCGATGCGGAACAGCGGGAGCACCTGGAACAGCGGCTGCGCAACTTCCATCCCTGGCGCAAGGGGCCTTTCTGCCTGTTCGGCATCCACCTCGACACCGAATGGCGCTCCGACCGGAAGTGGAACCGCCTCGCGCCGCACCTGGACCTGCGCGGCAAGACGGTGCTGGATGTAGGCTGCGGCAACGGCTACTACGGCTGGCGCATGCTCGGCGCCGGTGCCGCCCTGGTGTTCGGCGTCGACCCGACGCTGCGCTACGTCATGCAGTATGCCGTCCTGCGTCACTACATCGGGGATACGGGCAATTACGTGCTGCCACTCAAGTTCGAGGAACTGCCGGAACACAGCACGGCCTTCGACGTCGCCTTTTCCATGGGCGTACTGTATCACCGTCGTGACCCGCTCGAGCACCTGCGTCGTCTGTACGGTCAACTCAAACCCGGCGGGCAACTGGTGCTGGAAGGACTGGTGCTGGCCGGAAACGACGCCGCCGTGCTGCACCCGGCGGGACGCTACGCCAAGATGAAAAATGTGTATGCGATTCCCACAGTGCCGCTGTTGCAACAGTGGCTGGCAGAGGCCGGGTTCAGCGACATCACCGTGCTGGACGTGTCGCCCACCACGGTGCAGGAACAGCGCCGTACCGCCTGGATGGAGTTCGAATCGCTGGCCGACTTCCTCGACCCGCACGACTTAACCCGCACCATCGAGGGCCACCCCGCTCCCATCCGCGCCTGCCTGCGCGCCACCCGCCCCTAAAGCAACAGGCCGCCTCGTGGGCGGCCTGTTGCATGCAGAGCGCGCTACAGACTCAAACACGGTAGTTGGGGGCTTCCTTGGTGATCTGCACGTCGTGCACGTGGCTCTCGCGGATACCGGCACCGGTGATGCGTACGAATTCGGGCTTGGTGCGCATCTCGTCGATGGTCTTGCAACCGGTGTAGCCCATGGAGGAGCGCAGGCCCCCCATCAGCTGGTGGATCACCGGCGACAGCGGCCCCTTGAACGGCACACGGCCCTCGATGCCTTCCGGCACCAGCTTGTCGGCCTCGTTGCCTTCCTGGAAGTAACGATCGGAAGAGCCCTGCGAAGAGGCCATGGCACCCAGCGAGCCCATGCCGCGGTAGGACTTGTAGGAGCGGCCCTGGAACAGCTCCACCTCACCCGGGGCCTCTTCGGTGCCGGCGAACATGCCGCCCAGCATCACCGAGTAGGCACCGGCCACGATGGCCTTGGACAGGTCGCCGGAATAGCGGATGCCACCATCGGCAATGAGCGGCACGCCGGTGCCGGCCAGCGCCTCGGCCACATTGGCCACGGCAGTGATCTGCGGCACACCGACACCGGCGACGATGCGGGTGGTACAGATGGAACCGGGGCCGATACCGACCTTGACGCCGTCGGCGCCGGCCTCAACCAGGGCCAGGGCGGCGGCACCGGTGGCGATGTTGCCGCCGATGACCTGCAGCTCGGGGAAATTCTTCTTGGCCCAGCGCACGCGATCCAGCACACCCTGCGAGTGGCCGTGGGCGGTATCGACCACGATCACGTCCACACCGGCCTCGACCAGGGCGGCGATGCGTTCATCGGTACCGGCACCGACGCCGACAGCGGCACCGACGCGCAGACGTCCCTGCTCGTCCTTGCAGGCGTTGGGCTTGTCGGTGGCCTTCTGGATATCCTTGACGGTGACCATGCCCTTGAGGCGGAATTGATCGTCCACCACCAGGATCTTCTCGATGCGGTGCTCGTGCAGCAGACGCTTGATCTCTTCCTTGTCGGCGCCTTCCTTGACGGTGACCAGCTTGGCCTTGGGGGTCATGATGGCGGAAACGGGGGCATCGTAGCGGGTTTCGAAACGCACATCGCGATGGGTGACGATACCCACCAGGCCGCTGCCATCGACCACCGGCACACCGGAGATGCCATAGGCGCGGGTCAGTTCCAGCACCTCGCGGATGGTGGCGGTGGGGGCGACGGTGATGGGGTCCTTGATCACGCCGCTCTCGAACTTCTTGACCTTGCGTACCTCGGTGGCCTGCTGCTCGACGGTCATGTTTTTGTGGATGATGCCGATGCCGCCTTCCTGCGCCATGGCGATGGCGAGACGCGCCTCGGTCACGGTATCCATGGCAGCGGATACCAGCGGCAGGTTCAGGGTGATGCCGCGCGTCAACTTGGTCTTGAGATCCACTTCCTTGGGCAGGACGGTGGAGTGGGCCGGAACCAGCAATACGTCGTCGAACGTGAGGGCTTCCTGAACAATGCGCATAGACGATCCGCCTTGGGAGTGTGTCGGGAGATAAACGGGTGATTATACGTTTCCGTCCCGCCGCGGTAAACAGCTCGATACCCGAGAAGCAAAAGTGGAATAATCGCCGCCATTACCGACACTTAACCCACGTCCATGCATAACAAAACCACCGGAGGAGAAACGATGCGCAAGACTATCCTGGCCCTGGCCGCCGCCACTCTGCTCGGCACCGGCTGCGCCACCCAGACCGCCAGCAAACCCGCCGATGCCGAACAGGCCGCCGCGGCCATTGCCGCCGCCGAGACCAGCCGGGCCGCCGCCGCCGCTGTCGGTTACGAGTGGCGCGACACCGCCAAGATGATTGCCGATGCCAAGAAGGCGGCGGAAGAAAAGGATTTCAGCAAGGCCGTGAAGCTGGCCCGAGAGGCCGAGCAACAGGGCAAGAATGGCGTCGCCCAGCACCAGCAGCAGATCGAGGCAGTCAAGGCCAAGTAAAGCCGTGCCGAGGCAAAGGCCAGCGGCCTTTGCCTCATCTCTGTGTCAGCCACTCCAGCACCCCCCGCCCCGCCGCCTTGCCGCTGGCGAAACAGGCCGTCAGCAGATAACCACCGGTCGGCGCCTCCCAGTCCAGCATCTCGCCGGCACAGAACACGCCGGGAACCGCACGCAGCATCAGATGCCCATCGAGTTCCTCGAAGCGCACCCCTCCGGCGCTGCTGATCGCCTCATCCAACGGACGGGTCGCCAGCAAGGGGAGCGGCAAGGCCTTGAGTACTGAGGCCAGGCGGGCCGGGTCAGCCAGCGCCTCCGCCGCAAACTCCCGTACCAGTCCCGCCTTCACCCCCTCGATGCCGGCGTGCCGGCGCAGGTGCTTGGCCAGGCTGTCCCGGCCACGCGGTCGCGCCAGATCGGCCGTGAGGCGCGCCTCATCCCGCCCCGGCACCAGGTCCAGGTACAACACCGCCTGGCCCTGCGCCGCAATGGCCTCGCGCAGCGGCGCCGACAGCGCATAAACCACGCCGCCTTCAATCCCCTGTGCCGTTATCATCAGTTCCCCCTGCTGACGCAGGCCATCGAAGCTGACCACCACCGGCTTCACCGGCTGCCCGGCGAAACGGGAACGGAAATGCGCGCTCCAGCCCACCTCGAAGCCGCAATTGGACGGCAGCAGGGGGGCGACCTCGATACCACGGCCACGCAGCAGCGGAACCCATGCCCCGTCGGAACCGAGCCGCGCCCAGCTGCCGCCGCCCAGCGCCAGTACCACCGCGTCCGGCCGCACCCGCAACTCCCCTAGCGGCCCCGCAAAGCGCAGGCCTCCCTCCGCATCCCAGCCCAGCCAGCGCTGGCGCATGTGAAAGCGCACCCCGGCACCGCGCAAACGATGCAGCCAGGCCCGCAGCAGCGGCGCCGCCTTCATGTCGGAGGGAAACACCCGGCCGGAACTGCCGACAAAGGTGGCAATGCCGAGACCCTGGACCCATGCACGCAAGGCCTCCGGTCCAAATTCAGCCAGCAGGGGCGCGATATGTTCGCGGCGAGCGCCATAGCGGGAGAGAAAACGCTCCAGGGGCTCGGAATGGGTGATATTCATGCCGCCCTTGCCTGCCATGAGGAACTTGCGCCCCACCGAAGGCATGGCGTCGTAGACCTCGACCTGCATGCCGCCGCCGGCCAGAACCTCGGCCGCCATCAGGCCGGCCGGGCCACCGCCGATAACGGCAACAACATGGGAAGGGGCGCGGGAAGATGGCATGGGCGATTCCGGTATCAGGGCGATGATGGCATGGCGCCAACAACGGCCAGTGTACCTCATGCGACCGACGCAACTGCCAGACTCATTCCCCCCCGTTGACAAGCCCCCGGCGGTCCGGGTAAAGTGCGCGCCTTCGCATCACCCGCCCAGGTGGTGAAATTGGTAGACACGCTAGCTTCAGGTGCTAGTGGGGGAAACTCCGTGGAGGTTCGAGTCCTCTCCTGGGCACCAAATCAAAAAAGGGGCTTCCCACCGGGAAGCCCCTTTTTTATTGCCCCTTGCCTGGCCGGGGGAAGACGCCCGCACGGTGCGGGCGCCTGGATTCCCCCGCCAGCAATCAGCTGAACGGATGGCGCAGGACGATGGTTTCGTTGCGATCCGGACCGGTGGAGATGATGTCGATGGGCACGCCGGTGACCTCCTCGATGCGCTTGAGGTAGTTGCGTGCCGCCAGCGGCAGCTTGTCGTACTCCTTCACGCCCACCGTCGAGTCCTTCCAACCCGGCATTTCCTCGTACACCGGCTTGCAGGCGCTGAAGGCCTCGGCACCCACCGGCGGCGTGTTGCGGGCGACACCGTCGCACTCGTAACCAACGCACAGGCGGATGGTGTCCAGGCCGTCCAGCACGTCCAGCTTGGTGATGCACAGGCCGGTAACCGAATTTATCTGGTTGGAACGGCGCAGTGCCACCGCATCGAACCAGCCGCAGCGGCGCGGCCGGCCGGTGGTGGAACCGAACTCATGGCCACGCTCGGCCATGTAGGCACCGACGGAGTCCATCAGGTCCTTGCCGTCGTACAGCTCGGTGGGGAATGGGCCGGCACCGACGCGGGTGGTATAGGCCTTGGTGATGCCCAGGATATAGTCGAAATAGCGCGGCCCCACGCCGCTGCCGGTGGCGGCGCCGCCGGCGGTGGTGTTGGACGAGGTCACAAAGGGATAGGTGCCGTGGTCGATGTCCAGCAGCGCACCCTGGGCACCCTCGAACATCACGTTCTCACCGCGTTCGCGGTACTGGTGCAGCAATTCCGTGACGTCGGCCACCAGCGGACGCAGCTCCTCGGCCATGGCCATGCTCTCGTCCAGTACCTTCTGGAAGTCCACCGGGTCGGCCTTGAAATAGTGCTGCAGGCAGAAGTTGTGGTAGTCCAACACCTCGCCCAGCTTGGCGGCAAAACGCTCGCGATGGAACAGGTCGCCGAGACGCAGGCCACGACGCGACACCTTGTCCTCGTAGGCGGGGCCGATACCGCGCCCGGTGGTGCCGATGGCGGCCTTGCCGCGGGCGCGCTCGCGGGCCTGGTCGAGGGCCACGTGGTAGGGCAGGATCAGCGGGCAGGCCTCGCTGATGCGCAGGCGCTCGCGGGCCGGCACGCCGTTCTCCTCCAGCATGCGCAGCTCTTCCAGCAGGGCCGAGGGCGACAGCACGACGCCGTTGCCGATGAGGCACATTACGCCCTCGCGCAGCACGCCGGAGGGGATCAGGTGGAGTACGGTCTTCTTGCCGTCGATAACTAGGGTATGGCCGGCATTGTGACCGCCCTGAAAACGGGCCACTGCGCTGGCACGGTCGGTAAGCAGATCCACTACCTTGCCCTTGCCTTCGTCACCCCACTGGGTGCCTATGATTACGACGTTCTTGCCCATTATTACCCCTAAAGTCCCGCCCGCACGCCTGCTTCCCCGGGCGCTGCGGGTGTTGTGATGAATTTAGATTTACGGGAAAACTCGAAAACGCGGCCCGCTAGCCCAGCGCCGCCACCTGCCAGTGGCCGTCACGCAGTACAAGTTCGCGGTCACACCCCATCGCCGCCGCATCGCCCTGTTGCCCCGGCAGGGCACAGACCACCCGTTCGCCGTGCGCGCGCAGTTCATCCACCTGCCGCGCCAGCGCCGGGTCGTCGGCGCAGGGCGCAAAGATACCACGAACCCCCGGCAGGGTGGCAGTGGACAGGGCCAGCAGGGTCTTGAGGTCGGCCGAAAAGCCGGTGGCGGGACGGGCGCGGCCGAACACCCGGCCGATATCGTCGTAGCGCCCGCCCTGGGCCAGGGCCTGGCCGCTGCCCGGTGCATAGGCGGCGAACACCGCGCCGGTGTGATAGTGATAGCCGCGCAACTCGGCCAGATCGAAGTGCAGCGGCACCCCCGGCAGAACGCGGCGTACGGTCGCGGCGATGGCCGCCAGATTGTCCAGCGATGCATGCACCTCGGCGCCGGCCGCAGCCAGGGCCGTACGTGCAACGGCGAGGACCTCTTCGCCGCCATTGAGCTCGGCCAGCTGCAGCAGCATGCGGCGCACGTCATCGGTAAGCGTCAGTTCCGCCAGCAGCGCGGCGATGTCGGGCCGTGACTTGCGCTGCAAGGCATTGAACAGCTGCGCCTCCTGAACCGGATTCAGCCCGGCCTGACGCGCCAGGCCGCGGAAGATCCCCACATGACCGAGGTCGAGATAGAGCTGCTCGAGGCCGGCGGCATGCAGGGTCGCCAGCATCAGGCGCAATACCTCCACATCGCTGTCGATGCCGCCATGGCCGTACAGTTCGGCGCCCACCTGCAAGGGACTGCGGCTGCCGCCGTGGCCTTCCGGGCGGGTGCGCAGCACGGTGCCCAGATAACACAGGCGGGTCGGCGTCTCCCGCTTGAGGTGATGGGCATCGATGCGCGCCACCTGCGGCGTCATATCGGCGCGCACGCCCATCATGCGGCCGCTGAGCTGATCGGTCAGCTTGAAGGTCTGCAGATCGAGGTCATTGCCGGTGCCGATGAGCAGCGAGTCCAGGTACTCGATGAAAGGGGGCAGCACCAACTCATAACCCCAGGCGCTGAACAGATCGAGCAGGCGGCGGCGCAGCAGCTCCAGCCGCCACGCCCCCTCGGGCAAAACCTCTTCCACGCCTTCCGGCAACAACCAGCGTTCGTTTTCCATCAATGTTTCAATCCGTAGACCAGCATTGCGCCGATCACCATCAGGATCAGCCCCGCCGTGCGTATGGAGCGATCATCCAACTGTACAAGGCTCAACATGGCCTTGCGGTAATTGCGGGGCGACAGCGCAGGCAACACCCCCTCCAGCACCAGCAGCAGCGCCAGCGCAACCCACAGATCAGACCACATTGCCGCCTCTCAAAAAAAACCGGGTGGCATCAGCCACCCGGTACGATGTTGCCTGTTACTTGCGTGTGCCGGCTGCGTTATTGAAATACTGGAAGAACTCCGCACCCGGATCCAGCACCAGCATGTCCTGCGGTGAACTGAAGGTGTTGCGGTAGGCATCCAGGCTGCGGTACAGCGCGTAGAACTCGGCATTGCGGCCATAGGCCTTGGCGTAGATCTCCGCCGCACGGCCATCACCCTCGCCGCGCGTACGCTCGGCGTCGCGATAGGCCTCGGCAAGGATTACGGTGCGCTGGCGATCGGCGTCGGCACGGATACGCTCCGCAGCCTCGGCGCCACGTGAGCGCAGGTCCTTGGCGACGCGGGAGCGCTCGGCTTCCATGCGATGATATACCGAAGTGGAGACCTCCGCCGGCAGTTCGATGCGCTTGATACGCACATCCACCACCTCGATACCGAACTGCTTAGCCTGCTCGCTGATCTGGCTGGTGATGATGTTCATGATCTCGGAACGCTCACCGGAGATGGCCTCCTGCATGGTGCGTTTGCCGAACTCGCTGCGCAGGCCGTCCTTGATGATCTGGGCCAGACGCAGGGCCGCCTGGCGCTCGTCGCCACGCATGGTCACGTAATAGGTGCTGACGTCACTGATACGCCACTTGATGAAGGAATCGACGATGACGTTCTTCTTTTCCTGGGTCAGGTAGCGCTCGGAGTCGACCTCCATCGTCATCACGCGCTTGTCGAAAAAGCGCACGTTGTTGATGAAGGGCAGCTTGAAATACAGACCCGGCGTGTAATCGGCACGCACGAACTCACCCAGCCGGAACTTGATGGCCAGCTCGCGCTCGTTTACCACGAAGATCGACATGGAGCCCAGCCACAGCACGGCGAGCAGGGCGATGAGAGACATCATTCCGCGCGACATTAGCGCACCTCCCGTTGACGTACGTTGTCACGCAGACGGATATCCGTACGCGGCGACTGCACCGGTACAGCAGAAGACGCAGCGGCTGACTCACCGGCGCCCAGCGGCACCTCGCGCTGCATCAGCTTGTCCAGCGGCAGATACAGCAGATTGTTGCCGCCCTTGGTATCCACCAGCACCTTGCTGCTCTGCCCCAGCACCGACTCCATCGACTCCAGATACAGGCGCTTGCGGGTCACCGCCGGCGCCTTTTCATACTGCGCCAATACGCTGAGGAAACGTGCCGTCTCACCTTCCGCGGCGGCGATTACCTGATCGCGGTAGGCATTGGCCTCCTCGATCAGACGCGCCGCCTGGCCGCGTGCCTTGGGCAGCACATCGTTGGCGTAGGCCTCGGCCTCATTCTTGAAGCGCTGCTCATCCTCACGCGCCTTCACCGCATCGGCAAAGGCCCCCTGCACCTGCTCCGGCGCCTGGGCGTCCTGCATGTTGAAGTTGACCACCGTCAAGCCAGCGCGATAGCGATCGAGGATCGACTGCACCAGCACCTTGATGCGATCCACCACCTCGCTGCGACCGCCGGTGATGACGAAGTCCATCTCGCTCTGGCCGATCACCTCACGAATGGCGCTCTCGGTCGCCTCGCGCAGGGTCTGGTCCGGGTCGCGCACATTGAACAGATAGTCGCGTGCGTCCTTCACCTGGTACTGCACAGTGAACTTGACGTCGATGATGTTCTCGTCCTGGGTCAGCATCAGTGCCTCGTCGGCACGGCGGCCCAGCTCCATGGAGCGTACGCTGGAGATATCCACCGTCTCCACGGTCTGGATGAAACGCGGATACCAGTTGAGGCCGGGCATGGTGGTTTCCTTGTAGGAACCGAACTGCAGTACCACGCCGCGCTGGCCTTCATCGACGATGTAGATGCCGGACAGCGCCCACAGCGCCAGGGCAAGGGCCAGCACCATGCCGGCAGAACCGGCGGAAGCACCGCCATTGCCGCGGCCCCTGCCCTGGCCGAACAGGCCACCGAATTTGTCCTGCAGCTTGCGCACCACCTCGTCGAGGTCGGGCGGTCCCTGCTCACTGTTACGGCCACCCCAGGGGTCTTTGCCCCCGGAATTACCCGGTTCGTTCCAAGCCATAAGTGTCAGCACCTGTCGTTTTCGTAAAAACCGTTAAAGGGCAAAGTTTAGCCCTCAGCCTGCAACGCGGGCAACAATGGGGCGAAATCCTGCTGTTTGCGCAGCTGCGCCAGATCGTGCGCCTTGATCTCCACATCCAGCAGCCACGCGCCGCTGTCTTCCACCTGTTCACGCCGCACCGCCTGGATGGCATACAGCGCGGCCCGCAGACGCCCGGCACTGGGCGGCAGGCAGAGCCTGCTCTGCACCATCACTTCGCGGAAGAAATCGGCAACAGCCTGCAGCAAAAGTTCCACGCCGGCGCCGCTGACAGCGGAAAGATGTACGCGCAACGGTTGGCCATCGCTGCTGCGCTCCAGCTGCGGCTGCCCCTGCTCCAGCAGGTCAATTTTGTTGTACACCTCGAGCTGCGGCACCTCGTTGGCGCCGATCTCCGCCAATACCACGCGCACCTGCTCAATCTTCGCCTGCCGCTCCGGGTCATGGGCATCAATGACATGCAGCAACAGGTCGGCATCGCGCGTCTCCTGCAAGGTGGAGCGAAATGCCGCCACCAGGTCATGGGGCAGATGACGAATGAAGCCCACGGTATCCGCCAGCACGATGCCCTTGCCCCCCGGCAGTTCCACCCGGCGCAGGGTCGGATCGAGGGTGGCGAACAGCTGATCGGCGGCATATACCTGCGCCGTCGTCAAACGATTGAACAATGTGGACTTGCCGGCATTGGTGTAGCCCACCAGCGATACCGTGGGCAATTCAGCGCGCTTGCGCGCACGCCGCCCCTGCTCGCGCTGCCGGTTCACCTTTTCCAGCCGCCGCTCCAGCAGTCGGATGCGATCCGCCAGCAGGCGGCGGTCGGTTTCCAGCTGGGTTTCACCCGGGCCGCGCAGACCGATGCCACCCTTTTGCCGCTCCAGATGGGTCCAGCCACGTACCAGCCGCGTAGACAGGTGGCGCAGCTGCGCCAGTTCCACCTGCAGCTTGCCCTCATGGGAGCGCGCGCGCTGGGCGAATATATCGAGGATCAGACCGGTACGATCCAGTACGCGACACTGCAGCAGGCGTTCCAGGTTGCGTTCCTGCGCCGGACTCAGGGCATGGTTGAACAGCACCAGCTCCGCCTCATGCTCCAGTATCGCGGCACGCACCTCTTCTGCCTTGCCGCTGCCGATGAACAGCTTGGCGTCGGGGCTCTTGCGCGTACCGGTGACCACAGCCACCGGGATGGCGCCGGCCGACACCGCCAGTTCTTCGATCTCCTGCAAATCCTCCTGGTCGCCCTCCTGGGGCAATTCCAGGTGGACCAGAACTGCGCGTTCGCCGCTCTTCGGCCGATCAAACACGAGGGCGTCTCCGCTGCGTTGCAGCCACAGGGAACAGGGACAACTCTTCACCGCCGGGACACGGCGTGCGCAACAAAATCGATGGCATAAACAAATCCGCTCCGGCCTTATGCCTTGTGCGGTACTCCCTCTGCGTGATCGGCGTCGCGGCGGTGCAGGCTTTCAAGTCAGATGCGATTGCCCGGTTCGGGAGCTGCCGGCATCGGCATGTCATCCGGACCAAGGTTCAGCTTGACGTTGCGCGCGGGCACAACGGTGGAAATGGCGTGCTTGTATACCATCTGGCTGACGGAGTTTTTCAGCAGCACGACGAACTGGTCAAAGGACTCAATCTGGCCTTGCAGCTTGATTCCGTTCACCAGGTAGATAGAGACAGGGATACGCTCTTTGCGCAGGGCGTTCAGATACGGGTCCTGCAGGGCTTGCCCTTTGCTCATGGTGTTTCTCCTTTATTGTTATCCGCAACGTGCGGTATAGCGGCCAAAGTCGGCCAAGTATCCCATTGTTTAAGTGAGACTTCCGTGTTGGAGCCCAGTGTAGCACAGGGCCCGAAGGTCAGTTAATGGCGTTCTGCACCACTAATTTCAACACCTTGTCCAGCAGTTGGGGGCTGCTGCTGTCGAGCCAGTGGCTGTCCGGTTCGCTGCGCAGCCAGGTGAACTGGCGCTTGGCCAGCTGGCGGGTGGCGCTGATGCCCTGCTCCACCATGGCAGGGTAATCCACCTCGCCGGCCAGATAACTCCACACCTGGCGATATCCCACGCAGCGGATGGAGGGCAGGTCCGGTCCCAGGTCGCCGCGGCGGTACAGCCCGTCGACCTCCGCCACCAGGCCCCGTTCCAGCATCAGATGGAAGCGCTCATGGATGCGCGCATGCAACTGTTCCCGCTCCGCCGGCGCCACCGCCAGGGCCAGCACCCGGTAGGGCAGGGCCTCACCGCCACGCTGCTGTTCGCTCAGGGGCCGGCCGGTCAGTTCATAGACCTCCAGCGCCCGCTGCAGGCGCTGCGGGTCATGGGGATGGATGCGCGCGGCGGCCACCGGGTCGACCTGGCGCAGGCGCTGGTGCAGCGCCTCCCAGCCCAGTTCCGCCGCCTCCTGCTCGAGGCGGGCGCGCACTACCGGGTCGGCCCCCGGCAGGTCGGACAGGCCGCGGCGCAGGGCGCGGAAATACAGCCCGGTGCCGCCCACCAGCAGCGGAATGCGGCCGGCGGCGATGATATCGGCCATTTCGCGCAGGGCATCGGCACGAAAACGGGCAGCGGAATAGGCCTCGGCCGGGTCCAGGATATCGATGAGCCGGTGCGGCGCCCGCGCCAGCAATTCGGCATCGGGCTTGGCGGTACCGATGTCCATGCCGCGGTACACCAGGGCCGAATCGACACTGATAATCTCGCACGGCAGCCGTGCCACCAGCGCCGCCGCCAGATCGGTCTTGCCCGAGGCGGTCGGCCCCATCAACAGGATGGCAGAGGGAGGCGTGGCGGACATGACCATTACTGCAACAGGCGGGCCAGGTCGGCCGGGCTGAGCATGACGCTCACCCCGGCAGGCTGCGCCGTGGCCGCCGCGATCAGACCTTCCCACTCACCCCGCTCCGGCAGCGGACCACGGGCGGCATCGGCAAGGGCCGATGGCAGCAGGCCGATGTCGGCGCCACCGGCCAACACATCCATGGCCACCTGCAACAGAAGCTCCGGCGCCGCATGGCGCAGCAGCGCCGGCACCTGGCGCAGCACCCATTGCTGCGGCCCCAGCCTGCCCAGATCGAAACCGAGGCGCGCGAGCGTGCCGTGATATTCCTGCACCACGACCTGCTGTTGCTCAGTCAGCGGCAACGTCACCGGCAGCAGCAGGGGCTGCCCCTTGACCTGTCCTCCAGCCGCCAAGGCCGTGCGCATCGCCTGGGCCGCCTGGCGCGCGCGGACTGCCGGCAGGTCCAGCAGGCGCAAACCCTGCTCGCCCTCATCCAGCAACAGATAGCGCCCCGCCACCACACCCAGCTGGCGGCTCACCGGCGAGCCCGCAGCTGTCGCGGCGGCCCCCGGCTGATAAGAGGCCGTGCCCTCCCGCACGCCCAGCACGGCCACCGGTGCCGCCACCGCGTCGTCCACCGCCGCACGCAGTGCACGGTAGAGAAAGTCATGCACCTGGCGAGTCTCGCGGAAACGCACCTCGTGTTTGGTGGGATGCACATTCACGTCCACCTGGGCCGGGTCCATCTCCAGATACAGCACATAGGCGGGATGACGCCCCGGATACAGCGCGTCGCCATAGGCTTGGCGCACCGCATGGGTCACCACGCGATCACGGATCACGCGGCCGTTGATGTAGAAGTACTGCAGGTCGGCCTGGGCGCGGGCCGCCTCGGGACGCAACAGCCAGCCGCGCAGCTGCAGCCCCGGAAGCGTGAAGTCCACGCTTACCGCCTGCTGCACGAAGGGCCGGCCGCAGATGGCGGCAAGACGCTGCTCACGCTGGTGCGCATCCAGGGCAGGACGCACGGCCAGCACCTGCCTGCCGTTGTGACGCAAGGTCAGTGCCACATCGAAACGGCTCAGGGCCACACGCCGCACCACCTCGGCCAGATGCTCGAACTCCGTGCGTTCGGCACGCAGGAATTTGCGTCGTGCCGGCGTGTTGTAGAACAGGTCACGCACCTCGACCGTGGTGCCGCGCGGGTGGGCACAAGGAGCGGGGCCGTCATGGGCATCGATACAACAGCCGTGTTCATCCGCAGCGCTGCGGCTGCTCAGGGTCAGGCGCGAGACCGAGGCGATACTGGCCAGCGCCTCACCGCGAAATCCCAGGCTCATCACCCGCATCAGTTCGTCCTGGCTGTACACCTTGCTGGTCGCGTGGCGCGCCAGGGCCAGCGGCATGTCCGCCGCGGCGATGCCGCAACCATCGTCATGCACCCGCATCAGCGCCACGCCGCCCTGCTCCACATCGACTTCAATGCTGGTGGCAGCGGCATCCAGGCTGTTTTCCAGCAGTTCCTTCACCACGGAGGCCGGGCGCTCCACTACCTCACCGGCGGCGATCTGGTTGGCCAACAGGGTATCGAGGGTACGAATGCGCCGCGGCGCAGGAGGACTGTTCATGGCGCGCAGATTAACCCGAACCGGGCAGGATGCAAACGGCATTCAGCACAAAGGCGCAAAGAGCACTCGGAGGCTAAAGGTGATACAGCAAGAAGATCACCGCTCGACGCCAGACTCCCGGCACCGCGCCAGTACGACGAACGTGTCAGCCGCCGGTGGCAACGGGTATGCGCAGCACATCACCGACACGCAGTTGATCACCGCTAAGCGCATTGGATGAACGCAACAACTCCAGGCTCACCTGATATTGGCGAGCGATGCCGGAGAGTGTTTCACCGCGGCCGATCACATGCTGCTGCCCGTTCGTCCCCTGTCGCATGGCCAGTAGGGTTCCGGGGGGCGGATTCTGGCGGAAATAGGCACGCACACCGTCCATGACGCTGCGCGCCAGGGCGTATTGATGATTGGGATCACGCAGCTTGCGCTCTTCGTCCGGATTGGAAATAAAGGCAGTCTCCACCAGGATCGACGGCACGTTGGGCGACTTCAACACACGGAAACCCGCCTGCTCCACCCGCGTACGGTGCAGGTGCGCCACCTGCCCCAACCCGGACAACACACGCCCCGCCACATCGGTGCTGGCCTCCATGGTGCCGGTGAGCGACAGATCCAGCAGTACCGAGGTAAGCAGGTCATCCTTGTCGTCCAGGCTCACGCCACCGATGATGTCGGAGGCGTTTTCCTTGTCAGCGACAAGGCGCGCATGCTCACTGGTGGCGCCGCGATCCGACAGGGTATATACCGACGCGCCGCGTGCGCGTCGATCGGCAAAGGCATCGGCATGGATGGAGATGAACAGATCGGCACGATGTTCGCGCGCCATTTCGACACGGCGCCGCAACTGCACGAAGTAGTCGCCGTCACGCACCATCACCGCGCGCATGCCCGGTTCGCGGTTCACCAGTTCACGCAGGCGCTTGGCCACCGCCAGGGTCACATCCTTTTCGCGCGTGCCGCGCGGCCCGATGGCGCCGGGGTCTTCACCGCCGTGGCCCGCATCGATGGCAATGACGATCTCGCGCGGGACGCTGGGTGTCGCGGATGCAGCAGGGGCGACCGGCGCAGCGGCTACTGGATCGGCAGCGGTCTTCGTATCGTATAAATCGATAACCAGTCGATGGCCGTATTCATTGTTGGGGCGCAGAACGAAACTCTTGGGCCGCACGGCACCCTTGAGATCGAGTACCACGCGCAGGTCACCGCCGTTGCGCGGTGCGGAACGTATGTCACGGATCAGACTGGGACCGAGATCGAGCCCGACGAAGGGCTTGTTGAGGCTGGTGTTCTTCAGGTCGATGACCAGACGGTCGGGATTTTTCAGTACGAAGAGGCTGTGTTCGACGTCGGCGGTGACATCGAAGACCAGGCGGGTATTGTCCGGGGCCGGCCACATGCGCACGCCGCGGATGTTCACTGGGTCGGCACAGACAGCGGAGACCAACAGGAGCGTCAGCAGCAGCGCGGTTAAGGCTTTTATTGTCATTTCGCCCCCTCGGCAGCCCCAGACCATGACCAAAGAGTCATATTTATCATGAAGATATCAATCAATCCTTTGATCGTTTCTCACGACATATGGGTAACTTAATACCGAGCAAGCAAAAAATCAACCTCTATCCAGCTTCTGGAGGAGGCAATCCAGGACCTCATCACCCCGTTCAGTCACCGCAGCGAGACGCGCCAGACGCCCGTCAGGCCGGTAGTCTAGGTGCAGGCGGAGATCCGGCGCCGGCAAGATGCCATTGCCCCGCTCCGGCCACTCCACCAGACATTGGGCATCGCTGCCGAGATAGTCACGAATGCCGAGAAACTCCAGTTCCTCCGGGTCGCCCAGGCGGTAGAGATCAAAGTGATACACCCGGTGTTCGCCCAGTTCATAGGGTTCGACCAGGGTGTAGGTGGGACTCTTGACCGCACCACCGTGCCCCAACCCATGCAGATAGCCGCGCACCAGGGTGGTCTTGCCCGCCCCGAGATCGCCATGTAGAAACAGCAGCAGTCCACCACCCATCGCACAGGCGGCCAGCGCGGCGCCCAGTGCCTCGGTCGCAGCGGTGTCCGCCAACGGTAACTTCAATTCACGCAAGGACATGGCTAGGCCGGATTGACCAGGCGGCGCAACCAGGGAAACAGGTCGGAGGCCAGCAGGCCGCGCTCTCCCTCCGCGGCGGGGGCCGCATCGGCCGCCGCGGCATGGAGGCATACGCCGGCGCCGGCGGCTTCGCGCAGGTCGAGCCCCTGGGCGATAAGCCCACCGATGATGCCGCTGAGTACATCCCCCATGCCACCGCTGGCCATGCCCGGATTGCCGCCATTGCAGATCCCCGGCATGCCGTCGTCGCCCAGTACCAGGGTGCCCGGCCCCTTCAGCACCACCACCCCGCCGAAACTGGCCTGCAGACCCGCCGCCGCGGCAAAACGGTTCTGTTGCACCTGGGCGGCGGGCGCGCCGAGCAGGCGTCCTGCCTCGCCCGGGTGGGGCGTCAGCACCCAATCCTTGCGGTGCAGCGGGTCCTGAGCCAGCAGATTGAGGGCATCGGCGTCCACCACCAGCGGCTGGGATGCCTGCAGCAGCCGTCCCAGCAGGCCTTGCCCCCACGCCCCCTGGCCCAGGCCGGGCCCCGCCACGATCACCGTGGCCCGGCGCAGCAAGGGCTCGAGATCCGCAACTGATTCCACGCCGTGGCACATCAACTCCGGACGCATCGCGGTGATGGCCGCGGCATGG
>JANJXC010000057.1 GCA_024709225.1 Gammaproteobacteria bacterium | reverse complement strand
CGAGATCAGCGACGTGATCCTGGTCGGCGGCCAGTCGCGCATGCCCAAGGTGCAGGAGGCGGTGAAGGACTTCTTCGGCAAGGAGCCGCGCAAGGACGTCAATCCGGACGAGGCCGTGGCCATCGGCGCGGCGATCCAGGGTGGCGTGCTGGGCGGCGAGGTGAAGGACGTGCTGCTGCTCGACGTCACCCCGCTGTCCCTGGGCATCGAGACCCTGGGCGGCGTGATGACCAAGCTGATCGACAAGAACACCACCATCCCGACCAAGGCCTCGCAGGTGTTCTCCACCGCCGACGACAACCAGACCGCGGTGACCGTGCATGTGCTGCAGGGCGAGCGCGAAATGGCCTCGGCCAACAAGTCGCTGGGCCGCTTCGACCTGTCCGACATCCCGCCGGCGCCGCGCGGTGTGCCGCAGGTGGAGGTGACCTTCGACATCGACGCCAACGGCATCCTGCACGTCTCGGCCAAGGACAAGGGTACCGGCAAGGAGCAGAAGATCGTCATCAAGGCATCTTCCGGTCTGTCCGATGATGAAGTGCAGCGCATGGTGAAGGACGCCGAGGCCCACGCCGCTGAGGACAAGAAGTTCCACGAGCTGGTCAGCGCACGCAACCAGGCCGACAACCTGATCCACGCCACCCGGAAGTCCATGGCCGAGCTGGGCGACAAGCTGGAAGCCGGTGAGAAGGACAGCATCGAGGCCGCCATCAAGGCGCTGGAAGAGGCCATGAAGGGCGACGACAAGGACGCCATCGAGGCCAAGACCCAGGCCCTGGGCGCCGCCTCCGGCAAGATGGCCGAGCGCCTCTATGCCCAGCAGGGCGCCGCCGGTGCCGAGGCCGGTGCAGGCGAGCAGGCCTCTGCCGGCGGCAAGGACGATGTGGTCGACGCCGAGTTCGAGGAAGTGGACGACAACAAGAAGTGACAGGTGACAGGTAACAAGTGACAGGCAGCAAGGGTCAAGCTCCGGCTTCGACCCTTGTTGCTTTTCTTGCAACTTGAAACTTGTAACTTGGAACTGGCTTTATGTCTAAACGCGACTATTACGAAGTGCTGGGGGTGGCGAAAAACGCCACCGAGGCCGAGATCAAGAAGGCCTTCAAGCGGCTGGCGATGAAATACCATCCCGATCGCAACCCGGACGACAAGGCGGCGGAGGAGAAATTCAAGGAGGCCAAGGAGGCCTACGAGATTCTCGCCGATGCGCAGAAGCGCGCCGCCTATGATCAGTTCGGCCATGCCGGCGTCGACCCCGGTGCGGGCGGCGGCGGTTATGGCCCGGGCGGCGGCAGCTTCTCCGACATCTTCGGCGATGTGTTCGGCGATATCTTCGGCGGTGCCGCCGGTGCCCGCGGTGGTGGTTCGCGCGCCTATCGCGGCAGCGACCTGCGCTACAACCTGGAGCTGTCGCTGGAAGAGGCGGTGATGGGCACCACGGTGAAGATCCGCGTGCCCACCCTGGTGGAGTGCGACGAGTGCGATGGCTCCGGCGCCAAGAAGGGCACCAGCGCGCAGACCTGTCCCACCTGCCACGGCCACGGCCAGGTGCGCATGCAGCAGGGCTTTTTCTCCTTGCAGCAGACCTGCCCGCGCTGCCACGGCAGCGGCAAGGTCATCACCGATCCCTGCGGCAAGTGCCATGGCCAGGGACGGGTGCAGGAACAGAAGACGCTGTCGGTCAAGGTGCCGGCCGGTGTCGACGACGGCGATCGCATCCGCCTCAGCGGCGAGGGCGAGGCCGGTCTGCACGGCGGTCCGGCGGGCGACCTCTACGTGCAGATCCACGTGCGCGAACATCCCATCTTCAGCCGTGACGAAAACAACCTCGCCTGCGAGGTGCCCATCAGTTTCGTCACCGCCGCTCTGGGCGGCGAGCTGGACGTGCCCACTCTGGGCGGGCGCGTGAAGCTGAAGATTCCCGCCGAGACCCAGAGCGGCAAGCTGTTCCGCCTGCGCGGCAAGGGCGTGCGCTCGGTGCGCGGCGGCGATGTCGGCGACCTCATCTGCCGCGTGGTGGTGGAGACGCCGGTGAACCTGACCGCCCGGCAGAAGGAGCTGCTGCAGGAATTCGAGGCCAGTCTGAACGGTGACAGGCACAATCCCAAGGCCAGCTCCTGGCTGGACGGGGTGAAGAAATTCTTCGAGGATATGAAACCATAGACACGTAGGGTGGATAAGCGGAGCGCGTCCACCAGAGACGGGAGATACACGATACAAGTAACAAGATACAAGGGAATGAACTCGCTGCGCTGGTATTGTTTTTGAATGCAAATATCCGAGTGTGAAGCGCACACGTTCCTTATATCTCGTACCTTGTCCCTCGTACCTGCCTGTCGTGGCAGGCTGCAGGTATTTTGGAGGAGTGGGCATGAATAACGTAACGAACAAGGCGCGCCGCAGCGTGTTGGCCACCTTGCTGGCAGGGGCCGGAATGTTTGCGTTGGGCAATGTGCAGGCCGAGGAAGAGCTGCGTTTTCCCGGCGAGGACCCGACCCACAAGATCGTCTACCAGTTCAACAAGGCCGATCCCGGATATCACGAGCACGTGCTCTTTTCCGTCGGTGCCGTGCTGCGCAAGTACGGTGATGACGTGAAGATCGTGGTGGTGGCCTTCGCCGAGGGCATCCACATCCTGGGCAAGAAACCGGGCCGCCCGGTGAGCGATGAAGTGAAACAGCGCGTTTCCAGCCTGGCGCAATATGGCGTCGAATTCCATGCCTGTGGCAATACCATGAAGTCCCTGGGCTGGACCGAGGATGACCTGCTGCCCTTTGCCAAATATGTCGAGGTAGGTGCGGCCGACCTGATGGAGCTGCAGGAACAGGGCTACGCCTATATCAGCTGGTAACGTATTGAAAGGAAGAAACAGCATGATTCGAGTTGCAGTCACCGGCGCTGCCGGACGCATGGGCCGGGTGCTCATCGAGGCCTGCCAGCAGGCGGAAGACGTGGCCCTGGGCGCCGCCATCGAGCGGCCGGGCAGTTCGGTCATCGGCGTCGATGCAGGCGAACTGGCCGGCATCGGCCGGCTGGGCGTGGCCGTGGTGGATGACCTGGCGGCGGTGAGCGGCGACTTCGACGTGCTCATCGACTTCACCCGCCCCGAGGTGACCTTGGCCAATCTTGCGGTGTGCCGGGCGGCGGGCAAGCGCATGGTGATCGGCACCACCGGCCTGGACGCGGCGCAGAAGGCCACCCTGGCCGAGGCCGGCAAGGAGATCGGCATCGTGTTCGCCCCCAATATGAGCGTGGGGGTCAATCTGTGCCTCAAGCTGCTGGACATGGCCGCCCGCGTGCTGGGTGACGAGGTGGACATCGAGATCATCGAGGCCCATCACCGCCACAAGGTGGATGCCCCATCCGGCACCGCCCTGGCCATGGGGGAGACGGTGGCCAGGGCCCTGGGCCGCGACCTCAAGGAATGTGCCGTCTATGGCCGTCAGGGGCATACCGGCGAGCGGGACCGCAAGACCATCGGCTTCGAGACGATCCGTGCCGGCGACATTGTCGGCGACCACACGGTGCTGTTCGCCGCCCTGGGCGAGCGGGTGGAGATCACCCACAAGGCCTCCAGCCGCATGACCTTCGCCAAGGGGGCGGTGCGTGCCGCCCAGTGGTTGATGCAGCAGGAGTCCGGCCTGTACGACATGCAGGATGTGCTCGATCTGCGTTGATAGGAAATTTAAGGAGGGAATCAATAGGCGTATAAATTGCACGCCCCCGCGCCATCCGGTACAATTCGCTTCCACCTGAACGCCCGGCCTTAGCTGCCTGTCATACTCGGTGAGGTCCGCGACCTTTCCGACGTGACCGGGCGCGCCGCCCGCGGCCATTCTTCTGAATCCGAGCGGGAAGGGTCCACCAGGACCCTTCCCGCTTTGCACATATAGACTAGACGCACTTGGAGGCTACCTTGCGGCAACCGGCCCTGCTGGCTCTGGCGGACGGCTCCCTGTTCTGGGGCGAATCGATTGGTGGCGAGGGCCAGACCGTCGGCGAGGTGGTATTCAATACCGCCCTCACCGGCTATCAGGAGATCCTCACCGACCCCTCCTATGCCCGCCAGATCGTAACCCTGACCTATCCCCACATCGGCAACGTCGGCACCAATGACGAGGACGAAGAGTCCTCCCATGTGTTCGCCGCCGGCCTGGTGATACGCGAACTTTCGGCCATCGCCAGCAACTGGCGCAGCCAGCTGCCGCTGGATGAATACCTGCGCAAGCACAAGGTGGTGGCCATCCACGGCATCGATACCCGTCGCCTGACCCGCATCCTGCGCGAAAAAGGTGCCCAGAACGGCTGCATTGTCGCCGGCGACCATATCGACGCCGATGCCGCCCTGGTTGCCGCCCGTGGCTTCCCCGGCCTCAAGGGCATGGACCTGGCCAAGGAAGTCACCACCCACATGCCGTACGAGTGGGCGCAGGGCAGCTGGACCCTGGCCGGTGGCCTGCCCAGCCATCCCGAGCCGCTGGAGGAGAAGCTGCCCTACCACGTGGTGGCCTTCGACTACGGCGTGAAGCGCAACATCCTGCGCATGCTGGTGGACCGCGGCTGCCGCATCACCGTGCTGCCGGCGCAGACCCCGGCGGAAGAGGTGATGAAGCTGAAGCCGGACGGCGTGTTCCTGTCCAACGGCCCCGGCGACCCGGAGCCCTGCGACTACGCCATCAAGGCCATCAAGACCCTCGTTGACGCCGGTGTCCCCACCTACGGCATCTGCCTGGGCCATCAGCTGCTGGCCCTGGCCAGCGGTGCCAAGACGGTGAAGATGAAGTTCGGCCACCACGGTGCCAACCACCCGGTGCAGGACCTGGACAGCAGGCAGGTGATGATCACCAGCCAGAACCACGGCTTCGCCGTGGACGAGGCCACCCTGCCGGCCACCCTGAAGGCGACGCACCGCTCGCTGTTCGACGGCTCGCTGCAGGGGATCCACCGTACCGACAAACCGGCCTTCAGCTTCCAGGGCCACCCCGAGGCGAGCCCCGGTCCGCACGACGTGGCGCCGCTGTTCGATCACTTTGTGGAACTGATGAAAAGTAACAAGTAACCGGTGGCAGGGGACAAGAGCCGACCTCTTGGGACTTGAAACTTGTAACTTGCAACTTGCGACTTAAATCATGCCGAAACGTACAGACATCCAGAGCATCCTCATCATCGGCGCCGGCCCCATCGTCATCGGCCAGGCCTGCGAGTTCGACTACTCCGGCGCGCAGGCGTGCAAGGCGCTGAAGGAGGAGGGCTACCGGGTCATCCTGGTCAACTCCAACCCGGCCACCATCATGACCGACCCGGAGATGGCCGATGCCACCTACATCGAGCCCATCGTGTGGCCGACGGTGGCCAAGATCATCGAGAAGGAGCGCCCGGACGCGCTGCTGCCCACCATGGGCGGCCAGACCGCGCTCAACTGCGCGCTGGATCTCGCCAAGCACGGTGTGCTGGAGCAGTTCGGCGTGGAGATGATCGGCGCCACCCGCGATGCCATCGACAAGGCCGAGGACCGCGACCGCTTCCGCAAGGCGATGCGCAAGATCGGCCTCGACATGCCGCGCTCCGCCATCGCCCACAGCATGGAAGAGGCGCTGCAGGTGCAGGCGCAGATCGGTTTTCCCACCATCATCCGTCCGTCCTTCACCATGGGCGGTTCCGGCGGCGGCATTGCCTACAACCGCCAGGAGTTCATGGAGATCTGCGAGCGCGGCCTCGACCTCTCGCCCACCAACGAGCTGCTCATCGAGGAGTCGGCGCTGGGCTGGAAGGAATACGAGATGGAGGTGGTGCGTGACCGCAAGGACAACTGCATCATCATCTGCTCCATCGAGAACCTGGACCCGATGGGCGTGCACACCGGCGACTCCATCACCGTCGCCCCGGCGCAGACCCTGACCGACAAGGAATACCAGATCATGCGCGACGCCTCGCTGGCGGTGCTGCGCGAGATCGGCGTCGACACCGGCGGCTCCAACGTACAATTCGCCATCAATCCGGAAGACGGCCGCATGATCATCATCGAGATGAATCCGCGCGTGTCGCGCTCCTCCGCCCTGGCCTCCAAGGCCACCGGTTTCCCCATCGCCAAGGTGGCGGCCAAGCTGGCCGTGGGTTACACCCTGGACGAACTGCAGAACGACATCACCGGCGGGGCCACCCCGGCCTCGTTCGAGCCGTCCATCGACTACGTGGTCACCAAGGTGCCGCGTTTCACCTTCGAGAAATTCCCCAAGGCCGATGCGCGTCTGACCACCCAGATGAAATCGGTGGGCGAGGTGATGGCCATCGGCCGCACCTTCCAGGAATCGCTGCAAAAGGCATTGCGTGGTCTGGAAACCGGCAAGGATGGTTTCGATGAAATTCTCGATCCCACGGCGGAGAACGCCATGGACCGCCTGCGCCAGGAGCTGCGCGTGCCGAGCGCCGAGCGCCTGTGGTACGTGGGCGATGCCTTCCGCACCGGCATGAGCGTGGAGGAGGTGCATGGTCTGACCAAGATCGACCCCTGGTTCCTGGTGCAGATCGAAGAACTGATCGCGCTGGAAAAAGAGGTGCGTGCCAAGGGCATCGACGGCCTGGACAAGGCGGTCATGTACCAGCTCAAGCGCAAGGGCTTCTCCGATCGCCGTCTGGCCCATCTGGTCGGCGTGCGCGAGGGCGTGCTGCGCAACCGGCGCCACCAGCTCGGCGTGCGTCCGGTGTACAAGCGTGTCGACACCTGCGCCGCGGAGTTCTCCACCTCCACCGCCTATATGTACTCCACCTACGAGGAGGAGTGCGAGGCACAGCCGACCCAGCGCAACAAGATCATGGTGCTGGGTGGCGGACCGAACCCCATCGGCCAGGGCAACGAGTTAGACTACTGCTGCGTGCACGCGGCGCTGGCCATGCGCGAGGACGGCTACGAGACCATCATGGTCAACTGCAATCCGGAGACCGTGTCCACCGACTATGACACCTCCGATCGCCTGTACTTCGAGCCGCTGACCCTGGAAGACGTGCTGGAGGTCATCCACCTGGAACAGCCCAAGGGCGTCATCGTGCAGTACGGCGGCCAGACCCCGCTCAAGCTGGCGCGCGACCTGGAGGCCGCCGGGGCGCCGATCATCGGCACCACGCCGGACTCCATCGACCTGGCCGAAGACCGCGAGCGTTTCCAGAAGATGATCGACAAGCTGGGCCTGCGCCAGCCGCCCAACCGCACCGCGCGCAACCCGGAAGATGCCGTGCGCCTGGCCGAGGAGATCGGCTATCCGCTGGTGGTGCGCCCGTCCTATGTGCTGGGCGGCCGCGCCATGGAGATCGTCTACAACGAGGCCGAGCTGCGCACCTACATGCGCGATGCGGTGAAGGTATCCAACGAATCGCCGGTGCTGCTGGATCGCTTCCTCGACGACGCCGTGGAAGTGGATGTGGACGCCATTTGCGACGGTCAGGACGTGCTCATCGGCGGCATCATGGAACACATCGAGCAGGCCGGCGTGCACTCCGGCGACTCCGCCTGTTCGCTGCCGCCGTACAACCTCAGCGCCGAAGTGCAGGACGAACTGCGCGTGCAGACGCGCGCCATGGCCAAGGAACTGAAGGTGGTCGGCCTGATGAACACCCAGTTCGCCATCAAGGGCGATACGGTGTACGTGCTGGAGGTCAATCCGCGCGCCTCGCGTACCGTGCCCTTCGTCTCCAAGGCCACCGGCATGTCGCTGGCCAAGATCGCCGCGCGCTGCATGGTGGGCCAGAGCCTGTCCAGCCAGAAGGCTACCCACGAAGTGGTGCCGGAATATTATTCGGTGAAGGAGGCGGTATTCCCCTTCATCAAGTTCCCCGGCGTCGACCCGATCCTCGGCCCCGAGATGAAGTCCACCGGTGAGGTGATGGGTGTGGGCCGCAGCTTTGCCGAGGCCTATTACAAGTCGCAGATCGGCGCCGGCGTGCTGCTGCCCAAGGGCGGCAAGGCCTTCGTCAGCGTGCGCGATGCCGACAAGCAGGGCATCGTGCAGGTGTGCCGCTACCTGCAGGAACTGGGCTTTGAAATCCTGGTCACCCGCGGCACCGGCCGCGTGCTGGACGAGGTGGGCATCCCCTACACCCGCGTCAACAAGGTGACCGAGGATCGCCCGCACATCGTCGACATGATCAAGAACGACGAGGTGAGTTTCATCGTCAACACCACCGAGGACAAGCAGGCCGTGGCCGATTCGTTCCTGATCCGGCGCGAGGCACTGCAGCACAAGGTGACCTATACCACCACCCTGGCCGGCGCCCTTGCCACCGCCAAGGCGCTGATGCAGCGTGATATCGGCGGCGTCAACCGCATCCAGGACCTGCATCTGGAGTTGCAGCAATGAGCAAGACCCCGATGACCATGCGCGGCGCCGAGCGTCTGCGCGAGGAGCTGAACGAGCTGAAGGGCGTGGCGCGGCCGCGCGTGATCGCCGCCATCGCCGAGGCCCGTGCCCACGGCGATCTGAAGGAAAATGCCGAGTATCACGCCGCGCGCGAGCAGCAGGGTTTCATCGAAGGCCGTATCCAGGAGATCGAAAGCAAGCTGTCCAACGCCCAGATCATCGACCCCACCGCCCTCAATGCCGGCGGCAAGGTGGTGTTCGGCGCCACCGTGACCCTGGTAGAGATGGATACCGAGGACGAGGTGACCTACCAGATCGTCGGTGAGGACGAGGCCGACATCAAGCAGGGTCGCATCTCCGTCACCTCGCCGGTAGCGCGCGCCCTCATCGGCAAGGAAGAGGGCGATATCGCTTCGGTGCAGGCGCCGGGCGGCCTGCGCGAGTACGAAATCGTCGAAGTACGCTACGAATAAATTCAAGATTCAAAATTTCAAATTGAACGACGGCGCGCCGGGTAGTCTATGTTTTTGAATTTTGAATTTTGAATTTTGAATTTTGAATTTTGAATCATGTTTTTGATCGGCGAACGCCTCCTCCTGACTCTGTGGGTCGGTGCCCTGTGGGCCATCGGCTATCTGGCGGTGCCTACGCTGTTCGCCCTGCTGGATGATCGGATCCTGGCCGGCATGCTGGCCGGACGCATGTTCACCCTGGTGAGTTATCTGGGGCTGGTGTGCGGCACGCTGCTGTTGCTGGGCACCGTGGTGCGGCAGGGGCGCGGCGTGTTGCGCAGCGTACGCGGCTGGCTGCTGCTGGTGATGCTGCTGCTGGTGGCGGTGGGCGAGTTCGGCCTGCAGCCGCTGATGGCGCAGCTGAAGGCACAGGGACTGGGCGAGGGGAGCGCCCAGGCGGCGCAGTTTGCCCGCCTGCATGGCCTTGCTTCCGTGCTCTACCTAATCAACAGCGTGTGCGGCCTGCTGCTGATTGGGGCGGGCGATAAATCAGGGTAGTTGCAGACGGGGTTTTTCGGCGCGGCGGTACAGCACCGCGATATGGCCGATGGTCTGCACCAGTTCTCCGCCGCTTCTCTCGCACAGTTCCTGGGTCAGGGCTTGGCGCGCGTCGCGATCCTCGCCATTGACCCGCACCTTGATCAGCTCATGATGTTCCAGGGTGGAGTCCAGCTCCTTCAACAGGGCTGCGCTCAGCCCGGCGTTGCCAACGATAATCACCGGTTTGATGCTGTGGGCGAGCTTGCGCAGGTGGCGCTTTTGCGCTTGGGTCAGGGCCATGATGAACGAGATTTCAGGAAAAGGGCGCCTAGTTTAACTGTAATATCCCTCCATCACCACGGGGGGCTCACGGCACGGGCCGAAGCGGCATGGCCCCGGCCCGGTTCTGGGGTAACGGACGGACAGATGAAGCGTAGCAAGAGCAGTACCCGTTGGCTCAAGGAGCACTTCGATGACATCTACGTGAAGCGGGCCCAGCAGGAGGGCTACCGTTCGCGTGCGGTCTACAAGCTGCTGGAGCTGAACGAAAAGGAGCGCCTGCTCAAGCCGGGCATGACGGTGGTGGACCTGGGTGCCGCCCCGGGCAGTTGGTCGCAGCTGGCCGCCGACATCGTCGGCAAGCACGGCCGGGTGGTGGCGCTGGACATTCTGCCCATGGACCCGCTGCCCGGGGTGGAGATCGTCGAGGGTGACTTCCGCGAGGAGACGGTGCTGCAGCAGCTGCTCACCGTCATCGGCGACCGCCCGGTGGACGTTGTATTGTCCGATATAGCCCCCAATATCAGTGGCATGACCTCGGTGGACCTGCCGCGCGCCATGTACCTGGTGGAACTGGCGCTGGAGTTGTGCCGCACGGTGCTGAAGCCGGGCGGCGACTTCGTGGTCAAGGTGTTCCAGGGGCCGGGTTCCGATCAGTTCGTGAAGGCCCTGCGCGGGCACTTCGAGCGCGTCGTCGTCCGCAAGCCGGCTGCCTCGCGACCGCGTTCACGTGAGGTTTATATGGTGGCCAGGAACTATTCCGTGTAGTAACGTACTCTAACGTTGCGGTTACCAACAGTCCGCAGCAAGCCGGAGACGCACTTTGAACGATATCGCTAAAAACATTATTCTGTGGGTGGTTATTGCCGTCATCCTGATGACGGTGTTCAATAACTTTGGCCAGCAGCGCCAGACCAGCCAGCCCCTGGAATACTCCCAGTTCATCACCGACATCCGCGCCGGCCGCATCAAGAGCGTGGAGATCGAGGGCCGTACCATCGTCGGCACCCGTGAGGACGGCGAGCGCTTCATGACCTATTCCCCCGATGACCCGGGGCTGATGGCCGACCTGCTCAACAGCAATGTGCGCGTGGTCGCCAAACCGCCCGAGGGCCAGAGTCTGCTCACCCAGATCTTCATCTCCTGGTTCCCCATGCTGCTGCTCATTGGCGTGTGGATCTTCTTCATGCGCCAGATGCAGGGCGGCGGCGGCGGCCGCGGCGCCATGTCCTTCGGCAAGAGCCGCGCCCGTCTGCTGGGCGAGGACCAGGTCAAGGTGACCTTCGCTGACGTGGCCGGTGTGGAAGAGGCCAAGGAGGAGGTGAGCGAACTGGTGGAATTCCTGCGCGACCCCTCCAAGTTCACCAAGCTGGGCGGCAAGATTCCGCGTGGCGTGCTGATGGTCGGCGCGCCCGGTACCGGCAAGACCCTGCTGGCCAAGGCCATCGCCGGCGAGGCGCGGGTGCCGTTCTTCACCATCTCCGGTTCTGACTTCGTGGAAATGTTCGTCGGCGTCGGCGCCTCCCGCGTGCGCGACATGTTCGAGCAGGCCAAGAAGCACGCGCCGTGTATCATCTTCATCGATGAAATCGATGCCGTGGGCCGCCATCGCGGCGCCGGTCTGGGCGGCGGCCACGACGAGCGCGAGCAGACCCTGAATCAGTTGCTGGTGGAGATGGACGGTTTCGAGGGCAACGAGGGCGTCATCGTCATTGCCGCCACCAACCGGCCCGACGTGCTGGATCCGGCGCTGCTGCGCCCGGGCCGTTTCGACCGCCAGGTGGTGGTGCCGCTGCCTGACGTGCGCGGCCGCGAACAGATCCTCAAGGTGCACATGCGCAAGGTGCCGGCGGCCAGCGACGTCAATCCGTCCATCATCGCCCGCGGCACGCCCGGTTTTTCCGGTGCCGACCTCGCCAACCTGGTCAACGAGGCGGCGCTGTTCGCCGCCCGTGCCGGCAAGACCCTGGTGGGCATGGGCGAGTTCGAGCGCGCCAAGGACAAGATCATGATGGGCGCCGAGCGCAAGTCCATGGTGATGAGCGAAGACGAGAAGAAGTTGACTGCCTATCACGAGGCGGGGCATGCCATCGTCGGCCGCCTGGTGCCGGATCACGACCCGGTGCACAAGGTGTCCATCATCCCGCGCGGCCGCGCCCTGGGCGTGACCCTGTTTCTGCCGGAGCAGGATCGCTACAGCTACAGCAAGCAGCGCCTGGAGAGCCAGATCTCCAGCCTGTTCGGCGGCCGCATCGCCGAGGAGCTGATCTTTGGCGCCGACAAGGTGACCACCGGCGCCTCCAACGACATCCAGCGCGCCACCGAGCTGGCCCGCAACATGGTGACCAAGTGGGGCCTGTCGGAGAAGCTGGGACCGCTGACCTATACCGAGGAGGAGGGCGAGGTGTTCCTCGGCCGCTCGGTGACCCAGCACAAGAATGTCTCCGACGAGACCGCCCACATCATCGACGAGGAAGTGCGCCTGTTCATCGATCGCAATTACGAACGCTCCAAGCGTATCCTGACCGAGAACATGGACAAGCTGCACACCATGGCCGATGCCCTGATGAAGTACGAGACCATCGACCTGGAGCAGATCAACGACATCATGGCGGGCAAGCCGCCGCGGCCGCCGGTTGACTGGACTGATAGTGAACCCAAGTCCGGTGCCAGCAGCACCAGTGGCAAGGACGACACCGCCGGCGGCAAGCTGGGTGATCCCGCTGGGCAGCACTGATGTTGCGGCTGCAATGACAAAACGCCCCGCCCTGCGGGGCGTTTTGTTTTCGGTCATGGTACGCCGGCCCTGCCAGTCATTGGCTGGGCGGGTGGGGCGCAACCCCGTATAATCCGCACGTCATGATCCTCGACTGCGCCGGCAAGCCCCTCGACCTCTCCGTCCCTCGCGTGATGGGGATACTCAACGTAACCCCCGATTCCTTTTCCGATGGCGGCCGCTTTGTCGCTCCTGCCGTGGCGGTGGCCCGGGCGCGGCAGATGGTGGCCGAGGGCGCGACCGTCATCGATGTGGGTGGCGAATCCACCCGGCCTGGTGCGGCTGCGGTGGCCGTGGAAGAGGAGATGGCGCGGGTGGTGCCGGTCATCGCAGCGCTGGCCGCCGAGCTGCCGGTGCCGATCTCGGTGGATACCAGCAAGCCCGAGGTGATGCGTGCGGCAGTGGCAGCCGGTGCCGGCCTGATCAACGATGTTTATGCCCTGCGCCTGCCCGGAGCGCTGGAGGTCGCGGCGGAGCTGGGTGTGCCGGTGTGCCTGATGCACATGCAGGGCGAGCCGCGCTCCATGCAGCAGGCGCCGCACTATGTGGACGTGGTGGCCGAGGTGCGCGCGTTTCTGGCGCGACGGGTGGAGGAATGTGTTACCGCCGGCATACGACGCGACCGCATTTTGCTCGACCCGGGTTTCGGTTTCGGCAAGACCCTGGCGCACAACCTGAGCCTGCTCAAGCATCTGCCTGCGTTGCAGGCATTGGGCCTGCCGCTGCTGGTGGGCATGTCGCGCAAGAGTATGGTCGGCGCGGTGCTGGAGGCGCCGCTGGAGGGGCGTCTGTACGGCAGCCTGGCCGTTGCCGCCCTGGGCGCCTGGTTTGGTGCCGCCATCGTGCGCGTGCACGACGTCAAGGCTACCGTGGATGCGCTGAGGATGGTGGCGGCGGTGCAGGCGGCGGAATGAAAACATCAGGCGCAAAAGAACTTCAAAACCTTAACACAGAGGCGCAGAGGGCCGCAGAGAGCGAACCGGTGTACTCCTCTGCGCCTCCGCGTCTCTGTGTTGGATTTTGATCTTTGATTTCCTGCCGCCTTTGCGGTGAAAAATGCTTTTGCAGGAATTAACGGAAGAAAATTATGGCACGCAAATATTTCGGCACCGACGGCATCCGCGGCAAGGTGGGCGAGTTTCCCATCACTCCCGAGTTCATGCTCAAGCTGGGCTGGGCCGCGGGCCGCGTGTTGTCCGCCGGCAGGCATGGCGGCAAGGTGATCATCGGCAAGGACACGCGCATCTCCGGCTACATGTTCGAGTCGGCCCTGGAGGCGGGACTGTCGGCGGCGGGTCTGGACATCCGCCTGCTCGGGCCGATGCCGACGCCAGCCATCGCCTATCTGACGCGCACCCTGCGCGCCACCGCCGGTATCGTCATCAGCGCCTCGCACAATCCCTACGAGGACAACGGCATCAAGTTCTTCTCCGCCGCCGGTACCAAGCTGCCCGACGAGGTGGAGCAGGCCATCGAGGCGGCACTGGACGAGCCCATGACCATGGCGCCGTCGGCGCACCTGGGCAAGGCGGAGCGGGTGGTGGATGCCGGCGGCCGCTATATCGAATTCTGCAAGAGTACCTTTCCCAATACCCTGAGCCTGGAAGGGCTGAAGATCGTGGTGGACTGCTCCAACGGTGCCACCTATTTCGTCGCGCCGCGGGTGCTCCGCGAGCTGGGCGCCGAGGTGATCAAGATCGGCGCCGAGCCGGATGGGCTCAACATCAACGTCGACTGCGGCTCCACCCATCCGGCGCTGCTGCAGCGCACGGTGCTGGAGCATCAGGCGGACCTCGGTATCGCCTTTGACGGCGACGGCGACCGCGTGATCATGGTCGACCATACCGGGGCCGTGGTCGATGGCGACGAATTGCTGTTCATCATCGCCATGGAGCGCCAGCGCCAGGGCGGACTGGCCGGCGTGGTAGGGACGTTGATGAGCAATCTGGGCATGGAGCATGCGCTCACCGCGGCCGGCATCGGCTTCGAGCGCGCCAAGGTGGGCGACCGCTACGTGCTGGAGCGCATGAGCGCCCTGGGCTGGCCCCTGGGCGGCGAGTCCTCCGGCCACATCATCTGCCGCGACTGCACCACCACCGGCGACGGCATCGTCTCCGCCCTGCAGGTGCTCGCGGCGGTGGCGCGCAGCGGCAACAGCCTGCACGCGCTGAAGGGCGGCATGAGCAAGTATCCGCAGAAGATGGTCAACGTACGCCTGCAGCAGCCCTTCGATGTGATGGCCTCCGGCCTGGTGCAGGAGGCCGTGCGGGCGGCAGAGGCCTCCTTCGCGCGCAAGGGACGGGTGCTGCTGCGCCCCTCCGGCACCGAGCCGGTGGTGCGGGTGATGGCCGAGGGGGAGGACGCGGTGCTGGTGGAGCGCATCGTGGCGGAACTGGCCGAGGCGGTGCGGCACGCGATGCAGGCCGGGTGATGTCGCAGTATGCCGCCGCGTGGGACTGCCGGATGATGCGTTCCCGGTAACGGGTGCCGGGCCGTAGTGCCGCCACGCGGGGGCGTGCAGGGCGCTGCGGATTGCTTGCGGAGCCGGAGCTGGCCCAAATCGCCACACAGTTTTCCCCGCGGTGCAGCCAACAAACAGCGGTGCTCTGTCCGTTTCCTGGGGGGATCGAACGTATTGCCTGCCGGCTACGGTCAGGTTGCGCCGGCCAGGCCTCAAGCTTCTGCGCTGAAACTCTCTGTGGTATACCGCTCCACCTGCAAGGTATCCGACCACCAGTCCGGCGGCAGGCCGGCCTTGCGCTTGAGGTGTTGCCAGAAGTCGCGTGGTTGCGGCAGGGACTCCCATACGCTGGGCAGGAAGGTACCGCGGTGGCCGCGGTCGCGCAGGATGAGGCCGTCGCTGCCGGGGCGGAGTTGTCGCAGCAGGTCGGCCTCGTTCTCGAACCGTAGCGGCTCCGGCGGGCTCAGGATGGAGATATGGGTGTCGAGTCCCTCCAGTTCCCATTCGGAGAGCGGCGCGAAGCGCGGGTCTTCGAAGGCTGCGGCCCAGGCGTGGTAGGCGACATCCTCCACCAGCGGGCGCAGGGCCTCGAGGATGCCGATGCAGCCGCGCAGTTCGCCGTGGCGGTGCAGGGTGACGAAGCTGGCGCGCAGTGGGCGCAGTTCCTCCGGATAGTCAGCGGCGTGTACCGTCAGCGGACGGCCGTGTTCGAGGCCGTGACGGATGGAGTCGCGGGCGACTTGCAGCAGGGCCTGCCGGCCGGCGGGGCTGATCATGCGGCCTCGCGGAATAGCCAGGCGCCGTAGCCGACCACCTGGTCGCGCGGTCCGGCGGTGTCGCCGGAGTTGCGCAGGTCGACGGTGTCGGCCTTGAGTCCCAGCCGCCGGGCGGCGAGCAGCAGGCCGCGCACCGGGTTGCGGCCGCAGGCGCCTTCGCTACGCAGGTCCTGGTAGCGCAGCTCCTCGATGGCCTGGGCAGTGCTGCGGTCCATGGCCTGGGCGGTGGCGTAGTCGTGGTAGTGCGACAGGTCGGAGCTGATCACGATCAGCGTCTCGGGTCCGCCCCACAGTTGTTCCAGCACCTCGTCCACCTCTTGCGCCGACGCGTCGCCCACCACCAGCGGCACCAGGGCGAAGTCGCCCAACACCTCCTGCAGGAACGGCAGGTGCACCTCCAGGCTATGTTCCATGCTGTGCGCCTCGTCCAGCACGTGCACCTGGGGCAGGGCAGTTATGGCGTCGACGGCAGGGCGGTCGAGCGGTATGTCGCCCAGCGGGGTGCGGAAGGCGTCGGCGCTGCTGTTGGCGAGGCCGAGGAATCCGACGCGGTGCGACGGACCGAGCAGCACCACCCGCGTCACCGTGCCGCGCAGCGGGGCGAGGCGGACATAGGCGCTGGCCGCCACCGGCCCGGAGTAGATGTAGCCGGCATGGGGGGCGATGATGGCCTTGGGCGGCGCACCGTCGTCGCTGTCGGCCCCGCGCAGGAACTCCTGCACCATCTGATGCAGCTGGATCGGATCGGCAGGATAGAACAGGCCGGCAACGGCGGGTGGGCGGATTTTCGGCATGGCGGACTCCTGATCCTCTATCCTCTATGGGTAGCAACTATAGCGCCCCGACGGCGCGGGTACACGGCGGAGAGCGGTCATGGAAACAGCCAATTTCGACGGCGTCGAGCCGTCCAGCATCGTCGCTACGCAGTACTGGCATGCGCTGGACGATGGCCGTGTGCAGTGCGACCTGTGCCCGCGCTACTGCAAGCTGAAGGACAACCAGCGCGGGCTGTGTTTCGTACGCGGCAATCTGGGCGGCAAGATCGTGCTCGCCACCTGGGGCCGTTCCAGCGGCTTCTGCGTCGACCCCATCGAGAAGAAACCGCTCAACCACTTTCTGCCCGGCACGCCGGTGTTGTCCTTCGGTACCGCCGGCTGCAACCTGGCCTGCAAGTTCTGCCAGAACTGGGACATCAGCAAGTCGCGCGAACTGGACACCCTGCTCGATCAGGCCACTCCCGAGGTGATCGCCCGCGCCGCCGCCGACCTCGGCTGCCGCAGCGTGGCCTACACCTACAACGACCCGATCATCTTCCATGAATACGCCATCGACGTGGCGAAGGAATGCCGCAAGCACGGCATCCTGTCGGTGGCGGTGACCTCCGGCTATGTCTGCGCCGAGCCGCGGCGCGAGTTCTATCAATACATGGACGCGGCCAATGTCGACCTGAAGGGCTTTACCGACGACTTCTACCACAAGCTCACCGGTGGTCACCTGCAGCCGGTACTCGACACCCTGCTGTATCTGAAGCACGAGACCTCGGTGTGGCTGGAGCTGACCACGCTGCTGATCCCCGGCTTCAACGATACTGAGGCAGAGCTCGATGCCATGACCAGGTGGGTGGTGCAGGAGCTGGGGCCGGACGTGCCCACGCACTTCACGGCCTTCCATCCGGACTGGAAGATGCTGGACACGCCGCCGACGCCGCGGGAAACGCTGACCATGGCGCGGCGCATCGCCATGAACAACGGCGTGCGTTACGCCTACACCGGCAACGTGCACGACCCGGAGGGGCAGAGCACCTTTTGCCATCACTGCGGCAGCAAACTCATCGGCCGCGACGGCTATACCATCACCGCCTGGCACCTGGATGCCGCCGGCAAGTGCCAGTCCTGCGGCACTGCCTGCGCCGGTGTGTTCGATGCGCAGCCCGGCGACTGGGGCGGCAGGCGCCAGCCGGTGCGGCTGCGCGACTATGCCGCGCCGTGAGCGCCTGCTGAGCGAAATTTCGCGGATAACCCTGTGGAATTGCGGGTTGAATCGACCTGTCGTGGCCGGTAGCCTGTCCGGGTTATGCGAAATTTCATCAAGATTTGGGCGCCGTGCGCGGCGCTGTCAGTGGGCTGTTGGGCGGGTGTGGTAACAGCGGTGGAGGAGGAGGCCGGTTTCGGCGGCGAGGCCGAGCTGGGGGTGGTCACCACCAGCGGCAATACCGATACCCGCAGCGTCAATGCCAAGGCCAGGGTGCGTTATCTGACCGAAAGCTGGCGCCATGAAGGCCGTCTCGAGGGGCTGCGTACCTCCGACGGGGGCACCATCACCTCCGAGCGCTACGTCGCCAGCGGCAAGAGCGACTACCGTTTTACACCCGATGATTACCTGTTCGTCACGGTGCGCTACGAGGATGACCGTTTCAGCGGCTACGACTACCAGTTCTCCGAGACCGTGGGTTATGGCCGTCGGGTGCTGAAGACCACAAGCGTCGAGCTGGACCTGGAAATCGGTGCCGGTGGTCGCCACAGTCGGGAAGTCGGCCAGGAACGCGAAGACGAGGCCATCGTGCGTGGTGCCGTCAGGCTGGGCTGGGCCATCAGCCCCACCTCCCGCTTCACCGAGGAGGTGCTGGTGGAGAGCGGCAAGAGCAATACCTATACCGAATCGCTGTCCGCCCTCAGCGTGCGCATCAACAGCCAGTTCGCCCTCAAGCTCTCCCTGACGGTCAAGCACAACAGCGATGTGCCGGCTGGTGTGGAAAAGACCGACAGCATGAGCGCGGTCACCCTGGTGTACGACTTCTGACGATACCCGGGCGGGTGTATCCCGCCCCAAGGGGATACGGGGCCCCAAGCGACGCGGATGCGGGTACAATACCCGGCCCAACACTCTCCAGCCGGGATTCCCATGCAGAACGTACGTATCGGCATCGTCACCGTCTCCGACCGCGCCAGTCGCGGCGAATACGAGGACCTGGGTGGTCCGGCCATCCACGACTGGCTGGAGCGGGCGCTCACCACGCCGTGGGAGGCCGTCGCCCGGCTGGTACCCGACGAGCAGGACCAGGTGGAGGCGGCGCTGCGCGAACTGTGCGATGAGCAGGGCTGCTGCCTGGTGGTGACCACCGGCGGCACCGGCCCCGCGCCGCGTGACATTACCCCCGAGGCTACTGCCGCGGTATGTGACAAGATCCTCGACGGCTTCGGCGAGCAGATGCGGGCGGTATCGCTCAAGTTCGTGCCCACCGCCATCCTGTCGCGCCAGATCGCCGGGATCCGCGGCCGCGCGCTGCTCATCAACCTGCCGGGCAAGCCATCGGCCATCCAGGATTGCCTGGAGGCGGTATTCCCCGCCGTGCCCTATTGCATCGACCTCATCGAAGGCCCGTATCTGGAGACCCGGCCGGAGGTGACTGCCGCCTTCCGCCCCAAACACGCCAAGAAGCCGCAGGACTGAACCATGGACCGCAAAGACGCGCTGGAGCAGTTGCACACGGTACGCGACTTCATCCGCTGGGGGATGAGCCGCTTTGCCGCCGCCGGCCTGTATTTCGGCCACGGCACCGACAATGCCCTGGATGAGGCGGCCTATCTGGTGCTGCATACGCTGCACCTGCCGCCCGATATCGCCGAACCGTATCTCGACACGCGTCTTACCGCGCTGGAGAAGAAGGCGGTGGTGGACATCCTCACCAGCCGCATCGACGCACGCCTGCCGGCACCCTATCTGACCCATGAGGCCTGGTTTGCCGGCATGCCGTTTTATGTCGACGAGCGCGTGCTGATCCCGCGTTCACCCCTGGCAGAGCTGATCGAGCACGGTTTCGAACCGTGGATCGAACCGAACCGGGTGGAGCGGGTGCTGGACCTGTGCACCGGTGGCGGCTGCATCGCCATCGCCTGCGCCGAATATCTGCCCCATGTCGAGGTGGATGCGGTGGACATCTCCGAGGCGGCGCTGGCGGTAACGGCGATCAATATCGAGAAGCACGGCATGGCGGGGCGGGTGCATGCGGTGCAGTCGGATCTGTTCCAGAACCTCTCCGGCCGCAAGTACGACATCATCGTCAGCAATCCGCCCTACGTGGATGCCGAGGACATGGCGGCACTGCCGCCGGAGTATCGCCACGAACCGCAGATGGCGCTGGCCGCCGGCGAGGACGGCCTCGACCTCGCGCTGCGCATCCTGCAGGAGGCCTCGCTGCACCTGACCCGCGACGGCATCCTCATCGTCGAGGTGGGCAACAGCTGGCATGCCCTGGCCGAACGTCTGCCCGAGGTACCGTTCACCTGGCTGGAGTTTGAACGCGGCGGTCACGGCGTGTTTCTGCTCACCGCCGAGCAGGTACGCGAATACCGCAGCCTGTTCCGCCTGGTTCGTCAGTAAACCCGCCGCAGAGGCGCAGAGCCGCGGAGAATGGGTTTCACACAACATCCTCTGCGCCTCCGCGTCTCTGCGGCAGATTGTGTTCAAGGAGCTTCTAACATGGCATTGAGTTTGCGGCCGAAGACGGCCCAGCAGTATGTGGGTATGGTGGATAGCGCCATCATCGAGGTGGACGAGCTGCGTTCCAGCTATGAATATGACGCGGAGGAAATGGGCGCCGTGCCGCCCTATCTCAACACCCTGGAGCAGATGCTGAAGGACCTGCGCGCCGCCATGGCGGACGGCAGCTACGAGTTCGGCAAGACCGACCTGCCGTTCATGGACATGGTCAACCGCTTCCGCAGCCGCATCCCGTTTGCAGACCTGCTGGCGATGATCAACAAGACCCACAAAGAAGGTCTCGATACCGAAAGCGAATGAGCACCGCCCGCGGCGGTGTGGAGGCAGTGGCATGAGCACGCAACACGACAGCAGCAACCAGCAGATCGTCTTCGACCCGGAGCTGATCAAGCGCTACGACAAGTCCGGGCCGCGCTATACCTCCTATCCCACGGCGGTGCAGTTCCATGACGGTTTCGGCGCGGACGATTACCGCCGCTATGCCGAGGAAAGCAACAGGCGCGGCAACCCGCTGTCGCTGTATTTCCACATCCCGTTCTGCGATACGGTGTGCTTCTACTGCGGCTGCAACAAGGTGGTCACCAAGGACCGCACCCGTTCGGCGCCGTATCTTGAACGGCTGCACCGCGAGCTGGAGCTGCAGGGGGCCTTGTTTGACCGCAACCGCACCGTGGATCAGCTGCACTGGGGTGGCGGTACGCCCACCTTCATCAGCCACAGCGAGATGATCGCGCTGATGGACAAGACGCGTGAGTGTTTCAACCTGCGCGATGACGACAGCGGCGAATTCTCCATCGAAATCGACCCGCGCGAGGTGAAGGTCGACACCATCGCCCTGCTGCGCAAGCTCGGCTTCAACCGCATGAGCCTGGGGGTGCAGGACTTCGACCCGCGGGTGCAGAAGGCGGTGAACCGCCTGCAATCCGAGGCGGAGACCATGGCGGCGTTGGGTGCGGCGCGGAGCGAGGGTTTCAAGTCCATCAGCATCGACCTGATCTACGGCCTGCCGTTCCAGAGCGTGGTGAGCTTCTCCGCCACCCTGGACAAGATCCTGGAGATTTCGCCGGATCGCCTGTCGGTGTTCAACTACGCCCATCTGCCCGAGCTGTTCAAACCGCAGCGCCGCATCAATGCCGAGGAACTGCCGGCGCCGCAGGAAAAGCTCAACATCCTGCAGATGACCATCGAGAAGCTCACCGCCGCGGGCTATGTCTACATCGGCATGGACCACTTCGCCAAGCCCAATGACGAGTTGGCGGTGGCGCAGCGCAGCGGCACCCTGTACCGCAACTTCCAGGGTTACTCCACCCATGCCGACTGCGACCTGGTCGGCCTGGGCAGCACCTCCATCGGCCAGGTGGGGCGCAGCTACGCGCAGAACCTGAAGGAGCTGGAGACCTATTACGCGGCCATCGACGCCGGCCGCCTGCCGGTGTTCCGCGGCGTCGAATTGGGCGACGATGACGTGCTGCGTCGTGCGGTGATTACCGAGCTCATCTGCCATTTTCATCTGGACAAGGCCAGGGTAGGACAGCAGTTCGGTGTCGACTTCGACAGCTATTTCGCCACCGAGCTTACGGAGCTGGCTGCCATGCAGGCCGACGGCCTGCTCACCGTGGATGCCGCTCGTATCCAGGTACACCCGGTTGGCAAGCTGCTGATCCGCAACATCTGCATGACCTTTGATCGCTATCTGCGCGAGAAGGCCAACCAGCGTTTCTCGAAAGTGATTTGATGTGGGTCGGTGCGCGTGGTGGCTGGTGGCGGTGCTGTTGTGTTGCAGCAGCGCCGCTCTGGCGGCACCGCCGGCCGTGCCGGATGCATACCTGGCCGGTCAGCTGAATTATTTTCTGGAGCACGAACTGGGTTGGGGGCGCGGCAGCTATCGTCTCGAGGTCCGCGATGGCACCGCCACCGTGCTCCTGCCGGAGGAGGATCTGGCACGGCGTGCCGAGCTGACGCGGCGGTTGCCTGCCCTCGAGCGCCTGAAGGCGCTCAATGTGGTGGTGGCCGCGACGGTGACCGCAGACGCCGAGCCCGAGTTGCCCTTGTACAGCTTTCTTGGCCTGGCGCCCGGCTCGGTGCCCTTCCCGGTGGGGGACCTGTTCCTGCCCCTGTTGGCCGACCCCAAGCAGCCGCAGTTTTTCACCAGCTACCGCTACTACCGTACGCCACAGGACTCCGCCAATGTCGCGGCGGTGGGGTATGGCGAAACCTTCGGTGTTTACCGCCAGCCTGGCCGGCATCCCGGCAACGGCCTGCAGATCGGCATCTCCGGCGGGTTGTTCGCCCAGTTCAATCTGGATGCCGCCTCGGCCGATCTGATCAACGCCGACTACACCATCGGCATCCCGATCACCTGGCGCAACGGCCGTACCTCGGCGCGGCTGCGTCTGTATCACCAAAGCTCGCACCTGGGCGATGAATACCTGCTGAGCACCAGCCCCGAGCGCATCAATCTGAGTTTCGAGTCGGTGGAGCTGCTGCTTGCCGTGCAGTCCGAGACCTGGCGCGTCTATCTTGGCGGCGAGTACCTGATCCATCGCGAACCGGCCGATCTCCAGCCGGCCAATGCCCATGGCGGCGTGGAGTTGCGCACCACCGAGCCGGTATGGAACGGCGGCCATTGGGTCGGCGGCGTCGATATCAAGGCCTGGGAGGAGCATGACTGGAGCCGCGACGTGAGCGTCAAGGTCGGCCTGGAGTTCGGCGCCTATCAGCCGGGGCAGCGCCGGGCGCGGCTGATGCTGGAGGGCTACAGCGGTTACGCACCCCATGGGCAGTTTTATTCCGATCACATCAACTACTACGGCATCGGCCTGTATTTGGGCTTCTAGCCCTGCGGACGCTGTCTGAATTTATCGCTACAATAGGCGCCACTATGTCAGGCAATAGCATCGGCAAACTGTTTACCGTCACCACCTTCGGCGAGAGCCACGGCGCGGCGCTGGGCGCCATCGTCGACGGCTGCCCGCCGGGACTGGAACTCTGTGAAGCGGACCTGCAGCGCGACCTGGACCGGCGCAAGCCGGGCACCTCGCGCCACACCACGCAGCGCCGTGAGGACGATGCGGTACGCATCCTGTCCGGCGTGTTCGAGGGGCGCACCACCGGCACGCCCATCGGTCTGCTCATCGAGAACACCGACCAGCGCTCCAGGGACTACTCGGATATCGCCCAGCAGTTCCGCCCCGGCCACGCCGACTACACCTATCAGCAGAAGTACGGTCTGCGCGACTACCGCGGCGGCGGCCGTTCCTCGGCGCGCGAGACGGCGATGCGCGTTGCCGCCGGCGCCATCGCCAAGAAGTACCTGCACCGCCAGGGCATCGAGATCCGCGGCTACATGATGCAGCTCGGCCCCATCGCGGCCGAGCAGTTCGATTGGGCGCAGGTGGAGCAGAACGCCTTTTTCTTCCCCGATGCCGCCAAGGTGGCGCAGCTGGAGGAATACATGGACGCCCTGCGCAAGGAGGGCAATTCCGTCGGCGCGCGTATCAATGTGGTGGCCACCGGCGTGCCGCCCGGTTTGGGTGAGCCGATCTTCGATCGCCTCGATGCCGACCTGGCCCATGCACTGATGTCCATCAATGCGGTGAAGGGCGTGGAGATCGGTGCCGGCTTCGCCTGCGTGGAGCAGAAGGGGACCGAGCATCGCGACGAAATCACGCCGCAGGGCTTTCTGTCCAACCACGCCGGCGGCATCCTCGGCGGCATCTCCAGCGGCCAGGACATCGTCGCCTCCATCGCCCTGAAGCCGACCTCCAGCCTGCGCCTGCCGGGCCGCAGCGTGAACCTGCGCGGCGAACCGGTGGAGGTGGTGACCACCGGACGCCACGACCCCTGCGTCGGCATCCGCGCCACGCCCATCGCCGAGGCGATGATGGCCATCGTGCTGATGGACCATTTCCTGCGCCAGCGCGGCCAGAACGGCGAGGTGCACTCGGCCACGCCGATCATCCCGGCCAGCGCCAGTTAATAAAACAACCTGCCGCAGAGACACGGAGACACAGAGATTATTAATCTGGTTGTTATCCGCGCCTCTGCGTCTCTGCGGCGGCTTTTTGTTTCAGAGGTTCTCCATGCTGCTGCACATTCCTGATGTCCTGCTGCCCAACGAACTGGAGGCGATGCGCCGCGTGCTGGATCAGTCGGCCTTCGTCGACGGCAAGCTGACCGCGGGCCGGGCGGCCGAGCGGGTCAAGCACAACACCGAGCTGGATCGCGAGCAGCCGCAGCGCGACGCCCTGGCACAGATCGTGGTCACCGCGCTGTACCGCAGCGAGACCTTTCGCACCGCCGCCCTGCCGCTCAAGCTGGGTACACCGATCTTTGCCCGCTACACGCCGGGTATGACCTATGGCTGGCATGTGGATGATCCGGTGATGGGGCAGGGGCCGCACTACCGTACCGACGTATCCTTCACCCTGTTCCTCAGCGAACCGGCAGAGTACGACGGTGGCGAACTGGTGGTGCGCACTTCGTTCGGCGAGAAGCAGGTCAAGCTCAAGGCCGGCGATGCGGTGATCTATCCTTCCGGCACCCTGCACCAGGTGGCCGCGGTGACGCGTGGTGTACGTCTGGTCTCCATCGGCTGGATCCAGAGCATGGTGCGCGACCCGGCCCAGCGCGAAATCCTGTTCGGCCTCTCCGGCGCGCGAAACAAACTGCTGGCCGACAACCCCGGCGCGCCGGAGACCGATGCCGTCGACCACGCCTACATCAACCTGGTGCGCATGTGGTCAGAAGTATGAAAAAGTTACAAGCGGCAAGTTGCAAGTGACGAGAAAAGGACGGTCTTGTTTTTTGACTTGTCACTTGCAACTTGTAACTTGAGACTGACTTGATGTATTGGCGCCTCTCCACCTTCTATCTGTTCCACTTCGCCAGCCTCGGTGTGCTGGTGCCCTACTGGAGCCTGTATCTCAAGCACCAGGGCTTCGGTGCGGGCGAGATCGGCGAACTGATGGCGCTGTTGATGGCCACCAAGATCGTCTCGCCCAACATCTGGGGCTGGATCGCCGACCACACCGGGCTGCGCCTCGGCGTGGTGCGTGCCGGCGCGCTGCTGGCGCTGACGACGTTCACCGCCATCTTCTTCGTCGACGGCTACTGGCCTACGGCGCTGGTGATGGTGGCGTTCAGCTTCTTCTGGAACGCGGTGCTGCCGCAGTTCGAGGCCAACACCCTGAGCCACCTGGGCGAGCAGCAGCACCGCTACAGTTCCATCCGCCTGTGGGGCTCCATCGGCTTCATCGCCACGGTGGCCGGCATGGGGCCGCTGCTCGATCGCTACGATGCCGGGATCGTGCCGGGGGTGATGCTGGCGCTGTTCGTGGGGATCCTGCTCGCCAGCCTGCTGGCGCCGCGTCAGGACGGCGCACCGCACCCGGCCCCGGTCGAGTCGCTGCGCCGCGTGTTGCTGAAGCCCCAGGTACTGGCGCTGCTGGCGATGTGCTTCCTGATGCAGGCCAGCCACGGCCCGTACTACACCTTCTATACCCTGTACATGGAGGGCCACGGCTATACGCGCAGTGCCATCGGCCAGCTGTGGGCCCTGGGCGTGGTGGCGGAGGTGGGCGTTTTTTTGCTTATGCCGCGCCTGGTGATGCACTACGGCCTGCGCAGCCTGTTGCTGGCAAGCCTGGCACTGACCACATTGCGCTGGCTGCTCATCGGCCATTACCCACAGTCCCTGCCCGTCGTGCTGGCGGCGCAGACGTTGCATGCCGCCAGTTTCGGCATCTATCACGCCACCGCCATCGCCCTGTTCCATCGCTACTTCCCCGGCCGCCTGCAGGGGCGCGGCCAGGCGTTGTATGCCTCGCTGTCGTTCGGCGCCGGCGGCGCCCTCGGCAGTTACTACAGCGGCGCCGTGTGGGAGCTGCTGGGGGCGGAGGCGGCCTTCATCATCGCGGCGGGATTGAGCGCGGCGGGCCTGGTGATCGGTTGGCGCTGGTTGAAGGAATAGCGTAGGAGCGAATCGTATTCACGACACCTGTGCCTTTGCCGACGCCAGATCGCGGACACGGTCCGCTCCTACAATCAATTCACTAACCGTACAAATCCGTCGGGTCGTGTTTCCCCTGAGGCCGTCTGCGGCCGCCTTCCATGCGTTCTATCACCTGGGCCGTGGTGAGCAGCTGGGCCAGCGTTGCAGCCGGCAGCGGCGTATCGGCCAGCGGCAGGCAGGCCAGCTGTTGCTGCCGCTTGAGCACGGTCAGATAGTCGGTGGCGGTGAACAGCCGGCTGGCGCGGTGAAAGCCCCGTTCCAGATGCTGCCGCGCCCCGTGCAGGCGCCGGCTCAACAGCAGCTGCCCGGTAATCAGCTCCAGCAGGGCGTGGCCGTGAGCGCTGCGCTGCAACAATGGCAAGGCGTGGCGATACAGCACGGCGATGTCTTCACCCAGCCAGTAGCCGGCGATCAAATCCTGCAGCAGGCAGGTGCGGCAGCGCCGCTGCTGTTGACCACGTCGCTGCCTTTGTTGTGCGCGTACCCGCAAGGCCTGCGCAGCAATGGCATCAAGCGGATCCGCATGCCATGCCCCCAGCAGCGTCATCGCCCGGCCTCCTCGAACAGCAGTTGCTGCATGGCACGGGCGGCATTGGACAGGCTGCGGTTGGTGTGGGTGACCAGGCCCAGTTCGCGTTCCAGTCCGAGGGAGGGCAGCTTCAGCGCCGTTACCTGCTCATCCAGCATGGTCCGTGGCAGCACGCTCCAGCCCAGACCGACGGACACCAGCATCTTGATGGTCTCCAGGTAGTTGGTGGACATGCTCACCTGCGGCACCAGCCCTTCGCGGCTGAAGGCGGCCTCGACGATCTCGCGGGTATAGGTGCCGTGGGCCGGCATGATGGCCGGCCACTGCGCGAGGTCGCGCAGGGTGGGGCGTGCCTTGCCGGCCAATGGATGCTCGACCGCGACCATGACAGCCATCCGGTCGCGCCACACGGTGTGAGTGGCCAGACTGGCGGCGGCGCGGGTGGGCAGGGTCACCACCGCCAGTTCCAGTTCACCACGCAGCACCTCCTGGCAGGCCTGTTCCGAATCCATGAACTGGATGTCCAGGGCCACCTGCGGGTAGCGCTGGTGATAGGCGCGCAGGACCGGCGGCAGGCGGTGCAGGCCGATGTGGTGGCTGGTGCCGAAGGACAGCCGTCCCTCCACCTTGCCCGACAGGTTGGCGATGGCACGGCGGCTGTCTTCCAGTTCGTCGACGATGCGACGCGCCCGTGGCAGCAGGGCGCGGCCCGCCTCGGTCAGTCCGACCTGGCGGCCGACACGGTCGAACAAGGTCGTGCCCAGCTCCGCCTCCAGCACGGCAATGCGCTTGCTCACTGCCGGCTGGGTAAGGAACAGCCGCTCCGCCGCCTGGGAGAAGGAGGCGCTGTCGGCGACGGCGAGAAAGGCTTGCAGGGCGCTGATGTCCATCGGGTCAAAACCCTTTTGCCGCAGAGGCGCAGAGACGCGGAGGCTTCAGGTGCGCCTTGAACCATGGGAACCCATGCAACAGGGGGGCAGGCAGCCCGCATGGATTTTCTCTGCGTCTCCGCGCCTCTGCGGCAAATGTTTTGGATTCCATAATGGAATTCAGTATATGAAATTAATGAATTTGTGTCATGGATGATGCAGGGCTAGGATGGCCACATCGCAGGAGGAGCAGGTAATGGCTGGAAAGACGCTGTACGACAAATTGTGGGATGCCCACGTGGTGCGCTGTGATGACGACGGCACCTGTCTTTTGTATATCGATCGCCACCTGGTGCACGAGGTGACCTCGCCGCAGGCCTTCGAGGGGCTGCGCCTGGCCGGGCGCCAGCCGTGGCGCAAGGACACCGTGCTGGCCACGCCCGATCACAACGTCCCCACCGACGACCGCAGCAAGGGCATCGCCGACCCCATCGCCCGTATCCAGGTGGAAACCCTGGATGCCAACGTGCGCGAGTTCGGCCTCACCTATTTCCCCATGGGTGACGTGCGCCAGGGCATCGTCCACGTGGTCGGCCCGGAGGAGGGAGGCACCCTGCCCGGCATGACCGTGGTGTGCGGTGACTCCCATACCTCCACCCACGGCGCCTTCGGCGCCCTGGCCCACGGCATCGGCACCTCCGAGGTGGAGCACGTGCTCGCCACCCAGTGTCTGGTGCAGAAGAAGTCCAGGAACATGCTGGTGTCGGTGGACGGCCACGTCGGCCCCGGCGTCACCGCCAAGGACATCGTGCTTGCCATCATCGGCGAGATCGGCACTGCCGGCGGCACCGGCTACGCCATCGAGTTCGGCGGCGAGGCGATCCGCGCCCTGTCCATGGAAGGGCGCATGACGGTGTGCAACATGGCCATCGAGGCCGGCGCCCGCGCCGGCATGGTGGCGGTGGACGAAACCACCATCGAATATCTGTACGGCAAGCCGTACGCGCCCAAGGGCGACCTGTGGGACAAGGCGGTGGCCGCCTGGTTCGGCCTGCATTCCGATTTCGATGCCGAGTTCGATCGCATCGTCCGGCTCGATGCCGGCAAGATCAAGCCGCAGGTCACCTGGGGCACCTCGCCCGAGATGGTGGTGGCGGTGGACGGCAAGGTGCCCGATCCGGAACAGGAAAAGGATGCCGTGAAGGCCACCGGCATGCGCGCCGCGCTGAAATACATGGGGCTGGAGGCCAACACCCCGATCACCGCCATCCCGGTGGACGTGGTGTTCATCGGTTCCTGCACCAATGCGCGTATCGAAGATTTTCGTGCCGCCGCCGCAGTGATCAAGGGGCGCAAAAAGGCGGCCAACGTCAAGCAGGTGCTGGTGGTGCCAGGCTCCGGCCTGGTCAAGCAGCAGGCGGAGCAGGAAGGGTTGGACCGAATCTTCCGTGATGCCGGTTTCGAATGGCGCGAGCCGGGCTGCTCCATGTGCCTGGCGATGAATGCCGACCGGCTGCAGCCGGGCGAACGCTGCGCCTCCACCTCCAACCGCAACTTCGAAGGCAGGCAGGGGCAGGGCGGGCGCACCCATCTGGTCAGTCCGGCCATGGCGGCCGCGGCGGCCATCGCCGGCCACTTCGTCGACGTACGGGAGTTCTGATGATGGAAAAATTGACCAAGGTCACCGGTATCGTGGCGCCGATGGACCGTCCCAACGTGGACACCGACGCCATCATCCCCAAGCAGTTCCTCAAGTCGATCAAGCGCAGCGGCTTCGGGCCCAACCTGTTCGACGAGTGGCGTTATCTCGATCATGGTGAGCCGGGCATGGACAACAGCAAGCGCCCGCTCAATCCGGATTTTGTGTTGAACCAGCCTCGCTACCAGGGGGCGAAGATCCTGCTGGCGCGCGACAATTTTGGTTGTGGCTCCTCGCGCGAGCACGCGCCGTGGGCGCTGGAGGATTACGGCTTCCGCGTGATCATCGCGCCGAGCTTTGCCGATATCTTCTTCAACAACTGCTTCAAGAACGGCCTGCTGCCCATCAAGCTGGACGGCGCCATCGTCGACCGGCTGTTCCAGGAAACGGCGGCGACGGAGGGCTACCAGCTCACCGTCGACCTTGAGGCGCAGACCATCACCACGCCGGGCGGCGAGGTGATCCCGTTCGAGGTCGACGCCTTCCGCAAGCACTGCCTGCTCAACGGTCTGGACGACATCGGCCTGACCCTGCAGCATGTGGATGACATCAAGTCTTACGAGGCGCGCCGCCGTCAGGAAGCGCCCTGGCTGTTTAGTTGAATAACCAAGTTACAGAATTTCAGGATACATAGACATGACCAAGAAGATTGCAGTTCTGCCCGGCGATGGCATCGGCCCGGAGATCGTGGCCCAGGCGGTGAAGGTGCTCCAGGCGATGCCGGAGCTGAACATCGAGATGGAGGAGGCCGCCATCGGCGGTGCCGGTTATGACACGGCCGGCGATCCGCTGCCCGAGGCTACTCTCAAGCTGGCGCGTGCCGCCGATGCGGTGCTGCTCGGTGCCGTGGGTGGTCCGCAGTACGACAAGCTGGATCGCCCGCTGCGCCCGGAGCGCGGGCTGCTGCGTATTCGCAAGGAACTGAACCTGTTCGCCAACCTGCGCCCGGCGCTGCTCTACCCGGAGTTGGCCGAATCCTCCTCGCTCAAGCCCGAGGTGGTCTCCGGCCTCGATATCATGATCGTGCGCGAGCTCACCGGCGACGTGTATTTCGGCCAGCCGCGTGGCATCGAGGTGCGTAACGGTGAGCGCGTCGGTTTCAACACCATGATCTACGCCGAATCCGAGGTGCGCCGCGTGGCGCGGGTGGCCTTCGATATCGCCATGAAGCGCGGCAAGAAGCTGTGCTCGGTGGAGAAGGCCAACGTGCTGGAGTGCTCCGAGCTGTGGAAGGAGGTGGTGCTGGAGGTCAGCAAGGATTACCCGGAGGTCGAGCTGTCCCATATGTACGTGGACAATGCGGCCATGCAGCTGGTGAAGTGGCCCAAGCAGTTCGATGTCATCGTCACCGGCAACATCTTCGGTGACATCCTGTCCGATCAGGCCTCCATGCTGTCCGGCTCCATCGGCATGCTGCCCTCGGCCTCGCTGGACCAGAACAACAAGGGCATGTACGAGCCGATCCACGGCTCGGCGCCCGATATCGCCGGCAAGAACATCGCCAATCCCTTGGCCACCATCCTGTCGGCCGCTATGATGCTGCGCTACACCTTCGGGGATGAAGCGAATGCCAAGCGCATTGAGGCGGCGGTGCGCAAGGTGCTGGCAGACGGGATTCGTACCGCCGACATCTACACGGCGGGCACCAAGAAGGTTTCGTGCAGCGAGATGGGCGATGCGGTAGTCGCCGCACTCAAGGCATAAGGTTCATTGGCCGCGCGGGCGGCAGCAACAATACAGCGAGAGGCGGGTCTGGTATGGCTATGAAGCGGGTAGGTCTGGTTGGTTGGCGCGGTATGGTCGGTTCGGTGCTGATGGGGCGCATGCGCGAGGAGAAGGACTTCGACCTCATCGATCCGGTGTTCTTCACCACCTCCAATGTCGGCGGCAAGGGGCCGGACATCGGCAAGGAGGTTCCGCCGCTCAAGGACGCCATGAGCGTCGACGAGCTGAAGGCAATGGACGTGATCATCACCTGTCAGGGCGGCGATTACACCAAGGAGGTGTACCCGCAGCTGATGGCCGCCGGCTGGAAGGGTTACTGGATCGACGCCGCCTCCACCCTGCGCATGAAGGATGACGCCATCATCATCCTCGACCCGGTCAACAAGGGCGTGATCCAGAACGGCCTGGCCAAGGGCATCAAGACCTACGTCGGCGGCAACTGCACCGTGTCCCTGATGCTGATGGCCATCGGTGGTCTGTTTGAAAAGGGCCTCGTGGAGTGGATCGCGCCGCAGACCTACCAGGCGGCCTCCGGCGCCGGTGCGCGCAACATGCGCGAGCTGATTCAGCAGATGGGCGCCATCAACGGCGAGGTGAAGTCCCTGCTGGATGATCCGGCCTCCGCCATCCTGGAGATCGACCGCAAGGTGGCCGATTTCATCCGCTCCGACCGCTACCCGCTGGATGCCTGGCCGGTGCCCCTGGCCGGCTCGCTGATCCCGTGGATCGACGTGCAGCTCGAATCCGGTCAGTCCAAGGAAGAGTGGAAGGCGCAGGTGGAGTGCAACAAGATCCTTGGCCGTTCCGACCGCCAGATCCCCATCGATGGCCTGTGCGTGCGCATCGGCGCCATGCGCTGCCACAGCCAGGCGCTGACCATCAAGATGACCAAAGACGTGCCGCTGGACGAAATCCACGGCATCATCGCCGCCCACAACGACTGGGTGAAGGTGGTGCCCAATGATCGCCAGATCACCATGGAGCAGCTGACGCCGGCCGCCGTCACCGGAACCCTTACGGTTCCCGTGGGCCGCATGCGCAAGCTGAATATGGGCAAGGAGTATCTTTCCGCCTTCACCGTCGGCGACCAGCTGCTGTGGGGCGCCGCCGAGCCGCTGCGCCGCATGCTGCGCATCCTGCTGGAGGCTTGAGGCCGTTTTTGCCCAACCACGAATTACGTGAAGTGACGCGCAGCGAATACCGGCCTTGTCCGCCTGCGCGCCACTTTGCGTATCGCGCGGTTAAATCATTGGTCTGGTATGAGCAAAAAATTTGATGTTGCCGTGGTCGGCGTCTCCACCCTGGTGGGGGAGACGCTGGTAACCCTCCTCGCCGAGCGGGAGTTTCCGCTGGGCAAACTCCATCCGCTGGACAGTGCCGATGCGGCGGGCGGTCGGGTGGAGTTCAAGGGCAGCCACCTGCGGGTGGGGGATGTGGCCCGCTTCGATTTTTCCCAGGTACAGCTGGCCTTTTTCTGCGCCGATGCAGAGATTTCCGCAGTTTACGTGCCGCGCGCGGCGGCAGCCGGTTGCGTGGTCATCGATGACAGCGGCCTGTTCCGCCTGGAGCCGGACGTCCCCCTGGTGGTGGCCGAGGTCAATCCCGCGGCCCTGGCCGGCTGGCAGGCACGGCGCATCATCGCCAATCCCAATGCCTGCACGGTGCTGATGCTCACTGCCCTCAAGCCGATTTACGATGCAGTCGGCATCACGCGCGTCAACGTCGCCACCTATCAGGCGGTGTCCGGCGTCGGCCGCGCCGGGCTGGAGGAGCTGGGGCGGCAGACGGCCGACCTGCTCAACATGCGTGGCCTCGAAACCCCGGTTTTTTCCCGGCAGATTGCCTTCAACATCCTGCCCGTGATCGGTGAGCTGGAGGACAACGGCTATACCCGCGAAGAGATGAAGATGGTGCGGGAGACACACAAGATCCTCGGCGACGAGACCATCGGCGTGAATCCCACCACGGTGCGCGTGCCGGTTTTTTACGGCCATGCCATGGCGCTGCACATCGAAACCCGCGACAGGATCACAGCGGCCCGGGTGGCGGAACTGTTACAAGACGCCCCAGGCGTGGACGCAACCGAGCCGTTCCCCAGCCCCGTTACCGAGGCCTCCGGCGAGGATGCGGTGTTCGTGGGGCGTATCCGGGCAGATTTGTCCTACCAAAACGGTATGAATATGTGGCTGGTAGGGGATAATGTGCGCAAAGGGGGCGCATTAAATTGTATTCAAATCGCTCAGGTCTTGGTAAAAGACTATATGTGAGTTAAAGTTACTGCCGATACATAAAGCTTGTTGAGAGGAATCGGTCTCAACTGCCCGTTCAGGAATACTAAAAGCCCGCCACGGGGACGCAGGTCCCGGGGGATAACTAGGGAGTGAGGATGGTGCGAAAGCTGGCCTACACATTGCTGTCGCTATTGTTCGTAATGCCGTCTGCGGCCTTTGCCTTGGGGATGGGGGATATCCGGCTGCACTCCGCCCTCAACCAGTCGTTTGACGCGGAAATCGAACTGTTGTCCGTCTCCTCCGAGGAGGCGGCATCTCTCAAGATCAACCTCGCCTCCTACGAAACCTTCGCCCGGGTCGGCCTGGATCGGCCGGCGGCCCTGATGTTCCTGCGTTTCGCTGTAGAACAGCGGGACGGGCGCCAATTCATCAAGGTGACCTCCACCGAGCCCATCCGTGAACCCTTCCTCAGCTTCCTGGTCGAGGCCAGCTGGCCCTCCGGTCGTTTGCTGCGCGAATATACCGTGCTCATCGATCCGCCCGGCATGGGTGGGGAGGAACCTCCTGCCGTCCAGGCGCCGGTGGCGGCCGCCCCGGCAGTGCCTGCGACCATGACGCCGGCAACGACCCAGGCCGCCCCGGCCATCGTCAGCGGCAAGGCCCCGGCTGCAGCCGCCCCGCGCGCGGCAGCCACCCCCGCGCGCGGCAAGCTGAGCCATGGCCCGGTCAAGGCCGACGAAACCCTGTGGTCGATCGCCAGCCGCATGCGCCCCAACAAGTCGGTGTCCACGCAACAGGTCATGATGGCCCTGCTCAAGGCCAATCCCGAGGCCTTCTACGACAACAACGTCAACCGCCTCAAGATGGGCTATGTGCTGCGCCTGGATGACCCGGCGCTGATTTCTGCCATGAGCCATGCCGAGGCGGTACGCGCCATCAGCGCCCAGAACCGCGCCTGGCAGGATCGCGTCAAGGAGACCGCCGCTGTCGCTGCCGAGCGTCCGGTGGTTGCCACGACGTCCCAGGCCGCACGTGCCGTGGCCGCCCCCGCAGAGCCGCGCCTCAAGCTGGTTGCCCCGGAAGGTGCGGCGGCGGCCAGCGCCGGCACCTCGGCCGATGCCGCCGCAGGCGGTGAGCTGCGCAAGGAGTTGTTGCTGGCCCAGGAAAGCGCCGAGGCCCAGTTGCGGGAAAATGAAGAACTGCGCAAGCGCATGGCGGAACTGGAAGGCCAGCTCTCCTCCATGCAGCGTCTGTTGTCGCTGAAGGATTCCGACCTCGCCGCGCTGCAGCAGCAGATGGGGCAGGCACCGGCTGCGCCTGTCGCAGAGACTCCCGCATCGGCGGCCCCGGCCGCCGCGCCTGCGGAGGAAAAGGGCACCGCGGAGGCTGCGCCTGAGGCCGGGAAGACTGACGCGGACGCCGTTGCCAAAGAGACGAAGATCGAACCTGTGCCGGCGACTGCCGCACCGGCTCCCGCCAAGGAGGCCGCCAAGCCGGCTGCCAAGAAGCCGGTGCGTCCGGCCCCGCCGCCGCCGCCAGTTGAGCCGCCCAGCCTGCTGGATGACCTGCTGGCCGATCCGCTGCTGCTGGGTGGTGCGGGCGCGGTGGTGCTGGCCCTGCTGGTGCTGGTGGGGCTGTTCATCAAGCGTCGCCGTGCCGGTGGCCCCGGTTTCAGTGAAAGCATTCTCACCGCCGGCGGCACCTCGCTGCTCAACTCCAAGACCACCTCCGGGGCGCCTTCCGAAGAAAGCTCCCTGTTCAGCGACCTGGCCGTCAGCGGCATGAACAGCATGCAGGGGGGGGATGCCGAGGTAGACCCCCTTACCGAAGCCGACGTGTATATGGCCTATGGCCGTTACCAACAGGCGGAAGAGCTGCTGAAGGAGGCACTGAACAGCCACCCCGAGCGCCACGACATCAAGGTCAAGCTGCTGGAGGTCTACTACTCCACCAAGGACCGCGCCGCCTTCGAGCCGCTGGCGGACGAGGTGTTCAACGCCCTGGAAGGCAACGGTCCGTTGTGGGGCAAGGTTCTGGTGATGGGCCATGAACTGTGCCCCGACAATCCGATGTTCAGTGCGGCGCCGGAGTCCGCGGCCGGACTGGACCTGGGGGGACACGATGCCGCTGGCGATGTACTGGATATCGGTCTGGATCTGGATGCGCTGGCGGAAGATATGGAGTCCTCTTCCGAAGGAAGTGGTGCGGCATTCAATCTTGATCTGGGCGTCGACTTTTCCGATCTGGACGAAGGTGCCGCGGCGCCCCGGTCCCCTGCCGCGAAGGAGCCCGAACCGGCTGACGTGGTGTTCGATCTGAGTGGTTTGGAGGAGGCGGCTGCAGCGCCCGAGTCACAGCCGGCCCCTGCGGCGGCTGCCAAGGAGGCTGAGCAGGCGCTGGAGTTTGATCTGGGTGATCTCAATTTCGGTGAGACCGAGGCGGAATCTCCGCCGGTCACTGCTCCGGCGGCGAAGCAGGAAACTGCGCTGGATTTCGATCTGGGCGATTTGAGTCTGGATATGGCAGAAGAGGCTCCCACGGAGACGGGGCAGGTTCCGGCGGGTGAGGTTGATCTGGGTGACCTCGGCGACCTGGGTGACCTGGGTGACCTGGGTGACCTGGGCGATTTGGGTGAGCTTGGCGACCTGGATGCGGTCGGTACCAAGCTGGACTTGGCCAAGGCCTATGTGGATATGGGTGAGCCGGACAGCGCCCGCAGCATCCTCAATGAGGTGTTGGCGGAGGGTGACGACAAGCAGAAACAGCAGGCGCAGGATCTCCTGAAGCAGCTGTCCTGATTCTGTACGCGCTACAATCGATGTCCCCGGCCGGGCCTCCCGCCGGGGATTTTTTTTCTCCGGGGATGAACTTAAGGCGTAGAGGTCATGGATGGCCGGGAACGGCGCTTGGTCATGCGGATTCAAAATTCAAGATTCAAAATTGAACGAACACTCCGCATACTCTTCCCGAATCTTGAATCTTGAATCTTGAATCTTGAATCTTGAATCTTGAATCTTGAATCCGCCCATGCGAATTGCCATAGGTGTTGAATACGACGGCAGCCGCTATGGCGGCTGGCAGGCGCAGTCCCATGACCCCCACACTGTGCAGGCGCGGGTGCAGCAGGCCCTGTCGCGCATTGCCGCCCACCCGGTCGAGGTGATCTGCGGCGGGCGCACCGACGCCGGGGTCCACGCCAGCGGTCAGGTGATCCACTTCGACACCAGCGCGGTGCGGCCGATGCACGCCTGGGTGATGGGCGGCAATTCCCACCTGCCGCCGGATATCGCCCTGCGCTGGGCGCAGCCGGTGGCCGACGATTTTCATGCCCGTTTTTCGGCACGGCGCCGTGCCTACCGCTATGTGATCCTCAACCGCCAGCAGCGCCCGGCGCTGCTGTCCCGCAAGGTCAGTTACGATTACCGCACCCTGGATGCGGCACGCATGGCCGCAGCGGCGCTGCCGCTGCTGGGAGAACATGACTTTTCCTCCTACCGCGCCGTGGCCTGCCAGGCCAGGAGTCCGGTGCGCACCATCCATCGCCTGGAGGTGCGGCGGCAGGGGGAGTTCATCCTGCTGGATATCGAGGCCAACGGTTTTCTGCACCACATGGTGCGCAATATTGCCGGGGTGCTGCTGGCCATCGGAGCCGGCGAGCGGCCGGTGGAGTGGAGTCGCGAGGTGCTGGAATCGCGCGACCGCAGCGCCGGAGGCGTGACGGCGCAGCCCTGGGGCCTGTACCTGGTGCGCATCGACTATCCGGAGGAGTTCGCCATACCACAGCTTCCGCCCCCTGCGCTGGTTTGGTAATCTGCACGGCTCCATGCGTACAAGGGTAAAAATCTGCGGCATCACCCGTTCCGAGGACGGTAGCGAGGCCGCACGCCTGGGTGCCGATGCCATCGGCTTGGTGTTTTATGCCCCCAGCCCCCGCGCCGTCACCGTGGCGCAGGCGCAGGCGGTGTGCGCGGCCCTGCCACCCTTTGTCAGCGTGGTGGGCCTGTTCGTCGATGCCCCGGCGGCCGAGGTGCTGGAGGTATTGCAGGCCGTTCCCCTGGATGTGTTGCAGTTCCACGGCGACGAGGCCCCGGCCTATTGCGCCGCCTTTGGCCGGCCGTATCTCAAGGCACTGCGCATGCGCGACGGCCTCAACGTGGCGGCAGAGGCGCAGCGCTACGCCGACGCCCAGGGGCTGCTGCTGGACACCTATGTGCCGGGCGCGGCCGGCGGTACCGGTCAGAGCTTCGACTGGCAGCGCGTGCCGCAGGCCCTGAACAAACCCATCATCCTGGCCGGCGGCCTGACGCCGGACAACGTGGCCGAGGCCATCCGCGTCTCCCGTCCCTATGGGGTCGATGTGAGCGGCGGGGTGGAGCAGGCCAAGGGAATCAAGAGTGCCGCGCAGATGGCGGCATTTATGCGAGGTGTAGAGAGTGTCCAAGTCCGATAAACCCATGAGCGGCGCCGAGCTGCAGCAATTGCCCGACGAGCGCGGCCACTTCGGTCCCTACGGCGGCCGCTTCGTGGCCGAGACCCTGATGGGGCCGCTGGAGGAGCTGCGCCTGGCCTATGAGCGCTACAAGGACGATGCCGACTTCATCGCCGAGTTCGACTATGACCTCAAACAGTTCGTCGGCCGGCCCTCGCCGCTGTACCTGGCCGAGCGCTGGACCGAGAAGCTGGGTGGGGCGAAGATTTACCTGAAGCGCGAAGACCTCAACCACACCGGCGCGCACAAGATCAACAACACCATCGGCCAGGCCCTGCTCGCCAGGCGCATGGGCAAGACCCGCATCATCGCGGAGACCGGTGCCGGCCAGCACGGTGTGGCCACCGCCACTGTCGCCGCCCGTCTGGGGCTGAAGTGCGTGGTGTACATGGGTGCCACCGACGTGGAGCGGCAGAAGATCAACGTGTTCCGCATGCGTCTGCTGGGGGCCGAGGTGGTGCCGGTGTCCTCCGGCTCCAAGACCCTGAAGGATGCGCTGAACGAGGCGATGCGCGACTGGGTCACCAACATCGACGACACCTTCTACATCATCGGCACCGTGGCCGGTCCGCATCCCTATCCGGCGATGGTGCGCAACTTCCAGTCGGTCATCGGCCGTGAGGCGCGCGAGCAGTGTCTGGCCCAGGAAGGACGCCTGCCCGATGCCCTGGTGGCCTGTGTCGGCGGCGGCTCCAATGCCATGGGGCTGTTCTACCCGTTCCTCGCCGACGAGTCGGTCAAGCTGTACGGCGTCGAGGCGGGCGGCGAGGGCATTGCCAGCGGCCGTCACGCGGCACGCTTTGCCACCGGCCGTCCCGGTGTGCTGCACGGCAACCGCACCTATCTGATGGAGGATGAGGACGGCCAGATCATCGAGTCCCATTCGGTCTCCGCCGGCCTCGATTATCCCGGCGTCGGTCCCGAGCATGCCTGGCTCAAGGACAGCGGCCGTGCCGAGTATGTGTATGTCACCGACGAGGAGGCCCTGGCCGCCTTCCATGACCTGACCCGCACCGAGGGCATCATCCCGGCGCTGGAGTCCAGCCACGCCCTGGCCTATGTCACCAAGCTGGCGCCCACCCTGGGCAAGGACCGGATCATCATCGTCAACCTGTCCGGCCGTGGTGACAAGGACATCCACACCGTGGCCGAGCTGGAGGGGATCAAGGTATGAGCCGACTGCAGCAGAAATTTGCGGATTTGAAGGCCGCCGGCCGCAAGGCGCTGATTCCCTTCATCACCGCCGGTGACCCGCGCCCGGAGATTACGGTGCCGCTGATGCATGCCCTGGTGGCGGCCGGCGCCGACGTCATCGAGCTGGGGGTGCCGTTCTCCGACCCCATGGCCGACGGCCCGGTGATCCAGCGCGCCAGCGAGCGCGCCCTGGAGCACCACGTCAGCCTGCGCAACGTGCTGGAGATGGTACGCACCTTCCGTGAGCAAGATGCCGGTACGCCGGTGGTGCTGATGGGCTATCTCAATCCGGTGGAGGCGATGGGCTATGCCGCCTTCGCCGCCGCCGCCGCGGACGCCGGCGTGGACGGCCTGCTCACGGTGGATATCCCGCCGGAGGAGGCGGGCGAGCTGCTGGCGGCACTCAAGCCGGCCGCCATCGACCCCATCTTCCTGCTCTCGCCCACCACCGCCGACGGCCGCATCGCCACCATCTGCCGCGCGGCCAGCGGCTTTGTCTATTACGTTTCGGTGAAGGGCGTCACCGGTGCCGCTCACCTGGACATGGACGGCGTACGCGCGCAGGTGGAGCGCATCCGTGCCCATACCGGCCTGCCGGTGGGGGTGGGCTTCGGCATCAAGGATGCCGCGTCGGCCCGGGCGGTGGCCCAGGTGGCCGACGCCGTCATCGTCGGCAGCGCCCTGGTGCGCCGCATCGAGGAACTGCGCGACGATCCTGATACACTATTGGCCCAGACCGCCGGCCTTATCGGTGAATTGCGCCGCGCCCTTGACGGTGCCCGATAACCCCACGGCGGCAGCGAAGGATTCTTTACCATGAGCTGGTTACAAAAATTTCTCCCTTCCACCATCCGTACTGAAGGTACCGCCGCCGGCCAGCGCCGTTCCGTGCCGGAAGGCCTGTGGGCCAAGTGCCCGGACTGCAACGCCGTGCTGTACCGTGCGGAGCTGGAGCGCAACCTGGATGTCTGCCCCAAGTGCAGCTACCACATGCGCATCGGTGCGCGCCGCCGCCTGGAGACCTTCCTCGACCCGGAGCCGCGCATCGAGATCGCCGCCAATCTGCAGCCGGTGGATGCCCTCAAGTTCAAGGACAGCAAGCGCTACAAGGATCGCCTGCTGGCCGCGCAGAAGGCCACCGAGGAAAACGACGCCCTGGTGGTGATGATGGGGCAGGTCAAGGGCGTGCCGCTGGTCACCGCCGCCTTCGAGTTCAGCTTCATGGGCGGTTCCATGGGTTCGGTGGTGGGCGAGAAGTTCGTCCGCGCGGTGAACACCGCCATCGAGCACAAGATTCCGCTGGTGTCGTTCTCCGCCTCCGGCGG
>JANJXC010000049.1 GCA_024709225.1 Gammaproteobacteria bacterium | reverse complement strand
GACCAGGAACAGCGCGGTACCGCTCTGCTTGGCATAGCGCACCAGCTGCGCCGCGCTCTCGCGCACCTGGGCCACCGAACCGGGCGCCGATTGCAGCAGCTCCGTATAGACCGTCTGCACCGAATCCACCACCAGCACCTGCGGCCGCTCCTGCTGCGCCACGGCCAGAATGTCCTCCACCCGCGTCTCGGTGAGCAGGCGTACATGGTCGGTAGGCAGGCCGAGGCGCTGGGCACGCATGCTCACCTGCTGCGGCGATTCCTCGCCGGTGACGTAGAGGGTGCGCTGTCCGGCGCCCAGGGTAGTCAGGGTCTGCAACAGCAGGGTGGACTTGCCGATGCCGGGGTCGCCGCCCAGCAGCACCACCGAGCCGGCCACCAGGCCACCGCCCAGCACACGGTCGAATTCGCTGCTGCCGGTGGACAGGCGCGCGGTTTCCTCCGGCGCCACCTCCTTGAGGCTCTGCACCGCCAGGGTACCGGCGGTACCGGCATAGCCGGCGTGACGCCCCTTGCGCTCGGCCGGTGGCGCCGCGATGGTCTCCACCATGCTGTTCCAGGCGCCGCAGTCGCCGCACTGCCCCGCCCACTTGGGGGCCTGGCCGCCGCATTCGGTGCAGGTGTAAATGGTTTTGCCCTTGGCCATGTCTGGTCCTCAACTATTCCCTGTCGTCGAAATCCGGGTAATTGCGCCGCTCGTCCTTGCCACCGCTGCGCGACCGCCGCCGCGCACGCAGCCCCCACAGCAGCGCAAACACCAGGGCCGCGGGCAACAACACCAGCAGCAGAATGGTCCCCGCCTTCCCCACCTCGACGGTGCAGGCGGAGAGCAGTGCAGACAGTGGCAACAGACTCATCAGCTTGGTCCTGGTCATGGCAGATATGGCCCCGCTTCGGCAGGAAACAGCGTTTTCAGTGCGATACGCGAACTGCTGTTGAGCGGCAGCGCGGCCAGCTCGCGCCACGCCACCCAGGCGGCGGCACTGGCGTCGTCGCCGGCCTGCGGCGCACCGCTCAGGTATTCCGCCGCGAGATCGACGATGACGTAGTGATAGCGCAGCGCGCCTTGGTCATCGTGTTCGAGGTGTTCGCAGGTGTATATCGGGATGGTGGCGCGGATGGTCACGCCGGTCTCTTCCAGGATCTCGCGCTCGGCGGCCTGTTGCAGGGTCTCGCCCAGACGCTGGCGGCCGCCGGGGATCGCCCACAGGCCGGCACCGGGCGGACGGCCGCGCTGTACCAGCAGCACCCGTCCCTGATGCACCACGATGGCGCCGACACCGACCTGTGGCCCCTCCAGTGTCACGCCCCGCTCTCGACCGCGTCGACACGCGGCATCACGCGGCACAGCAGTTCGTAGGGGATGGTGCCGGCGTGCTCGGCGATCTCCTCCACCGGCAGGCCCTCGCCCCACAGCACCACCGCATCGCCGGGACGGGCGTCGGGCTGGCCGCGCAGGTCGACGGTGAGCATGTCCATGGAGACGCGGCCGACCAGGGGCGCGCGGCGGCCGTTGACCAGCACCGGCACGCCGTTGGCCACATGACGCGGATAGCCGTCGCCATAACCGGCGGCCACCACGCCCACCGTCATGTCCTCGGGGCAGACAAAGGCGCCGCCGTAACCCACGGCGTCGCCGCGTCGCAGCCGGGTCACCGCGATGAGTTCGGAGCGCAGGGTCATCACCGGCCTCAGGCCGTGCTGCGCGCCGCGCCCGCCCAGCAGCGGCGACACGCCGTACAGCATGATGCCGGGGCGCACCCAGTCGGTGTGCGAGTCGGGCCAGCCCAGCAGGGCGGCGGAGTTGGCGATGGAACGCTGTCCCGGCAGGCCGGCGGTGTGCTGGCGAAAGGCGGTGATCTGCTCGACGGTAAAGCGGTCGTCCAGGTTATCGGCGTTGGCCAGATGGGTCATGCAGCCCACCACCTCCGCCACGCCGGGGCAGGCGGCCAGCCGGCGCCAGGCCTCCTGCGCCTGCGCCAGGGGAAACCCCAGCCGGTGCATGCCGCTGTCCACCTTGAGCCACACCGCCAGCGGTTGCGGCAGACGCGCCTGCTCCAGCAGTTCCAGCTGGGTCATGTTGTGGATGGCGGGGATGACGCGGTGGCGGGCGATGGCCTCCAGCTCGTCGGCGCCGAAGAACCCCTCCAGCAGCACGATGGGCTGGCTGATGCCGGCCTCACGCAGCTGGATGGCCTCGGCCAGGCAGGCCACGCCGAAGCCGTCGGCGTCCTCCAGGGCGCGGGCCACGCGCAGCATGCCGTGGCCGTAACCGTTGGCCTTGATGGCCGCCAGGATGCGGCTGTCCGGTGCGGCGGCACGGGCGCAGGCCAGATTGTGGCGCAGCGCCACGAGATCGATGACGACCTGGGTGGCGCGCATCAGTACTCCTCGTACCCCCCGTGGGCGCAGTTCTCGAAACGGGTGTACTGGCCGAGGAAGGTGAGGCGCACGGTGCCGATGGGGCCGTTACGCTGCTTGCCGATGATGATCTCCGCAGTGCCCTTGTCCGGGCTGTCCGGGTTGTAGACCTCGTCGCGGTAGATGAACACGATCAGGTCGGCATCCTGTTCGATGGCGCCGGATTCGCGCAGGTCGGACATCACCGGGCGCTTGTTGGGACGCTGCTCCAGCGAGCGGTTGAGCTGCGACAGGGCGATCACCGGACAGTTGAGTTCCTTGGCCAGGGCCTTGAGCGAGCGCGAGATCTCGGAGATCTCGCCGGTACGGTTTTCGCTGGTGCCGGGCACCTGCATCAGCTGCAGGTAGTCGATGACGATGAGGCCGAGACCATGCTCCTGTTCGCGCGCCAGGCGGCGGGCGCGGGCACGCATTTCCGTCGGGCTCAGGGCCGGGGTGTCGTCGATGAAGATGGGGGCCTCGGCCAGCAGGCTGACCGCCGAGGTCAGCCGCGGCCAGTCGTCCTCGTCCAGCTTGCCGGTGCGCACCTTCTTCTGATCGATGTGGCCGAGGGACGACATCATACGCATGGCCAGTGCCTCGCCGGGCCTTTCCATGGATAACACCGCCACCGGCCGCTGCTCCTTGATGGCCACGTGCTCGACGATGTTCATGGCAAAGGAGGTCTTGCCCATGGAGGGGCGGCCGGCGACGATGACCAGGTCGGATTTCTGCAGGCCGGCGGTCATTTCATCGAAATCGTTGTAGCCGCTGGCGACGCCGGTGATCGGGCTGTCCATGCTGAACAGCTGGTCAATCTTGTCCACCGCCTTCACCAGCAGGTCCTTCATGCCCGCGAAACCGACACGGGCGCGCGCGCCCTGATCGGCAATCTCGTAGACCTTCTTCTCCGCCTCGTCGAGCAGCTGGAACACCGTACGCCCTTCCGGATTGAAGGCGGTGTCGGCGATTTCGTTGGTGACACGGATCAGGTGGCGCAGCACCGAGCGCTCGCGCACGATGCTGGCGTAGGACTTGATGTTGGCGGCACTGGGGGTATTGCCGGCCAGGCTGCCGAGGTAGGCGATGCCGCCGGCATCGTCCAGCTCCCCCTTCTTGTCCAGCCACTCGGCCAGGGTAACGACATCGCAGGGGTCGCTCTTCTCCGCCAGCAGACGGATGGCGTGGAAGATCAGGCGGTGATCGCGGCGGTAGAAGTCGTCCTCGCTGACCAGGTCGGCGACCTTGTCCCAGGCGCTGTTGTCCAGCATCAGGCCGCCCAGCACAGCCTGCTCGGCTTCTATGGAATGGGGCGGAACCTTGAACGCCGCGGTGGCGTCCTGCCCATGGGAAATGGCGAGCTTTTGCATGGCGTTCGATTAGCCGGCTGACCAGAGGGTTCCCAGAGTGCCCCAGGCGGCTGCCCGGAGGAAGGGCGCAAAATCCATGCCCGCCCCGTGACGGGGCGGGCATGCAG
>JANJXC010000022.1 GCA_024709225.1 Gammaproteobacteria bacterium | reverse complement strand
GATGTTGAGCGAGCCGGCGCGCAGGTAGACGTTTTCGTCGGCGAAGCGCAGGGTGCGGAACATCTCGAACACCGGCATGACCTCGGCCGGTGGCACGATGGCGCGCGGGTGGTAGGGGCGGCGCGGGTAGGCCAGGCAGGTGTTGGGATCGGTGAGCTGGTCGATGGTGAGCAGGCGGTAGACGAAGGGGTCGTCCACATGCCATAGGGTGCCGCGGCTGGAGGAGAAGTGCAGCTTGCCGTGGTACACGCCGTGCTCGAGGATCAGCTCGCTCATGATCGGCAGCACCTGATCCAGGTGGCGGTCCATCAGACTTTCGGCGCGCTGGTGCTGGAAGATGCTGCTGCGGATCGCCGGGTCGCCCTTGATCTGGCGCCAGGTATCCGGCTCGCGGTACAGGTTGCCGGTGAGCGGCAGTTCGCGCAGGTCGTAGTCGGCGCCGAGAAAGCCGCAGCGTTCACCGTCCTGATCGCGGATCACCTGAATCGCGGTGAGTGACGGGCGCTTCTTGTTGCGGCTGATGTAGGCCTCGGACAGCTTGAAGTCGGTGCTGCCGATGATGCCCTGCATGTAGGGCCGATCCATGCGGTGGCGGGCGTAATGCGCGGCATCGTGGCCCTGGGCGGTGATGTTGTCGGTGAGCTGCACGCCATCGGCGTCGAGCACATAGAGATATTTGCAGTGGACCAGTTCCGGCAGCGCCTGTTCCAGCAGTTCTTCCAGCCGTGCCCGATCCGTGATGATGGGGGCACAGCGCTGGGCCAGCACGTGCATTGCCTCGGCGAGCAGGCCGGTGAGCAATTCACGCTGGCGGCGGATGTTTTCTTCCAGGCTGGTGGTGGTCAACATCGTGGTTCCTTGTGGCTGTCCTGCCCAACTAAATAAGCGTTCCGAATGGGTATCCGCATGATGCTCGGCACGTTATAGAGCGGGCCGTGCCCGCCGTGGTGTGGCGCCCTATGCCTGGCTATCCATGCGGAACACTTGTTCAGGCCGCCCGTTCGGCCATGCATTCGGCACCACCCATCTGATAGTCGCGGCACACCCCCGGCCGTTCGGCGTAGATGCTGCAGAGCAGGGTGTCGCGGTTCAGCGCGGTACACCAGCCGTCGTCGAGGCGGCGCATCACCGTGCCGCCCCAGGCGCTGGCCTCGGTCATGCGTGCGGGAACAGCCGTATCGTCGAACAGCAAGACTTCCAGCCGGCAGCAACGTGCCGCACAGCTAGCGCAGGTTATTTCAGGGGCACAGGCGGGCGGGGCAGTGATCATGGCCCATTGTAGCAAGCTTCCGCCGCGGTCCGTGCGTTGCGGCGGAACATGAGAATTGTCAGGGGCCGCGGCCGGCGAGCCAAAGGGTGTGCAGCGCGCCCTTGCGCGTGGCGTGGGCGCGTACGCGCCGCTCGTCCACCTCGAAGCCGAGCTGGCGCAGCCGCTCGCCGAAGGCCGCGTCGGGTCCGGCCGACCACACCGCCAGTACGCCGTCGGGGCGCAGCGCCTGGAAGGCCGCCTTCAGGCCGGCGGGGGAATACAGCCAGTTGTTGTCGTGCCGCGTCAGCCCCTCGGGACCATTGTCCACATCGAGCAGGATGGCGTCCCAGGCCTGCGCTGCGGCCTTCAGCAGCAGTGCGACATCACCCTCCCGTACCGCAACGCGTGCATCGCGCAGCGGATGGCCGGCGTGATGACCGAGCACGGTGCGATTCCACTGCACCACGGCGGGCACCAGTTCCGCCACCACCACTTCGGCGTTCGCGCCCAGATGGCGCAGTGCCGCCGCCAGGGTGAAACCCAGGCCCAGTCCGCCGATCAGCACGCGTGGTGCGGGGCGTTGCGCGATGCGGGCGCAGGCCAGCTGTGCCAGCGCATCCTCCGAGCCGTGCATGCGGCTGCCCATCAGCTCGCCGCTGCTGCCGGCGATGGTGATGGAGTGTTCGTCTCCCCGGGCATAGAGGCGCAGCTCGGTACCGTCGCCGGGGATCTGTGCGCTGTCGAGCAGCCTCCAGGGGGTCACTCGATGGTCACCAGATCAGGTCGTCCGGCACCTGGTAGGCGGCATAGGGGTCGTCGGCCGCCGGGGCCTCGGGCGCGGCGGCCGCGGGGATGATCACCCGGGAGGGATCGCGGGCGCGGATCTTCTCCGCCACGTCCGGCCGCACCAGTTCGTGGCGTGCCCCCAGTTTGGCGAGGCAGAGCGTGCCCTTCACCAGCTGGGCATGGAGCTCGCTGGTGACGTAGATGCGGCTGATCTTGCCGCCATCGGTGAAGTTGTAGGGGATGTCGCCTTCGCCCTTGTCGATGCGGTTGCTCTCGATGAGCTGGCGGATGGCGGCGGCATTGGCCTTGCGTTCGGCCTCTTCCTGGCGCTGCCGGTTCAGTTCGCGATCGCGTGCGGCCTTTTCCGCCTGGGCGCGCTGGGCCGCTCCCGTGTCCGGTGCGCTGCCGCCGCCCTGGCCCTTGCGCTTTTCGTGCGCCGCCTTCTTGACCTGCTTGGTGTTGACCAGGCCGGCCTTGAGCAGCTGGTCCTTGAGTGAGCCTGCCATGGGTGTGATCCGTAAGTCGCTGTGAGTGGTCAGGCGCGTGCCGACTTGCCGGCCTGATAGGCGGCGAGCAGCGCCTGCTTCAGTGCCGGCTGGCTGTCGAGGTCGGTCACCTGCAGATACTGCTGCGCCACCGGGCCGAGCACGGCAAGTTCATGCTGCTCCTGCCGGCGTCGGCGGAAGGCGTCCATATCGAACACGCCGTCGTGCAGACATGCGGCGGCGAGGCCGCGGGCGTTGCTGAATTCAACGTCGTAGGTCTCCAGCGCCTCATACAGGTACGAGTAGGTGTCGATGCCGTTGGCCTGCGCCAGCAGGTGATGAAAATCCGGTGGCGCAGGGTCGTCCGGCGCCAGGGTGTCCAGGTCCAGGGTGGTGGACAGGGTGTGGTCCTCGCCCTTGAACGAGAACTCGATGCGTATGTCGATGGTGTTTTGCACGGTCAATCTCCTGGCGCGGATTGTACCGGAATGTCGCGGCTTCCGGTCCCTGCAACCTGTGGGGTTGCAGGGACCGCGCGGTCTAACGCCGTCCCTGGCGCTGCTTGTCCTTGACCACCGCGCGCACCATGCGGCCGAAGGCGCGCTCCTGCTGGTGGCGTTCATGGGCGGCGATGTTGTGGCGTTCCTCGGCCAGCAGCTTGAGATAGTGCTGCCACTCGTCTTCGTCCAGCTCGCCGCGTTCGCGTGCCGCCTGCACCGCGCAGCCCGGCTCGTCCGCGTGGCGGCAGTCGGTGTAGCGGCACTGGCCGGCCAGTTCGTGCAGGGCGCGGAACTGCGCCTCCACGCCGCCGGCGCTGGGCGGCAGGCCCACCTCGCGCATGCCCGGCACGTCGATGATGCAGGCGCCGCCGGGCAGACGAATCAGATCGCGTGCGGTGGTGGTGTGGCGGCCCTTGGCGTCGCGCCGCGTCGCCTGGGTTGATTGCAGTTCGGTGCCGACCAGGTTGTTGATCAGCGTCGACTTGCCGACCCCCGACGAGCCGGCCACCACCAGGGTATGGCCGGCGCCGAGCCAGGGGGCGAGCAGTTCCGCCAGCGGTGCGTGCAGCGCGTCGACGGCGAACACCTCGCCGCCGGGCGGCAGGCGCGGCCGTACTGCGGCCAGCATCGGTTCCGTGTCGGTGCACAGGTCGGCCTTGGTCAGCAGCACCAGCGGCGTGACGCCCGCCTGCGCCGCCATCACCAGATAGCGTTCGATGCGGTGCACATTGAATTCCGCATCCAGCCCGCCGACGACGAGCAGCACGTCGACGTTGGCAGCGATGGCCTGCGGCGCACTCCCGCCGGCACCGCGCCGCAGCAGCAGGCTGCGCGGCTCCAGCCGCTCGACGATGAGCGGGGCGTCCGCCTCCAGCAGCACCCAGTCGCCCACGGTGGGCAGGGTGGAGTCGGTGGCGTGGCGATAACGGTAGCGGCCGGCCAGGGTGGCGACCTGCGCACCGTGGCCGTCATCGATGTGGTAGTGGTCCTGGCCGACGCCGGTGATGCGCGCCGGGCGCAGGGTTGCCAGTTGTTCCAGGCTGAGCTGGCGTAAAAAATCGTTGCTCCAGCCGAGGGGGAGCAGCAGGGAGTGGTCGATGGACATGACGTGTCATCCTCTCAACAAGGGTGTTTGTGCCAGGCGCGTACGCGCGCCCGTCACGGACGTAACGGTGTGTGTGTTGAGATGGGCCGCGCCTGCTGCCCGGCCGCGTGTTTAGCGGCGGTGCAGGCCGGCGCTGATGACAGTGTCCATCGAGCCTCCGGCAGGGGTATGACAGGAATGTAGCGAGGTGATCTTACTCCCGCCTGGGTGCAGCGGGAAAGCGTTGCAATGATTAGCGCACCAGGTGCAGGCCGTCTGCCTCGATGGTGATCAGCCGTTCCCGGTACAGGGCGGACACGGCCTGCTTGAAGGCCTTCTTGCTGACGCCGAACAGCGCATAGATCTTTTCCGGCGGGCTCTTGTCGGTGACGGCGATGAAGCCGCCGGCCGCCTTGATCTTCTCCAGCAGTTCGCCGGCGATGCCCTCCACCTTGGCGTAGCCGGGCGGCTGCAGTACCAGATCGACCTTGCCGTCCTCGCGCAGTTTCTTGATGTAGCCCGTGATGCGCTGGCCGTAGCGCAGCGGCTGGAACACGTCGGTGTCATGCAGCACGCCCCAGTGCCGGTTATTGATGATCGCCTTGTAGCCGATGTCGGTGTGCTCGCACACCAGCAG
>JANJXC010000019.1 GCA_024709225.1 Gammaproteobacteria bacterium | reverse complement strand
GTTCAAAAATCAGGATCCCAATCGACCCGCATCAGGCCGCCGTCCAGGTCCACCTCGCGGATTACCTGATCCACATAGGGCAGCAGGCGCTCACGCTCACCCTGTACCACCACTACGTCGTTGGCGCCGGTTTCGAGCAGGTGATCGACCACCCCAAGCTCGACCCCGTCCAGCGTTACCACCTTCAGACCGATCAGGTCGGCCCAATAAAACTCACCCGTCCCGGCCCGCGGCAACTGGCTGCGCTCGATGGCGATGTCGCAGCCGACCAGGGCTGCCGCCGCGTCGCGGTCATCGCAGCCTTCCAGCTGCGCGACGATACCCTTGCCATGGCTGCGGCCCGCCAGCGGTTTCACCGGCGTGCAATGCCCGTCACGCAGCAACAGCCAGGGCGTATAGCTGAGAATGTTATCCAGCGGCTGGGTGTGGGAGAAAACCTTCACCCAGCCGCGCACACCGAACAGGCCGGCAATGCGGCCCACGATGATGTGCTGGTCCTGCCCCGAATCAACCATCAGCGCACAGGCCGTGCGGCCTCCCGTCGATGGCCCAAGCGGAATCAGGCGCTCTGCTTCAGCAGGCTGGCGACGCGGTCGGATGCCTGGGCACCCTGCGACAGCCAGTAGTCGACGCGCTCACGGTTGAGACGCACCGACTCCTCGTTGCCCTTGGCGATCGGGTTGAAGAAGCCCAGACGCTCGATGAAGCGACCGTCACGACGATTGCGGCTGTCGGTAACGACGATGTGGTAGAACGGGCGCTTCTTGGCGCCGCCACGTGCCATGCGGATAGTGACCATTGTGTAAGAAATCCTCGTGTACACAAACAAACGGGGCCGCTGACAGAGCGGCCCACGGCGGAAAGCCGCATATTCTATGCCATGCAAAGAAAAAAAAGAACAGGGGCGAGGCAAAAGGTACGAGGCAGGCGGACAGCTCCCCGCTGCGGACGCCCGCCACCATCCCGGGCGCGCACGGTACACCGCGCCGAGCCCTTACCTAATTGATTTAGAACGGCATTCCGGGCGGCATGCGTCCCTTGAGGGCACGCATCATCTTGGCCATGCCGCCGCCGGACATCTTTTTCATCATCTTCTGCATCTGGCTGAACTGCTTGAGCAGGCGGTTGACGTCCTGTACCTGGGTGCCGGAACCATCGGCGATACGGCGCTTGCGCGAGCCCTTGATGAGGTCCGGATGCTGCCGCTCCTGCGCCGTCATGGAATTGATAATCGCCTCCAGGCGCTTGAATTCCTTGTCATTTACCTGTCCTTTTACCGCTGCAGGCAGGTTGGAGACGCCGGGCAGCTTGTCCAGCAGGCTGGCGACACCGCCCATGTTCTGCATCTGTCGCAGCTGGTCGCGAAAGTCGGCTAGGTCGAAGCCCTTGCCCTTGCTGATCTTCCTGGCCAGCTTCTCCGCCTGTTCGCGGTCGACCTTGGACTGCACCTCCTCCACCAGGGACAGCACGTCGCCCATGCCGAGGATGCGTGAGGCGACACGGTCGGGATGGAACGGCTCCAGGGCAGTGCTCTTTTCACCGACGCCGAGGAACTTGATGGGCTTGCCGGTGATCTGACGCACCGACAGGGCGGCACCGCCGCGGGCATCGCCGTCGGTCTTGGTCAGCACCACGCCGGTAAGCGGCAGGGCGTCACCGAAGGCCTTGGCGGTGTTGGCAGCATCCTGGCCGGTCATGCTGTCCACCACGAACAGGGTCTCGGCCGGCTCCAGCGCACCGTGCAGGCGCTGGATCTCCGCCATCATGTCGGCATCGATGTGCAGACGACCGGCGGTATCGACGATGACCACATCGAGGTAGTGCTTGCGGGCATAGTCCACCGCCCCCCGCCCGATAACTACCGGGTCCTGCGAGGTCTCGCTGGGGAAAAACTCCACCCCGACCTCGCCGGCCAGGGTCTGCAGTTGCTTGATGGCTGCCGGGCGATAGATGTCGGCGCTGACCACCAGCACCTTCTTGCCCTGGCTCTCCTTCAGCCAGCGCGCCAGCTTGCCCACGGTCGTGGTTTTGCCGGAGCCCTGCAGACCGGCCATCAGCAGCACGGCCGGCGGACGCACATTCAGATTGAGGCCGGCGTGGGCAGCGCCCATCAGCTGCACCAGCTCGTCGTGGACGATCTTCACCAGTACCTGGCCGGGGGTGAGGCTGGACATCACCTCCTGGCCGATGGCACGTGCGCGTACCTGTTCGATGAAGTCGCGCACCACCGGCAGGGCCACGTCGGCCTCCAGCAGCGCCATGCGCACTTCACGCAGGGTGTCCTTGATATTGTCTTCGGTCAGGCGACCGGCGCCGCGCAGGGTGCGCAGCGTCCGTGTCAGCCGTTCGCTGAGGCTGTCAAACATGCATGAATTCCACGGTGCAGGCGGGAATGTTCCCGCCGGGGGTCAGGATTTTCGGGATTATACCGTGAAGCGCTCACCACCGGTGAGATGGCCGACGTCATACCCGGCCAGCAGGGTACGGGCCTCCTGGTAGATCTTTTCCTCGGCCCCCGGTTTGGCGTGGGTCAGCCAGATGCGCGGGCGATGGCGCAGCTTGGTCAAGTCCTCGGCCAGCATCTCCGGCGAGTAGTGGCGCGCCACGCGGCACAACTCCCGTTCGGCGTTGGGGAAGGCCGCCTCCACAATCAGCTGGTCCAGCCGTGCCCCGGAATTGAGCGCGGCCCAGAAGGTATCGTTGGTCGTGGTGTCACCGCTGAAGGCAAACACGCCGGTCGGCGTGGTAATGCGATAGCCCACGGTGGGCACGATGTGATTGACCGGTATCATCTCAAACTGGCGTCCACCGAGACTGACCACCTCGCCCGGTTCCAGGGTTTCAAAACGCAGCACCGGCCGCTCCGGATGCGGCAGGCGGGTAAAATCAGGCCAGATCACGCCGTTGAAGATGTGTTCCTGCAGGGCGCGGATGGTATCGGGCAAGGCATGGATCAGGATCGGCGCATCGATGCGATCGAATACCGAATCGACCACCAGGGGAATGGCATGGATGTGATCCAGGTGGGAATGGGTAAGAAAGATGTGCTTGATATGCACCATCTCATCCAGCGTCAGATCGCCCACGCCGCTGCCGGCATCCAGCAATACGTCGTGGTCTATCAGGAACGAGGTAGTCCGGAGCCCCGCCCCAATGCCGCCGCTGCAACCCAATACCCGAATATCCATGCCCAACTCTCCTGCACCACTCCCGCGACGGACTTGCGTACGTCCCTGTCCTTAACCTGCTGCCACGGCGCATCGCCATGATTCGGCTGCTTTTGTAGCACGATACAGCCTGTTTGCACACTGCCGTCCATCAGAGAATAAGGCAAGCCCGGCGGATGCACTGGCCAGGCTGTGCGCCCGATCACGCTGACGCGCCGGCCACCCTTCAACGCCGCGGCCAGTTATGCGATGATGCCCCCTCATACGACGCCACACATCATGACCATTACTCTCACCTTCCTCACTGTTGCCTTCTATTGCGCAGCCACCATGCTGCTGCTGCGACGCCTCGCGCTGGGCGCGGCAGCCGGCGCCCGTTCGCGTCTGCCGGCCCTGCTGAGCGGACTGGCGGGCGTTGCCCTGCACGGCATACTGGTCTACCAGGCCATATTCCAGCCGCTGGGGCTGGACCTCGAGTTCTTCCATGTACTGTCGCTCATCGCCTGGCTGGTGGCCCTGCTGCTGCTGCTCGCCGCCCTGACCCAGCCGGTGGAAAATCTGGGCGTCGCGGTGCTGCCCCTGAGCGCACTGGCCCTGGTGCTGCAGACCGTCTGGCCGGCCACCCCCAATGTACTGGCCCTGGCCAGCGCCGAAATCCAGGGCCACATCCTCCTGTCCATCCTGGCCTACAGCCTGCTGGCCCTGGCCGCGGTACAGGCCATGCTGCTGGCCATCCAGGACCGCCATCTGCGCAACCGCCACCCGGGGGGCTTCATCCGCGCCCTGCCGCCGCTGGAAACCATGGAGCGCATGCTGTTCCACATGATTGCCCTGGGTTTCGTCCTGCTCAGCCTGTCGCTGCTGTCCGGCGCGCTCTACCTGGAGAACATGTTCGCCCAGCATCTGGTGCACAAGACCGTGCTCTCCGTGATCGCCTGGGTGGTCTTCGCCGTGCTGCTGTGGGGCCGCTGGCGTTCCGGCTGGCGGGGCCGCAAGGCCATCACCTGGACCCTGGCCGGCTTTGTCCTGTTGATGACCGCCTACCTGGGCAGCAAACTGGTGCTGGAACTGATCCTCCACCGCTAGCCCGCAAGGGTTGACAACACCCTCCCCAACCTTCTGTAATCAAACCGTTTGATAACCATAGGATTTACCCCTTCTTGATCGACGACATACCCACCGGCCTGCTGGTCGGCACCCTGGTCATCCTCATCTTCCTCTCCGCCTTCTTCTCCGGCTCGGAAACCGGTCTGTTCAGCCTCAATCGCTACCGGCTGCGCCACCTGGTAAAGAAAGGCGGGCATCCGGGTGCTCGGCGGGCCTATGACCTGCTCAAGCGACCGGACCGCCTCATCGGCCTGATCCTGCTCGGCAACAACTTCGTCAACATCCTCGCCTCCTCCACCGCCACGGTGCTGGGCCTGAAGCTGTTCGGGGACGCCGGTATCGCCATCGCCACCGGCGTACTCACCTTCGTGATCCTCATTTTCTCCGAAGTGGCGCCGAAGACAGTGGCTGCGCTGCACCCTGAACGCATCGCCTTTCCTGCCGCCTTCATCCTGAAGCCCATGCTGAAGGTGCTCTACCCTGCGGTGTGGGCGGTAAACACGGTGGCCAACGGGCTGCTGCGCCTGCTTGGCGTCTCCACCGCCGACGCCCCCAAGCTGCATCTGTCCAGCGATGAACTGCGCACGGTGGTGCATGAGGCCGGCAACATGATCCCGCAGCGCCACCAGCAGATGCTGCTCTCCATCCTGGATCTGGAAAAGGTCACGGTGGAAGACATCATGATCCCGCGCAACGAGATCACCGGCATCGATCTGGAGGATGAGTGGGCCGACATCGTGCAACAGATCAGTGCCAGCCAGCACACCCGCCTGCCGGTCTACAAGGGCGGCATCGACAACGTGCTCGGCATCGTGCATCTGCGTAATGTGATCGCCGTGCACAAACACGGTGAACTGACGCGTGAGGCCTTCATGAAGGTGATCCGCGACCCCTACTTCATCCCCGAGGGCACGGCGCTCAACACCCAGTTGCTCAACTTCCAGCAACAACGCCGCCGCATCGCCCTGGTGGTGGACGAATACGGCGATATCCAGGGCCTGGTGACGCTGGACGACATCCTGGAAGAGATCGTCGGTGAGTTCACCACCGACCCATCCGCCGTCAGCAAGGAGATCCATCCCCAGGAGGACGGCACCTATCTGGTGGAGGGCAGTGCCAACATTCGTGATCTCAATCGCCTGATGCAGTGGAACCTGCCCACCGACGGGCCGAAGACGTTGAATGGCATGATCATCGAATACCTGGAGACCATTCCGGAGGCCGGCACCAGCCTGCTACTCGCCGGCTATCCGCTGGAAATCGTGCAAACCACGACCAACGCGGTGAAGACCGTGCGGATCGACCCCAAGTTCCGGGAAAATGGCGCGGCTGGGGCAACGGACCAGGGGTAGCAAGATGCCGATACGTGGCAGCCGCGGCTGTACACTAACCACCCCGGCATGGCTATACTAGCCAGCAAGAATAACTAGTGGAGTGACCTGCGTGTCCAAACTGACCCTTTCGTTCAAGGGTAAACTGCTCAAATACTTCCCGTTGAGCGAAGGCGAGACCATCATTGGCAGCGACCCGAGCTGCAGCGTATTCGTCGACAGCCTGGCCATCCAGGCGCGTCACGCCAGCCTGATCCTCTCCGGCGAAACAGCGGTACTGCGCGACCTCGATACGCCGGATGGCACCTATGTCAACGGCACGCGCATCTCTGGCGACTACAACCTCAAGAGCGGCGACGACATCCGTGTTGGCAAACACAACCTCACGGTGACGCTGGAGCCGGCTCTCGCCAGTGACGACGAGCCGGAGGAAATCATCCTGGCTCCGGTACCGCTGGAAGAAGAAATGCCGGAAGCGCCTGCCGAAACGGAAGGCAGCGATGCGGAACCGGAGCCCATTCATGCCCCGCGCCATGCCTTCCTGCAGATCCTCAATGGCCAGAACATGGGCAAGACCATCAGTCTCAAGCGCAACCTGATGAATCTGGGCAAGCCCGGCGTGCAGCTGGCGGTAATCGTTCACCGCAATGGCGGCTTCTTCCTCAGCCACCTGGAGGGCGACACGCCGACTCGGGTCGGCGACACGGCCATCGGCGACAAGGCGTGGCCCCTGCACGACGGCGACATCATCCAGATCGGCAACGTCCGCATGCAGTTCACCCTGCACTGATGAACGAGAAACGCCACTTCCAGCGCATCCCCATGGACGGCCACGCCGCCCTGTTCTGCGGCGGCGAACGCTGGGACAGCCGCCTGCTCGACATCTCCCTCAAGGGCGCACTGATTGTTTGCCCCACCGACTGGGAGGCGGATTCCGCCAGCAACTGCCAGCTGGAGCTGCGCCTGGACAGCGACGTGGTGATCTGCATGGACGGCACCGTGGTGCATTGCGAGAACGGCCACCTCGGCTTCCGCTGCGATCACATCGAACTGGACAGCATCAGCCACCTCAGGCGGCTGATCGAACTCAACCTGGGCGATGAAGCCCTGCTCGAACGCGAACTCACCGAACTGTCCCAGGGCGGGTAACCCCTAACACCAATTTGCCGCAGAGGCGCAGAGGCGCGGAGAAGACTCCTGGCAATGCGTTCGCTATGGCAGCATGCAACGCGGTAAGGTGATAAAGCACCGCGCCTCCACCCGCACGAAACTCCAGCAAATAAACACCTCTGCGCCTCCGCGTCTCTGCGCCAGGTTGTTCAGATCAGAACTGCTGCAAGGCCTCGTCGAGGCGGCGCACGCCGATGATCTCCAGTCCCTCCATCGCCTGCTTGGGCTTGTTGGCCAGCGGCACCAGGGCGCGGGTGAAGCCGTGCTTGGCCGCCTCGCGCAGGCGATCCTGGCCGTTGGGCACGGGACGGATCTCCCCCGCCAGCCCCACCTCGCCGAACACCACCAGCCCCTGCGGCAGCGGGCGGCTGCGCAGGCTGGACAGCACGGCGAGCAGGGTGGCGAGGTCGGCGCCGGTCTCGGTGACGCGCATGCCGCCCACCACATTGACGAATACATCCTGGTCGTGGGTGACAATGCCGCCGTGGCGGTGCAGCACGGCGAGCAGCATGGCGAGGCGGTTGTGCTCCAGGCCGACGGTGACGCGGCGCGGATTGGACAGGTGACTCTCGTCCACCAGGGCCTGCACCTCCACCAGCAGCGGGCGGCTGCCCTCGATGGTGACCATGATGACGCTGCCCGGCACCTCCTCGTCGTGGCGCGACAGGAAGATGGCCGAGGGGTTGGTGACCTCCTTCAGCCCCTTGTCGGTCATGGCGAACACGCCCAGCTCGTTCACCGCGCCGTAGCGGTTCTTGAAGGCGCGCACCACACGGTAACGGCTGCCGGAATCGCCCTCGAAATACAGCACGGTATCCACCATGTGTTCCAGCACGCGCGGCCCAGCGAGCTGGCCGTCCTTGGTGACGTGGCCGACCAGGAACAGCGCGGTACCGCTCTGCTTGGCATAGCGCACCAGCTGCGCCGCGCTCTCGCGCACCTGGGCCACCGAACCGGGCGCCGATTGCAGCAGCTCCGTATAGACCGTCTGCACCGAATCCACCACCAGCACCTG